>NZ_JBVIBD010000014.1:114355-268429 GCF_055573595.1 Streptomyces sp. NPDC030165 | reverse complement strand
CACGTGTACAGGAGCGCGGCCAGGGCCGCGACACCGAGCAGGGAGGGACGCGCCCAGCGGGGCTGGTCTTCGGGGGAGCGCCACAACTCCCAGCGGCGGCGCGGCCGTCGGCCAGGTGCGTTCTCAAGGGGTACGGGTGTGCGCTGGGCGGGCGGCGAAAGCGGCACGGAGCCGGAGGCGGGAGAGGCGGGGGCGGCGGCGGAAGGCGGGGAGGGCAGGGAAACGGGCAGGCCGAAGGGCGGTTTGGCGACCATAGGGGGGAAGTCAGCTCTCGGGTCGGTGCGGGCGGGACTGCCGGGCCCGGATCAGCCGGTCAGCTTTCCGGTGTGCTGAGCAGCAGCAGGTAATAGTCCACGTGGTCCCGGCAGAACGTGCGGAACGGTTCCATCAGCGGATCGGTGTGGGCGGTGGCTTCCTTTCCGAAACGCTGCTCTATCTCGTCGCGCCGTTCTTGGTAAAGCGCGTACATCAGCTCGCCGCACAGTGCGACGTTCGATGTCATGTTCTGAATGCGCGCGACACGGAAACCGGCTTCTTCGACCTCGCCGAGAAGCGTTGCGAAGGTGGTGGGCGGCGGGGACGTCCACAGCCGGGTGAATGCCTCCGTCTCCGCGGGGACGGCGGTGCCGCGCCGGGCGAACTCGGTCATCAGCAGGCGGCCTCCGGGCCGCAGTACGCGCCGGACCTCGCGCAGTGCGGCGGGCCGGTCCGAGAGGTGCGGGAAGCAGTCGATGGACCAGGCCGCGTCGTAGGAGTTGTCCGCGTGGTCGAGCCGCATCACGTTGCCGTACGCGAAGCCGACCCGGCCTCCGAGGCCGCCGGCGGCGTTCAGCCGTTCCCCGCAGCGGGCGAGCTGCTCCCTGCTGACGGTGATGCCGGTGACCCGGCCGCCGGTAGCCCGGGCCAGGTGGATGGCGGGGCCGCCGGTGCCGCAGCCTATGTCGAGCAGGCGGGCGTCCGGCGGGAGGCCGTCGGCCAGGATGCCGGCGAGGTACTCGGTCTGCCGGTCCTGTGCGAGGTCGGACAGGCCGAGGAGGGAGGCGGCCCCGGTCCGCTCGCCGTGCGGGACGAACATGCCGACGTGCAGGGCGCTGCCGCCGAGCACCATGGCGAGCAGGTCGCCGAACCGGTCGTACATCGCGCCGACTTCTTCGGGAGCGGGCGCCGGACTGCTGTTCGCACTGCTGTCGGCCACGGTCATGGAAGTCCCCTCGGCGACGGGTGGTCGGGCAAGGATTCAGTGAGCAGAGAGTGCACTTCTGCTCGGTGGACGCTAGCACCGAAAAGCCCGGAGTGGGGGTCATCCATTCCGCGGGGAAAGAAATCGGACAGAGGTGGTCGGGGAATTCATGATCCGTCCGGTGGGGTGGCTACGGCGCAATTGCTGCTGGTGGCCGGGGCGTTCGTGAGTTTTCCATGAGAAGAGGGCGTGAAAAGCGTGAGAATGGCGCTGTGGGTATACCGGCTGCACTCTCACGTGTGCGTGAATTGTCGTGCCGCCCCCGGGAATGAGAGCCCCGGGGACAACCCCGTGCGGTGCGTGCCGTCCGGAGGGGGGCCTGCGGGCGCACCCCTCCGGACGTGCGGTCAGTTCGACTGCGCCTCGTCGTAGAGGTTCTCGGCGTCGTCACCGAAGTACGGCCCGAACATGGTGTTGGGCAGGAAGGTGTAGCCGAAGCTGTTCACCGAGGACTGCAGGCCGGTGCCGCTGGCCTCGTCGAACGTGGTGAACCAGGGGCCGCCGCTGGAGCCGCCCGTCATGTTGCAGGACAGCCCGTGGTCCGTGGAGAAGAGCGGGTCCTTGATGGTGTTGCCGCTGCAGTAGATGAGTTTGCTGCCGTCGTACGGTGCGGCGGCGGGGTAGCCGAAGGCGTACATAGGCTTGTTGTAGCCGGTGTTGAAGGCGAGGCCCTGGCCGCCGACGACGTCGGTCAGCCGCCGGCCGCCGACCGGGGCGACGACCGCGGCGCCGATGTCGTAGTTGATGTTCTCGCTTGCCGTCCACTGCGGTGTGGCGAGGGTCTTGGAGGCGGCCCACTTGCCGTACGGGGCCTGGCCGTCGTGGTAGCCGGGGACGAAGACCCAGTCGCCGTGCCAGGCGCCGTTGAGCTTCACGCAGTGCCCGGCGGTGAGCACGGTGCTCTTGTTCGCGCTGGTGACGGCGTTGCCCGAGCAGGAGGCGGTGCGGCCCTGGTACGTGAAGAACACCCGTCCCGCGGTGTTCGTCACGGCGCCGCCGCCGGTCCACGGGGCGCCCGCCTGCGGGAAGGATTTCGGGACGGGGGCGGCCGCGCCGGCGGTGGCGGGCAGGCTGGGGCGTACGGTGCGTTCGGGGCCGCTCCGTACCGGTGCGGCAGGCCGGTCCGCCGCGCTGCCGGATCGTTTCGCCGCTGCGTCGGACCGTTGCGCCGGCCCGCCGGTCCCGGCCGACAGCAGGTCCAGCGGGGTGGCCTCGCGCATCCGCTCCGCGGTCCAGAAGCCGGCAACGGAGGAGGCCGTACCCGACGCGGCCGTGCCCGTACCGGCCCGGGCCGCATCCGTACCGGCCGTACCGGCCGCGCCCGCCGGGCCGGCCTGGAGCGCCGAGACGAGCAGGGCGCCGGCGGCGGTCAGGGCACCGGCGACGGCCCGGGACGTGCCGCGCCGACGGGTGCCGGGGATGGTGCTGACGATTCGTCTCACGCGTGACTCCTTCTGCGGGGCCGCGTGGTGGCGAACCGCGCGGCCGTCGACTACGTGGCCGCGGGTCCCGCGGCCCGGCAGATGAGCGGTGCGGATGGACGTGCGTCAGGAAGAGTCCCACCGGACGCGCCGTCTGTCAGGAGCGCGTCCCGCCGAAGTCCGGAAGGCGGGCGGTGGGCGGCGCGGCGGCCGGCCGGGCGGCCGCACCGCCCTCAGCCGCGGCCGATGTACGGCATGGCCGTCGCCATCACCGTCGCGAACTGCACGTTCGCCGCCAGCGGCAGCTGCGCCATGTGCAGGACCGTACGGGCCACGTCCGCCGCGTCCATCACCGGCTCGGCCGCCGTCGTGCCGTCGGCCTGGAGGATGCCCGTCCGCATCCGCCCGGTCATCTCGGTGGCCGCGTTGCCGATGTCGATCTGCCCGCAGGCGATGTCGTACGGACGCCCGTCCAGGGAGAGCGACTTGGTCAGTCCGGTCATCGCGTGCTTGGTGGCGGTGTACGCGATCGAGTGCGGGCGCGGTGTGTGCGCGGAGACCGAGCCGTTGTTGATGATGCGGCCGCCGCGGGGGGCCTGTTCCTTCATCGTGCGGAAGGCGGCCTGGGCGCAGAGGAACGCGCCGGTGAGGTTGGTGTCGACGACCGTGCGCCAGTCGTCGTACGCCAGCTCTTCCAGGGGTACGGGCGGGCCGAACGTACCGGCGTTGTTGAAGAGCAGGTCCAGCCGGCCGAAGCGGTCGCGGACCGCGGCGAACAGGGCGTCGACCCGCTCGGGGCGCGTGACGTCGGCCGGTACGCACAGGGTGGCGCCGCCCGAGTCCCGCGCCGCCTGGCGGGCGGTCTCCTCCAGGGCGTCGGCGCGCCGCCCGGCGAGCGCCACCGACCAGCCGGCCCCGGCGAGCGCCAGGGCGACGGCCCGGCCGATGCCGGAACCGGCGCCGGTGATCAGGGCGGTCGGCGCGGTTGGCGGAGTGGTGCCGGATCGGGTGTCGGGTGTTGTCATGGCGGCAGGGTAAGGCGCGCCGCGGCCACCCGCTGAACGGGTGTCGCTCACCCCGCCCCGTGGAAGCCCTTGAGCACCGCCGCCTTTGCCGCGGCGAACTCCTCGGCGGTCAGGACGCCGTCCCGGTGGAGTTCGCCGAGTTCGCGCAGCCGGCGCAGCAGGACGTCGGCGTCCTGGCCGCCGTTCCCGCTGCCCGGGTCCGCCGTCTTCTCCAGGGCCGGTGCGGTGCGCGCCGCGGTCACCGGGCCCGCCGCCGTCGGCGCGGGGCCGCCCGAGGGGTGCGGCAGCCGTGCCGCGACCGCCGCCGCGAGCAGCGCCGTGCGGCCGCTCTCCTTCTTGAAGCCCCACAGCTCGATGGCGTTCGGGTCGTGTTCCGGCTTGAGCTTCGCCGTGACGCCCTTCGGGCGGAAGCGCAGGTAGCCGGATTCCAGGCCGGAGGCGGGGCGCCAGTCGACGCCGGCCAGGTCGGCGAGGGCGAAGTCCCGGGCGCCCGCGTGCTTCTTGCTCTCGCTGGTGGTCCAGCGCCAGTCGATGTGCACGTGTTCGCCGTCGAAGGTCGCCACGCCGTCCACGCCCGCGGCGGACAGCGGTACGGCGGGGCCCGGCAGCAGGTAGCGGTCGGTGGGCCCGGTCGCCACCTGGTCGAGGAGCAGGGACTGGCGCACCTCGTCGGCGAAGTACTCGGCGACGCCGGTACGGTCCGGGTCCACGGCCACCTGGTAGGGGTTCGCGTCGTCCGGCAGGCCGCCGCCGGTGACGTACAGGAGCGGGTCGGCGCCGTCCCGCAGCCGCAGGCGCAACCGGCCGCCCTTGCGGGCCGGTTCGTACGCGATGCCCGCCAGCGCCTTCAGCGGTACGGACGTCTCGCCCAGGTCCTGCCGCAGCCGGTGCACGCTCCGTTCCTGCCCCGGCACGATCCACACCCGGTCGCCGTCGAAGGCCCACGTGCCGTCGCGCACCATCAGTTCAGCCATGTCCCGAATCCTACGGAGACGCCGGGCCGGTGGCGAAGGGTCCGGGTTCCGGGCCCGCCGGTCCGCGCCACGGCTCTTCGGGCGCGCCGGTCCCTGCCGTGAATGTCCGTCGGCGTCCGATGCGGGCGCAGACATCACCGGGTTGTCATGTGTGCGTCGAACGTGGGACAGCGGAGCGCCGTCGTCCGCCCCTCCAATCGCTGGTGACCACACCAGTCCAGGGAGGGGCAGATGGCCCGTCAAGGTCAGCACGAACAGGACGCGCAGTCCGCGCAGGAAGCGCAGGCGGCGCCGCACTCACCGGAGATGCGGGCCGCCGCGGCACAGCTCGCCCGGCGCCGCTTCCTCACCGGCACCGGGGCCGCCGCGGCGCTGGCCTTCGCGGTCAACCTGCCCGGCACCGGCGTCGCGTACGCCGCGGCCGAGGCCGACGCCCGCAAGATCACCGAGAACCCCTTCACCCTCGGTGTGGCCTCCGGCGACCCGCTGCCCGGCTCCGTCGTGCTGTGGACCCGGCTCGCCCCGAAGCCGTACGAGCCGGGCAGCGGCATGCCCAAGGCCCGCGTCACGGTCCGCTGGGAAGTCGCCTACGACGAGCGGTTCCAGCGGCTGGCGGGGCGCGGCCGGGCCGAGGCGCACCCGGAGTTCAACCACGCGGTGCACATCGAGGCCACCGGTCTGGCGCCGGATCGCGTCTATTACTACCGCTTCCGGGCCGGCAACTGGACCAGCCCCGTAGGCCGGACCCGCACCGCGCCCGCGCGCGGCGCGAAGAACAGCGAACTGCGGCTGGGCGTCGTCTCCTGCCAGGCGTACCACGACGGTTACTACACCGCCCACCGGCACCTCGCCGCCGAAGACCTCGATGTCGTCTTTCACCTCGGCGACTACCTGTACGAGTACCCGGTGGACGCCGTCGGCGGCGCCCGCCAGTACACCGACCGCAAGCTGCCCGCGCGCTTCAACCGCGAGACGGTGACGCTGGAGGACTACCGGCTGCGGTACGCGCTCTACAAGTCGGACCCCGACCTCCAGGCCGCGCACGCCGCCCACCCGTTCATCGTCACCTGGGACGACCACGAGGTGGAGAACAACTACGCCGACGACATCAGCGAGAACAGCGCCCCCAAGGGCGAGTTCCTGCTCCGCAGGGCCGCCGCCTACCGCGCGTACTGGGAGAACCAGCCGCTGCGCCGCCCCCAGCGCCCGAACGGCCCGGACGCCCAGCTCTACCGCCGCGTGCACTTCGGGCAGCTCGCCCAGTTCGACGTGCTCGACACCCGCCAGTACCGCTCCGACCAGGCGTACGGCGACGGCTGGCGCACCCCGGGACCGGAGTCCACCGATCCGAGGCGGACCCTGACCGGCGCGAAGCAGGAGCGCTGGCTGATCGACGGCTGGCGGTCCTCCTCCGCGCTGTGGAACGTGCTGCCGCAGCAGGTCACCTTCGCCGAACGGCGCAACGCCACCGGCCCCGGCCACAAGCTCAGCATGGACTCCTGGGACGGCTACCCGGCCTCCCGCGAGCGGGTGCTGAAGGGCGCGGAGGCGGCCGGCGTGGACAACCTCGTCGTGCTGACCGGCGATGTGCACGTCCACTACGCGTTCGACATCAAGCGGGACTTCCGGGACGGCAAGTCGCGCACCGCGGGCGTGGAGTTCGTGACCACCTCGATCGCCAGCGGCGAGGACGGCGCGGACAGACCGGCCAACTGGGGCACGTACATGGCCGCCAACCCGCACCTGAAGTTCTACAATGGCCGGCGCGGGTACGTGACGGTCACGCTGGACCGGGAGAAGGCGCGCGCCGACTTCCGTACGGTGCCGGCGGTGACGAAGCCGGGGGCGCCCGTGAGCACGGCGGGGTCGTTCGTGTCCGAGGCGGGCAGCCCGGGGCTCAAGCCCGCCTGAGGCCCGTCCGCCGCTCACGCCGCGGGGCCGCCGCCCGAGATCCTGGCCGAAAGCGCGCCGGAGTCCGTTCCGTGCATGACACCATGGTCAAGCCATCAATCATCCATGGAGACACTCATGACGGACCCCGGCACCGGAACGACGGAGCCCCAGGACAGCGTTCCGATAGCCGAGCGGGACGCGGCGGCGCCCGCCGCGTCCCGCCGCACCAGCCTGCTCGTCACCCTCATCCTCGGCGGCCTGACCGCGGTGCCGCCGCTCTCCATGGACATGTACCTCCCGGCCCTGCCGGAGGTCACCGACGCGCTGCACAGCCCGGCCGCCACCGTCCAGCTCACCCTGACCACCTGTCTCGCGGGCATGGCCCTGGGGCAGCTGGTCGTCGGGCCGATGAGCGACAAATGGGGACGCCGCCGCCCGCTGCTCGTGGGCATGGTGGTCTACATCCTCGCCACCGCGCTGTGCGCCCTGGCCACCAACGCCGAGCTGCTCATCGCCTTCCGCCTGCTCCAGGGCCTGGCGGGCGCGGCCGGCATCGTCATCGCGCGGGCCGTGGTGCGCGACCTGTACGACGGCGTGGCGATGGCCCGGTTCTTCTCCACCCTGATGCTGATCTCCGGCGTCGCCCCCGTCGTCGCGCCGCTGATCGGCGGGCAGATCCTGCGGATCACCGACTGGCGCGGCGTCTTCGTCGTCCTGACCGTGGTCGGCGTGCTGCTCACCCTGCTGGTCTGGCGCCGCCTGCACGAGACGCTGCCGCCCGAGAAGCGGCACTCCGGCGGCCTCGGCGAGGCCCTGAGCACCATGCGTTCCCTGCTCGCCGACCGCGCCTTCTCCGGCTACCTGATCGTCGGCGCGTTCGCCTTCGCGGCGCTGTTCGCGTACATCTCCGCCTCGCCCTTCGTGATCCAGGAGATCTACGGCGCGTCACCGCAGACCTTCAGCCTGCTGTTCGGCGTCAACTCCGTGGGCCTGGTCCTGGTCGGCCAGATCAACGGCAAGGTGCTGGTCGGCCGGGTCAGCCTGGACGTGGTGCTGGGCATCGGCCTCGGCCTGATCACCGCCGCCGCGACGGCGCTGCTGCTGATGGCCGGCGGCGTCTTCGGCGAGGTCGGGCTGTGGCCGATGGCCGCCGGGCTGTTCGTCCTGATGTCCGCGATGGGCCTGGTCATGCCGTCGGCGAACACCAAGGCGCTGCTGCGCTCCGGGCACGCGGCGGGCTCCGCCTCGGCGCTGCTGGGCACCTCGACCTTCCTCCTGGGCTCGATCGCCTCGCCGCTGGTCGGCATCGCGGGCGAGCACACGGCCGTACCGATGGCCGTGGTCCAGCTCTCCTGCGGCGTCCTGGCGCTGCTGAGCTTCCTGGGACTGTGCCGCCCGTGGCAGCGTAGGGAGGAGACCGCCACCGGGACCGGCGAGAGGACCAGGCTCTGAACGCAACGGGACTGCGACACGGCACCCCCGCCGCGGCGGGGCTGGACCCCGCCTGGATACGGCGTCTGACCGGCGGGGTACGGGAGGCGACCGAGGGCCCCGAGCCCTGGTGCGCGGGCGCCGTGGTGCTCGCCGGGCGCGGCCCGGTGGTCGCCGCCGAGGAGGCGGCGGGCTGGGCGCTGCGCTACGCGGGCTACGACCCCGGACGCGACCGCGGTGTGGAGCTGCCCCGGGAGCAACGGGAGCCGATGCGCGTCGGCACGGTCTTCGACCTGGCCTCGCTGACCAAGCTGTGCACCGCGATCGTGGCGGTGCAGCAGGTGGAGCGCGGCCTGCTGGACCTGGACGAGGCGGTGGGCCGCCGGCTGCCGGGCTTCGCCGCCGGCATCACGGTCCGCAGCCTGCTCACGCACACCTCGGGCATGCGCCCGGAGCTGCCGTTCTACGAGCGCCGGGGGCGCGCGGCCCAGCTGGAGCTTTTGTGGGAGGAGGCGGCGGCGCCCGCCGCCCCGCCCGGCAGCGTGTACCGCTACTCCGACCTCAACCTCATCGCCCTCCAGCTCATCCTGGAACAGGTCAGCGGCCTGGATCTGGACGCCCTCGTGGCGCAGCAGATCACCGGCCCGCTCGGCATGACCAGCACGGCGTTCGGGCCGCTGGACCCGGCGGGTGTGGCCGCGACCGAGGACCAGCGGCGGCCGTGGGCCAAGGCGGACCGCGGGATGGTGCGCGGCGCGGTGCACGACGAGAACGCGTGGGCGCTGGGCGGCGTCGCCGGGCACGCGGGCCTGTTCTCGACGGCGCAGGACCTGGCGGTGCTGTGCCGGACACTGCTCAGCGGCGGCGCGTACGGCCGGGAGCGCATCCTCGGGGAGGAGTCGGTGGCGCTGCTGCTGGACCCGCCGGGCCTGGGCTTCGGCGTGGACCAGCCGTACTTCATGGGTGAGCTGGCGGGGCGCGGCGCGGCCGGCCACACCGGGTTCACCGGCACCAGCCTGGTGCTGGACCGGGCGACCGACACGTTCCTGGTGCTGCTGGCCAACACGGTCCACCCGCGGCGCCGCGAGGCGGGCAGCGCGCCACGGGCGGCGGCCGCCACCCGGCTGGCGCGGGCGGTACGGGCCGGGCCGGCCGGGCGGCCCGGCAGGGCTGTCGCACCCGCCCCGTAAAATGGCCCGAATGCACGACGAACTGCGCGCCGCACTGGCCGGCCTGCTCGACGGCCTGCCGCCCACGCAGGCCGCGCGGGCCGTCGACCGGCTGATCGCCAACTACCGGGGCCGGACACCGACCGACGCCCCGGTCCTCAGGGACCGCGCGGACGTCGCCGCGTACGCCGCCTACCGGATGCCCGCGACCTTCGAGGCCGTACGGCACGCCCTGGACGCCTTCGCGGCGCGGCTGCCGCACTGGGCGCCCGCCTGCCACGTGGACATCGGCGGCGGCACCGGCGCCGCCACCTGGGCGGTCGCCGCCACCTGGGACGGCCACCGCACGACCGTGTACGACTGGGCCGAACCGGCGCTGGCGCTGGGCCGCGAGCTGGCCGACGGCGTCCTGCCGGACACGGACTGGCAGCGCCGGGTCATCGGCGCGGGCATGACGGTCCCCGAGGGCACGGACCTGGTCACCGTCTCGTACGTGCTCGGCGAGCTGCGCCCGGAGGACCGCCGCGCGGTCGTCGCCGCCGCGGCCGCCGCGCAGGCCGTCGTACTGATCGAGCCCGGCACCCCGGACGGCTATCTGCGCATCCGCGAGGCCCGCGAGCAGCTCACCGACGCCGGGCTGCGGATCGTCGCCCCGTGCCCGCACAGCGGTATGTGCCCGATCGTGCCGGGTGAGGACTGGTGCCACATGGCGGCCCGGGTGACCCGCTCCTCGCTGCACCGCCAGGTCAAGGGCGGCTCGCTGCCGTACGAGGACGAGAAGTTCAGCTATGTCGCGGCGGTGCGCCCGGAGGCGGTGGACGGCGCGGCGGCCGCACCCGCCCCGTCCCGCGTCGTCCGCAAGCCCCAGCTCCGCAAGGGACAGGTCCTGCTGGACCTCTGTACGGAGGAGGGGCTGCGGCGCGACACGGTCACCAAGCGGCACGGCGACCGCTACAAGGCCGCCCGCGACGCCGAGTGGGGCGACGCCTGGGAGCGGACGGGCTGACCGCTCCTGCCGGGCGGGGGCCGGGTCCTGCTGTGCCGGGCCCGGTGGCTCCTGCGCGGGGTCCGGTCCCTACGCGGGCGCGGGCCGTAGCTCCTGTGTGCAGCATTTGACGCTGCCGCCGCCCTTGAGCAGCTCGGTCAGGTCCATGCCAATCGGCTCGTACCCGCGCTCGCGGAGCGGTTCGAAGAGCCCGACCGCGGCCTGTGGCAGCAGGACGTGCCGGCCGTCGCTGACCGCGTTCAGGCCGAACGCCTCCGCGTCCGCGCGTGAGGCGATCAGGGCGCCGGGGAAGAGCCTGGCCAGTACGGCGCGGCTGCCCGCCGAGAAGGCGCCCGGGTAGTACATGACCTCCGAGTCCGTCGCGTCGTCCAGCACGCACAGCGCCGTGTCCAGGTGGTAGTAGCGCGGGTCGACCAGGTCCAGGCCGATCACCGGGCGGCCGAAGTACTCCTGTGCCTCGGCGTGCGAGAGCGGGCTGCTGCGGAAGCCGCGCCCGGCCAGCAGCCAGGAGGCGGTGACCGCGAAGTCGCCCTCCGCCTCGTTGACGTTCTCCGGCTCGCGGACCTCGGTGAAGCCATGGTCCCTGAACCACGCGGCGTGCACGGCGGCCTCGCCGCGCCGCTCCTCGAAGGCGAACCGCGCGCCGAGCACCCGGCCGTCCACGACGGTGGCGCCGTTCGCGGCGAAGACCATGTCCGGCAGGTCGGGGCGGGGCCGCAGCTCCTCGACGGTGTGGCCGAGCGCGCGGTAGCTCTCGCGCAGCACTTCCCACTGGGCCAGCGCCAGCGGCAGGTCGACGGGTTTGTCCGGGTCCATCCAGGGGTTGATGGAATAGCTGACCTTGAAGTGGGCCGGCGGGCACATCAGGTAGCGCCGGGGCCGGGGGCTGCGTCGGGGTGTACGCAAGGAAGGCTCCTCACGGTGGGTGGGACGCGGAGGCGTACGAGGTGCGTACGCGCTCAAATGGTCCACCGTGAGGAGCCGTTGCGCAGTGATCCGATCGGGTGATTTTCACCCCTGGCGGGTTTCTCCGGCGCCGCGCTGCTCCTGGAGTCTGCGCAGCAGGGCGCGCCGCTGCGCCATCGGGTCGGTGCCGCCGCCCACGCCGTTGCCTCCCCGGCCGCCGCGCAGCGCGCCGCGGGAGAGCTTGCTGCGGGTGCCGCCGACGCCGAGCATGCCGCCCGCGTTTCCCTTGCTCATGGGTCATCTCCTTCGTCCGCCGAGTGGCGAGACGGCTCGTCTCGCTCGCTGTCGAGTCTGAGCGAGACGCTCCGTCTTGTCAAGACGATACGTCTCGCCTCACCTGTCGGTAGACTCCGGCCATGGCCAACAAGACAGCGCCCGACTCCACCCGCCGCAGCGAACGCTCGCGCCGCGCCATCTTCGACGCGGCCCTCTCCCTCGTCGGCGAGGTCGGCTACGACAAGCTCACGATCGAGGGCATCGCCTCCCGCGCCGGCGTCGGCAAGCAGACGATCTACCGCTGGTGGCCCTCCAAGGCCGCTGTCCTGCTCGACGCCTTCACCCAGGACGTGGAGGGGTACGAGGCCGGGCTGCCCGATACCGGGGATCTCGCCGCCGACCTCAAGCTCGTCCTGCGGGCCACCGCCGACGAGTTCAACGACCAGCAGTGGCAGGCCCCGTACCGCGCGCTCGCGGCGGCCGGCGCGAGCGACCCGGAGCTGTCGGCGCGGTTCGTCGAGCGGCTGCTGGAGCCCGGCATCGCGGTCTACGTGAACCGTATGCGGGCCGCCCGGGAGCGGGGCGAGATCGGCCCTGACGTGGACGTGCGGGTGGCGGCCGAGATGGTGCTGAGCCCGTTCTCGCAGCGCTGGCTGATGCGCACCGGCGAGCTGTCGTACGCGTACGTGGACACGCTGGTCGACATGGTGCTCGCCGGCCTGCGGCCCCGTGCCACCGGATGACCGTCCCGCGGTGCCTCCCGGGGGCCGCACCTGCGGATGAGGCGCCGGGATCGCCCAGGGGGCGCGAAAGGTAAAGGAAAGTGAACGAAGTGGGGTAGAAACCGACCGTATTGGTGGGATTCGCCCGTTCTCCGGTCACCCCGGATCCGTACTCCGGTCACCCGAAGAGGAGGATGGTGGCAGCATTGATCCCAGACCACCGCTCGAAGTGAGGGGATAGATGGAACGCAAGAGCAGGTTCTCCCAGTGGCTTCGCCGGCCGAGGAGCGGTTCGGACGGCGGCGATACGGACACGGGATCAGCGGCGCAAGGCCGCGAGGACCTGCTGCTGGCGGTCGCCGACGCGGGTTTCCCGCTCGCCCCGGCAGCCCACCCCTCCGGCTACGGCTGTTCCTGTGAGCGCATCGGCTGTCCCACGCCCGGCCGGCACCCCGTCTCCTTCGGCTGGCAGACCGTCGCCAGCACCGACCGCGAGAAAGTGGCCGCCTGGGCACGCTCCTATCCGCAGGCCAACTTCATCACCGCCACCGGCATCGCCCACGACGTGCTGGACGTCCCCGTCGAGGCGGGCCGCAGCGCCCTGGAGCGGCTGGAGGCGGCGGGCATCGAGGTCGGCCCGGTCGCGCTGAGCGGCGCGGCGCTCGGGCAGGGCCGGATGCTGTTCTTCACCGCCACCCGCGGCACCCCGGACGACGAGGACGAGTGGTGGCCCTGCGAGCTGGACTGCCATCCGGAGACCATGGACGAGCACCCGGGCCTGCGCTGGCACTGCCGCGGCAGTTACGTCCTGCTGCCGCCCTCCCGGCTGCCCGGTGACCAGCCCGCGGTGGCCTGGCTGCGCGGCCCCGAGCGGCCGGTGCCGGACCCGCTGACGCTGCTGGAGACCCTCACCGACGCCTGCGCCGAGTACGCGGACCAGCAGCCCGACCACGACCACGAAGCGGCGGCCTGGCCGATCGGCCGCTGACCCCCCTCCCCGCAGCCGGGTCCGCGGCACGTCCGCCGGGCCCCGCCGGAGCGGGCGCCCGCGCCGTGCCGTCGGCTGCCACGCCCCCCGGCAGCCCGCCTACAGCGACTTGGCGGACGTCTTCGCCTCCAGCCGGTGCAGGATGCCGACCTGCCCGGAGGCGCCCGCGGCCGGGACCTTCACCACCTGTTCCGACAGGGTCGTGAAGGTCATCCGGTCGGACGGCTTCGCCGGCCCCTCCATGATCCCCTTGATCTCCGGGCCGATGCTGATCCGCGACCCCGCGGAGACGGTCTTCTGCTGGTGGTAATAGGTCGAGAAGAAGACCAGCGCCCCGCCGTCCTTGGTGCGCAGCGCGACCGGCGCGAACCCGGACGCCTGGTCCTCGTACTGGATGCGGGAGCCCGGCTGCCGGCCCTGCTTCTCGCGCAGCGACCGCCACCCGTCGGTGTGCGGCCCCGGGGCGAAGGTGTCGCCCTTGCCGGTCTTCAGGTACGCCGCGTACGCCTCACCGAGTCTGCCCGGCGCGATCCTCAGCCCGGAGTCCTTCGCGTCGGGCGGCACCACCTCGGCGAAGCCGTCCTTGTCCGTCTTGAACTGCGGGATCTCCTCGTCGGTCAGCGAGGACAGATAGCTCGCCTTCCACTTCGCGCCGACGGAGTCCCGGGTGAACACCAGGAACCACCGCGCGTTGTTGCGGTTGCTGACCGCGTCCGCGAGGAACACCTTCGGCCAGCCCGCCTGCTTGGGCACGGTGAACGTCGGGCTGGTCAGCTTCAGCGGCGGGAACTTGGGGTTGCCCTGCGGGCTGACCGCGTGCCCCGCCTTGGTGAGCGCCTGGTCGACGGCGAGCAGCGAGTCCGTCTCGTAGGTCGGGTTCACCTTCGGGTCCAGCTTGCTGTTGGAGGTGTTGAAGCCGTCGACGAACTGCTGGAGCGCCTTGGCGGCCTCGTCCTTCGACACCGCGGGCAGCATCTCCCGTTCGCCGTGCACGGTCATGCACCCGCTCAGCGTCAGCAGCGCCGCGCTCGCGGCGGTCAGCGCTACGGGCACCCGGAACGGCGACCTGCGTGTCATGGGGCTCGGGCTCCTTCGGGGCGACCGGGGCCGGGGCGGCCTGGGCGGCCGCCGGGGTGGCACGATTCGGCGCAACCCTACCGGGGGCGGGGAAGCGGGCGGGCGCGGGGACCGGGAACAGCGACCGCACCGTGACCTGGAAGGCAGCCCGTCCCACCGGTCATTACGGGACGCAACGGCCCGGCCCGGACGCGGGCGGGATCAGGGTTCGCGCAACGGCATGACCAGGGGGACGCCGGTGCGCGGATGCCCGATCACCTCGACCGGCTGCCGGTAGACCCGGCTCAGCAGCTTTGCGCCGAAGATCCCGGCGGGCGGGCCCTGCGCGGCGATCCCCCCGCCGTGCAGCAGGGCCGCCCGGTCCGCGTACGCGGCGGCCAGCCCCAGGTCGTGCAGGACGACCGCCACCGCGGCTCCCGCCGCCGCCCGCTCCCGGCAGATCCGCAGCACCAGTTCCTGGTGGCGCAGGTCCAGCGCGGCGGTCGGCTCGTCGAGCAGCAGCAGCGGAGCGCGCTGCGCCAGGACGCGGGCGAGCGCGACCCGGGCCCGTTCGCCGCCGGACAGCGCGGAGAACGGCCGGCCCGCGAAGCCGGTCACCTCGGTCGCCGCCATCGCCTCCGCGACGGCGGCCTCGTCCTCGTCCTCGCCCGGGGTGCCCGCCCAGGGCGCGCGGCCCATCCGTACGACGTCCTCCACCGCGAACGGGAAGGAGAGGGCAGCGGCCTGCGGCAGGACGGCGCGGCGCAGCGCCAGTTCGGGCGCGGTCCAGGCGGTGGCCGGGCGGCCGTCGATGCGTACCTCGCCGGTGGCGGCGGGCAGGTCGGCGGCGAGCGCGGCGAGCAGCGTGGACTTGCCCGCGCCGTTCGGCCCGACGAGCGCCAGCACCTGGCCCGCGGTCACCTCCAGGTCCACCCCGTCCAGGACCGTACGGCCGCCCAGCCGCACGCCGAGGCCGAGGGTCCGCGCGTACGCCGTACCTGAGGTGACGGGCGCGGGGAGGGCACGGGCACGTCCCGCCCACCACGTACCGACCATCGGAAACCGGCCCCGGCTCATGCCCAGCCCCCCTGCTTGCGGCGGGTCCTGCGCAGCAGCCAGAAGAAGAACGGGCTGCCGCACAGGGCGGTCAGGACACCCAGCGGCAGTTCCGCCGGCTGGGCGGCCGTACGGGCGACGAGGTCGGCGACGACCAGGACCAGCGCGCCGCCCAGGGCGCTGCCCGGGATCAGGAAGCGGTGCCCGGGTCCGGCCGCCATCCGCAGCAGGTGCGGGACGAGCAGGCCCACGAAGGTGATGACGCCGGCCACCGCCACGGCCGCCGCGGTGAGCAGGGCGACGACCAGGATGAGGACGACGCGCAGCCGTTCCACGTCCACGCCGAGGTGCCGGGCGGGGCGTTCGCCGAGGGCCAGGAGGTCCAGTCTGCGGGCGTGGAACGGCGCGACGGCCAGCCCGGCGAGGGCGCACGGCAGGACCGCCAGCACCTTGGGCCACACGGCCTGGGACAGCGAACCGAGCTGCCAGAAGGTGATCTGGGAGACCTGCGCGTTGTCCGCGAAGAAGAGGAACAGGCCGATCAGCGCGCCCGCGAAGGCGTTCACCGCGATGCCGGTGAGGATGAGCGTGACGACCTCGGTGCGGCCGCCCGAGCGGGAGAGCGCGTAGACGGCCAGGACGGTCAGCAGACCGGTGACGAACGCGCAGGCCGGCACCGTCCACGTACCGAGGAAGCCGAGGCCGAGCGCGATGGCACCGACGGCGCCGACCGCCGCGCCCGACGAGATGCCGATGACGCCCGGCTCGGCGAGCGGATTGCCGAACACGCCTTGCATCAGGGCGCCCGCGCAGCCGAGCGAGGAGCCGACCAGCAGCGCCAGGACGACGCGCGGCAGGCGCACGTTCCACAGCACGCTCTCGCCGACCCGGTCCAGCTCCGCGCCGCCGAGGCGCAGGTGGTGCAGCAGTGAGCCGAGGACGTCGCCGAGCGGGATGCGGTACGCGCCGAGACCGGCGGAGAGCAGGCAGCCGGTCAGCAGCGCGAGGGCGAGGACGGTGGTGAGGAGGGCGGTGCGGGGGAGACGGCGCGGGGAGGGCGGAGAGGTGGCGGGCGCGTCCGCGTCGGGCTCCGGGCCCGGGTCCGTACCGGTATCCGTACGGGGCGGTGCCGTCATCTCACTTCCCTCCGGAGTGGAACTGCCGGATCAGGGAGCGCAGTACGGCGTCCGTGCGCGGCCCGTAGTTGAGCAGTACGCCGTCGTCGACGGAGGCCACCCGCCGGTCCATGCCGGCCGGTGTCTGGGCCACGCCGGGGATCTTCACCAGTCCGTCGATCCCGCCGACGGACTCCAGGCCCTTGGTCATCACCAGGATGACGTCCGGCGCGGCCTTGGCGAGCGCCTCGCTGGTGATCGGTGTGAAGTCCTTCGTCAGGCCCGACTCCTCGCCTGCGTCGATGCCGCCCGCCGCCTCGATGAGGGAGCCTGCGCCGGACCCGGCGCCGCCGATGAGGTAGACGGAGGCCGAGCCGCGCAGGTAGAGGAAGGCCACCCGGGGGCGGCCGGCCGCTGCCGTACCGCCGTGCGGAAGGCTCTTCCGGACGGCTTCGATCCGCCGGCCGGTCCGGGTCTTGAGGGCGTCGCCCGCCGTGCGTACGCCGAGTGCGGACGCGACCGCGCCGATCCGGGTGTCCACGTCGGCGAGCCGGGTCGCGGGCTGCACGGTGACGACCGGGACACCGGCGTCGCGGATCTGGCTGACGGCCTCCGCCGGCCCGGTGGTGGTGTCCGCGAGGACCACGTCGGGCTTGAGCGACAGCACGCCTTCCGCCGACACGTCGTGCGCGCGGGTCACCACGGGCAGCTTCTTCGCCTGCTCGAAGGTGGCGGTGATGTCGCGTGCGACGACCCGGTCGCCTAGCCCGAGGGTGAAGACGATCTCCGAGAGGGAGCCGGTGAGCGGCACGATCCGGTCGGCCTTGCGCACCGTCACGTCGTGGCCGTCCGCGGACCGTACGGTCGCGGGCAGTTGAGGCCGGGGCGCGGGCCCGGACAGCGGCTCGACGCGGTCGGCGGCGGGCCGGGCGGCGGCCTTCGCCGGGGAAGCGGCGGGGGCCGGGCCGCTGTCGCAGCCGGTGAGCGCGAGGGTGAGC
This sequence comes from Streptomyces sp. NPDC030165, assembly GCF_055573595.1. NCBI lineage: Bacteria > Bacillati > Actinomycetota > Actinomycetes > Kitasatosporales > Streptomycetaceae > Streptomyces > Streptomyces sp. NPDC030165. Next base: position 251,153 of record NZ_JBVIBD010000014.1, on the reverse strand, counting down.
GCCAGGGTCGCGGCGAGCGCCGCGGCGGGGCGTGACAGGCGCCGGCGGACCGGCTCCCGGATGGCTGCTGTCACTGTCCCGCCTTTCTGTGCAGGTCGGTTGACCGGTGGCCGGTGGTGCGGGCGAGGGTCCGGTCGACTCCCGGGGTTCCGCTCCGGCCGGGCTTAGCTTAGGTTAGCCTTACCTTAATCGCTAGCCCTGGAGGGGTCCTCCATGCTGCCGTCCAGACCGGCCCGCGGCCGTACTCGCGGCCGTGCCCGCGCGCTCGCCGCCGCCTTCCTGACGGCGCTGCTGGGCACGCTGCTGCCCGCCCTGCCCGCGGCTCCCGCGCAGGCGGCGGCCCGCACGGTCGCGGGCGGCCGGCTGGACTGGGGCATCAAGTCCTCCTTCCAGTCGTACGTCACCGGGCCCATCGCCCAAGGCAGTTGGACCCTGAACGGCGGCGCCGCCACAGTCGGCGACAGCCGGTTCCGCTTCCACTCCGCCACCGGCAGCTACGACCCGGCGAACGGCGCCCTGACGGCGGGTTTCTCCGGCGGGGTGCACTTCACCGGCCACCGCAAACCGGACGGCTCGTACGAGCTGGACCTGACCATCAGCCGCCCCCGGATCACCGTCGCCGACGGACGCGGCACCCTCTACGCCGACATGACCAGCAAGGAGAAGGGCACCGGCCGCGTCACCACGGCCACCCGGGTACCGCTGGCCACGCTCGGACTCGGCGGCGTCGACACCCGGGGCGGCGGCACGCCCATCGCGCTGACGAACGTCCCGGCGAAGCTGACCGCGCAGGGCGCGCGGGCGTTCGCCGGGTACTACACGGAGGGCACGCAGCTCGACCCGGTGAGCCTGTCGGCGGACGTACGGGCGGACGGCGGGCCGGGCCCGACGGCCGGCCCGCCCGGTGACGGCAAGGCCGACGGCGCGGACTCGCGGCGCGGGGCCTTCACCGAGGCCGCCGTCGACTGGGGCGTCCGCCGCACCTTCCGCGAGTACGTCACCGGCGGCATCGCCCACGGCCGCTGGCAGCTGTCCGACGGTGCCCAGGACGGCGGCGCGCTCTTCCGCTTCCCGCGCGGCAAGGGCACGTACGACGCCGAAAAGGGCACCTTGAGCGCCGACTTCGCCGGCCGGCTCCGCTTCACCGGCAAGGATCTCGATCTCACCCTGACCGCCGTCTCGGTCGAGGTGAAGGACGGCCGGGGCACCCTCGCCGCCGACGTCACGACCGGCGGCGCGACGACCGAGGGCGCCCCGCTGGCCACCTTCGAGGCGAAGCGGCTCACGCCCGACAAGGGGCTGATCAAGCTCACCGAGGCGCCGGCGCAGCTCACCGCCGACGGCGCGAAGGCGTTCGGCGGGCTGTACCGGGCGGGCACGGACATGGACCCCGTCTCGCTCGCGGTCGCCGTCGGCAAGCAGGCCGCGCTGCCCGCCCTCCCCGACCTGGGCACCGGCCCCGAGACCGCCGCCGGCTCCGCGGACGGCGGGCAGGCGAGGAAGGCCGCCCCCGGACAGGCCGCACCCGCCTCCTCCGACTCGTCCGTATCCACCCGCACCGTCACCCTCCTCGTCGCGGCCGGCGTACTGCTCGTCGCCGTCGCCGCCTTCCCCGTCCGGCGCGCCCGCCGCCGTACGACCCCCACGGCGCCCCCGCAGGACTGACCCCACCGCACCCCCACCTCTTCCCAAGGAGAGCCACCGACCATGGCCGCCATACGCCGCCCCCTCGCCCTCGCGGCAGCCGTCGCCACCGCCACCGCCACCGCGGCCCTGTGCCTGCCGTCCGCCGCCACGGCCGCCCCCACGACCGGCGCCGCGCCGAAGACCGAGCTGAAGAACGGCGCCCTCGACTGGGGCGTCAAGGAGTCCTTCCGCAAGTACGTCAAGGGCATGGCGCTCGGCGACATCACCACCGCCGACGGCGCGCGGCAGGCGCCCGGCAACGGCCCGTTCACCTTCACGGACGGCACCGGCACGTACGACATGAACACGCACGCCGTCGCCACCACCTTCAAGGGCAGTGTCCGCTTCACCTCGAAAGCTCACGGCTTCGACATCAGGCTGGCGGACCTGAAGGTCGCCACCAAGGGCACGTCGGGAGCCATCACCGCGGACGTCACGGCCGCGGGCACGACGCGGGACGACGTGGCGCTGGCCTCGCTCGACCTGTCGGCGGTACGGCCGGGCAGCGGCGCGGGCGGCGCGATGACGTTCGCGAAGATCCCGGTGAAGCTGACCGCCGAGGGCGCGAAGGCGTTCAACGGCATGTACAAGGAGGGGCAGGAGCTCGACCCGGCCACGCTGACCGTGACGGCGGCGGGTACGCCCGGAACGCCGAAGCCGGCCCAGCCCGCGCCGGGGAGCGGCCAGAGCAGTCAGGGCGGTCAGGGCGGTCAGGGCAGTGAGGGCGGCGGGAAGGGGGTGTCGGCGGGCCGGGAGTCCGGCGGGCATGGGCACGGCGTGCGCGCGGGCTCGGGTTCCGGCTCGGCTTCCGGCTCCCGGGATGACGGTGAGAAGTCGGCCGCCGCGTCCGCCACCGCCTCCGGCAAGATCGTGAACGGCACCCTCGACTGGGGCGTCAAGAAGTCCTTCCGCGACTACATCACCGGGCCCATCGCGCACGGCAGGGCCGAACTCGCGGGCGGCGCCGTCACCTCCGCCGCCGGGTACCGCTTCCCCAAGGGGCATGGCACGTACGACGCCGCCAAGGCCGCCCTCGCCGCGCAGTTCAACGGCTCGGTCCGCTTCACCGGCCACGAGGGCGTCCTGGACCTGAAGTTCAGCAACCTCAAGGTCACGGTGAACGGCACCAAGGGCACGCTGATCGCGGACGTCTCGGCGAAGGCGCGTGCCACCGGCAAGGTCACCAGCACGCCGGGCATGGCGGTGGCCGACCTCAAGGTCCCGGCCGGTGCCCTCACCGCCAAGAACGGCGTCGTCACCCTCAAGAACGTGCCCGCCACGCTGACCGCCGCCGGCTCCAAGGCGTTCGACGGCATGTACAAGCCGGGTCAGGCCCTGGACCCGGTGACGGCCGCCGTGTCGGCCGACCCCAGCGCCCAACTGCCCAGCAGTGGCGCCGCGTCGGGCTCCTCGGCCGCCGCCGGCGGCTCCGGAGACGCCGGTGGCACGGCGAGCTTCAGCGGCGGCAGCGGTTCCGGCAGCGGATCGCTCGCGGCCACCGGCGCCACCGTGCCCAACGGCGCGCTGGCGGGTGTGGCGTCCGCCCTGATCGTGGCGGGCGGCGCTGCCACCTACGCCGCACGCCGCCGCACCGCCCTGTAACCCCGTAACGCCCTGCGGACCCACCCCCCACCTTCCCCGGGCTCCGCACCCCAGGGGCCGCCTCCCCACACCCCGACACAGGCGCCCCGGGCCCAGGGGCCGGCCGTACCCGCCGCGCATGCCTCCGCGCGGCGGGTACTCCGGCGTTCCGGCACACCCGCACCCCCGGTGGGCCGCCTCCGCCGTACGCACGATGGAATACGGTCATGACAGCGCGCCAGGCACCCGAACTGCACGTCGTACGCGTCTTCTGCGGCCCGGACGGCCGGGGCGGCAACCCTCTGGGCGTCGTACGGAACGGAGCCGCCGCCGTACCGGAGCCCGCCGCGCGCCAGGCCCTCGCCGCCGAACTCGGCTTCAGCGAGACCGTGTTCATCGACGGAACGGACGGCGAGGACAGTCCCAGGCTGGACATCTGCACGCCCAGCGTGCGGCTCCCCTTCGCCGGGCATCCGCTGGTCGGTACGGCATGGCTGCTGCGGCACCTGGGGCAGCCGGTGGCCGCGCTGCGCCCGCCGGCCGGTGAGGTGCCGGTGACGTACGACGGGGAGTGCGTCTGGGTGCGCGGGCGGCCGGAGTGGGCCACGGGGCGCCGTACGGAGGAGTACGCGACGCCCGCGGACGTGGACGCGTTGTCCGGCCCGCCGTCCGGCGACGGCCCGCTCTACGTGTGGGCGTGGCGGGACCGCGCCGCGGGCACCGTACGCGCCCGCTTCTTCCCGCGCCGTGGTGACGGCATCGTGGAGGACGAGGCCACGGGCGCCGCGGCGCTCGCCCTCACCCACGAACTGGGCCGCGCCCTGGACGTCCGCCAGGGCACCGGCTCGCGCATCCTGACGCGCCCGCACGGGGACGGCACGATCGCGCTGGGCGGCCGGGTGCTGTCCGTACCGCAGCGGCCCTGACCGGAAGCCGGTCGCCTGCCGGAAGCCGGGCGCCGGGCGCCTGCCGGGAACCGGGCGGCCCCGCTCCGGCCCTCGCTCACGCGCTCAGCGGGAACTCTTCCCCCAGCGCGCGGAAGACCGCCGTGTTGAGCGCGAAGGCACGCTTGCACTCGTCGACCACCCGCTGCTTCTCCAGGTCGTCCACCGGCAGGGCGTCCAGCAGGCCGCGGTACTCGCGCTTGAAGGCGGCGGGGTTGCCTATGCCCTCGAAGACGTAGAAGCGCACGCCGTCGCCCTTGCGGGCGAAGCCCCAGGTCTTCTCGGCCGTGCCGCGGATGATCTGGCCGCCGGAGAGGTCGCCGAGGTAGCGGGTGTAGTGGTGCGCGACATACCCGGCGGGCCAGCGGCGGGCGCATTCGGTGACGCGTCCGGCGTACGCGGCGGTGGCCGGCAGCGGCTCCAGGCCCGTACGCCAGGACGGGCCGCCGAGGTGGGCCAGGTCCCGCTCCAGCTCGGCCGTGCGGGCCAGCTCCGGCCGGATGAACGGCCCGGCGACCGGGTCCGCGGCGAGCGCCTCGGAGGCTTCCTCCAGCGCGCGGTAGACGAACCACAGCTGCTCGGTGTAGCGCCGGTAGGCCGCGACGCCGAGTCTGCCGCCGAGCAGGTCGCCCATGAAGGACGCGTTCTCGGCCTCCGTGTGCTGCTCGTGCGAGGCGGTGCGGATCAGTGTGGAGAACGGCACCGATGCGGCGGCGTGCGCGGACGGGGTCGAGCTGGGCGCGGCCAAGGCGGACCTCCGGGGACCGGTGGGGTGCGTACGGGTTCAGATTGTGGTTGGTTAGGCTTACCTAAGTCAACCCGTTCCCGACGCGTCGTCGGCAACGTTTCCGACGTCCTGTCGGCATCCTTCCCGACATCGTGTCGGTAAAAACCCCGATACGGAAGCCCCCGCGGCAGAGAAGCCGCGGGGGTCGTGGCGAGGCCACGGAGATCTATCAGAAGCGCCCTAGGGGAGGGTGAGGATCTCCGCGCCGGTCTCCGTGACGACGAGGGTGTGCTCGAACTGCGCGGTGCGCCTGCGGTCCTTCGTCACCACCGTCCAGCCGTCCTCCCACATGTCGTACTCGTACGTGCCCAGCGTCAGCATCGGCTCGATGGTGAAGGTCATGCCGGGCTTGATGTCGGTGGTGTGGTGCGGGCTGTCGTAGTGCGGGACGATCAGGCCGGAGTGGAACGACGAGTTGATCCCGTGGCCGGTGAAGTCACGCACGACCCCGTAGCCGAAGCGCTTGGCGTACGACTCGATGACCCGGCCGATGATGTTGATCTGGCGGCCCGGCTTGACCGCCTTGATCGCGCGGTTCAGCGACTCGCGGGTGCGCTCCACCAGGAGCTTGGACTCCTCGTCCACGTCACCGCACAGGTACGTGGCGTTGTTGTCGCCGTGCACGCCGTTGATGTACGCGGTCACGTCCAGGTTCACGATGTCGCCGTCCTTCAGGACGGTCGAGTCCGGGATGCCGTGGCAGATGACCTCGTTGACCGAGGAGCACAGGGACTTCGGGAAGCCGCGGTAGCCGAGGGTGGAGGGGTAGGCGCCGTGGTCGCACATGAACTCGTGGGCGACCCGGTCCAGTTCGTCGGTGGTCACGCCCGGCGCGATCAGCTTGGCGGCCTCCTCCATCGCCTGGGCGGCGATCCGCCCCGCGATGCGCATCCGCTCGATCGTTTCCGCGTCCTGCACCTCCGGGCCCGTATAAGGGGTGGGCGCGGACTTGCCCACGTACTCGGGGCGCGGGATGGAGGCGGGGACGGGGCGGGTGGGGGAGATCGTCCCCGGGGCAAGAAGTGACTGGCCAGACATGCCAGCGAGTGTATCCGCGGCCCGTAGGGCAGGATGGCGGCACAGCAGTCGCAGACAGGAGGCCTTGATGGCGCTGTTCAAGAGGCGGACGGTCGGCAAACCCGGCGAATGGTACTACTGCCTCAAGCACGGCACGGTCGAAGAGGGCCCCGAGTGCCGCGCCGCCGACCGCTTCGGCCCGTACGCCACCCGCGAGGAGGCGGCCCACGCGATGGAGACCGCCGGCGAGCGCAATCTGGAGTGGGACACCGATCCCCGCTGGCACGAGAAGGGGCCCGAAGGGCCCGCGTGAGCGGGGCAGGGTGCGCCCCGGCCGGTACGCGCCGGGGCCCGGTGCGGCCCCGCCGGGGTCTGCTCCGGCTACGCCGCCGGAGTCGTCTCGACCCGCGCCGTACGCGCCTCGCGCATCCGCACCGCGTGCTCGTTCGTCCGTGCGTCGTACGCCAGCAGCTTCGGGAGCGCCGCGGCCAGCCCCACCACCCCGGCCACGCACAGCACGCCGCCCGCCCACACCGACGTCCGTACGGACGTGACGGCCGCCATACCGCCCGAGCGGACCTGGCCGAGCTGCGGCCCGGCCGAGTACGACAGCAGCTCGATGCCGGCCAGCCGGCCGCGCAGCTCGTCGGGGATGGTCTGGTTCCACATCGCCGACCGGAAGATGCCGCTGACCATGTCGCACGCCCCGGCCGCGGCCAGGCTCAGCAGCACCAGCCACACGTCGGACGCCCAGCCCGCCGCGGTCATCGCCAGCCCCCACGCGGCCGCCGCGTACAGCACGGCCCGCCCGTGCCGGTGCACCCGTGAGGTCCAGCCGCTGGTCAGGCTGACCACGCAGGACCCGGCCGGCAGCGCCGCGTACATCAGTCCGAGCGCCCACGGCGCGCCCAGGTCGTCCGCCAGGAACGGGAAGATCGCCATCGGGAAGGCGAAGAGCATGGCGGTCAGGTCGACGGCGTACGTACCGAGCAGCTCCTTGCGGCTCCAGGCGTAGCGCGCGCCCTCCCAGATGCCGCGCAGCGACGGCTTCTCGGCGTCGTGCGAGGCGGGGGAGGGGGCCAGGCCGACCGCGAGGGCGACGGACATCGCGAACGTGACGGCGTCGATCGCGTACGCCCACCGCAGCCCCGCGTACGCCAGCAGCACACCGGCCAGTGCGGGCCCGGCGATGGCGCCGATCTGCCAGCGCAGGGCGTTCAGCGCGGACGCCGCGGGCAGCTGCTCGTGCGGGACGATGCGCGGCACGATCGAGTCGATGGCAGGGCGCTGAAGTCCGGTCAGTGCGCTGGATGCCGCCACGATCACGTACAGCGGCCAGATCAGCGGGTCCGGAAGCAGGCTGTTGACCAGCAGCAGCACCGACAGCAGCCCGAGAGCCGCCTCGGTCCACAGGATGAGCTTGCGGCGGTCCATGGCGTCCGCGAGCGCGCCGCCGTACAGGCCGAAGACGATCAGCGGCACGATCTCCACCGCGCCCACCGCGCCCACCGCGAGCGTCGAACCGGTCAGCTCCTTGAGCTGGAACGGTACGGCGACGAGCGTCAGGAACGACCCGAACACGGTCACCGCGCCCGCGCACCACATCCGGCGGAAGTCGGCGGAGGAGCGCCAGGGAGCCAGGTCGGGCAGCAGGGCGGCGGCTCGGCGGGAACGTTTCGGGGGAGGGGGGTCTGCTTCGGTCACAACGCACCATCGTGCGGCGGGGCGGGGCGGTGGGCAACGGAATTACGGGCGGGTGGCCGGCCCGCCCCGGACATGTGCCGTGCCTTGACGGCCAGTTGGGGTCTCCCTATGGTCACGCTGACAGAGGACGTCCTACGTCCGGCCGCCGGGCCGCCGGGGAGGACCCATGGCTCACGAGACTTCCCTTCCGTTCCGCGCCGGGTCCGAGGGCTACGCGAGCTTCCGCATCCCGGCCGTGGTCACCACCCGCCCCACAGCCGCCGACGGCACCGCCGTCACCGGCACCCTGCTCGCCTTCGCCGAGGGCCGGGTGGGCAGCGCCGCCGACCACGGCGACATCGACATCGTGCTGAAACGCTCCGCCGACGGGGGCCGCACCTGGGGCCCGCTCCAGGCCGTGGCCCGCAACGGCACCGGTACGGCGGGCAACCCGGCCCCCGTCGTGCTCGGCAGCGGCCGGGTCCTGCTGGTGCACGTACGCAACGCCGCCACCGCCACCGAGGACCGCATCCGCCGCGGCCTGGTGTCCGCCGCCGACGGGCGGCGCGTCTGGGTGCAGCACAGCGACGACGAAGGTGCCACGTGGAGCCCGCCGCGCGAGATCACGGCACAGACCAAACGCTCCAACTGGCGCTGGTACGCCACCACCCCCGGCCACGCCCTCCAGCTCCGGCACGGCCCGCACACCGGCCGCCTCGTCGTGCCCGCCAACCACTCCATCGCCCCCACCGTCTCCGGCGACAACGGCACCGAGGGCCGCTACAACGGCGGCCACGTCCTGCTCAGCGACGACGACGGCGCGACCTGGCGCATCGGCTACACGGACAGCAACCCCAACGGCTACATCAACGCCAACGAGACGACCGCCGCCGAACTCCCGGACGGCACCCTCTACTTCAACACCCGCAACGACTCCCCGGCCCCCGGCAACCGTGCCGACGCCCACTCCGCCCCCGAGCACGCCGGCGAGCGGCTGATCAGGCCGTTCCGCCCGCAGGCCGGGCTGACCGGGCCCGTCGTCGAGGGCAGCGTGCTGCACCTGGACGAGCCCGACGTGCTGCTCTTCTCCGGCCCCGCCGACCCGGACGCCCGCGCGCTGATGACCGTACGGGCCAGCCGGGACCGCGGCCTGACCTGGCACCCCGCGCACACCGTCGACGGGCTCCCGGCGGCCTACTCCGACCTCGTACGGACCGACGAGGCGACCGTCGGGCTGCTCTACGAGACGGGCGACTTCAGCGCCTATTCGACGATCACCTTCCGCCGCATCCCCGTGGAGGAGCTGACATGAGCCTCGGTACGTACGACAGCGGCCGGGACCGGGACAGGGGCGGCGCTCCCCGTGCGCGCCGGGTCCGCCGCCGGGCGCTGCTCGGCGGGGCCGCCGCGGCCGCCGCCGGATTCACGGCGGCCGGCTGCGGCGGCAGCGGTGACGGGGACGGCGGCGCGGCCCCCGAGGAGCGCAGGAAGGGGCAGAAGATCACGCTGTCGTTCTGGTCCTGGGTGCCGGGCATCGACAAGCCGGTGGACCTGTGGAACAGCCGGCACCCGGACGTCCAGGTCGAGGTGGAGAAGGTGTCCGCCGTCGACGGCCGCCAGTACGCCAAGATGCACGCCGCCGTCAAAGCCGGGAACCCGCCGGACCTCGCCCAGATCGAGTTCCCCGTCGTCCCCGGCTTCCTGCTCGACAACGCCCTGATGGACCTCTCCGCACTCGGCGCCGCCCGCTACAAGGACCGGTTCGTGGGCTGGCAGTGGCAGCAGTCGGTGTTCGGCAAGGGCGTCTACGCCATCCCGCAGGCGTCCGGCCCGATGGGCCTCTTCCTGCGCCAGGACCTCTTCGACCAGTGGAGCATCCAGCTCCCGCAGACCTGGGACGAGTACGAGGAGGCCGCCGAGGCGGTCCGCCGGCAGGGCGCCTGGATCGAGACGTTCGCCCCCACCAACGGCAACCGCTTCGCCGGGCTGGCCTGGCAGGCGGGCGCCAAATGGTACGCCGCCCAGGGCGACACCTGGACCGTGCACATCGACGACGAGCCCACCCGCAAGGTCGCCGACTACTGGGAGTCGCTGGTCCGGCGCAAGCTCGTCAAGACCATCCCCGACCGGCAGAACGCCTGGTACAAGGACATCCAGACCGGCGCCGTCCCGGCCTGGATCGGCGCCAGCTGGGGCGACGCGCTGCTGGCGGGCAACGCGCCCGGCACCAAGGGAAAATGGCGTGCCGCGCCCCTGCCGCAGTGGCGGAAAGGCGCCGATGCGCACGCCAACTGGGGCGGTTCGACCACCGCCGTCTTCGCGAAGGCTTCCTACCCCAAGGACGCGCTGGACTTCGCGCTGTGGCTCAACACCGACCCGCAGTCCATCGCGCTGCTGATCGACGGCGGCTACGGCTTCCCGAGCGCGAAGAAGGGCTACGCCACCGCAGACCTCGACGTGTACCAGGACTTCTTCGGCGGGCAGGCGTACAGCAGGGTCTTCGCGGACGCGGGCGCGCACGTGGACACCAACTGGCAGTGGGGGCCCGGCGTGGACACCCTCTACCAAAGGCTCGGTGACGCGTTCACCGAAGCGCTCGACAGCGGTGGCACGTTCCGGTCGGTGCTCAGGACCGTGCAGGGGCAGACCGTCTCCGACCTGCGGGGCAAGGGCCTGAAGGTGGAGAGTGGCGGGTGAGCGGACCCGGAGGGAGGCGGGCCGGGGCCGGGCGCGTACGCCACGGGCGTCCCGCTCGTGGCGATCACCGCACGCGTCGCCTCACCCGCACCGAAGCCCGCAACGCCCGCGCCGCGGCCGCCTTCGTCCTGCCCTTCCTCGCCCTCTTCCTCCTCTGCTTCCTCGCCCCGATCATCTACGCCGTCCACCAGAGCCTGCACCGCACCGAGCGCACCGGCCCGCTCGGCCTCGGCGGCCAGGAGCGCGAGGCCTTCGCGGGTCTCGCCAACTACGCGCACGCGCTCGCCGACGACCGCTTCCTGACCGGATTCGGCCGGGTCCTGCTCTTCGGTGCCGTCCAGATACCGCTGATGATCGCGCTGGCGACCGTCCTCGCACTCCTCCTGGAGAGCGCGAGCGCCCGCGGCATCACGTTCTTCCGCAGCGCGTTCTTCCTGCCGTACGGCGTCCCCGGCGTCATCGCCTCCATCCTGTGGGGCTTCCTGTACGTACCGGGCATCAGCCCGCTCGTGGAGATCGCCGGATCGCTCGGCCTGCACGTGGACTTCCTCGCCCGCGACACCGTCCTGTGGTCCATCGCCAACATCGTGACCTGGCAGTTCACCGGCTACAACATGCTCGTACTGATCTCCCAGCTCAAGGCCGTACCGGAGGAGCTGTACGAGGCGGCACGCATCGACGGCGCCAACGCCTGGCACATCGCCCGGCACATCAAGATCCCGCTGATCCGGCCCGCGCTCGTGCTCACCACCGTCTTCAGCATCATCGGCACCCTCCAGCTGTTCGCCGAGCCGATGGTGCTGCGGCCCCTCGCCGCCACCATCGACTCCGGCTTCACCCCCAACCTGCACGCGTACAGCGAGGCGTTCGTGAGCAACAACCAGCACATCGCGGCGGCCGAGGCGGTGCTGCTGGCGCTGGTCGCCTGCGTACTGTCGTTCGGCTTCCTGCGGCTGGTCGGACAGCGCGGCGACGGGAGCGACCGGTGAACCGGGCCGCCGCACCCGACACCGCCGTACGCCCCGCACGACCGCCTGGAGGGGCCACCCGCGCCCCCCTCCGCTACCGCATCATCACCGCCTCCCTCCTGACCGTCGCCGCGCTCTACTTCCTCACCCCCGTCTACTGGCTCCTCGTCTCCGCCACCAAGAACAGCGCGGACCTCTTCGGCACCTTCGGCTTCTGGTTCGCGCACCCGCGCCCTTTCGACCACCTCGGCGACGTGCTGACCTACGACCACGGCATTTATGTCCGCTGGTTCGCCAACTCCCTCCTGTACGCGGGCGCGGGCGCGCTCGCCGCCACCCTGCTCTCCGCCGCGGCCGGCTACGCGCTCGCCAAGTTCCCGTTCCCGGGCCGGGAAGCCGTCTTCAACCTCGTCCTCGCCGGAGTCCTCATCCCCGGCACCGCCCTCGCCCTCCCCCTCTTCTTCCTCTTCAGCTCCATGGGCCTGGCCGACACCTACTGGGCGGTCCTGGCCCCCGGCGTCGTGAGCCCCTTCGGCGTCTACCTCTGCCGGATCTACGCGGCGGCCGCCGTACCCGACTCGCTCCTGGAGGCAGCCCGCATCGACGGCGCGGGGGAGGCCCGCATCTTCGCCGGACTGGGCCTGCGACTCATGACCCCGGCGCTGGTCACCGTCTTCCTCTTCCAGTTCGTCCACATCTGGAACAACTACTTCCTGCCGCTGGTCATGCTCTCCGACTCCGACCTGTATCCGATCCAGCTCGGCCTGACCTCCTGGGCCGGGTACGCGGACCGGCAGCCGGAGCTGTACCAGTACACGGTGGGCGGCGCGTTCCTGTCCGTACTGCCGCTGATGGTGCTGATGACGGTCCTGCAGCGGTACTGGCGTACGGGACTCACCGAGGGCAGCGTGAAGGCGTGACAGTATCGCTGTCATGACTACTTCCGACGACGCGCGGACCGGCAACGACGCGCAGCCCGTTAATGTCGCCACCGAAGCCAAGAAGGCACTCAAGAGGGACCCCTGGGACCTCCCCGACGTCTCCGGCCTCGTCGTCGGCGTCCTCGGCGGCACCGGCGACCAGGGCCGCGGCCTGGCCTACCGGCTCGCCCGGGCCGGCCAGAAGGTGATCATCGGCTCGCGCGCCACGGAGCGCGCCCAGGCCGCCGCCGATGAACTGGGCCACGGCGTCGAGGGCGCGGACAACGCCGAATGCGCGCGGCGCAGCGACATCGTCATCGTCGCGGTCCCGTGGGACGGCCACGCCAAGACCCTCCGGTCGCTCCGCGAAGAACTGGCGGGCAAGCTCGTCATCGACTGCGTCAACCCGCTCGGCTTCGACAAGAAGGGTGCCTACGCGCTCAAGCCGGAGGAAGGAAGCGCCGCCGAACAGGCCGCGGCCCTGCTCCCCGACTCCCGCGTCACCGCCGCCTTCCACCACCTCTCCGCCGTCCTCCTCCAGGACCCGCAGACCGAGGAGATCGACACCGACGTGATGGTGCTGGGCGAGTCCCGCGCCGACACCGACCAGGTCCAGGCCCTGGCCGCCCGCATCCCCGGCATGCGCGGCGTCTTCGCCGGCCGCCTGCGCAACGCGCACCAGGTGGAGTCCCTGGTGGCCAACCTGATCTCCACCAACCGGCGCTACAAGGCACACGCGGGGCTGCGGGTCACGGACGTGTGAGACGGCACCCGGCCCGGCGCCGATCCCTTGCCGGTTCCTCCCCACCACCCCTGGCCTGGAAGGCTTTCCACCTCCGTGGAAGGCTCGGTGCCCGGTACGGCGGGCGAGGGAAGGAGCGTGACGCCATGCGGTGGTTGCCCTGGCCGCCCGCCCGGAAAGTCCGGGGGCCCGGGCGGCGGGTTCCGGAAGGAACGCGATGTCCCGTACGGACAAGACGAAACCACTGTGGACACGCCACGCGGAACACGGCCCCCGGCCGGTCCACGATCACCGCTACGGCCCCTGCGACCTGCCGCCGCACCCGGCACGGGAAGCCGCCGGCACCCGCTGCCGGTGGGAAGACCCCGGCATGATCCTGTTCGGCTCCACCTGCTGCGTGGGCTGCCACAAGCGCGGCTGTGTCAAGGAGCGGCAGCGGTTCACCAGGGCCGGCAACCGCAAGAACCGCTACGCGGGGCGGCGCGAGGCACGCCGCCGCGCCACGGGAGCGGCCGAGGACTGACGCGCCCCGGGGCGGCCCCGCGGGGCCGCCCCTCCGGGGCTGCCTCACATGTGCCGGGGCCCTCGCCCTCCGCCCGCACCCCATGGTGGACACTGGAGGAAAACCCCATACCCCCACGCACAGGAGCCGACCCCATGCCCCGCCTCGCCGTCTTCGCCCTCGTCGTCTGCGTCCTCGCCGTCGCCGCGGCCGTCGTCTCGTTCGTGCAGGGCAGCTGGCTCGGCATCGTGTGGATCCTGATGGCGGGCATCTCCAGCAACATGGCCTGGTTCTACGCCCGCAAGGCAAAGATGGACCGCGCGCGGCGCGAGGGGGCGGCGGTGGCCGGCTGAGGAAGGCCGGACTCGCGACAGGCGGTCATCGCGCCCCCGTCGCGGCGGCGTGCCGTACGCGGGCGCAGTGAGTCAGAGCGCATACGGATCTGCGTGCATGGCATCGTCGAGGTGCTTGAGGGCGTCGCGAAGGCGCGGTGGTGCTTTTGCCGAGGCGAGGCCGGTTTGTACGGCTTCGTCCAGTAGGCGTCGGATGCGTACTGATGCCGTTTCGCCAACGGTGGGCACTATCGCGGCCACCAGCTCTTCGGCGTCGCGCCACGCGCGGAGGCGCAGCAGGCAGTCCAGGAGCCGGGCTGCCGCCATGCCCCGATATCCGACGGTGGGTCCGCCTCGGTGCTCCGTGGAGCGCTGGAGGAGGGGGACGGCACCCGCGTGATCTCTTGCGGTCATGAACGCGTGCCCGTGGTGTCCGTCGATCTCGTTCTCCGTGAGCCACCACGACCATGCCGGAGCGTGGGGGCTTCCGTCGCATTCCATCAGCGAGCGCGCCTTGGCGAACGAGCGCGTGGCCTCGGGGAGGGCGCCGCAACCTGCGAGCCCCTTGGCCTCGCGCATACGGAAGATCGCTTCGACGCGGGGGGACAGACGGCCCTCTTCGATGACCGCGCGCGCCACGGCCAGCTCCTCGCGGTAGCGTCCGAGCCAGCCGGCGTGCATCGCCACGTTCTGCAGGATGAGCAGCTCGATCGACCGGTCACCCGACAGCCTCGCCAGGAACAGCGCCTCCCGGTTGAAGCGGTGAGCGGCGTCGTGCTGCTCGGCGTCGAAGAGGACCCAGCCGGCGACTTCGGCCAGCTCGCTCGCCGCCGACCTGATGTCGCGCTCGTACGCGCCGTCGTACGCGCCGTCCCCCAGCCGCTTGTGCACGCTCTTGAAGGTGCGTGCTGCGACCTCGGCGACGGGCAGGCCCGTCAACTCGTTGTCCAGGAAGATCAGCCGCTGTGACGCCTCCCGGATGGCCTGGGCATACTCGGCCCCGTGTGTCTCGTTCAGGCGCAGCAGCGGCACCCGGTCGTGACCGTCCTCGCGTAGCTGCCTCACCGGGACGTCCAAGGCCGCGGCGATGAAGGGAAGCCATTCCCGGGGGACCCGTTTCCCCAGCTCCCACCTGCTGACTTCCTTGCGCGTCACGGGATCGCCGCAGACGCCGGCGGCCTTGCAGACCTCACGCGCCAGCCACGCTTGTGAACGCTCGCCCCGGAGGTGGCGGATGCGAGCCCCGATATTTTCCGGCATGACTCCATGGTGGCCGACACACGGCCGGTAAGAGGCCGACATGGGGCGGCTGTTGCGTGGGGCGGAGCAAGGACAGAGTTGCCTCATGAACGAACACCGAGGAACCCTCGACCGCCCCGTACACCTCCTGGACCCCTTCGCCGGGGACATCGACCCCGCCCCCAGGGAAGGCTGCGCCCGCTGCGTCGCGGAGGGGGAGCGCCGTACCGGGGCGCGGGCCGCAGGGCTCGCCTTCGTGGCCGGGGAGGCGAGTCATGAGATCCGGCGGCATCCGCGTCACTGGCCCGCGATGAGCGGCAACCCGCAGGACGACAGCGACAGCGGCAACAAGCACGGTGGAGGCGGTTCCGACGAGGGCGGCAACACGAACGACGGCCAGGGCCCGGCGGAGGGCCGGTGACCGAGTACGACGCAAGGGCGGCGGGCCCGGAAAGGCTCGCCGCTGTGCTCATGGAAAAGGGCGCGCTGACGAGTGACTGGCTGCCTTCCTACGAGGCGGTGCCGCGTCATGCGTTTGTGCCCGGGGTGATCTGGCCCGGTCGTGGCGGCATGAACCGGCAGGACGAGAGGGTGGTCCGCGACGAGGAGCCCGAGACGTGGTGGGCGGCCGTTCACCGGGACGCGCCGATCACGACGCAATGGGATGACGGGGCGTACACCGGGCCGGGAAAGGGCAGGGTTCCGTCCAGCTCCAGTTCCATGCCGACGATGGTCTTTTCGATGCTGGACGCGCTGGGCGTCGAAAAGGGGCACCGGGTGCTGGAAATCGGCACCGGTACGGGGTGGAACGCGGCTCTGCTCTCGCATCGGGCCGGGGCGGGGAATGTCGTCACCGTCGAGGTGGATGAGGCCAGTGCCCGGGACGCGCGGCGGCGCTTGAAGGCGGCCGGGTTCGAGCCGGTCACCGTCGTCGGCGACGGGGCCGAGGGGTGCGCCGGGAGCGGCCCGTACGACCGGGTCATCGCCACGTGTTCCATCGGCAGCGTGCCCCGCCCATGGGTGGCGCAGACGAGACCGGGCGGGATCATCGTGGCCCCGTGGGGACCGGTGTACGGCGGCGAGGCGGTGGTCCGTCTCACGGTTTTCGGGGATGGTTCGGCGGCGGGGCGGTTCGTGGGTTCGTCGGCCTTCATGCGGCTCCGTGCTCAACGCGCCGCGCGCAAGCACGTACGGGAATATCTCGGGGGCCGCGCGTGGCCGGCGGACGGAACGCGCGGTACGACGTCCCTTTCCCCGGACGAGGTCGGGGAGTGGCACGTCATGTTCGCCATCGGTGTGCAGGTTCCGGACGCGTTTCCGTGGCTGGAGCCGTACGAGGACGGTTCCAGCACGCTGTGGCTCCGGGATACGGCGGTCACGTCGTGGGCGACGGTGGACCACGTGCCGGGACGCCGGGAATTCGAGGTCTACCAGTACGGGCCGCGGAGACTCTGGGACGAGGTGGTCGTCGCGTACCGCTGGTGGGAGGGGCAGGGGCGGCCGGGATTCGAGCGTTTCGGGCTGACCGTGGACGGTGACGGCGAGCGGGTGTGGCTGGATTCGCCGGAGAGGCCGGTGCCTGGCTGAGCGCGAGCGGAGCGCGGCGTACCCGTAACCCGTACGGTTACGCCGCGCCCAGCCCGTCCAGCCCGCCCGGCAGCTGGGGTTCTCCCTGCCAGAAGCGGAACAACTGCTGACCGACGTACGTGTCCCAGTCGGTGATGCCGAGAGCGTGCAGGATCGTGTCGACCGCGTCGAAGAAGAGGCTGTTGAGTTCGGGGATCCACAGGAGGCCGAAGACGGCGATCAGGCCGAAGGGGGCGAAGGGTTCGACCTGGCGGCGGATCTTGTGGGAGAGCCAGGGTTCGATGACGCCGTAACCGTCCAGGCCGGGGACCGGGACGAAGTTCAAGATGGCGGCGGTGACCTGGAGGAGGGCCAGGAACGCCAGGGCGTAGCGGAACTGCTGGGGAACGCCGTCCATCGCGCCCAGCCAGAAGGGGGCCGAGACGACCGCCGCGAAGAGGATGTTGGTCAGGGGTCCGGCGGCGGAGATCAGGCTGTGCCGCCAGCGGCCCCGGATGCGGCCGTGTTCGATGAAGACGGCGCCGCCCGGCAGGCCGATGCCGCCCATGATCACGAAGATCACCGGCAGCACGATGCTGAGCAGGGCGTGGGTGTACTTGAGGGGGTTGAGGGTGAGGTAGCCCTTGGCGCCGATGGAGATGTCGCCGCTGTGCAGGGCCGTACGGGCGTGCGCGTACTCGTGCAGGCACAGCGAGACGATCCAGCCGGAGACCACGAACAGGAAGACGGCGAAGCCGGGGCCGGCCGCGAGCCGCCCCGTCCAGACGGCCCACCCCGAGACCGCCATGACGGCGACGAGCGCGAGGAAGACCGGGCTGACGCGGCGGTCGGCCCGCTGTGCTGCTGTGGTCATGGCGTGGGGCTCCCGGTGGTGCTGTGCGGCGCGGTGTGGCCGGCGAGGTGCGGCGCGGTGTTCTGCTGTGCGGTTGCGGTGACGGGCAGCCATGACCGTATCGGCGGACGGGGCGGCCGTGCACGGAAAACGACGGGCGGTGGGCGGGAGGTTCCGGGCAGTCTGGGCCCATGACGGATACGGGCGCGGGGCGGACGGTACGGGTGTTCCACCGCGACTGGGAGATGGAGTGCTGCGGCACGCCGTTCTCGGTGGGGGACGAGGTCGCGTGGCCGCTGGTCTTCGAGGACGTCCCGGCGGCGGACGCGGCGGTCTGGGCCGACTGCCTGGACGAGCGGGGGCTGCTGCGGGTGGCCACGCTGCACGGCGGGGAGCCGGAGAAGGGGTCCGGGGCGCCGAGGCTGGCGGGGCGTGTCCGGTCGATACAGGTGGTGGTCGTGGGATACCGCGGGGCGGAGCCGGTGGCCGGTGAGCGGTGGCTGCGGCCGGTCGGGCGTTGCCCCCAGCGGTTCTCCGACCGTGTCGAGGACGGTACGGAGCTGGGCGTCAGGCAGGGCGGCGGGGCCGGGGCCGGACGAGGTGGGCGGGGTTACCGCCGGGTCGAGCGTGGTGTCGTCGTCGAGGTGGACATGGCGGGTGAGGAGCGCGGCACGTGAAGCCGTCGCCCGTGCAGGACAATGGGTCGGTGCGCTACGAAATCCTCGGGACGGCCCAGGCCCACCGGAGTGACGGTACGGCCGTCGCCCTCGGCGGCCCGCGTCTGCGCGCACTGCTCACGGCGCTCGCGCTGCGGCCCGGCCGCTCGCTCACCGCCGATCTGCTGATCGCCGACGTCTGGGGGCCGGAGCCGCCCGCCGACGCGACCGGTGCGTTGCAGGCCCTGATCGCGCGGCTGCGCCGCTCCATCGGCCGGGACGCGGTCGCCTCCGTACACGGCGGATACCGGCTGTGCGCCGACCCGTCCGACGTGGACCTGCACCGTTTCGAGCAGTTCGCCGCCGAGGGGGCGCGGGCGCTGGCCGACGGCGATCCGGTCAAGGCCGCCGCGCGGCTCGACGACGCGCTGGCGCTCTGGCGCGGCCCGGCTCTGGCCGACCTGCCGGAGGCGGCGGGCGAGGCCGCGCGCGCCGAGCGTGGTCACCTGGACGCCCGGCGTACGCGGCTCGCCGCCGAGGTCGCCCTCGGACGGCCCGGCCAGGCGTTGCCCGCGCTGACGGCCCTGTGCGAGGACCATCCGCTCGACGAACCGCTCCAGGCCCTGCGTCTGCGCGCGTTGCGGGCCGCGGGCCGTACGGCCGAGGCGCTCGACGCGTACGCCTCGGTACGGGCCGCGATCGCCGACCGCCTCGGCGCGACGCCGGGGCCGGAACTGCGTGGCCTGCATGCGGAGTTGCTGCGGCTGGAGGGTGATTCTCCGGGGGCCGGTGTGGGGATGGACGCCATACCCGCGGACCGTCGTGCGGGGGAAGCGGCGGAGGCGGCGCAGACAGGGGAAGGGGCGGGAGGGGGTTCATCCGCCGATGGCCCGTGGACGGCGGAGGCAGCCGTACCGCCTTCCGGGGCCGGCGGCGGACCGGCCGACCGGAGCGGCGTGGGTCCGGCCGCCGGTCCGCCCCCGCCCGCCGGCGCCACGAACGGCGCCCGTCCCGGTCCTGTGCGGCTGGGGAATCTGCGGTCGCGGCCGACCTCCTTCGTCGGGCGGGAGGACGACCTGGCGGTGATCAGCGCCGATCTGGCCGCGCACCGCCTGGTGACGCTGCTCGGGCCGGGCGGGGCCGGCAAGACGCGGCTGTCGCAGGAGAGTGCCGAGGCGGCGGCGGTCGCGGCGCCCGGGCTGTGGACGGACGGTGTGTGGTTCGCGGAGCTGGCGCCCGTGGACGATCCGCAGACCGTTCCGGAGGCGGTGCTCACCGCGCTCGGGGCCCGCGAGACCGTCCTGCGCGGCACCACCACGGAGGAGCTGCGCGCCGTCAGCGACCCGACCGCGTACGACCCGATGGCGCGCCTCGCCGAGCACTGCGCGAGCCGGCGGATGCTGCTCGTCCTGGACAACTGCGAGCACGTGATCGGCGCCGCCGCCGAGCTGGCGGACCGGCTGCTGGCCGAGTGCCCCGGCGTGACGGTGCTGGCCACCAGCCGGGAGCCCCTGGCCGTGCCGGGCGAGGCGCTGCGCCCGGTGGAACCGCTGCCCGACCCGGTCGCGCTGCGGCTGCTGGCCGACCGGGGTGCCGCCGCCCGGCCCGGGTTCCGCGTCGAGGACGACCCCGTCGCGTGCGCCGAGATCTGCCGGCGGCTCGACGGGCTGCCGCTCGCCATCGAACTGGCCGCGGCGCGGCTGCGGCTGCTCACCCCGCGGCAGCTCGCCGACCGGCTGGACGACCGGTTCCGGCTGCTGACCAGCGGGAGCCGCACCGTGCTGCCCAGACAGCAGACGCTGCGTGCGGTGGTGGACTGGTCCTGGGACCTGCTCGACGCCGCCGAACGGGCCGTACTGCGCCGTATGTCCGTCTTCTCCGGCGGTTGCGACCTGGCCCTGGCGGAGGAGGTCTGCGGGGACGGGCCGGATGAGAGGGGCGGTCCGGGCGGGACAGACGGGCCGGGTGCGGCGGATGAGGCTGCCGGGCCGGGCAACGCGCGTACGGCCGGCCACCCGGCCCCCCGGGTCCGCGTCGAGCCCCGCGACGTGGCCGCCCTGCTCGGTTCGCTGATCGACAAGTCGCTGGTCGTGGCCGCGCCGGGCCGGGACGGGCGGATGCGCTACCGGCTGCTGGAGACGGTTTCCGAGTACGCCGGTGAGCGGCTGGACGAGACGGGGGAGCGGGCCGCGGCCGAGCGCCGGCACCTGGTCGCCTACCGCGAACTCGCCCGTACCGCCGACCCGTTGCTGCGCGGACCGGCCCAGTGCACCTGGCTCGAACGCCTGGAGATGGAGCACGACAACCTGCGGACCGCGCTGCGCCGGGCCGTCGCGGCGCACGACGAGCAGGAGGCGCTGTGCCTGGTGCTGTCGCTCCAGTGGTTCTGGTCGCTGCGCGACCACCGCGCCGACGCCCGTGCCTGGGCGGCCGCCGTGTCGGCCCTCGGGCCGGACCCCTTCGCGCTGCCCGTCGAGCCCGCGCCCGCCCTGCACGCACGGCCCATCGACACGCCGCCGCCGATGGACCCCGAGCAGCTGCAGGAGGCGCGCCGCGAGGTGCGGCTGGTCGAGCTGGCCAGTGTGGAGAGCGACCTTGAGGTGCTGCGCAGGCCGGAGCGGCGGGAGGAGCTGACCGGCATCCTGACCGCGTACCGCAGCGGTCTGCCGCAGACCTGCAAGGTGCCGGGCGTCCTGTGGTTCTACGCGGTGCTGCTGACGGGCCGGTTCGCCGACCTGGCGCACCTGGCCGACGAGGCGGTGCGCGCCTGCCGGACGTTCGGTTACGACTGGGAGCTGGCCTTCGTCCTCCAGCTGCGCTCCAAGATCTTCAACGACCGGCCGGACGGCCTGGCCCAGGCCCGCCGGGACGCCGACGAATCCCTGGAGATCTTCGTCCGGCTCGGTGACGCGTGGGGCGCGGCGGAGGCGCTGTCGGGGCGCGGCGAGGCGCGCGAGGGCCGTGGCGAGTACGCCCTCGCCGCGGAGGACTACCGGGAGGCCATCCGCTACGCCGAGGATCTCGGCGCGTCCGGCCAGTCCCTGATGCTGCGGACCCGGCTGGGCAGCGTCCTGGTCGAGGACGGCGCGGAAGCGGACGGCGAGCGCCTGCTGCACGAGGTGCTGCGGCTGGCGAAGGAGGGGAACGGCGGCCGCGACGCGGCGCCGTTCGCCCACCTCACGCTCGCCATGCACCTCAGTTGCGCCGGGCAGCTGCGGGAGGCGCGCGAGCATCTGAGGGAAGTACGCGAGCTGTTCGGGCAGCGCGCGCCGGAGATGTTCCGCGGAGTCGTGCTGGCGTCCCTGGTCGCCCTGGACGTCGAGGAGAAGAAGTACGCCGACGTGCTGCCCCGGCTCCGTACGGCGCTGTCGATGATGCAGGACCAGCTCGCCCAGATGGTCGCGCCGGACCTGCCGGTCATCCAGCTCGTCACCGGCGCGCGGGCGGTACTCGGCGTACGGGGCGCGGCGGCCGCACCGGACGCGGCCCGGCTGATCGGCGCGCACGACGCGCTGCGCGGCACCAGCCACCGGCCGCCGCGCGTCGTCCGCCGAAACCGGGCGACCGCCGAGGCCGAGGTCCGCGCGGTGCTCGGTGACGCCGCTTTCGACCGGGCGTACGCCGAAGGCGGCGGCCTCTCCCTCGGAGAAGCCACCGCCCTCATCTGACGCGAGCCGGGCGAAGGTGACGCGTCAGGTCTTCTTGCGGAACTTGTTCACGGCCAGCGGCGCGAACACCAGGGTGATGCCGACGGTCCAGGCCAAGGTGATCAGTACCGGCTGGGCGACCGCGCCCTGGCCGTTCATCAGGGCCCGGGCCGCGTCGGCCAGGTTCGACAGCGGGTTGACCTTGGTGAACGCCTCCATCCAGCCCGGCATCGTCGTGGGCGGGGCGAATATGGAGGAGCCGAACTGCAACGGCATCAGCACCATGAAGCCGACGCCCTGCACCGCCTGCGGGGTCTTCATGGTCAGCCCGAGCAGCATGAAGATCCAGGTCAGCGAGGAGCCGAAGAGCAGCGCCAGGGCGACGGCCGCCAGCAGCTCCAGCGGGCCGGTCCGCAGATCGAAGCCGATCAGGAACGCCAGCGACAGCAGGATGACGGTCGAGACCAGCATCCGCCCGGCCTCCACGAGCATCTTCGCCGTCAGCACCGAGGAACGGGCGATCGGCATCGTACGGAAGCGGTCCATCACCCCCTTGTTGAAGTCGTCGTTGACGCCGGAGCCGACCGACATGGCGATGTTCAGACCGCCCATGGCCAGCAGGCCGGGGATGATGTAGTTCACGTACGCGGAGCGGTCGCCGCCCAGGCTGCCGCCCATCGCGCCGCCGAAGACGTACACGAACAGCAGCGTGAAGACGATCGGCATCAACAGGGCGTCGAACATCGACTCCGGGTCGTTCTTGATCTGCATCGCGTTGCGGCGCACCAGGGCGCCCGTGTGACGCAGATGGGCCCGCAGACCGATCCGGCCCTCGTCGGCACCCGGCCGCTGCGGCCTGCCCGGCGCCGCCACCGTCGCGGCACTCATGCCGGAACCTCCTCGTACTGCTTGTCCTGTACGTCCTGCGTCCCGTCCTGCGCGCCGCCGCTGCCGGCCTCCGAGGTCTTCTGGCCGGTGATGGCCAGGAACACCTCGTCCAGGCTGGGCAGATGGGTGTTGATGCCGGAGATCGTGAAGCCCCGCTCGCCGAGCATGCCGACCACCGCGGACAGCTGCTCGTCGCTGACGATCGGCACGTTGACCACGCCGTCCTCAGGGTCGGCGGTGGCGCCCGCGATGCCGTCCAGACCGGCTTGCGCGATGGCGCCGGCCATCCGGTCCAGCTCGGCGGCCTGTGCCGGGCGTATCTGGAGCGTACGGCCGCCGACCTTGGTCTTCAGCTCGTCGACCCCGCCCTCGGCGATCACCCGGCCGCGGTCGATGACCGTCAGCTCATGGGCGAGCTGCTCGGCCTCTTCCATGTACTGGGTGGTGAGCAGGACCGTCGCGCCGTCCCGGACCATGCTGCGGACCTCGTCCCAGACCTCGTTGCGGGTGCGGGGGTCGAGGCCGGTCGTCGGCTCGTCCAGATACAGCACGGCAGGCCGGCCGATCATCGAGGCGGCCAGGTCCAGGCGGCGGCGCATACCGCCGGAGTACTTGGCGGCGGCCCGGCCGGCGGCCTCGGTGAGGGAGAACCGCTCCAGCAGCTCGTCGGCCCGCGCGCGGGCGTCCTTGCGGGAGAGGTCGAGCAGCCGCCCGATCATGTACAGGTTCTCCCGGCCGGAGAGCTTCTCGTCGACCGAGGCGTACTGGCCGGTGAGGCCGATCGTACGGCGCAGGGCGCGCGGCTGGCGCACCACGTCGTAGCCTGCCACGGTCGCCGTGCCGGCGTCCGGCACCAGCAGCGTGGACAGGCAGCGCACCAGCGTCGTCTTCCCCGCGCCGTTCGGCCCGAGGACACCGAGCACGGTGCCTTCCCGCACGTCGAGATCCACCCCGTCCACGGCCTTCACGTCGCCGAAGTGCTTGACCAGCCCCCGCACTTCGACGGCGTTCCCCGTGCCGTTGGATGTCGTCTTTCGCGTCATGCCCCCACGATGACAGCCCCCACTGACAAACGACCGACATCCGACCGACAGTGCAGGTGGGGGCGTGGAGAGGGCTCCGATGGCGGCGCCGGGGAGGCGCCGCCACCGGCAGTGCGTCAGCGGAAGCTGTGCTCCTCGGCCGGGAACGCGCCGCCGACGACCTCCTCGGCGAAGTCCTTGGCCGCAGTCCCCAGGACGTCCCGCAGGTTCGCGTACTTCTTCACGAAGCGGGGCACGTGGCCGCTGGTCAGGCCCGCCATGTCCGTCCAGACCAGGACCTGCGCGTCGCAGCCGGACCCCGCGCCGATACCCACCGTGGGGATGTGCAGCGAGCGCGTGACCTCGGCGGCCAGCTCGGCCGGTACGGCTTCCAGCACGACGGAGAAGGCCCCCGCGTCCTGGACGGCCTTGGCGTCGCGCAGCAGCTGCTGGGCGGCCTCCTCGCCGCGGCCCTGCACCGGGTAGCCCCCGTACGCGTTGACGGACTGCGGGGTCAGGCCGACGTGGGCCATGACGGGGATGCCGGAGGAGACCAGCAGCTCGACCTGGTGGGCGGAGCGCTCGCCGCCCTCCAGCTTGACCGCGCCGACCCCGGCCTCCTTGACCAGGCGGGTGGCGTTGCGCAGGGCCTGGACCGGGCTCTCCTGGAAGGCGCCGAAGGGCAGGTCGGCGACGATCAGGGCGCGCTTGGTGCCGCGGACGACGGCCGCGGACAGGATCGTGATCTCGTCCATCGTGACCGGCACGGTGGACTCGTACCCGAGGTGGCAGTTGCCCATCGAGTCGCCGACCAGCAGCACCGGGATGCCGGCCTCGTCGAAGACGGAGGCGGTCATCGCGTCGTAGGCGGTGAGCATCGGCCACTTCTCGCCGCGCTCCTTGGCGGCGGCGATGTCGCGTACGGTCACCCGCCGCGAGCTCTTTCCTCCGTACAGCGCCTTGCCGGAGCTGCTGTCGGTTGCGGGCTTGGCGGCGGCCCCGCCGGGCGTGGGTGTCCCGTCCGCGGGCGGGTTCTGGGCAGGCGAAAGCTGCGTCATGGTGACGGCTCCTGTTCATCATCTCGAAGCGCCCTGACGGCGTCTCCGGACTCCCTTCCATGCTGGCACGCGCTCCCGGGGGAGCGGAAGGGGCACCGGGAGCAGGGCAGGCCACGCCCCGCGGGGAGGGGGCACTCCGGGCCAGAGCGATACGGAACGGACCCGTATCGGAACCGGCGTACGCTGGCTGCCATGACCAGCTCCCCACCCTCCGGCATATCCGCCGCCCCCCGGCACGTACCCGAGCACATCCACCGCCGCCGCTGGGCGATCCTGTCCGTCCTCATGCTCAGCCTGCTGATCGTGGTGCTGGACAACTCGATCCTCAACGTGGCGATGAAGACGATCGCCACCCCGGCCCCCACCGGCCTCGGCGCCACACAGAGCCAGCTGGAGTGGGCGGTCAACTCCTACACGCTGGTCTTCGCGGGGCTGCTGTTCACCTCCGGGCTGCTCGGCGACCGGCTGGGCCGCAAGAAGGTACTGATCTTCGGGCTGCTGGTGTTCGGCGCCGGCTCGGTGCTGGCCGCCGTCGCCGGGTCGCCCGGCCAGCTCATCGCCTTCCGGGCGGTGATGGGCCTGGGGGGCGCCTTCGTGATGCCCGCCACCCTCGCGGTCCTGATGAACGTCTTCGAGCGGGACGAGCAGCCCAAGGCGATCGGCATCTGGGCGGGCGGCGTGGGCCTGGCCATCGCGATCGGCCCGATCGCCGGCGGTCTGCTGCTGGACCACTTCTGGTGGGGTTCGGTCTTTCTCGTGAACGTTCCGATCGTGCTCGTCGCGCTGGTCGCGATGCTCCTCCTGGTGCCCGACTCCCGGGACCCCCGGCCGGGGAAGCTGGACCCGGTCGGCGTGCTGCTCTCGGTCGTCGGCCTGGTGCTGCTGGTGTACGGGATCATCAAGGGCGGCCAGCTCGCCGACTTCACCGATCCGCAGGTGTTCGGCACGGTCCTGGGCGGCGCGCTCATCCTGGTCGGATTCGTGCTGTACGAGAAGCGGATCGATCACCCGTCGATCGACGTCAACCTCTTCCGCAAGCCGGCGTTCTCCGCCGCCGTCGGAGCCATCGCGCTGGTCTTCTTCGCGCTGATGGGTGTCACGTTCTTCGTCGTCTTCTACGTCCAGAGCGTGCGCGGCTTCACGCCGCTCCAGGCGGGCCTGCTGATCCTGCCGCTGGCCGCCGCCCAGATGATCTTCTCGCCGCGGGCCCGGCACATCGTCGACCGCGTCGGCTCGCGCGCCGTCTGCACGGGCGGGATGCTGCTGGTCGCCGCCAGCATGGCCGGCTTCCTGCTGCTGGGCGCCGATACCCCGATCTGGGTGCTGGAGGTGCTCTTCTTCCTCCAGGGAACCGGTACGGCGCACATCATGCCGCCGGTCACCGTCTCGATCATGCAGGCGCTGCCGCGCGAGAAGGCGGGCTCCGGATCGGCGCTCAACAACACGTTCCGGCAGGTCGGCGGCGTGCTCGGGGTCGCCGTACTGGGCTCGCTGCTGTCCACCGTCTACCGCGACGGCATCGAGGGGACGCTGCGGTCCGTCCCCGGCCTGCCGGACGGCGCCCGGCACGCGGCGGGCGAGTCCATCGAGGCCACGCTCGGCCTCGCCCGGCACCTCGGCCCGGCCGGAAAGGCACTGGCCGACGCGGCGGACACCGCGTTCCTCCACGCCATGCACGTCACCGCGCTCGGCTCGGCCGCCGTCGCGCTGCTCGGCGCCGTGGTGGTCGCGGCCTTCCTGCCGGGCAGGATGGGGGACGGCACGCGCGGTACGGACCGGGCGGAGCAGGACAAGGCGGGAGCACGGTCATGAACGGTACGGCGGGGACGGACGCGGCGGGGACGGAAACAGCGGCGGGAACGGGCACGACGGCCGGTACGGCGGCCGCCCCGGACCCCCGCCGCGGGCGCCCCCGCAGCGCCGCCGCCGACACCGCGATCATCGAGGCCGTCCTGCGCATGATCGAGGACGGCGTCTCCATCGGCGAGCTGTCGATGGAGCGCATCGCCCGTGAGGCGGGCGTCGGCAAGGCCACCGTCTACCGGCGCTGGCCGGGCAAGAGCGCCCTGATGCTGGACGTGATGCGCTCGCTGGACACGGACATCCCGCCGCCGGCCGGGATCTCCGTCCGCGACGACCTCGTGGGCATCATCGAGTTCCTGCGCATCCGCGGCCTGGCCAAGCGCAACTCGGCGCTGCTGCGCACCGTCGTCACGCACGTCAAGGCGCAGCCCGCGCTCTGGCGGGAGTACCACGAGACGGTCGTCCAGGCCCGCCGCGAGGTGCTGCTGACCGTACTGCGCCGCGGCATGGAGCGCGGCGAGGTGCGGACGGACCGGGACATCGACCTGCTCGCCGACCTCTTCGTCGGCCCGGTGCTGTCCCGGGCCCTGCTGCACGAGTGGGCGGACCTGCCGGAGGGGCTGGCCGAGGAGATCGTCGACACGGTGCTGGACGGCGTACGGCCGTCCGCCGGTCCCCCGGCCGCCGTACCGCCGCGAACCTGACCGCCCCGTCCGCCGCCCGCGGACGTCTCACCGTCAACCGGCCGCCGACAGCCCCCCATCGAGCGACAAGCAGCCGCAAAAGGCACATCACCTGACCGCTCCATGACGGGACTATGCCCGTTCTGTCACAGCCGCCGCCGCGGCCCCCGGAGCAGGAACCCCGGGCCGTCAGCGCGCCGTCATCACTTCTAAGAAAGCGCATTACGGGCCATCGCCTAGGGTCGGAGACCACAGGCGGGGCGTACGGAGCAAGGCAGTGAGGACGGCGGCATGGCGCAGGCATACATGACGGAGTCGGGGCAGGGCCACGACCCTGACGGGACTGCCTCCCGAGCGCGGCGCCTGCGTGACTGGTGGCGCCCGGAGGGGATGTGGCGACGGGGCATCGTGCTCGCGGTGCTGGCGGTCCTGCTCGGACTGCTGATGATCCTGCACGCGCACGTCCCGAACACCGTGGGCAACCTCGGCAGCCTGCTGGAGACGTTCCTGCCGTGGCTCGGCATGCTCGGCATCCCGGTGCTGCTGATCGCCGCCGTACTGCGGCGCTCCACGACCGCGGTCGTCGCGCTGCTGCTGCCCGCCGTCGTCTGGGTCAGCCTCTTCGGCGGGCAGGTCACGGACAAGAAGGGCACCGGCGGCAACCTGACCGTCGCCACCCACAACGTCGACGCCGACAATCCCGACCCGGCGGGCACGGCGGAGGACATCGTGAAGTCCGGCGCGGACGTGGTGGCCCTGGAGGAGCTGACCGGCGACGCGCTGCCCAAGTACAAGGAAGGGCTGGCCAAGGCGTACCCGTACCGCACGGTGCAGGGCACGGTCGGGCTGTGGAGCAAGTACCCGCTCTCCGGCGCCGCGCCCGTGAACATCAAGATGGGCTGGACCCGCGCGCTGCGCGCCACCGTCAAGGCGCCCGACGGCCGGGAGGTCGCCTTCTACGTCGCGCACCTGCCGTCGGTACGGGTCAAGCTCAACGCGGGCTTCACCGCCAACCAGCGCGACGACAGCGCGGCCGCCCTCGGTGAGGCCATCTCCAAGGAGAGCGTCAAGCAGGTCATCCTGCTGGGCGACCTCAACGGCACGATGAACGACCGTTCGCTCGCCCCCGTCACCTCGCAGATGCGCTCGGCCCAGGGAGCGGCGGGCGACGGCTTCGGGTTCAGCTGGCCGGCCGGGTTCCCGATGGCGCGGATCGACCAGATCATGATGAAGGGGATCGACCCGGTGTCCTCCTGGTCGCTGCCCCGGACCGGCAGTGATCACCTTCCGCTCGCCGCCTCGGTCAAGATCTGACAAAGCCCGGACGGTCGCCGCACCCCGGCCGAGCAGGCCCTTCCTGCTCTGTGCCGGGGTGTTCCGTTCTGTCCGCCGCTCCTGCGTAACATTCCGTTCTCCCGTCGGAATGAATGGGCTGAGAGACTTTGTTCCGTACAAGAACTTACGGACATCCAGCCGCGTACGCCGTACGGAACCCCGGTGCCCCCAGCGCACCGCACGGACCACCCCGGTGCCCTGTCCCGGCGCACCGCACCACCATCCGTCCCCGGGGGTCGTACGCACCGTTTTCGAAAGGTCTCTCATGCCTCTGGCGCTGCTCGCGCTGGCCGTCTCCGCCTTCGGCATCGGCACCACCGAGTTCGTGATGATGGGCCTGCTGCCCAATGTCGCGGGCGACCTGGGTACGTCCGTGCCCACG
Source organism: Streptomyces sp. NPDC030165 (assembly GCF_055573595.1). Lineage (NCBI taxonomy): Bacteria > Bacillati > Actinomycetota > Actinomycetes > Kitasatosporales > Streptomycetaceae > Streptomyces > Streptomyces sp. NPDC030165. The sequence continues at coordinate 222,162 of NZ_JBVIBD010000014.1, read as the reverse complement.
GCCGGCTATCTCGTCTCCGCCTACGCCCTCGGCGTCGTCATCGGCGCCCCGTTGCTGACCGCGCTCGGCTCGCGCATCCCGCGCAAGCGGATGCTCCTGCTGCTGATGGCCGTGTTCACCGTCGGCAACCTGGCCTCGGCCCTGGCGCCCAACTTCGGGCTGCTGATCGGGGGCCGGCTGCTCGCCGGACTGCCGCACGGCGCGTTCTTCGGCGTCGGCGCGGTGGTCGCCGCCCGGCTGGTCAAGGAGGGCCGGCAGGCCCGCGCGGTGGCCACCATGTTCCTCGGCCTGACCGTCGCCAACATCGTCGGCGTACCCGCCGCGACCCTGCTCGGCCAGCACCTCGGCTGGCGCGCGACCTTCCTGGTCGTGGCCGCCATCGGCCTGGTCGCGATGGCCTCGCTGGCCCGCCTCGTGCCGCACATGCCGCGCGAGGAGCACGGAGGCGTGGCCCACGAGCTGCGCGCCATGGGCAACCGGCAGGTCGTCCTCGGCCTGGTCACCGCCGTCTTCGGCTTCGCCGGCGTGTTCGCGGTCTACAGCTACCTCGCCTCGATGATGACCGAGGTCTCCGGCTTCGCCGAGGCGTCCGTCCCGCTCGTCCTGGCGCTCTTCGGCGCCGGCATGACGCTGGGCGCGCTGGCCGCGGGCCCGCTGACCGACCGCGCGCTGCGGCCCACGCTGTACGGGGCGCTCGCCGCCCTCGCCGTGACGCTCGTGGTCTTCAACTACGCGGTGCACGTCAAGTGGGCCGCCCTGGTCTGCGTCGTCATCCTGGGCGCGGTCGGCTTCATGACCACCACGCCGCTCCAGATGCTCGTCATGAAGAAGGCCCGGCACGCGCCCACCCTGGCCTCCGCCTCCAACCACTCGGCGTTCAACCTGGCCAACGCGGGCGGCGCCTGGATCGGCGGCGTGGCCATCGCGGCGGGCTGGGGCTGGACCTCACCGGCGCTGGTCGGCGCGGTGCTGGCCGTCGTCGGCCTGGGCATCGCGGTGACCGCTGGACTGCTCGACCGCGACGGTTCCGCCTCCTCGCGCATCGTCGCGAGCAGCGAGGGCGCCGACGAGGTTCCGGCGGAGCTGTCGGACCGGGTGAGCTGACCCCGGCCCGCTGCGTCACAGCTGCATCACACCGAAAGCGGCCCCCGACCACGACCGTGGCCGGGGGCCGCTCACGGTATTGGGGCCGCTCCCGGTACCGGCCGGCAGGCGGGGGCCGGGTGGTGGCGGTCACCCGCGTACGTGTCCGGCGAGGGATGAGGCGCCGGGCCGGGCGTGTGCGGCGGCCCTTTCGCCGTACGCGACCGGACCGGCACCCTCCGGAACCGGGCCGCCGGCGCACGTGAGTACGGAATGAGCGCGAGCTGTGCGCCCGCTGTGTGCAACGGGCCTGTGGCACGGCCGCGCGGCGGCTGTTCCTCGACGGCCGGAAAGCGGCAACAGCGGCTCCCCAGCGTTCCGGACGGGGGCCTTCACCGCTCGCACGTGGGCCTTCACCGGCCCGCACGCCGTACACGATGGACTCGGCCGTGTCGACGGCCACCGTGCACGTCAACGACAACGGGAAGGTCAAGGACTACTCCTTCCTCAAGGCATAGGACTGGTCCGTGAAGCGGGAAGTCCGCTGCCCCGGTGTGCCGCACCGGGGCAGCGGATCTCCTTGGCGCGGCTCGGCGGGACGGGGGGCCTCGCCGGTCCGCGACGGGTCAGCGGTAGGAGACCGGCATGAGGGAATCGCTGGCGTCGCACCACACCTCGTGATGCCGGGTGGTCACGTGTGGGCGCTGATCGCGCCGCCGTCGCTGAGCACGAAGTACACGCCGTTGGCGACGGCGCAGTCGCCAACGCCGCGCCGGCCGGCCCCGACCGTGCCGTGCACCGCGCCGTCCCGGCCGACACGGGGCCGGCCGTACGCCGGCCCCGCTCCCGGCTCACCGGCTCATCGCTGCTTCTGGTACCCGAGGACCGTCATCATCCCGGATTCCGCGTGGTAGACGTTGTGGCAGTGCAGCATCCACAGGCCGGGGTTGTCGGCGTCGAGGTCGACGTCCAGGCGGCGGCCCGGCAGCACGATCGCGGTGTCCTTGCGCGGGCCGCCGTCCGGCAGCGCGAAGGTGTGGCCGTGCAGGTGCATGGGGTGCCACATCGTGGTGTTGTTGCGGAACGACAGCCGTACGCGTTCCCCGGCCCGCACCGGACAGCGCTGTGTCGGCGCGTACTTCTTGCCGTTGACCGCCCAGTCGTACTTCGCCATCGAGCCGGTGAGATCGAACCGGAGGGTGCGGTCCGGCTTGCGGGCCGCCAGGCGTACCGATCCGTCGGCCCTCAGGCGGTCGGCCGTCAGCAGCCGCCCGTCCAGCTCCCCCGGCCGTACGGACGCCTCGGGCGCCGTCCCGCCGCCGGTGCGCAGTAGGGCCAGCGCGGTCCGCTTCTTGCCCTCGGCGAGCGCGGTCAGCGGGAAGACGCCGTCCTTGACCGTGACCACCACGTCGTAGCGTTCGCCCATGCCGAGCAGCAGGGCGTCCGTGGGGGCGTGGGTGACGGGGAAGCCGTCGGTGTGCGTCACCGTCATGGTGTGGCCGCCGAGCGCGACGCGGTACGCGGTGTCGCCGCCCGCGTTGACGAAGCGGATGCGGACCCGGTCGCCGGGCCGTGCGCGGAAGGTCTGCGGGTCCTGCGGCGTACGGCCGTTGACGAGGTGGTACGGGTAGTCCACGTCGCCCGCGTCGCCGCCCAGCAGCTTGCTGGTGGCGCCCATCATCATGCGGGAGGGGCCGGTGGGGGACGGTGCCTTGCGGCCGCCCACGGAGTGCGCTCCGTGGCCTATTCCGCCGGAACCGGAGCGGTCCATACCACCGGAGCCCGAGTGGCCCATACCCCCGTGGTCCATCTCCCCGGACCCGGAGCCGTGGTCCATCCCGCCCATCCCCCTGGACAGTTCGGCCAGCACCGCGTCCGGCGTGCTGCCGTCCACGCCGTCGACCCAGTCGTCCAGGACGACGACCCACTCCTTGTCGTACGCCAGGGGCTCCTTGGGGTCCTCGACGATCAGCGGCGCGTACAGGCCGCGGTCCTGCTGCACGCCGGAGTGCGGGTGGAACCAGTACGTGCCGGGGTGGCTGACGGTGAAGCGGTACGTGAAGGAGCCGCCCGCCTTGACGGGGCGCTGGGTCAGGTCCGGCACGCCGTCCATGTCGTTGCGCAGGGCCAGGCCGTGCCAGTGCAGGGACGTGGCCTCGGGCAGGTGGTTGGCGAGCGCCAGTTCCAGGGTGTCGCCCGCGGTGACCCGTACCTCCTTGCCGGGCAGGTCGTCCCCGTACGCCCAGGTGCTGACCGTACGGCCGCCCAGGTCGAGCCGGGCGGCGGTGGCGGTGAGCGCGACCTTCCGTACGGGCCCTGAGCCGCGCTCGGCCTCGGCGGCGGCCACTTCCGGGCCGTCGGGGGAGACGTAACCGCCCGGCGCCTCGGCCGGGCCGCCGGCGTGGCCCGAGTGGCCCGCGCCCTTCGTGCTGTCCGTGCCGGAGCCCGGCGAGCAGGCGGCGAGCAGGCCGCTGCCGGCGGCTGCGATGCCCGCGCCGAGCACGGCGCGGCGGGTGTGCGTACGCATGGTGGAGAGACACCTCGTGGTGGTGGGAAACGGTTGCGGTGAGCGCGCGTGGGCCGGGCCGTGGACGCGCGCAGGCGTCGGCGGCCGGGCCGCGCGTCTACACGCGCAGGACCGAGAGCCGGGCGAGGTGTTTGTGGCGGGGGACCGGTGGCGGCAGCGGGCGCAGGCCGCGCAGCAGCCGGGCCCGTACGGCGGCCAGGAGGTCGGCGGCCTGCCGGCCCAGCAGCCGTCCTGTACGGACGAGGACGAGGACGCAGAGGGAGAGCACGGCGAGGCAGACCGCGCCGGGGTTCATGGCGTGGTGGTCGTCGGCGGTGGCGGAGCCGTCGGCCGGGGTGAGTGCCGGGGGATCGGCCGGCGCCCGGGCGGAGCCGTGGTGCCGGTCTCCGTGCCCCTGGTGGAGCCCCGGCGCCGGCCCCGAGCCGTGCCCGCCCACCGGGTGCCCCAGCGTGTGCATGCCGACGATGCCGACGAGCAGCGCGGCGAACAGCAGCAGGCGGCCGCACCACGCGGCGGCCTTCCCCTGTCCTCGCGCTCCGTACGGCATGAACGGTCCTCCTGCATCCAGCGGCACCCAGCACCCTACCCCCGCGGGGTATGCCCCTCCCGGGTGCCCCGGCCGCCGGGGCCACCGCAGCACTTTGCTTATCCTTGACCTTGCCCAGCGCCCCCTGGCGTCCGTGTCCGACCACCAGGATGTCCGTGCAGCAGAGCAAGAGCCGCCGTGCCGCCCCCGTACTCCTCCTGCTCGGCGCGGTCACGTACACCGCCTGGGTGCTGGAGGTGGTCCTGTCCACCGGACTCGACCCGGTCCGCACGTACGTCAGCGAACTGGCCGCCGCCGACCAGCCGCTCGGCGGTCTGTTCCGCGCCACGGACCTGCTCGCCGGACTGCTGGTACTGGCCGGCGCGCTCGCCGCGCTCCGCACCCTGCCGCGCCGCCCCTGGGCCACGGCCGGCTGGTCGGCGCTCGCCCTCTTCGGCGCCGCCACCGCCGTCGACTCCCGGCTGCCGCTGAGCTGCGCGCCGACCAGCGACCCGGAGTGCGCGGCCCGCGAGACCGCGGGCCTGGTGCCCGCCACCCACACCGCGCACGCGATCAGCAGCTCGCTGGCCATGGTGGGCGCGCTGGCCGCGCTGGTCCTGCTGACCGTCGCCGCCCGCCGGTACGGCTGGTGGCCGCCGCTCGGCCGCCTCGCGCCGTGGCTGACCGCCGCCGAACTGGCCGCCACCGCCTGGACGCTCAGCTCCATCGCGGCCTTCACCGAAGGCCACGGCACCTGGGCGCTCGGCGTCGGCCAGCGCCTCCAGGTGCTGCTCGTCGCCCTGTACGTGGGGCTGCTCGCGTGGTGTGTCGGGCGAGCGGGCACCACTACGGGGAGGGAAGGGGACACGGCATGAGCGGGGACGGTGGACGCAGGCGGTGGAAGGGCACGAGGGACGGCCCCGGCGGGGCCGCGCACGGGCCGGGCCCCGCCCCCGGCCGCATGCTGCGCGTCGGCGGCGTGGTGCTGCACGTGCTGCGCGAGGGCAGCGGCCCGGTGTGCGTGCTCAGCGGCGGGCTGGGCATGAGCTGGTTCGACTGGGACGCGGTCGCGGCCCGGCTCGTCCCGCACCGTACGGTGGTCCGCTTCGACCGGCCCGGCCTGGGGCTGAGCGCGCCCGCCCAAGAGCCGCCCACCGCGGCGGGCGAGGCCGCCCGGATCGCGCACGTCCTGGACGCGCTCGGCCTGCCCGGACCGTGCACCGTCGTCGGCCACAGCCTGGCTGCCTTCCACGCGGAGGCGTTCGCCCGGCTGTACCCGGACCGCGCCGCGGGCGTCGTGCTCGCCGACGGCAGCGTGGAGGAGGATTCGCGTCCGCTGCTGCCGCGTACCGTCCGTACGGCCTGGGCGGGCGGCCTGGCCTCCGTACTGTCGGCCGCCGGCCTGCCGCGCGCCCTCGGGCCCGCCGCGCGCCGTCTGACCGTCCGCGCCTCGACCGTGCGCGAGCACCCGCGCGACCCGAACGAGGCCGGTGCCTACCGCACCAGCCGGGTGCTGCGCGCCTGCGCCCTGGAGAACGCGACGTACGCCTACCAGGCCGCCGAGGTCGCCGCGCTGCGCCCGGACCACCCGCTGCCCGGCGTGCCGGTGACGGTCCTGGCGGCGTACGAGGGCAGCGAGACGCCGCGCGAACTGCGCTGGCTGGAGCGGCAGCGGGGGCTGGCCACGCAGCTCGGCGGCACCTTCGCCGTCGCCGCCCCGGCCGGGCACCTGGTGATGGCCGACGCGCCGGACGCGGTGGCCACGGCCGTCCTGTCGCTCACCGCCGACCCGGACCTGGAGGGCCCGCAGCAGTACGGGCGCTGAGCCCTGTGCCGTGGCCCCGGCCGGGCGCGGTCACGGGACCGGCGCCGAGCCCCGGGCGGTTCACGGTTTCGCCGTCCGCCGCGCCCGCAGCTCGAAGAACCGCGCCACGGACGCCGCGCCGACGAGCGCGTCCCACAGGCGGTCGGCCTCCGCCCCGGTGGGCGGGGGCGCCACCACCGGGCCGAAGAAGCCGCGTTCGCCGCGGGCCGTGGTCAGGACCGTGACGGGCGAGCCGGCGTCCTCGCCGGAGTACTCCTGCGCCTGCCGGCGGGCGCGGGCCACCGGCCGGTCCAGTGCGGTGTCGTGCAGCACGGGGGTGTACGTCGCGCCGCCCGCCTCCGCCAGGCACCGCTCGGCCAGCTCGGGCGACGGGTCGGCGCCGCCGTCGTGCACCGCGGCGCCGTACGCGGCGTAGACGGCGCCGGTCAGGGTGTCCCGGCCGTCGGCGTGCGCGGCCTCGGCCAGCCGCAGCAGGCAGCGGCTCCCGGCGGCGGCCGGGCGGCGTCCGGCGGGCAGCTCGTCGAGCGGGGCGCCGTCGGTCAGGTCGAAGGCGCGGTACGCGAGCGGGATGCCGCGCCGCCCGGTGGCGTCCACCAGCCACTGCGCGGTGCGCCAGGTCCAGGGGCACACGGGGTCGAAGTGGAACGTCACGGCCGTGACGTCGAAGGGGTCGCTCACAGGGTCTCCTCGGCCGTCGTGCGGGATCGGGCGGTCCGGGCCCGCCACCGGCACGGCCCTCAAGGACGAACCAGAACGATCCGGACTCCCTTCCTCCGGGTACCGCCCGTCGCTCCCGGGCAAACGTGCCGGTGCCGCCGTGCGGCCCGGCGGTTCTGTTCCCGGCCGAGGGTGCGTAATGTGACGGTAACCCCCTCACGTGATACTGGTGTGCCACACCTCGTTGTCCGATGGGGTGCGGACAGGCCGATTGACCTGCAAGGATTGGTGAGCCATGGACAAGCAGCAGGAGTTTGTGCTCCGCACGCTGGAGGAGCGCGACATCCGCTTCGTACGACTGTGGTTCACCGACGTGCTGGGATTCTTGAAGTCCGTGGCCGTGGCGCCCGCCGAACTGGAGCAGGCCTTCGACGAGGGCATCGGCTTCGACGGCTCCGCGATCGAGGGCTTCGCGCGGGTCTACGAGTCCGACATGATCGCCAAGCCGGACCCGGGCACCTTCCAGATCCTGCCCTGGCGCGCCGAGGCCCCCGGCACCGCCCGGATGTTCTGCGACATCCTGATGCCGGACGGCTCCCCGTCCTACGCCGACCCGCGCTACGTCCTCAAGCGCATCCTGGCCAAGACCTCCGACCTCGGCTTCACCTTCTACACCCACCCCGAGATCGAGTTCTTCCTGCTCAAGGACAAGCCGGTGGACGGCACCCGGCCGAGCCCGGCGGACTCCTCCGGCTACTTCGACCACACCCCGCAGAACGTCGGCATGGACTTCCGCCGCCAGGCGATCACCATGCTCGAATCGATGGGCATCTCGGTGGAGTTCAGCCACCACGAGGGTGCCCCGGGCCAGCAGGAGATCGACCTGCGCTACGCCGACGCGCTGTCCACGGCCGACAACATCATGACGTTCCGGCTGGTGATGAAGCAGGTCGCGCTGGAGCAGGGCGTGCAGGCGACGTTCATGCCCAAGCCGTTCTCGGAATACCCGGGTTCGGGCATGCACACCCACCTCTCGCTCTTCGAGGGCGACCGCAACGCCTTCCACGAGTCCGGCGCCGAGTACCAGCTCTCGAAGGTCGGCCGCTCCTTCATCGCCGGCCTGCTGCGGCACGCGGGCGAGATCTCCGCCGTCACCAACCAGTGGGTCAACTCCTACAAGCGCATCTGGGGCGGCGCCAACCGCACCGCGGGCGCCGGCGGCGAAGCCCCCTCGTACATCTGCTGGGGCCACAACAACCGCTCCGCGCTCATCCGCGTGCCCATGTACAAGCCGGGCAAGATGGGCTCCACCCGGGTCGAGGTCCGCTCCATCGACTCCGGCGCCAACCCGTACCTGACGTACGCGGTCCTGCTCGCCGCCGGCCTCAAGGGCATCGAGGAGGGCTACGAGCTCCCGGCCGGCGCCGACGACGACGTGTGGGCGCTGTCGGACTCCGAGCGCCGCGCCATGGGCATCGAGCCGCTGCCGCAGAACCTGGGCGAGGCCATCGAGCTGATGGAGCGCAGCGAACTGGTCGCCGAGACCCTCGGAGAGCACGTCTTCGACTTCTTCCTGCGCAACAAGAAGCAGGAATGGGAGGAATACCGCTCCGAGGTCACCGCCTTCGAACTGCGCAAGATGCTGCCGGTCCTGTGACCGCGCTCCCCGCTCCGCAGGGCCAGGGGCGGCGCAGCAGCGCCTTCTCCCGGCTGCTGCGGTACGGCTTCACCGACCCGTCGGCGGCCGGGCGGCTCCTCGAGGCGCCCGAACTGGCCGCCGTAAGCGACGACTCGGTGCTCCTGGAGGCGCTGGGCGGTACCGCCGACCCGGACCTGGCGCTGACCGCGCTGGTCCGGCTGGCGGAGGCGCAGGACGAGGACGAGCGGCAGAAACTGCTGTCCACGCTGATCACCGCGAAGCCGCTGCGGGACCGGCTGCTGGGCGTGCTCGGCGCGTCCGAGGCGCTCGGCGACCACCTGGTGCGGCATCCGCGCGACTGGCACTCGCTGGTCATGTACGAGGCGGCCGACCTGCACCCGACCACGCCGGAGTTCGAGGCGGCGCTCGCCGAGGGCGTCTGGGGCGAGCCGGGCCGGGACCGGCCGCGCCCGGACGCGCTGCGCGCCGCGTACCGCCGGTGCCTGCTGGGCATCGCGGCGCGCGACGTGTGCGGGACGACCGACGTGGCCGAGACCGCCGCGGAGCTGGCGGACCTGGCGACCGCGACGGTACGTGCCGCGCTGGAGATCGCCGCCGAGGAGCAGCCCACCGACAACGCCGCCTGCCGGCTCGCGGTCATCGCCATGGGCAAGTGCGGCGGCCGGGAGCTGAACTACGTCTCGGACGTGGACGTCATCTTCGTCGCGGAGGCCCGCGACGGCACCGAGGAGGCCAAGGCGCTCCAGGCCGCGACGCGGCTGGCGGGCCGCATGATGCGGGTGTGCTCCGAGGTCACCGCCGAGGGCACGATCTGGCCGGTGGACGCCAACCTGCGCCCCGAGGGCCGCAACGGCCCGCTCGTGCGCACCCTCAACAGCCACCTGGCGTACTACGAACGCTGGGCCAAGACCTGGGAGTTCCAGGCCCTGCTCAAGGCCCGGCCGATGGCGGGCGACGAAGAGCTGGGCAAGGAGTACGTCGCCGCGGTCACCCCGCTGGTCTGGCAGGTCTCCGAGCGCGAGAACTTCGTGACCGACGTACGGCAGATGCGCCGCCGCGTCGTGGAGAACATCCCCGCCGCCCAGGTCGACCGCGAACTGAAGCTGGGCCCAGGCGGGCTGCGCGACGTCGAGTTCGCCGTGCAGCTCCTGCAACTGGTGCACGGCCGCACCGACGCGACGCTGCACAGCCCCACCACCCTCGAAGCCCTCTCGGCGCTGGCGTCCGGCGGCTACGTCGGCCGTGAGGACGCCAAGGCGCTGGACGCCGCGTACTGCTTCCTGCGCACGCTGGAACACCGCATCCAGCTCTACAAACTCCGCCGCACGCATCTGATGCCCGAGGACGAGCCCGACCTGCGGCGTCTCGCCCGCTCCATGGGCCTGCGCACCGAACCGGTGGCGACGCTGCGCAAGGAGTGGAAGTGGCACGCCCGCGAGGTGCGGCGGCTGCACGAGAAGCTGTTCTACCGGCCGCTGCTGGACGCCGTCGCGCACCTGGAGCCCGGCGGCACCCGGCTCTCCGCCAAGGCCGCCGGCCAGCGCCTCGAAGCGCTCGGCTACGCCGACCCGGTCGCCGCGCTGCGCCACCTCGAAGCGCTGGCCTCCGGCGTCACCCGCAAGGCCGCCATCCAGCGCACCCTGCTGCCGGTCCTGCTCGCCTGGTTCGCCGACTCCGCCGACCCCGACGCCGGACTGCTCAACTTCCGCAAAGTCTCCGACGCGCTCGGCAAGACGCCCTGGTACCTGCGGCTGCTGCGCGACGAGGGCGCCGCCGCCGAGAACCTGGCCCGCGTCCTGTCGGCCGGCCGCTTCGCCCCCGACCTGCTGCTGCGCGCCCCCGAAGCGGTCGCGCTGCTCGGCGCCAAGGACGGCTTGCGGCCGCGCGGCCGGGCCGCGCTGGAGCAGGAGGTGCTGGCCGCCGTCGGCCGCGCGGAGGGCGCCGAGCAGGCCGTCGCGGCGGCCCGCGGCGTACGGCGGCGGGAGCTGTTCCGTACGGCCGCCGCCGACCTCATCGGCGCGTACGGCACGGAAGGCCACCCGGCCGAGGCGGACCGCGGCCACGCCGCCGACGTGGTCGGCACCGCCGTCTCCGACCTGACCGCCGCCACCATCGCGGGCGCGCTGCGCGCCGCCGTACGCGACCGGTGGGGCGACACCCTGCCCACCCGTTTCACCGTCATCGGCATGGGCCGCTTCGGCGGCCGCGAGCTGGGCTACGGCTCCGACGCCGACGTGCTGTTCGTGTACGAGCCGCGCGAGGGCGCCGACGAGCAGGAGGCCGCCAAGGCCGCGCACGCCGTCGCCAACGAGATGCGCCGCCTCCTCCAGCTGCCGTCCTCCGACCCGCCGCTGCCCATCGATGCCGATCTGCGCCCGGAGGGCAAGACCGGCCCGCTGGCACGCACACTCTCCTCCTACGCGGCCTACTACCGGCGCTGGTCGCTGGTGTGGGAGTCGCAGGCCCTGCTGCGCGCCGAGCCGGTCGCGGGCGATGCCGGCCTGGGGGAGCGGTTCGTCGAGCTGATCGACCCGCTGCGCTACCCGGTGGAGGGCCTGGGCGACGACGCCGTACGGGAGATCCGCCGGCTCAAGGCCCGCATGGAGACCGAGCGGCTGCCGCGCGGCGCCGACCCGACCACGCACACCAAGCTGGGCCGCGGCGGCCTCAGCGACGTGGAGTGGACCGTGCAGCTGATCCAGATGCAGCACGCCTGGCACGAGCCGGGGCTGCGCACGACCCGGACCCGTACGGCGCTGGCCGCGGCCCGCGACGCCGGGCTGCTGGCCACGGAGGACGCGCAGATCCTCGACGAGGCGTGGTTGCTGGCGTCGCGGGTGCGCAACGCCACGATGCTGGTACGGGGCCGCCCCGGCGACACGTTCCCGTCCGACGCCCGGGAGCTGGCGGCGGTCGGCCGCTACCTCGGCTACGAGGAGGGGCACGTCGGGGAGATGCTGGACGACTACCGGCGGACGACCCGAAGGGCCCGCGCGGTGGTCGAGGAGATCTTCTACGGGGCGGCGGGCTGAGCCGGGCGGCGGACCGGGGGACCGCCCTGCTCACGATGGCTCCCGGAGGCCCGGGAGCCGCTGTCCCGCCGGCCCGTCAGCGCGTGCGGAGCGAGCCGTCCCGGTCCCTGATCCACCGGATGACGGTACCGAGGTGACCGGGGGCCGGGCGGGAGCCGCCGTCCACCCGGACGCGGTGATCAGCGCCGGGGAAGACCTCGACGGTCAAGGCCGCCGCCGGGTGACGGCCGGGGTGGCCGGCCGCAGCGCTGAAAAGGGCGACGCTCTCGGCGACGGGCGCGACCGGGTCGGCCGCGCCGAAGACGGCCAGGTGCGGACAGCGCAGACGCCGTGCGTCGGGCAGCGGATCATGGTCCTGCTTGCGTGTGGGGAATTCCCAGAGGCGGTCGTCCAGTTCCCCCACAGCCTGGGCGCCCAGGAAGGGCTTCCCGCCGCGGCGATGAGCCGCTCAAGCTCCGGGAAGCCGGGCCGCGGCCACCCGCCGCGGCAGCCGGTGCGGCAGCGCCGTGTACCAGGCGAAGGCCAGGCCGATCCCGAAGGCGAGGCACAGGATGCCGCCCACCGCGTCGAGCCAGAAGTGGTTGGCGGTGGAGACGATGACCATCAGGGTCGTCGTCGGGTAGAGCAGGCCCAGGACCTTGGCCCACACGGGCTTGGCGATCAGCGCGATCATCACGCCGCACCACAGCGACCAGCCGATGTGCATGGACGGCATCGCCGCGTACTGGTTGGACATCGAGGCCAGGTTGCCGGAGGCCATCGAGCCCCAGGTGTGGTGGACGATGACGGTGTCGATGAAGCCGCCGCCGTTCATCAGGCGGGGCGGGGCCAGCGGGTAGAAGTAGTAGCCGAGGAGGGCGACGCCCGTGGTCGCGAAGAGCGCGAGGCGGGCGGCCGCGTATCGGCCGGGGTGCCAGCGGTAGAGCCAGACCAGCACACCGATGGTCAGTATGAAGTGCAGGGTGGCGTAGTAATAGTTCATCGAGACGATGAGCCAGGTCACCGAGTCGACGGCGTGGTTGACGGTCTTCTCCACCGCTATGCCGAGGGTCTGCTCGGCCTGCCAGATCCAGTCCGCGTTCTTCAGCGCCTGGGCCTTCTGCTCGGGCACGGCGTTGCGAATCAGGGAGTAGACCCAGTAGCTGACCGCGATCAGGAGGATCTCGAACCACAGCCGCGGGGAACGGGGAGAGCGCAGGCGGGCCAGCCGGCCACCGGAGGGCGCGCTCGGCGCGGCGTCCTCGGTGGGTGGCGGCACGGCCGTACGGCCGTCAAGAGTCTTCACATGCGCTTCACCCATAGGCAGACAGTCTGCCAGAAAGGGGTCGGCGGCCGATCACCCTGTGGTCGGGACCCGGAGGGCCCGCGCGTAGCACCTCAGACGGAGACGCCACCCCTCCCAGGGTCAGGGTTGGCCCTGATCTACGGCGGAGGCGGAAGGGTTCCATCCGTATCAGCGGGTGCTGCCGGAGCGGGAATCCGGGCGGTCTTCGGCGCCGAAGCGGTTGAACCGCGAACGACCAGCTCCGGGTGGAAGACGAACTCGCTGTGCGGCGCCGGGGTACCACCGACCTCCTCCAGCAGGGCGCGCACCGCAGCCTGCCCCATCGCGGTGACCGGCTGGCGGATCGTGGTCAGCGGCGGGTCCGTGAAGGCGATCAGCGGGGAGTCGTCGAAGCCGACGACGGAGACCTCCCGGGGCACCTCCAGGCCCTGCTGCCGGGCGGCCCGGATCGCGCCGAGCGCCATCATGTCGCTGGCGCAGACCACCGCCGTGCAGCCACGGGTGATCAGTGCGCCGGCCGCGGCCTGCCCGCCTTCCAGGGAGTAGAGGGAGTGCTGGATCAGCTCCCGGGCCGCCTCCCGGTCCAGGCCGAGCTGCTCCTTCATGCTGTGCAGGAAACCCTCGATCTTGCGCTGCACGGGCACGAAGCGCTTCGGCCCGAGGGCCAGCCCGATCCGCTCGTGGCCCAGCGCCGCCAGATGGGTGACGGCGAGGCGGATCGCGGCCCGGTCGTCCGGTGAGACGAAGGGCGCCTGCACCTTGTCGGAGAAGCCGTTGATCAGGACGAAGGGCACGCCCTGGCCGCGCAGCTGCTCGTAGCGCTGCATGTCGGCGGAGGTGTCCGCGTGCAGTCCGGAGACGAAGATGATGCCGGCGACGCCGCGGTCCACCAGCATCTCGGTCAGCTCGTCCTCGGTGGAGCCGCCGGGCGTCTGGGTGGCCAGCACCGGCGTGTAGCCCTGGCGGGTCAGTGCCTGGCCGATGACCTGCGCGAACGCCGGGAAGATCGGGTTTTCCAGCTCCGGCGTTATCAGGCCGACCAGTCCGGCGCTGCGCTGCCGCAGCCGGACCGGGCGCTCGTATCCGAGCACGTCGAGCGCGGCCAGCACGGACTGGCGGGTGGTGGCGGAGACGCCGGGTTTTCCGTTGAGCACCCGGCTGACGGTGGCCTCGCTGACACCCGCCTGTGCTGCGATGTCGGACAGCCGGGCGGTCATGGAGGGGACTGTACCCGTCGGCTGTCGGATTGCCCATGTTGCCCGCACCGTCCGGCGGGCCGGGCGGCAGCACCGTACGGCCCGCCGGACGCGACCGTCAGACGGACCACCAGGTGCAGGAGTCGCCCGGCAGGACGGCGGTGGTGCCCTCGGCGGTGAGCGTCGCGGAGGAGAGCAGCAGCCGTCCGGGGAGCGGGAGTTCGACGGCGTGGTCCAGGGTGTTGAGGGTGCACAGGAACGGGCGGCCCGACCGGCCGTTCCGGGTGAAGGCCAGCAGCCCTTCGGGGGCGTCGGCCCAGGCGAGGTCGCCGTCCCCGAGGCAGGGGTGTTCGCGGCGCAGGGCGAGCGCCGCGCGGTACAGCTCCAGCGTGGAGGACGGGTCGCCGGTCTGGGCCCGTACGGACAGGTCCTTCCAGGCGCGCGGCTGGGGCAGCCAGCTGCCGCCGGGCCCGAAGCCGTACGCGGCGGTCTCGCCGCACCAGGGCATCGGGACGCGGCAGCCGTCGCGGTACCCGTCCTGCCCGTCACCGCGGAAGAACGCGGGGTCCTGGCGGACCTCGTCGGGCAGGTCGGTGACCTCCGGCAGGCCCAGTTCCTCGCCCTGGTAGAGGTAGGCCGAGCCGGGCAGGGCGAGCATCATGAGCGTGGCGGCGCGGGCGCGCCGCAGGCCGCCGAGGCGGGTCGCGTGCCGGACCACGTCGTGGTTGGACAGCACCCAGGAGGTGGTGGCGCCGACCGAGGTGGTCGCGGCGAGGGAGGCGTCGATGACGGCGCGCAGCGAGGCGGCGGACCAGTCGGCGGTCAGGAACTGGAAGTTGAACGCCTGGTGGCACTCGTCGGGTCGGACGTACAGGGCGAGGCGTTCGGGGCTGGGGGCCCACGCCTCGGCGACGCCGATGCGCTCGCCGGGGTAGGAGTCCAGCAGGCGGCGCCAGGAGCGGTGGATCTCGTGGACGCCGTCCTGGTCGAAGAAGGGGAGCACCTGGCTGCCGATGAGTTTGGCCTGCTCCTTGCGGCCGATGTCGGGCAGGCCGGGCGCCTTGACCATGCCGTGGGCGACGTCGATGCGGAAGCCGTCCACGCCGAGGTCGAGCCAGAACCGCAGGACGGACTCGAACTCGGCGTGCACGTCCGGGTCGTCCCAGTTCAGGTCGGGCTGCTGCGGGGCGAACAGGTGCAGGTACCAGTCGCCGCGCTCGGTACGGGTCCAGGCCGGCCCGCCGAAGACCGACTCCCAGTCGTTGGGCGGCAGCTCGCCGGACGCGCCCTTGCCGGGGCGGAAGATGTAGCGCCGCCGGGCCAGTTCCGGGTCCTGGAACCAGGGGTGCTGGTCGGAGGTGTGGTTGGGCACGATGTCGACGATCACCCGCAGGCCCAGCGCGTGCGCGGCCCGTACCAGGTCGTCGGCGTCCTGGAGGCTGCCGAACAGCGGGTCGACGGCGCGGTAATCGGCGACGTCGTACCCGCCGTCGGCCTGCGGGGAGGCGTAGAACGGGGTGAGCCAGACGGCGTCCACGCCCAGGTCGCGCAGGTACGGCAGGCGTTCGCGGGCGCCGCGCAGGTCGCCGATGCCGTCCCCGTCGCAGTCGGCGAAGGAGCGGACGTACACCTGGTAGATGACGGCGTCGCGCCACCAGCCGGGACGCCGGCCGGGCGGTGCCGCCGCGCGGCCGGGATCGGTCGAAGTCAGCTCCTGGGTCATCTGGTGTCCCTGTCGAGAGTGGGGCGTTTCGGGGCAGAGCGTCCATGCATCGTCTTGCAGGGTCCAGGCATCGATCGGCGGACGGTCGTCTACGGGCTCAACGCGCGGGGCACGGCGGGGTGACGGGCCGGTGGGGCGCTCGGAGCCCTGGTGAGCGGCCTGCCGGCGTGCGGTGGGCGTGGCGTGCGCGGGCGCCGCCCCCTGCAACGCCTTCCGGAATCCTTGCAGAAATTTATCGCAAGGTCTTTCGGTTTCATTTCCGCGCTGTTACGTTCCTGTCCGCCATCACAGGCGTTCCGAACGGCCGGGCGAGGCGTTTTGACGCCATCTCGGGCGTCCCCCTAAGGAGTTCACATGCGGCGTGGCATAGCGGCCACCGCGTTGGTCGCGGGTCTGGCAATGGCGGCGACAGCGTGCGGAGGTGACGGCGGAGGCGGCCGGCAGAGCGGCGGTGAGCTGTCGGGCACCGTGACCTTCTGGGACACCTCCAACGACGCCGAGAAGGCCACGTACAAGAAGCTGGCCGAGAGCTTCGAGAAGGAACACCCGAAGGTCGACGTGAAGTACGTCAGCGTCGCGTTCGGCGAGGCCAACGCCAAGTTCAAGAACGCCGCCGGCGCCGGCGCGGGCGCCCCCGACGTGATGCGCACCGAGGTCGCCTGGGTCGCCGACTTCGCCAACCTCGGCTACCTCGCCCCGCTGGACGGCACCCCGGCCCTGGACGGCACCGGCGACTACCTGCCGCAGGCTCTCGGCAGCACCAGGTTCAAGGACAAGACCTACGCGGTGCCGCAGGTCACCGACACCCTCGGCCTCTTCTACAACAAGCGGCTGCTCAAACAGGCCGGCGTCGAGGTGCCCAAGACCTTCGCCGAGCTGACCGCCGCCGCCAAGCAGATCAAGGAGAAGACCGGCGCCACCGCGCTGTACCTGCGCGGCGACGACCCGTACTGGTTCCTGCCGTACCTCTACGGCGAGGGCGGTGACATGGTCGACGCCCGCGACAAGATCGTCACGATCGACGACGACGCCGGCGTCAAGGCGTTCAAGGCCGTCAAGGACCTGGTCGAGTCCAAGGCCGCCGTCACCGACGCCACCGACGGCCAGGAGAACCAGCTCAAGGCCCTCAAGGACGGCAGCGTCGCGATGGCCGTCAGCGGCCCCTGGGACATCGAAGGCGTCCGCGCGGGCAAGGAGTTCAAGGACAAGAAGAACCTCGGCGTCGCGCCCGTACCCGGCGGCAGCGCCTCCCAGGGCTCCCCGCAGGGCGGCTGGAACCTCTCGGTCTACGCGGGCTCGAAGAACCTCCAGGCGTCCTACGCCTTCGCGAAGTACATGAGCTCCGCGAAGATTCAGCAGCAGACCACCGAACAGCTGAGCCTGCTGCCCACCCGCAAGTCCGTGTACGAGGTGCCGTCCGTCAAGAACAACGAGATGGTCGGCTTCTTCAAGCCCGCCGTCGACAAGGCCGTCCAGCGCCCCTGGATCGCCGAGGGCAACGCGCTCTTCGAGCCGGTCAAGGTCCAGATGAACAAGGTCCTCACCGGTGCCAGTACGCCCGAGCAGGCCGCCAAGGCCGTCGGCGACAGCTACCGCAAGATCCTCAAGGACTACAAGTGACGGACACCGTACGGATGTCCCGGCCCCGGCGGAAGGAGGCCGCCGCCGCACCGCCGGGCCGGGTGCGCAGGGCCCTGGGCACCCACTGGTACGCCTGGACCATGGTCACCCCGGTGGTCCTCGTCATCGGCGTCATCATCGGCTACCCGCTGCTCCGCGGCGTGTACCTGTCGCTGACCGACGCCGACGAGGCCAACGTCGAACGCAACATCGGCATGAACCACATCCCGGCCACCTACAAGTTCACCGGTCTGGACAACTACACCGAGATCCTCGGTGACGGCGTCTTCTGGGGCCGGCTCGGCTGGACCGTGGTGTGGACGGTGGCCTGCGTCGGCCTCACCTTCGCCATCGGCCTGACCCTCGCCAACCTGCTCAACCGCACGCTGCGCGGCCGCACCTTCTACCGGCTGGCGCTGATCCTGCCCTGGGCCATCCCCGCCTTCGTCTCCGTCTTCACCTGGCGGCTGCTCTACAACGAGAAGAACGGCCTGCTGAACAAGGTCCTGGCCGGCGGCGGCATCGACGCGGTGCCGTGGCTGAACGATCCGACCTGGGCCAAGCTGTCGGTCATCGCCGTCAACGTGTGGCTGGGCGTACCGTTCATGCTCGTCGCGCTGCTCGGCGGTCTCCAGTCGATCCCGGGGGAGCTGTACGAGGCCGCGGAGATGGACGGCGCCAACGCCTGGCAGCGGTTCTGCAACATCACCCTGCCCGGGCTGCGCGGCGTGAGCAGCACCGTGATCCTGCTCTCCACCATCTGGACGTTCAACATGTTCCCGGTGATCTACCTGCTCACCCGGGGCGGCCCCGGCGACGCCACGGAGATCCTGGTGACGTACGCCTACCGGCTCTCCTTCGTCGACAGTCCGCGGGACTTCTCCGGCTCGGCCGCCTGGGGCGTGCTGATCCTGCTCCTGCTGTCCCTGATCGCGGTGGTCTACCGCCGCTCGCTGCGCAAGCAGGGTGAGGTGTGGTGATGGCCAAGACCACGCGCAACAGGCGCGGCCCGCTGGCCTCCGCCGGCCTGCACCTGACCCTGCTGGTCGCCGCCGCCGTCGCGGTCTTCCCGCCGCTGTGGCTGCTGATCACGTCCTTCAAGCCGAAGAACGACGCCTTCTCCACCGAGCTGGTCACCCATTTCACCTTCGCGAACTACCGGCACGTGGTCGCCGACACCGAGTTCCTGACCTGGTTCGGCAACTCGCTGGTCGTCGTCGGCATCACCACCGTCATCGGTGTCTTCGTCGCGGCCACCACCGGCTACGCCGTCAGCCGGTTCCGGTTCCCCGGGATGCGCCCGCTGATGTGGCTGCTGCTGATCACGCAGATGTTCCCGGTCGCCGTGCTGATCGTGCCGCTGTACAACCTGATGGCGGACCTGGGCCTGCTCAACCAGCCGGCCGGCCTGGTCGTCACGTACCTGACCATCGCCGTCCCGTTCTGCGCCTGGATGATGAAAGGATTCTTCGACACCATCCCGGTGGAGATCGACGAAGCCGGGCGCGTCGACGGCCTCAACCCCTTCGGCACCTTCTGGCGCCTGGTCCTGCCGCTGGCCCGCCCCGGCCTGGCCGTCACCGGCTTCTACACCTTCGTGACGGCCTGGGCCGAGGTCGCGTACGCCTCCGCCTTCATGACCGGCGAGGAGAACCTGACCCTCGCCGGCGGTCTGCAGACCTTCGTCAACCAGTACGTCAACGACTGGGGCTCGATGACCGCCGCCGCCGTGATCATCGCGGTGCCCGCCGGCCTGGTCTTCGCCTTCGCCCAACGCCACCTCGTCGCCGGACTGACCTCCGGCACCACCAAGGGATGACATGACCACCCAGCACCCCGCCACCGGAGCGACCGCCGCCGCGGACCCGGCCGCGTCCGCAGCCACCCAGTGGTGGCGCGACGCGGTGATCTACCAGGTCTACCCGCGCAGCTTCGCCGACGGCAACGGCGACGGCATGGGCGACCTGCCCGGCATCCGCACGCGCCTGCCGTACCTGAAGGACCTGGGCGTCGACGCCGTCTGGCTCAGCCCCTTCTACGCCTCCCCGCAGGCCGACGCGGGCTACGACGTCGCCGATTACCGCGTCATCGACCCGGCCTTCGGCACCCTCGCCGACGCCGAGGCCGTCATCCGCGACGCGCACGGCCTGGGCCTGCGCATCATCGTCGACGTCGTCCCCAACCACTGCTCCGACCAGCACGCCTGGTTCCGGCAGGCGCTGGAGGAGGGACCCGGCTCGACGCTGCGCGACCGCTTCCACTTCCGCAAGGGCCGCGGCGAGAACGGCGAACTCCCGCCCAACGACTGGGAGTCCGTCTTCGGCGGCCCCGCCTGGACCCGCGTCGCCGACGGCGAGTGGTACCTGCACCTGTTCGCCCCCGAACAGCCCGACTTCAACTGGGACCACCCCGCCGTCCACGACGAGTTCCGCTCCATCCTGCGCTTCTGGCTCGACCTGGGCGTGGACGGCTTCCGCATCGACGTGGCCCACGGCCTGGTCAAGGCCCCCGGCCTGCCCGACATGGGACGCACCGATCAGCTCAAGCTGCTCGGCAACCAGGTGCTGCCCTTCTTCGACCAGGACGGCGTCCACGAGATCTACCGCTCCTGGCGCCGCGTCCTGGACGAGTACGCAGGCGAACGCATCGGCGTGGCGGAAGCCTGGACCCCGAGCGCCGGCCGCACCGCCCTGTACCTGCGCCCCGACGAACTCCACCAGGCGTTCAACTTCCACTACCTCAACACCACCTGGGACGCCGCCGGACTCCGCGCCGTCATCGACGCCTCCCTCGACGCGATGCGGCCGGTCGGCGCCCCCACCACCTGGGTCCTGTCCAACCACGACGTCGTACGGCACGCCACCCGACTCGGCGGCGGCGCCCGCCGCGCCCGCGCCGCGGCCCTCCTCATGCTGGCGCTGCCCGGCTCCGCGTACGTCTACCAGGGCGAGGAACTGGGCCTCCCCGAGGTCACCGACCTGCCCGACGAGGTCCGCCAGGACCCCGCGTTCTTCCGCGGCGACGGCCAGGACGGCCTGCGCGACGGCTGCCGTGTCCCCATCCCGTGGTCCGGCGACACGGCCCCCTACGGCTTCGGCACCGGTGGCAGCTGGCTCCCGCAGCCGCCGGAGTGGGCGGGGCTGAGCGTCGCCGCGCAGACCGGCGACCCGGACTCCATGCTGGAGCTGTACCGTACGGCCCTCAGGCTGCGCCGCACCCACCCCGGGCTCGGGGCGGGCGACAAGGTCGAGTGGCTGGACGCCCCCGAAGGCGTCCTGGCCTTCCGCCGCCCCGACGGCTTCGTCTGCACGGTGAACACCACGGCGGAGCCGGTACGGGCCCCGGCCCAGCCGGCCTGGCGGCCGTTGTTGTCCTCCGCCGAACTCCTCACCGTCGACGACGAACCGACCATCCCGGCGGACACCGCCGTGTGGTGGGAAGCGTGACCGACCACCCCGAGGTGCCGCCGGCCGGGGGCAGCGGCCCCCGGCTGGCGCACATCGCCGCGCAGGCGCAGGTCAGCGAGGCGACCGTCAGCCGGGTGCTCAACGGGAAGGCGGGCGTGGCCGGCGGGACCCGGCAGCGGGTGCTGGCCGCCCTCGACGTCCTCGGTGGCGAACGCCCCGTACGGCTGCGCCGCGCCAGCGCCGGACTGGTCGGCCTGATCGTCCCCGAGCTGACCAACCCGATCTTCCCGGCCTTCGCCCAGCTCATCGAACAGGCCCTGGCCGGCCACGGCTACACCCCCGTCCTCTGCACCCAGCTTCCCGGCGGCGCCACGGAGGACGAGATCGTCGAACAGCTGGAGGCCCGGGGCGTCACCGGCATCATCTTCCTCTCCGGCCGCCACTCCGACAGCACCACCGACCCCGCCCGCTACACCCGCCTCACCGACCGCGGCCTCCCGTACGTCCTCATCAACGGTTACCACGAGGGCATCGCCGCCCCCTTCATCTCCCCGGACGACCGGACGGCGGCCCGCATGGCCGTGCGCCACCTCGCCGAACTCGGCCACCGGAACATCGGCCTGGCCGTCGGCCCGGTCCGCTACGTCCCGTCCCGCCGCAAGGCCGAAGGCTTCGTAGCGGCACTGACCGAGGTGTTCGGCCTGCGGAGGGGGCAGGCCGAACACCTCGTCCGACACACCCTGTTCGGCGTCGAAGGCGGCCACGCGGCGGCGGCGTCGCTGCTGGACGCGGGCTGCACGGCGGTCGTCTGCGGCAGCGACCTGATGGCCCTCGGCGTCGTACGGGCGGCCCGTCAGCGCGGCCTGGACGTACCGGCGCGGGTCTCCGTCGTCGGCTTCGACGACTCCCAGCTCATCGCCTTCACCGACCCGCCGCTGACGACCGTACGCCAGCCGGTACGGGCGATGGCCTCGGCGGCAGTGGACGCGCTGGTCGAGGAGATCCGCGCTCTGGCGGACGGCGACCGGTCACCGGACCGGCACACGGAGTTCGTCTTCCAGCCGGAACTGGTGGTACGGGGCTCGACGGCACGCAACCCGCCTGCGGCGGGGTAGGGCCGACGGCGGCGAATGGCAGGATGACCACGTCGATCGTGTGATCAGCGCAGCCACTTACGGGAAGGTGCCGGACCATGGCCGTCATCCACCACACCACCCTCTCGCCCACCAAGCTGGAACTGCTCGCCCGCTGGCTCCCCGCCCGGCCCTGGTACGCGGGTGACGGGGCCGCCCCCGACCTGACCAAGGCCGGCGGCTTCCGCCTCGACGACCCGGAGGGCGAGGTGGGCATGGAGTTCATGGCCGCCACCGACTCGTCCGGCGCCGAACCCTTCACCTACCTCGTCCCCCTCACCTACCGGGGCGCCCCCCTGCCCGGCGCCGGCCACGCCCTCATCGGCACCCTGGAGCACGGCGTACTCGGCAAGCGCTGGGTCTACGACGGCACCCACGACCCCGTCCTGGTCACCCAGCTCTTCGCCCTCCTCGCCGGCGCCACCGACGCCCACGCCCAGAGCGAGAACGACACCCTCGACCCCACGGTCCACGCGCGGCTCACGGGCACGGACCACAGCCCCCTAGCGGGCCCCGAGTCGGTGACGCAGAGTGCGACCGCCACCGACATCCGCGTCCGGCCGGCCCGCCCCCTCACCCTGCGCCTGCAGCGCGTGCTGACGCCGGGCGGGGCCGACGGCGGGTCCACGCTGGGGCATGTCAGCGCCACGTGGACGGAGTTGTCGGGGGAGAGGGTGCGGGGGGTGTTCGTCACGGTGCACGAGGCGTTGGGCTGACAGCCGCCCGGACCGGGCTCACGTGCCGAGGGGCGCACCGAGCAGCCAGTTGCCCGGGGCGTCCGGGTCCGGGCTGAGGTAGAACTCCTCGATGGCCTTGCGGAACTCGGCGTGGCTGATGGCGCCGTCGCCGTCACGGTCCAGCCGCTGGAAGGCGGGGGCGGAGGTCGCCGGGTCGATGTGCAGCGCCTCGTACATCCGTACGTACTCGTCGGCGGTGATCCGGCCGTTGCGGTCGGTGTCGAGGGCCCGCATCAGCGCGTCGACGATCTGGAGCACGACGTGCTCGAACGTCTTCGGATCGGTGACGTGCGAGCGCATCAGGCCGAGGAACTCCGCACGGCCCACGCGCCCTTCACCGTCCGTGCCGCCCGCGTCCCGCAGCACCTCCCACCACCGGGCGAACGCCTCCCGCAGCGCGGCCCGGCTCTCGTGGTCCTCGGGCGGCACCACCGCCATGAACAGCCCGGCCATCACCTCGAAGTCCTCATGGGTGAGCCAGCCGTCCTCGGTACGGTCGAACCAGTCGAAGAGGATGCTGAACTTGCGGTCGAGAGTGTCGTTCGCCATCGAACCCACCGTCCTTCCGCGGTCCGCGATGCGTCGGGTGCGCGTCCCATGCAACTGCCGACGCGGGGCGCGGTCAACGACGGTTCGGGTCAGGTTGCCTGGCGGGCGGCGTACGGGAGGAGAGCGGTGGAGGTGGCGGGAGAGGCGGCGGCTTCCACGGGTTGGCAACCGTGGGCGCGGGCCTCCTCGATCGCGTCGCGTACCTGCCACAGGACCAGGGGCCGGCAACGGTGACCGCTGGTACCGCCACCGCCTGGCGAGCGGTACCTGGACCAACAACGGGTCGAAGGGGCCTGGCCCGCGCCCGGCAGGACGTGCGGCCTCAGGGCTGTACGTCCCGCCGGGCGCGGCGCTTTGGTGGTGGGGACGGCCGTAACGCCGCTGCAATGCCTTGCGCAAACTATTGAAACAATCAACCGCGGCGGATACAACAACGGCTGAACACCTCCCACCCCCTCAGGAGGAACGATGTCTCCCACCCGCCGACGCCGGCCCGCCCGCAGACTCGTGGCCGCCGCGCTCGCCCTCCTCTCCGGCGCGGCGACGGCCGTCCTCGCCCCGCCGCCGCAGCCCGCGCACGCCGCGCCGCCGGGGACGAAGGACGTGACCGCCGAACTCTTCGAGTGGCGGTACGACGCGGTCGCCGAGGAGTGCGGGAAGACGCTGGGCCCCGCCGGATACGGCTATGTGGAGGTGTCCCCGGCCACCGAGCACATCCAGGGCGGCCAGTGGTGGACCTCGTACCAGCCCGTCAGCTACAAGATCGCCGGGCGGCTCGGTGACCGTACGGCCTTCAAGAACATGGTGAACGCCTGCCACGCGGCCGGGGTCGAGGTCGTCGCGGACGCGGTGATCAACCACATGTCGGCCGGGTCGGGTACGGGAACCGGCGGCTCGTCGTACACGAAGTACGACTACCCGGGGGTCTACCAGCGCCAGGACATGGACGACTGCACCGGGGAGATCACGGACTACCGCGACCGGTGGAACGTGCAGCACTGCGAACTGGTCCGGCTGGCCGACCTGGACACCGGCGAGCCGTACGTCCGGTCCCGCATCGCCGCGTACCTGAACGACCTGCTGTCGCTCGGCGTGGACGGCTTCCGGATCGACGCGGCCAAGCACATGCCGGCAGAGGATCTGGCCGCCATCAAGCGGCAGTTGAAGAATCCTTCCGTCTACTGGAAGCAGGAAGTGATCCACGGGGAAGGCGAGGCCGTCTCGCCCACCGAGTACCTGGGCAACGGTGACGTGCAGGAATTCCGGTACGGCCGCGACCTCAAACGCGTGTTCCAGAACGAGAAGCTGGCCTACCTGAAGAACTTCGGGGAGGGCTGGGCCTACCTGCCGTCCGGCCTGGCCGGCACCTTCGTCGACAACTGGGACACCGAGCGCAACGGCTCCACACTCAGCTACAAGGACGGCGCGGACTACACCCTCGCCAACGTCTTCATGCTGGCCTGGCCGTACGGGGCACCCGACGTCCACTCCGGGTACGAGTTCTCCGACCACGACGCGGGGCCGCCCAACGGTGACGCGGTGCGCGCCTGCCGGCCTGGGGGCACCTCCCAGGCTTCCGGCACCGGGGGAGGCTGGAAGTGCCAGCACAACTGGCCCGAGATCCGCAGCATGGTCGGCTTCCGCAACGCGACCCACGGCACACCCGTCACCCACTGGTGGGACAACGGCAATGACGCGATCGCCTTCGGGCGCGGCGACCAGGGCTACGCCGTGGTCAACCACGAGGGCAGCGCGCTGACCCGGACGTTCCAGACCTCGCTGCCCGCCGGCACGTACTGCGACGTCCAGAGCCGCAAGCCGGTGACGGTGGACGGCGACGGGCGCTTCACGGCCACGCTCGCCCCGGACACGGCACTCGCGCTGCACGTCGGCGCCCGCACCTGCGGCTGATCACCCGAACGTCCTGAAGGAGTCCTTACGTGAGGCGCACCCTCCGCCGTACCGTCGCAGCCGTGGCCATGGCCCTGTGCGCGGCGGTCCTGCCCGCCCCGCCCTCCGCGAACGCCGCACCGCCACCGGCTCCGGCCCAGGCGGCAGCGCAGTGGATCGACCGCGACACCGTGGTCTGGAAGGGCGCCCGGCACGCGGACGCCCGGCTGGAGTTCGGGGCGGAGGGGACGGCGGAGGGTGAGGCGGCCGGGAAGACGGCCGGGAAAGCGGCCGGGCGGATACGGCTCACGCCCGGCACCCTCACCCCCGCCGAGCAGGCCGCCTACCCGCACCTGAAGAACTTCCCGGCGTTCACCGTCGACCCGCGTGACCAGGAACTCGCCCCCGCAGCCCTGCGGGACCGGCTCGTCGCCGTCCAGCCGGACGCGGACGGGCGGCCCGTCAGCACCGGCGTACAGATCCCCGGCGTACTGGACGACCTGTACGGACCGGCCGCGGCCGAGGCGCCGCTCGGCCCGGTCTTCCGGCGCGGCCGCCCCACCCTCTCCGTCTGGGCACCGACCGCCCGCACCGTCACGCTCGAACTCGACGGCCGTACGGTGCCGATGCGGCGGGACGACGCGAGCGGTGTGTGGCAGGCGCGGGGGACACGCGGCTGGGCGGGCAAGCCGTACCGGTACGTCGTGACCGTCTGGGCGCCCAGCGTCGGCCGCTTCGTCACGAACAAGGTCACCGATCCGTACGCGACCGCCCTGACCGCCGACTCCGCGCGCAGCCTCGTCGTCGACCTCGCCGACCCGCGCCTCGCGCCGAAGGGCTGGAACCGGCTCAAGAAGCCCGCCGCGGTGCCGCTGAACCGGGCCCGCATCCAGGAGCTGCACATCCGGGACTTCTCCGTCGAGGACCGCACCTCCCGCCACCCCGGCCAGTACCTCGCCTTCACCGACCGCCGCTCGGCCGGGATGCGGCACCTGAAGGCCCTCGCCGACGCGGGGACCTCGTACGTCCACCTCCTGCCCGCTTTCGACATCGCGACCGTCCCGGAGCGGCGCGCCGACCAGGCCCGGCCGGACTGCGACCTGGCGGCGCTGCCCGCCGACTCCGAGCGGCAGCAGGAGTGTGTGGGGAAGACCGCCGCGCGCGACGCGTACAACTGGGGGTACGACCCGTTCCACTACACCGTGCCGGAGGGCTCGTACGCGTCCGACCCGGATTCCCCACGCGCGCGGACCGGGGAATTCCGGCGCATGGTGCAGGGCTTGAACGGCGCCGGGCTGCGTACCGTCATGGACGTCGTCTACAACCACAC
This sequence comes from Streptomyces sp. NPDC030165, assembly GCF_055573595.1. Lineage (NCBI taxonomy): Bacteria > Bacillati > Actinomycetota > Actinomycetes > Kitasatosporales > Streptomycetaceae > Streptomyces > Streptomyces sp. NPDC030165. The sequence goes on along the minus strand of NZ_JBVIBD010000014.1, from coordinate 195,982 downwards.
CGCCGCGAGCGGGCAGGACGCGCTGTCCGTCCTCGACCGCATCGTGCCGGGCTACTACCACCGGCTGCTCGACGACGGCTCCGTCGCCGCCTCCACGTGCTGCGCGAACACCGCGCCGGAGCACACCATGATGGGGCGGCTCGTCGTGGACTCGGTCGTCACCTGGGCCAGGCAGTACAAGGTCGACGGGTTCCGGTTCGACCTGATGGGACACCACCCGAAGGCCAACATCCTCGCCGTCCGCAAGGCCCTGGACGCACTGACCGTCGCCAAGGACGGCGTGGACGGCAAGGCGATCGTCCTGTACGGGGAGGGCTGGAACTTCGGCGAGGTCGCGGACGACGCGCGCTTCGTGCAGGCCACCCAGCGGAACATGGCGGGCACCGGGATCGCCACCTTCAACGACCGCGCCCGTGACGCCGTACGCGGCGGCGGGCCCTTCGACCCCGACCCGCGCGTCCAGGGCTTCGCCTCCGGCCTCCTCACGGACCCCAACTCCTCACCCGCCAACGGCACCCCGGCCGAACAGCGCGCCCGCCTGCTCCACTACCAGGACCTGCTCAAGGTCGGCCTCACCGGCAACCTGGCCGACTACATGTTCACCGACACCTCCGGCCGTACGGTCAAGGGGTCGGAAGTCGACTACAACGGCAGCCCGGCCGGGTACGCCGCCGCCCCCGGTGACGCCCTCGCGTACGCCGACGCCCACGACAACGAGACGCTGTACGACGCCCTCGCCTACAAACTCCCGCAGGGCACCCCGGCCGCCGACCGCGCCCGGATGCAGGTCGTGGCCATGGCCACCGCCGCGCTCTCCCAGGGCCCGGCCCTCTCCCAGGCGGGCAGCGACCTGCTCCGCTCCAAGTCCCTGGACCGCAACTCCTACGAGAGCGGCGACTGGTTCAACGCCCTGCACTGGGACTGCCGGGACGGCAACGGCTTCGGCCGCGGCCTGCCGCCCGCCGCCGACAACAAGGACAAGTGGCCGTACGCCCGGCCCCTGCTCGCCGACCCCGCCCTGCGCCCCGGCTGCGCGCAGATCACCGCCGCCTCCGCGGCCTACCGCGACCTGCTGCGCATCCACGCCACCGAACCGGCCTTCGGGCTCGGCAGCGCCGACGCCGTGCAGAAGGCGCTCTCCTTCCCCCTGTCGGGGACGGCCGAGACACCGGGTGTCGTGACCATGCGGCTGGGCACGCTCGTCGTGGTCTTCAACGCGACGCCGCAGCGGCAGCTCCAGCGCGTACCGGAGCTCGCGGGCACGCGGTACGGCCTGCACCGCGTGCAGGCGCGCGGCGCGGACCCGGTGGTGAGGACGGCTTCGTACGAGAAGCGGACGGGGACGTTCGGCGTCCCGGCGCGTACGGTCGCGGTGTTCGCGGCGCGGTAGCCGCCGCGTGGCTGTTCGCGCGTGGCCGCCTTGTGGGGCCGTCCATGGGCCGCCCTGCCCATGGACGGCCCATCCGCCGTCGGCGGTTCCGGGGCCCGTTTCCCCCGTGGATCGTCCCCATGGTTCCCCCATCCGTCCGCCGGAGCGGACTCCATGGGCCCCCGTGATCCCGTGCCCTCAGGCCCCGGTGACACCACTGTGAGGCCCCCGGGAATTGTCCGAAAGCCCTGGAGGCGCCGGACAAAGGGCCGTACAACCTGTCCCGGTTGCGCGACGGACCGGCGCGCGCCCGCGTTCCGCGCCGGGCATGCGCCCCACCCGCCGGCGCCTACGCTCCCGGTCCGGGCTCCTGCCGCACCCGCTTCTCCAGCAGCGTGACGGTATACCTGCTCCCGTCCGAGCCCTCCTTCGCCCGCTGCTCGCCGACGACCCGGTAGCCCGCGCTCTCGTAATACGGCCGCAGACGCGGATTGCCCGACTTGCAGTCGAGGCGGCTCAGCGGCCGGCCCGCCTCGGCGATCCGCCGCTCGGCCCGCGCCAGCATCGCGCGGCCGGTGCCCGCCGGGGCCCGGTCCCGGTCGACCATCAGCCGGTGCAGATAGCCCGCGACGGGCGGTTGCGGCCCCCAGGCGGGCAGATCCTCCCACCACAGTTCCCAGGCACCGGCGGTCTCCCCGCCCACCTCGGCGAACCACACCTCGTCCTGCTTGATCCGCAACCGGAAGTGCTCCGCGTCCCGTTCACCCGGCGTCCACTGGTCGATGCCCCGGCCCTGCATCCAGCGGGCGGCCCCGTCGTAGAGCGCGACGAGGGCGGCCACGTCGGCGTCGGTGTCCGCGGCGAGGCGGAAGGTGATCATGTCCATGCGCGGATTGTGCCGCAGGGGCGGCGGAACGGGCCCGTCCGTCTCACGTCGGCTGCGGCGCCAGTGCCAGCAGCCGGGTGAGCAGATCGCCGAACGGCCCGTCGGTCGGCTCGCCGGCCAGCACGCGGCCCAGGACGCCGGCCATCTCCTCGTCGTACGCGGCGCTCACCGCCGCCAGCGCCGCGAAGTCGTGGACGAGCTGGCGTTCCAGTTCACCGCGGGGGACGGCGCGGCTGTCGAGCCAGATCAGCGCGGTGGTCTCGGCGAGCGAGATCCAGGAGCGGACCACCAGCTCCATGCGGGGAGCGGCGTCCCGCACACCGAGGTGGGCCAGTATCTGCTCGTACGCGGCCTGGCGTACCCCGTCGATCATCGCGCTCGTCCGGCCCGGACCCACGCCCTCCATGGCGCCGATGGACGGGCCGCCGCGCATCAGGGCGGAGAAGCCGGGGCCGTGCTCCTCGACGAAGTCGAAGAACCGTTCCATCACGCGGAGCAGGCGGGCACCGAGCGGGCCCTCGTGCGGTTCGACGAAGCGCGCGGCCAGCTCGTCGGCCGCCCGGCGCAACGCCGCCTCGTACAGGCTCTGCTTGCCCGGGAAGTAGTGGTAGACCAGTGGCCGGGAGATACCGGCCGCCTCGGCGATCTCGTCGATCGAGACCTCCTCCGGAGCCCGGCGGCTGAACAGGCCGAGCGCCACGGCGATCAGCTGCTCACGTCGTTCCTCGACACCCATCCTGCGGCGCACCCCGTTGGTCATGCGCACACCCTAACGACCGGGTGCGCGCCGCGGAATCGAGCGGCCGGGGGCCGGACACCGGCCCGGCCCCCCTCGCCCGGGGGACCGTCCGCCTCAGAGGTCGAGCACCAGCCGCTCCCCCCGGGCCCGCGAGACGCAGATCAGCATCGAGTCGTCCCGTTCGGCGTCGGTGAGCAGTTCATCGCGGTGGTCCACCTCGCCGGAGAGCACCCGCTGCTGGCAGGTGCCGCAGAAGCCCTGCTCGCAGGAGTACGGGAGGTCCGGCAGCGCCTGTTCGCGGATGGCGCGCAGGGCGCTGCCGTCCGCCGGGACGGTGACCGTACGGCCGGTACGCCGCAGCTCCACCTCGAACCCGGCGTTCCCGCCCGGGGGCAGCGCCGCGGCGGGCGCGAACCGCTCGGTGTACAGGGTCAGTCCCCGCGCCCCCTGCGGCAGCAGCCCGGCCACGGCGTCCATCAGCGGGTCCGGGCCGCAGCAGTAGACGGCCGCGTGCGGCGGGGCGCCGGCGAGCGCGCCCGCCAGGTCGGGCAGGCCGTCCTCGTCCTCGGCGACCACCGTCACCCGGTCCGACGCGGCGCCCGCCAGCTTCTCGACCTCCTCCAGGAACGGCATCGACGCGCGCGACCGCCCGCCGTACACCAGCCGCCAGGGCACGCCCTCGGACTCGGCCTGCCGCAGCATCGGCAGGATCGGGGTGATGCCGATGCCGCCCGCGAGGAACAGGTAGGCGTGGCACTCCTCCAGCCGGAAGCGGTTGCGCGGCCCGCGCACCTCCACCACCGTCCCCTCGTGCAGCTGCTCGTGCACCTCGCGCGAGCCGCCCCGGCCGTCCTCGACCAGCCGCGTCGCGATCGTGTACGAGCCGGTGTCGGCCGGGCTGCCGCACAGCGAGTACTGGCGTACGGCCCCCGAGGGCAGCACCACGTCGAGGTGGGCCCCCGGCTCCCAGGCCGGCAGGTTGTCGCCCTCCAGACGCAGCCGTACGACGCCTTCGGCCTCCTCGGCGCGCTCCGCGACCAGGAGCCGCAGGGGGCCGGAGCGGTCCCGGCCCTGGCCGGAGACGGGCTGTTCGAGCGCGGGCACCGGCCACAGCGGCGACCGGCCGATGCGCCGGCGCAGCGCCCGCCGGACGGCCAGCGCGGCGCCGGCGGCGACCAGGACCGTACGTATCCGGGGGAGGGACGGCATCTCAGGCGGCTCCTGTCGGGTCGGTCGTCGGTGTGCCGGGCTCCGCGGCGGTGGGCCCCGGACGCGCCTCGGCGGCGGTCGCGGCGGGGGAGCCGGCCAGGTAGGCGGCGGCCTGCTCGGTGCTGCCGTACCGCGACGGGTGGTAGGACCGGCTCAGGTACTGCGGGACGGACCGGGCCATGTCGGCGGCGGTGGGCAGCACGCCCTCGCGCCCGGCCCGTACGAACTCCCGGAAACTGGCCCGGCCGTCCGGCAGCGACGGGTCGTTGGCCATGAAGAAGCGGGTGCCGCGCTGCCAGAGGAAGACGAGCGCACCGAAGGCGGTGGCCCAGGTGCGCACCCGCCGTCGGTACCCGCCGTCCAGGTGCATGAACAGGTCGAAGGCGACCGAGCGGTGTTCGACCTCCTCGGCGCCGTGCCAGCGCAGCAGGTCCAGCATCGTCGGATCGGCGCCCCTGGCGTCCAGCGCCCGGGCGTTGAGCACCCAGTCCCCGAGGAACGCCGTGTAGTGCTCGATCGCGGCGATGATCGCGACGCGCTCCATCAGCCACCACTGGCGTGCCCGGCCCGGCGGCGAAGAGGGTGCCACCCACGCGTTGAGCAGTGGGGGACGGTCGCCGAGCAGCTTCTCGAAGAGCCAGTCGACCTGCGCGGTGTAGGGGGCCGGGTCCAGGCCGAGCCGCTTGAGGTGCGGCAGTACGTCGTCGTGCGCCTGGGAGTGCATCGCCTCCTGGCCGATGAATCCGATCACGTCCGCCCGCAGCCGCGCGTCCCGTATCTGCGGCAGCACCTGCTGGTAGACGTGCACGAACCAGCGTTCACCGGCGGGCAGCAGCAGGTGCAGCACGTTGATGGTGTGGGTGCTGTCCGGGTCGCCGGGTATCCAGTGCAGGGGGTGTCCGCCCAGTCGAAGGCGGCGTTGCGTGCCTTCAGCGGGGTGTGCTCGGACGCGACCGGCCGGGGCCGCAACGAGGCCGTATTAGACATGGCGTCAATGTACTGGCGGGTACGGGATCGGCAACAGGCTTCGGACAGGGATTTCCCGGGAGACCGACGGAAAGACCGCCGGGACGCCGAGGCCCGGTGCCTCACCGCAGCCCCGTCACCCGCCCGCCGCTCCGCAGCCGCCCCGACAGCTCGGCCCGGGCGCCCGCCGTGGCCGGTACGGCCAGCTGGGAGCCGGCCGCGCGGCCCGCGGGTCCGCCGCTCGCGCTGATCTCCGTGAGCTGTCCGCTGCCCGCGGCCACCAGCCACCACTGCCCGCCGGGGGCCTTCCACAGCACCCCGGCCAGCGCCCACGGCTCGCGCGGGCCGCAGCCGGGGCCGCCCGTGGAACGGGCCACCACCGCGCCCGGCGTGTACCGCTGTCCGACCGTGGGCGGCGTCTGGACCTGCGCGAAGGTGCGGCTGCCCGCGCCCCGCCAGGTCTCGGCGCGCGTGCACACCCACGTCGCGGTGCCGCCCCCGGCGGGCAGCTGCTGCTGGGCGAACTCCCAGGAGTTGACCGTGCGGACGCCCTGGCCGCGCAGCCCGCCGAGGTGGCACGCCGTGCGCGCCCAGGCCGTACGCGCCTGTGGGCCGTACGGTTCGCCGGGCCGGTCCGGGGCGCCGGACGTCAGCCGGGCCGGGAGCAGTTCGCCGAGGTCGGTGAAGAGACGGCCGTCCATCCGCAGGGCCTGCCAGGCCGTGCAGGTGGTGGCCTGTGCCGGGGACGGTACGGGGCCGGTCGTGCCGTCGTCGCCGAGGGGCAGGGGCCGGGCGGCGGCGGTGGGCTTCAGCAGGTCGGTCAGTTCGGCGCGTTCGGCCCATGGTGCGGTCAGGTAGCGGACGTTGCTGTCCGCGCGGCTGAGCACCAGGGCCGTGGCGGAGGTGTCGTCCGCGCCGTCCGTACGGGCGAAGTCCAGCGCCGCGCCGCCCTGCCCGCCGGAGCCGTCCGACGGTTCCGCGTAGCGCACCACGCGCAGCCCGTCGTACAGGAGCACCACCGCGGCACGGTCCGCCACGCCCGCGTAGAGCAGCTGTGGCGGACCGGCCGCGGGGCCCTTGGCGGTGCCCGGGGTCGCCGAGACCTGTACGTCCGGGCCGGGCCTGGCCCACACGGCCAGCGCGCGCCGCAGCAGCGCCTGGTCGTGCGTACGGTCTCCACGGGCGGGCCAGGCCGACAGGTCCCGCCGTGTCGCGTTCCGCCACGTACCGGCGGCGGCCCGCGTCACCTTGGCGGGGTCCAGGGCGGCCTGCGCTGCCGCGTTCTCGGCGTACGGGGGAGCCGCGGCGCCATCGGGGCCCCGACCGCCGCCCGGCAGGGTCAGCAGCGCACCGCACACCAGCACCGCCGCCCCCGCCGCCAGCGCCGTGCGCGTGTGCCGGCGGCGGCGCAGGAGGTCGGTGGGCCGGGCCTGGAGGGAGCAGGGGTCGAACTCGGCGGATCCCAGCAGCGACCGGTCCCGGCCGCCCGCTGCCGGTGCCGTACCGGCCGCGGCGGCGAGCGCGCCCGGCACGTCCTCGGCCCCGGCCGCCCCCAGGACCGCCCGCACGTCCGCGTCGCCCAGGCCCTCCAGTGCGCGCAGCACGTACGCCGCGCGGGCCGGGGCGGACAGCGCCGACAGCGTCCGGGCCAGGGTGAGTTCGTCCACGCCCCCGGAGCGGGGGAACAGCCGCAGGCCCCGGACCTGCGGCAGCAGCGGCGGCAACGGGGGTACGGGCACCTCGCGGCGCAGCAAGGGCACCCGTACGCGGGGGTGTTCGGCCGCCAGGGCCGCGCGCAGCACCCGCAGTCGCACCAGCGCGTAACCGGGATCGGTGGCCGGGCGTCCGGGGCGGCGCTGGGACGGCAGGGCGGGGGTGTCCTTGCGCGGCAGGGCGCGCTGGACGACCGAATGCGCTGTCAGGACGCGCCGGTTGCGCCCCAAGGTGGGCGGCAGGACCAGGTAGGCGAGGCGTGTCAGCCGCGGATAGTGCTCGACGAGGGCCGCCTCGGCCTGCTCGACGCCGACGAAGGCGGCCGGGACGTCACCGGTGCCGGGGCGGCGGCTGTCCGGACGGGGTGCTGTTGCCTGCTGCTGCTCCACGTTCGGTGAAACGAGTGAATCCTGGGATGGTCACCTCGCCACGGGCGTCCCGTAAGGGCGGAGCGAACCCGCAGGCGGCGGTACGGCACCGGGAGCGACAGCGCCCCGTACCGCCGCCCGAACCGTGCCCGTTACTGCGGACGCTGCGCGCGGTCGAGGTCGAACTCGCCGTCCCGCGCGCCCAGGACGAACGCGCGCCACTCGGCCTCGGTGTACCGCAGCACCACGTCCGGCTCCTTGGAATTGCGCATGGCCACCGCGCCCTTCTCCAGGAAGGCGATCTCCACCGCCTCCTCGGACTCGCCGGGAGCGCGCTGCCAGGTGGCGCCGGAGATGTCGAGGGCGTAGAGCCACTCCTTGTCCGCTGCGGTACTCATGAGGGGAACTCCTCGCTCGCGTTCCGTACGGGTCTGCGTACGGATCGTCAGCGTACGCGGTGGCCGGACGAGCTTCCAGGGGACCCAAGAGGTGTGCTACAGGAGTCTGGTGGGGCGGGTTTGGCGACGGCCCGCTCGACCAGCTCCTTGGCCTGCGCCGGGTCCCGCTCGGTCAGCGCCTCGACCGTGCCCAGGTCCATGCCCATCGCCACCAGCCGGGCCTGCGCGCCGTCGTGCAGGTCCCGTTCGATGCGGCGCAGCTCGGCCGCCGAGGCGTCCACCGCGTCGTGCCGGGTCTCGGTGAGCCGCGCCACCCTGGCGGCCGGCTCCGCCTTCGGCGGCGTGAGGAATGCCGCGGCGAGCCCGAGCCCACGTGCTCCGGCAACCAGTGTTCGGCGGACCCTCATCCGTACGCTCCCTGCGCTTCACGCGCCCGGACGCCGGGCACGGGAACAGTCTGCCGCGTGGAGAAGACCAGGTCACTGGGTTCAGCCCCCGGAAAGGGGTGGAGCCGGCCCCACCACGACGGGCGGCCGGGGGCCGGTGTCGGCCATGTGCCGCCGGGGCCCGGCGGCCCCGGCCGTCGTCTCCTTTCTCCCGTCCCCGCGACCCCTGCCGGCCTCATCACGTCTCGACTCCTCCGGACGGAGAGCCCCATGAGCGTCCCCGCGACCGTGTCCGCCGCCATCCCTCCCGCCGCTACGCCAGTCGCCCCTCCCGCCGCCCCGCCGGCCGCGTACGAAACCTCGATCGCCGGCACACCGGAGCTGGTACGCGCCGCCCAGCGCCTGCGCCACCAGGTCTTCGGCGAGGAGCTGGGCGCCACCCTGCACTCGCCGCTGGCGGGCCACGACATCGATCCCGTCGACGACCTCGCGGACCACCTGATCGTCACCGAGACCGCGACCGGCGACGTGGTCGGCACCTACCGGCTGGTGCCGCCGGGACGCGGCGACCGCCTCTACTCCGACGGCGAGTTCGACCTGTCGGCGCTGGCCGCGCTGCGCCCCTCGCTCATCGAGGCGGGACGTTCCTGCGTCCACCCCGGCCACCGCAGCGGCGCCGTCATCAACCTGATGTGGGCCGCGCTGGCCCGCTACACCCTGCTCTCCGGTCACCGCTACCTGGCGGGCTGCGCCTCCGTACCGCTGGCGGACGGCGGTACGGCCGCGGCCGCAGCCTGGGAGCTGGTCCGCACCCGGCACGCCGCACCGCCCGCACTGCGCGTCACCCCGCATCGCCCGTGGCGGCCCGCGGGCCCGGGGCCGGACGCGCGCCCGGCCCCGTCGCTGCTGCCGCCGCTGCTCCGCGGCTACCTGCGGATCGGCGCGTGGGTGTGCGGACCGCCCGCGCACGACCCGGAGTTCGACGTGGCCGACTTCTTCGTGGTGCTGGACATGGAGCGCCTCGACGCCCGGTACCGGCGGTTCTTCCTGGGGGACGCGCAGTCCGGGAGCCGGGCGTGAGCACCTGGGAAGTACGGTCCGAGTGCACGACGGGCTGCGCCGCGCACGCCGTGCCGCGGGTGCCGTTCACGGAGACCGCCCGGCGTTGCGCCGCCTTCACGCACGCCGCGGGCCGCGCGCTGCGGGACGGCGGGCGGATGGCCGAACCGGCGCGGCTGCGGGCGCACGCGCGGGCGGTGCTGGGCGCGATCGGCGTACGGCTCGTCGTCGGGACGGCGGCGGACACGGCGGGGCTCACCGTCCCGTGTCCGCCCGGCTCTCCGGCCGCACCCCGCCCCGGCACCCTCGTCGTCGCCAACCACATCTCCTGGCTGGACATCCCCGCCCTGCTCGCCGTCGAGCCGGTCACCCTGCTCGCCAAGCGCGAGGTCGGCGACTGGCCGCTGGTCGGCACCCTCGCCCGCCGCGCCGGGACCCGCTTCATCGACCGCGACAGCCCGCGCCAACTGCCCGCCACCGTCGCCTCCTTGGCGGGACTGCTGCGCTCCGGGCGGTCGGTGGCCGCGTTCCCGCAGGCCACCACCTGGTGCTCGGTGGCGTACGGCGCCTTCCGGCGGGCCACCTTTCAGGCGGCGCTGGACGCGGGCGCCCCCGTACGGCCGGTGACGCTCGCGTACGAGCAGCACGGGCTGCCCAGCACGGTCGCGGGCTTCCTCGGTGACGAGGAATTCCTGTCCTCCGTACGGCGGGTGGTCGGCGCGCGCGGCCTGACGGTCCGCGTCACCGTGCACCCGCCGCTGCTGCCGCGGCCCGGGACGCACGACCGGCGCGCGCTGGCGGAGCTCGCCCGCACGGCCGTCACCGGGACCGTACGGGAGCCGGCCCGGCGGCACGGAGGGCTCGTACGTACGGGTCAGGCGCTCGGTACGTACTTGTAGCCGACGCGCCGTACGGTCACGATCGACGACCGCAGGCCCGCGCCCAACTTGCGTCGCAGCCGGGCGACATGCACATCGACCGTACGGCCGTCACCGACGTGCCCGTACCCCCACACCGTGGTCACCAGCTGGTCGCGGGTGTGCACCCGGTGCGGGTGCGCCACGAGGTGGGCGAGCAGCTCGAACTCCAGGTACGTCAGGTCCAGTGCCCGGCCGTGGACGTGCACGGTCCGCTGCTCGGGGTCGATGCGGACGTTCGCGTCACCGGTCAGGCTGCCGGCCGCGTCGCCGGCCGGGGCAGTGGCGGCGGCCGGCACCCGCTCCGCCGGGACGAGCACGAGGTAGCCGACCATCGCCGGCTGCCCCGGGAGCGCGGGCAGGCTGTGCTGCGGCGCGGGCAGCCAGGTCGCGCCGGAGGTGAGCAGGTCGGCGACGGGCGGCAGCTCGTCGGGCGCCACGGCGCGCAGGCGCTGTCGCTGCCGGCCGGGCACGGTGGGGACGGGGGAGGCGGTGGCCGTCGCGGAGGCCGGGGCGGCGGAAGGGGCAGGCAGGGTACGGACGTTCGTCATGATCGTCAGCTCTTTCGCGCAGAGGGGCGTCGGTGGACGTCGTGCGCGCGGGCAGGGCTGGAGACGCTCTGGAAGGCGTCGGTGAGGCGTGTGCGGGCCCGCGCTCAGTGCGCGCGGCAACACAGACGGTCGAAGTGATGTCCCTGCCGGGACGGCCAGAAGGGCTCTAGGTCACTGCGACCCGTCGCGGTGTCGGTAAGGCTGGCCATGCCCCCATTCAACCAGACAGCCGTTGATCTGTCCTTCACGTGGCCCGCGGACCGGCGCGAAACGGGCGGCGGAGGGAGGCGGCCGTACGGCGGCGATTCCGGAACGCGGCACCCGTGGCCGTACGGCGGCGGACCTGGAACGCGGCGCCCGCGCCCATGCCCAGCAGCAGCGCCGCCAGGTGACCCGCGTCCGTGAAGTCCCGCCCCCGGCGCAGGACCGGGCTCACGCCCAGCGCCAGCATGCCCGCGGTCGCCGCGGCCCGCGCGCCGCGGTGCGGTACGGAGACGGCGAGCGCGCCCACCGTGGCGTAGAAGCCGTAGCTCGCGCCCACGTCCACGGCCCGCTCGGTGTCGGGGGTGACCGCCTTGTGGGACAGCGCGCGGGCCGCCCGCAGCCCGCCGTACACGAGCACGCTGGCGCCGATGTGCCCGGCGGCGAACATTCCGGCGGCCCGCCGGGTGCCCCACGCCGCCTCGGCCGTACCGAGCGCCGCGAGCAGCGCCAGCCCGTACGGGACGGGCAGCGGGCTCTCGACGAACACGGCACTGGTCGCCAGCGTCCGCCAGCGGCCCGCCCGCAAGTTGTCGACGTTGGTGGAGTGCGCGCGCAGCAGCTCGGCGCGCTCCTGCGCGGGCAGCCGCGCGGTGGCGTACGCGCCGAGCTGGACGGCGCCGACGTACAGCGGGGTGAGCCAGGGTGCGTAGGCGGAGGGCGCTCTCATGCCCTCCATCATCCCCGGCCGCGGCCCGCACCGGCCGGGCCGGTGCGGCGGCCGGGATCAGCCGAGGCGGATCTCGACCGGCTCGGCCGCCCCGCCCCGCACCGTGACCGCGGCCCCGGCGGCCAGCGACGCGCCGCCCCGCTCCGACCGGCACTCGACGGTGTAACCGCCGTCGGCGCCGGCGGAGAGGGCGAAGCGCCCCTCGTCGTCCGTGAGCGCGGCCACGTCCGGGAAGGACCCGGGGCCCGCGGCGAGATACACCCGGGCGTCCGGGACGGGCCGGCCGTCCGCGTCCACCACGATTCCGGAGATCGCCGCCATGCCGGGACCTTTCGTACGGTTGTCTGCGGTCACGCCTTCCACGCCACGTAGTTGTTGTACACCGGCGTGGTGATCCGCGTACCCGAGTTGGTGACCGCGCCGCCGTACGCGTGGATCGCGATGCCGTACCGGCCGCCGTTGTAGAAGTGGTAGACGGAGCTGCCGCTCTGGCCGCCCGCCGTGTCGATGTCGTAGTACACCTTGCGCGGACCGACGGAGGCGACGCCGCGCGCGTCGTACCACTGTGTACCGGCCGGCTTGTCGCCCGGGTACCCGGAGATGTTGCCGACGGTCTTGAGCAGGTCGGCGTCGGACCACACGCCGAAGCCGAACCAGCCGGTGGTGTTGCCGAGGTTGGTGGGCAGGATGATCGCGCCGTAGTCGTAGTTCTGGTCGCCGTTGTTGGACCAGCCGCTGACCGTACGGAAGCTGGTGCTGGTGACGACGCCGTACGGGAGGGTGTTGCCGTTGCGGCCCGGCATCACGTTGATGCTCTTGACCCAGCCGTCGCGCCCGGCGACGCCGCTGTTCTTGATGTAGACGACGTGTCCCGCGGTGGCCAGGGTGTGCGGGCCGATGAACCAGCCCGTACCGATCCAGCGCGAGTTGTCCGCCGCGGTGATCAGCAGCGAGCAGTGCACCCGCCACGGGTACACGGACGTGTCGGTGATCTGCACCCGGTCGTCCGGGCCGTGCACGGTCTCGGCGGCGACCGGCGGTGGCCCGAAGGACGCCTCGCCGATGTCCGGCAGCGCCGCGGTCGGCGGCTGCCAGAGCTGCTCGGGCGTGCCTTCGGGGCGGTTGTATCCCCGTACGTTCTCCAGGCCGTCGGCAGTCGCCCGGGCCGCGTCGCCCTGCGGCCCCTCGGACGGTTGCTGTACTGCCAGCTCCTCGGCGGTGAGGACGACTTGCTGTTCCTCCGGCTCGTTCGATACGGCGGTGTGGAACTCGATCGGCATTGCTGGTCACCGGGCCTCTCGGGTCTCGCGGTGCACTGGGGGACCTCCTCGAAGGAGTCCTCTCCTTGTACTGCGGTCCCCGGAGCCGGACAACGAAAGTTGCGGCGAATTCTTGCGGATGGCCCTCTACTACGCCATCTGTCCCGAAGTGCCCCGGCAACAGCACGAGACCCCCCGCGAAGACAGGACGCCCCGGCCCCGGGAGAACTTCCGCACGGAGAACGGGCACGGCCGGACCTTGCGGGCGGTTGCGGGAGGCGCCACGACGCGCGCGGCGGGCGCGCGCGAGCGCGGGGGCGTGCGGTGCCGGGGTGCGGGCTGCGTGCGGTGCGAGGTGGGGGTGCGCGTGCCGCGGGGCACACTGGCGGGCATGACGACGACCTTGCGCATCGGACTCCTCGGCACCGGCCCCTGGGCACAGCGCGTCCACGCCCCCGCTCTCGCCGCCCACCCCGGCGTCTCCTTCACGGGCGTCTGGGGACGGCGCCCGGAGGCTGCCGCCGCACTGGCCGCGAGCCACGGCACCCGCCCGTACGCGACCCCCGAGGAACTGTTCGCCGACACCGACGCCCTCGCCGTCGCCCTCCCGCCGTCCGTCCAGGCGGACCTCGCCGTACGGGCCGCCGAAGCCGGCCGGCACCTCCTCCTGGACAAGCCCGTCGCCACCACCGTCACCGAAGCGCGCGCGGTGGCCGACGCCGCCGACCGGGCGGGCGTGGCCACCGTCGTGTTCTTCACCGCGCGCTTCGGGGCCGCCGAGGGGGAGTGGATCGACCGGGCGGCCGCGGCCGGCGGCTGGTTCACCGCGCACGCCGACTGGCTCGGCTCGGTCTTCGCGGCCGACAGCGACAGCCCGTATGCGGCATCTCCCTGGCGCCGCGAGAAGGGAGCTCTGTGGGACGTCGGCCCGCACGCGCTGTCCCTCCTGCTGCCCGTCCTCGGGGACGCCGAGCACGTCACGGCCGCCCGCGGGCCCGGCGACACCGTGCTGCTCACGCTGCGGCACGCGGGCGGCGCGGCGAGTTCGGCGACCGTCAGCCTGACCGCGCCGCGCGCCGCCTCCGGGGTGTCCGTCACGCTGTACGGCACCTCGGGCGCCACCTCGCTCCCGCGCCGCCAGGACGGCCCGGAAGTGGCGTACGAGCGGGCCGTGGACGCGCTGCTCACGGCCGTACGCGGCGGCGAGCGGCACCCCTGTGACGCACGGTTCGGGCTGCGGGTGACGGAGGTGCTGGCGGCGGCGGAGGCGTCGTTCGAGGTGGGTGGAGGGGCCGGGGCAGCACTTATTTGAGCAGCTGCTCGACCAGCTGCTCGGTCGGTTACTTGATCAGGGCGTTCGCCACCGCGATCAGCAGCCCGAGCGCGGCATCGGCCACGCCGATCAGCACGGCTCCGCGCCTGCGGTAGCCCGTCCGCAGCGCGGCGGCCGTGCCCCACCCGAACAGCAGCGTGGCGTTGAGCGTCAGCCCGGCCGCCGTGGTGGGCCCCTCGGGCCAGTTCCAGTGCCCGGCGGCCAGCAGCAGTGCCACCGTGGGCAGCGAGGCGACGACGAGCGGCCACTCGTCGATCAGCCGGTGCCCGAGCGCGTACCAGCGGTGGCCGGCGCTGTGGGCGCGGTGGGTGGACATGTGGTGGGCGTACCCGTGCGCGAGGGCCGCGGTGGCGGCGGTGACCAGCACCCACAGCGCGTCGTACACCGGCGTGAACGGCGTGCCCTCGCTCTGCAGAGCGGCCAGCAGCGCACTGGCGAGCACCGTTCCGTACACGCCTCCGAACAGCATGTTGGAACGCACGGGCATCTCTCTCTTCGGTGACTCGGTGACTTGGCAACCCGGCGATTCGGCAACCCGGCGAATTGGCGATCTGGCAATGGCGTGATGAGCCGTCCACGGTAATCGCCGCCGCTGCCCCTTTCCTCACCGTAAAGGGGGAGAAAGAAATGGCCGAAGGTATGACAACGCATGGCGACGGCGTATCTCGCCGGCTCCGGCGATTACCGCACCGACGCCCAGGGCATGGAATGCGGCGCGGCCGCCGTGGAACACGTCGTACACACCAGCCGGTGATCCCGGCGGCGTGGCGCACGGGTCCGCCCCCGCCTTCCGCCTTATGCCTGCCCGGGTATCGCCACATGCCGGAATTGGTCTTGGAAGGCACGGAAGTTCCCGCCTAACGTCGTGCTCGCGCCCTTCGCGCTCCCCATCCGCCCGCACTCCGCGCCGCGCGCCTGTGCGCTGTACGACAAGGAGGCGCAGCTCATGACAGCGTTCACGAGTTACGTCGAGAACATCCTCCAGGAACTGGCGGACCACCCGGAACGCCGGGTACTGACCACCTCCGACGGGCGGGACATCACCGCCGCCGCATTCCACGACAGCGTGCACCGCACGGCGGCGGAACTGGCCGACCGCGGCGTCGCGCGCGGCCACACCGTCTCGATGCTGTCCGGCAACCGGCCGGAAGCCCTGTCCGCCCGGTACGCCGTCAACCTGCTGGGCGCCAGGATCGTGCTGCTGTACGAGGGGCAGGCCCCGGAAACCCAGGCGCGCGTCGTGGAGAGCGCCGAGACCGCCCTGCTCCTCGTCGGACCGGAATCGGCCAGGCCCGCCGCGGAACTCCTCACCCACCTCGACGGCCCCGCACCGGACGTCCTGCTGCTCGGCCCCGGCGGCAGCGGCCTGGACGCCGAGGACCTGACCGCCGCGGCCGCCGCCCGCCCGACGGGCCGTACGGTCGAGAGCGCGGCCCGCCCCGACGACGACTGGTGCATCCGCTACACGGGCGGCACGACCGGTGTCCCCAAGGGCATCCAGATGGCGCACCTGCCGTACGCGAAAGCCGTGACCCATCCCTTCGAGTCCGCGGGCGACCCGCCCCGCCTGCTCGCCTGCACCTCGCTCGCCCACCTGGCCGGACAGCTGTCCGACATGACGCTGGCCGCCGGCGGCAGCGTCGTCCTCCAGGAGGGGTTCGACACCGGCGCGGTCCTCGCCGCCGTCGCCCGCGAACGCATCACCCACATGTGGCTGCTGCCGCCCCTCCTCTACCAACTGCTCGACCACCCCGACCTGCCCACCACCGACCTCAGCAGCCTCACCCGCATCACCTACGGCGGCTGCCCGGCCTCCCCCTCCCGGCTCCGTCAGGGCCTCGACGTCCTCGGCCCGGTCCTCTACGGCTGGTACGGGCAGTCCGAGGCCCTGCTGCTCACCGAGATGAGCCCCGAGGAACACGGCAGGACCGGGCAGGGCGGCCAGATCACCGTCGGCCGCCCCGTACCCGGCGTGGACATCGAGATCCGCGACGAGGACGGCCACCGCCTCCCGCCGGACACCAGCGGCGAGGTGTACGTCAGCTCCGAGGGCATGATGACCGGCTACTGGAAGAAGCCCGAACTGACCGCACAGGTCATCCGCGACGGCTGGGTACGCACCGGCGACGTCGGCTATCTGGACGACGACGGCTACCTCTACCTGATGGACCGGGTCAAGGACATGGTCATCGTGGTCGGCGGCCACGTCTATCCGGGCGAACTGGAGGATCTGCTGCACACCCACCCGGACGTCGCGCACTGCGCGGTCTTCGGCGTACGCACCGCCGACGAGGTGGAGGAGGTGCACTGTGCCGTCGTCCCCGCACCGGGACGCACGATCGACCCCGGCGCCATCACCGACTTCGTGGTGGCGCACAAGGGCAGGATGTACGCGCCGAGCGGTGTGCACCAGGTGGACACCATCCCGCTCACGTCGGTCGGCAAGCCGGACAAAAAGCGGCTGAAGGCGGAACTGGTGGAGGGGTAGGGGCCGCGGGCGTCCGCTGTAGCCCGCGCATCGGCTCCCGGCGACCGGCCCCGGGCCCCGGAGGGCCGGGACGGTCGCCGTCGTCAGCGGCGTGCCCCATCCGTCATCAATTTCTCACACAATGCGAGACACGACGTCACGAACGGCGCGCATCATGGTCAGCTCCCGCCCTCGCCGTACGCTTTCGACGAGCGTTCGCCCGGCCCCGCTTCGGAGAACACCGCCCCATGACCCGTGTGCTGCTCATCGAGGACGACCCCGCCGTACGCAAGGGCGTCCATCTCGCCCTGCGCCGCCGCGGACACGAGGTGGAGACGGCGGCCAGCGGCGAGACCGGGCTGCTCGCGCTGGAACGATTCCGGCCGGAGCTGGTGCTGCTGGACCTGATGCTGCCCGGCATGAGCGGCCTGGAGGTGTGCCGCCGCATCCGTGAGACGCAGCAGATCCCGATCATCATCCTGTCCGCGCGCGGCGACGACATCGACATGGTGGTGGGGCTGGAGGCCGGCGCGGACGACTACGTGGTCAAGCCCGCCGGCGGCGAGGTGCTCCAGGCACGGATGCGGGCGGTGCTGCGGCGGGTGGTGGGGGAGGGGTACGCAGACGGGACGCGGGAGACGGGCGCCGCTCCCGGCGCGCCCGGAACCGCCACGCCCGCAGCCGTCATGCCCGGAACCGGTGTGCCCGCAGCAGCCGCGTCCCCGTCCCGCACCTCCTCCGTGACGTACGGCGCGCTGACCGTCGACCGCGCGGCGCTCCTGGTCACCAAGAACGGCCACGAAGTCGTCCTCGCCCCCTCCGAACTCAAGCTGCTGCTCTTCCTGTCCGATTCCCCCGGCCAGGTCTTCAGCCGCCAGCAGCTCCTCGAACAGGTCTGGGAGCACAGCTTCTACGGGGACGTGCGGCTGGTGGACGCCTGCGTGATGCGGCTCCGCTCCAAGATCGAGGACGATTCGCGCGCGCCCGTGTACGTACAGACGGTACGGGGGTTCGGCTACCGGTTCGGGCCGCTGTGAGCACACCACCACCCCGACGGCGCGGGGCCGCGCCGACGCGGGGCCACGAGTGGACGCGGGGCCGCGAGTGGCTGACCGCCGCGTACACCAGGCTGCGCGGACTGCGCACCCGCCTCATCGTCGGCTTCCTCGTCGTCTCCGCGCTCAGCGCGCTGATCACCGCGGCGCTCACCTTCCGGCAGGCCCGTACGGCCATACTGGCCCGCACGCAGAACACCGCCGTGCACGATTTGCGCGCCCAGATGGAATCCCTCGGCCCCGACCTGCCCCTTCCTCCGCAACGCGACGACCTGCGAAACCTCGTCGTCCAGCTCGACCGGGCGGGCGGAACCCGGAACTGGCACACGTACGCGCAGTACGGGGACGGGCCGGTGGTGCCGGGGCCTTGGGACGCGGGCGGCGGGGAGGGGGATGCGGACGGCGGCGGGCCGGGGGGCGCGGAGAGCCGTGCGCCGTCGGGCGTGGGCGGCCGTGCGCCGGGGAGTGCGGACAGCCGTGCGCCGGAGCGCGAGCGCGGGAGCGCGGTCACCGACGGCCTGCGTGCCGCCGTACGCGATCACCACGCGCCCATCTTCCAGCGCGTCGACCGGGGTGGGGTGCCCTGGCTGGCGATCGGCGTGCCGGTGGACTTCACCGCCCCGGACACCGGGAACCGCGGATCCGGACCGGCCGGCACCGGCTCCCCCCGCCCCGCACCCTCCCCACCTTCCTCGGCTTCCCCCTCCGTCCCACCCGGCAAGACCAAACCCTCCGGCCTCATCGTCTACGCGGAATTCGCCCTCGACGACGAACAGGCCGACATCTCCGCCCTGGTCACCGCCGCCCAGGCCGGCGCGCTGCCCGCGCTCGCGCTGGCCGTCGTCCCCGCGCTGTTCGCCGCGCGTCGCGTCCTGCGGCCCGTACGCCGCCTGCGCGAGGCCGCCGAACGCATCACCTCCGGCGAACTGGACACCCGCTCCCCGGTGACCGGCCGCGACGAACTCGCCGACCTCACCGTCACCTTCAACGAAATGGCCCGCGCCCTGGAGAAGGACGACGCCGAACTGCGCCGCATGGAGGCCAACGCCCGGCGCTTCGCCGCCGACGTCTCCCACGAACTGCGCACCCCGCTGGCCGCCATGGCCGCCGTCACCGAGGTCCTCGACGAGGACGCGGCCCGGCTGGACCCGGACACCGCCGACGCCGTACGCCTGATCAGCGACGAGACCACCAAGCTCGCCCGCATGGTGGAGGACCTGATAGAGGTCTCGCGCTTCGACGCGGGCGCCGCCGACCTGCTCCTCGACGAGATCGACGTCGCCGTCGCCCTGCGCAAGACGCTCCAGCTGCGCGGCTGGCAGGACCAGGTCGAGACCGGCCTCCCCGAAGGCCTGCGGGCCCGCCTCGACCCGCGCCGTATCGACGTGGTCGTGGCCAACCTGGTCGGCAACGCCCTGCGGCACGGCGGCGCCCCCGTACGGCTCACGGCCTGCGCGACGACGGGACGGCTCCGTATCGACGTGGCCGACCAGGGCCCCGGCATCGACCCGGACGCACTCCCGCACGTCTTCGACCGCTTCTACAAGGCCGACGCCGCCCGCGCACGCTCCAGCGGCAGTGGACTGGGCCTGGCCATCGCGATGGAGAACGTACGGCTGCACGGGGGCACGCTGCGCGCGGCCAACGCGCCGGGCGGGGGAGCGGTGTTCACGGTGGAGCTGCCGATGGACCCACTGACACCCGCCCCCGAGGACCGCACATGAGCAGCCCGGCCCGGCCAGCCCGACCGACCCCCTCCACCACCCCGTACAAGACTCCCCTCGCCACCGCCCTCCTCCTCATCGCCGCCCTCCTCCTCGCCGGCTGCGGCATCGCCCCCACCGGCTACGTACAGGCAGGCGCCCCCGCGCAGGGCATCCGGCAGCCGGGCACCGACACCTACACCGCCCGGATCTTCTTCCTCTCACCCCTCGGTGTGCACGCCGCCGCCCGCCCGGCCGACGGACCGGTCGGCCCCCAGGAGGCTCTGGACCTGCTGGTGAAGGGGCCCACCGCGGCCGAAAAGGCGCGGGGGCTGGTCAGTGCGGTGCCGACGATGCCCGGCCGGCTCACCGCCGTGCCCGCGACCGGAGCGGTCAGCGTCCACCTCCCGATTCCGGTGTCCCGGATGGAGGCGGCGGCCGTCCACCAGATCGCGTGCACCGCCGCCCACGCCGCCATCCCCGGCGGCCGCCCCGCCACTCAGGTGGACGTCCGGATGTACGAGCCGGTGAGCCGGGAGCAGCCCTGGACGGTGCGCTGTTCCAGCAACGGCATCGCCCTGCCGACCGCCGGCCCGGACACCTCGCGGAACCCCGTCCCGTAAGCCTCCCCGCCCCCGCCCCCGAACACCTCCGGAACCCCCACTCCCAACGCCTCCCGCCCCCCTGCCCCTGACGCCCCCCGGACCCCGCCCCCACCCCTCCCAAGTACTCCCTGACCAGGCGGCTTTGTCAGTGGTCGGCACTAAAATTGGAGGCAGAAAGGAAGCAGTCCAGGACCGCTTCTCCGCTGCCCCAGGAGGTTGCCGATGGCCGTAGCCACACTGCCCGCGAACACCACGGTTCCGAAGAAGACCACGACGGCCAAGGCGGCCACGAAGGCCACGGCGACCGCGTACGGGAAGACCGCCGCGCGCCGGGCGGCCCGCCACGCGCCGATGGTCAAGAAGCCGCTGCCCGCCGGTCTCCCGCGCGAGTGGTACGAGGCCCACAACCGCCGCCTGAAGGCCATGCGCCTGGCAATAGCCCTGCTCGACGGCGGTGTCTACACCCCGGAGCGGGCCCGCAACCGCACCATCCGCACCACCGCGGCCCGTATCGGAGTGCACCCGCCCTCCAACACGACCTGCCGCCTGGTCCGCTCCCTGATCACTGAGAACGCCCGCTGACCCGGCAGGCGACGCGCCGCCTGCGCGCGCACACGAGCGACGACTCCCACCGACCCTGACCGCAGCCCAGCAGCCGCCGCACTCCTGACCTGACCCGGTCCCTCCCGGCCCACCCGGGAGGGGCCCCAGTCATGCCGTCACGACAGCCGGCCGCTTTCCCGCGCCCTCACCCGCCCGTCACCTCACACCGGCTGCCCGCCGAGCAACCACCCGGGCCGCCGAAGTCCCCAGCCCGGTGGGCCCGCCACTCCACGCACCGGACGCGGCTCCGGCCCCGGCCCTCCTTCCGGTTCCCGTTCCTGTCCCCGTTCCGGCTCCCGTCGGCGCACCCACGCCCCCCTTGTGCCGTCGCAGGTCCTCCTCCCGGTACCGCCGGCACCCCTGATGCCAGGTGAGAATCCCGGACATCCAGTTCTCCAGCTCCTTCACATACCCGTCCAGCAGCCCCCGCGCTTCCTCCGACAAGCCGAAGTCGTCGTACAGCACCGGCAGTTCATCGGCCGCCACGTGCTGGAACTCCCGCATGCGCGACGTCATGAGGTCGTGGACGATCGCGAGCGCCGTCGGATAGTCGCAGTCGAAGAAGTTCTGCACCACCAGAATCCCGTTGTGCACCTCTCCCTCGTACTCGATCTCCTTCTGATACGAGAACACGTCGTTCAGCAGCGTCGCGTAATCGACGGCCGCGTTCTCCAGGGAACGCATCGGACCGCTCCGGTAGATCTCCTCCGGAACGCGCCGCCCGTGTCCGATGCGGCTCAGACTCATCGTCATGTCGGAGCCGAATGTCGCCCGCCGCATCTCGATGTAGTCCACCGGATCGGGAATGTGGTGCAGTGCCTGGTTCTCCAGCTCCCAGATCCACCCGGCCGTCATCACCTCGACGGCGTCCCGGAACATCTGCCGCGCCCCGGCATCCATCGACTCCGTCGTACGACGCCACAGATCCGCCAGCCCGCGCTCCATCGCATTCCCCGGCTCGGGCATCGCCTCCCCGTCCGCCACGGGCATGAACGCCGAAAGCCGCGCGTTGCACGCCTTCGCCCCGGCAACGTCCCGCGCCGCCCCGAACACCGCGGGGTAGTAATCGTCCCCGTACGTCCCCCAGGTCAGCCACTGCGACCCCAGGTCCAGTTCCTCCGGCGTCGCCTCGGGATGCAACCCGGCAGCACACAACGGAAAGTCGTAGTCCGCCACCTTCTCGGCACTCCAGACGTCCGACAGCGGCACCCCCGCCTGCGGCCGCAACATTCCCATCCGCCGCGCCCACTCCACCGCGTTCACCCGGGCCCCGTCCAGATGCGGACTCAGCGTCGTCGTGAACGGCATATAGAAGTCCGGCAACTGCGAGGGCCCCACCCTCTGGAACGGCACATGCGAGAAATTGCGCAGCCGCTTGGCCCCCGTGGCGGCCACCGCCCGCCGGACATCCACCCCCGAAGTCCCCAACCCCTTGAACGCGAAGGGCGACCAGCCACCCCCCGACTCCGGCTCCGCCGCCTTCCCGCCCCCATTCATGTACCGACTCGACCGCATGTGCCATTCATGCCCACCCGACTGCCAGTCCTGCAGACCCTTGGCGTAAGCCAGCACATCCGCACACTCCTGCGGGCTCAAGCCCTGCTCCGCGAACAGCACCGGCAGCTCCGTCACCACCGTGTTCTCGAACTGCTGCACCCGCGAGGTGATCAGATCATTGACAGCGTCCGCCGCCTCCTGGGTGCCGCACCCGAGGAAGTTCTCAAGCACCAGCACTCCATTACTGAGCTCCCCTTCCTCCTCGGTCTCCCGCTGATACGAAAACAGATCGTTCCGCAGATGCACCCCGTCCGAGAACGAGTCCTTCAGCACCCGCAACGGCCGCGACCCGGCCACCGCCGACGGCACCTCGGCCCCCGCCGCGAACTCCACCAGCCCCGCCGACCACGGCGCACCACCCACCTTCCGCCGCATCTCGATGTACTCGACGGGATTGGGCAACCGCCCCGCGTTGATATTTGACAGCTCCCACAGCGACTCGTTCAGCAGATGCTCAGTACTCTCCCGGAACCGGGCCCGCCACCCCTTCGACATCGAAGGCACCGTCCGAGCCCACAGATCCGCCAGCCCCGCCTCCACCGGATTGGTCGGCTCCGGCACCGGCGTGTCCAGCTCCATCGGCATGAACAACGGCAGCCTGTCCAGATACGCCTTCCCGCCGACCCGGTCCTGCGTCCGCTTGAACGCCTCCAAAAAATGATCGTCGAAGAAGAACACCCACACATACCAGTCCGTCACCAGGGACAACACATCCGCCGAGCAATCCGGATGCGTATACGCACACAACAACGCGTAATCATGTGCATCCAGATCCCCCTCCTCCCAAATCCCCGACCCCTCCAGCATCCCCATCCCACGCGCCCACTCCTTGGAGTGCTCCCGCGCCTTCTCCAGGTGCGCGTTCAACCGCGCCGGATACGGCAGATAAAACCCCGGCAATTCAAACGGCTGCCCCACCACGACCCACCCTCTCCTCGTCCGTCTCACCTACCCGCCAGAGCCACTCCGCCGCCCCCGCGCCCCCAGCGGCCACAGCACTACCCACCCCACCCACCACTTATCCACGCTCTTGACAAACCGCAAGCACACATGATTCGGGCTACTCGCTCCCGCCGCTCCACACAACCGCCCCACACCGAGCCATGAAACCCTCAGGGTCTCCACCACTCACCAAATTCGCGCATATTTGCGATCGTGTGCGGGGGCCGGTCCACCCGGAGGCGTAGGCGGTTCCGGTCGCCTCAGCCACGGCTGGCTTCTTGCCGGCGCAGAGCGCACGAGTGCGAGCGGACGGCGGGCAGCTGATCCGCATCGGCACCTTCAGGACGTCACCGTCAGTGTCGGTGACAACTCGTAGGCTCTGTGGCATGAGGAATGTTTCGGTCACTGAAGTCGATCTCGACAGGGCGATGGACGTCGTCGGGAACAACCGGCAGTCGCTGCCGCGGGACGATGTCGCCGTCCAAGCACTCGCCGCAGCGATATCGGTGCTACGCCGGTTACAGGGGGACGAGGGGGCCACAGGCGACGAACTGCTGGCGGCGCACGATCGGCTGCACGCAACGATGCGACACAGCAACGGCGGCCACTTGGCTGCACTGGCCGAAGCGCTGCTGAGCCGCGGGATCGTGCCATCACCTGGCGACTACGGCGGTGACTGGTGGTTGTGGTGGCCGAAGAAGGGCCACGGGCCGTGTCGTAACTGCCGTCAACAGCGCTCGCTGACGCGTTACGCGGCCAAGTGGGGCAAGCCGTACAGGTACTTGTGCACGCGCTGCCGCAAGCTACCCACGCGAGAATCGGCTCCGATTCCTTCCGTACGAGGACGTGTGCGGCGATTTCCCGCAGTCGTTCTCTGTGCTCGACGAAGAAGCGGGACTCACAGTAGCTCTAGAGGGGGACGAGGCGGTCAAGCTGGTCGAACGCCGAACCGGTGCATGGGGGTTGCTCGACGCAACTCGTGTCCGTGTGGTGGCGGGGGCTGATCCGGACGCTGCTGAGACATTCGAGGCTGAATCGCTGCTGGCCCTGTTCCGCCCGGCAGCCCTGTACCGGAAGATGCCGGTTGAAGACCTCATAAAGGAAGCTGTGCAAGATCCGGATCTTGGCGCCTACCTGAACTGGGCCGTTGGTCTGGCCGGCCGCGACGTGCACCCCGATCTGGTCCCCGACGCGGCGGCCCTGGGCGTTGCTGCCTGGTGCTGGCGGAACGACACGGAGGTGGAGGCGCACCATCTCCCTTCGGATGTTCTGATGGCCCGCGTGAACATCGCAGTGACCCGTGCGGTGATGCCCCACGTCTGCCCGTACGAAGGTATCGACTGGGACGGGATGGAACGGTCATTGACGGATGCGGACTGGAAGCTCCCCAACGGTCGGACGGTCTCCTCCCTGTTCGGCGATGGTTGGCCGAAGGTGCGGTCGACGGTGCGGGAGCAGATCCGGAAATGGCATCGCCTCGACACCGATCTCCTCGGCCCGGAAACCACGTTGCGACTCATGACTATCGGCGGCTCGACCAGCTATACCCGTCACTGGTGGGGGCAGGGGCGATGGCGCGCGATGTGCGAAGAAATCGTCCGTGACGCGGTCGAAGCCGGCTTCACCTTGCCGCAGCCGTACGACTGCCGTGGTCCTGAGGCGTTGATCGACGACCTGGAACAACCGGATATGCAGTCCGACGCAGTGCTGGACTGGTTGATCGATATGCCTGAATCCACCGAGTCGGGCCCTTACGGGTTGCGCCACCACCCAGCCACTCGGCCGATCGTGCGCAAGTACGATCCGTGGTGGGCAACCCCGGAGGGAAGCCGACCTCAGCTGTAGGCAGCGTCTCGGCCTGCCGGGCCCCGAGCTGTGGGTGCTGATGAGATCGTCAACTGTCGTACTTTTCAGGTGCTGCGCAGTGTCCCTTTCTTGGGTGGAGAAAAACAACTGAGCGTTTGCCTCCGCCTGTGTCAGGCGGAGGCAAACGCTCAGAAGGTTATTCGGGTATTACTCGCCGAGTCGATCTCTAACCCTTAGATGTCGAAGTAAAGCTCGAACTCGTGCGGGTGCGGGCGCAGCTGGATCGGGGCGATTTCGTTGGTGCGCTTGTAGTCGATCCAGGTTTCGATGAGGTCGGAGGTGAAGACGCCGCCCTGCTGGAGGTACTCGTTGTCCGCTTCCAGGGCGTCGAGGACGGCCGGGAGGGAGGTGGGGACCTGGGGGACGCCCGCGTGCTCCTCGGGGGCGAGTTCGTAGAGGTCCTTGTCGATCGGCTCGGCGGGCTCGATCTTGTTCTTGACGCCGTCCAGGCCCGCGAGGAGGAGGGCGGAGAAGGCGAGGTAGGGGTTCGAGGACGGGTCCGGGGCGCGGAACTCGACGCGCTTGGCCTTCGGGTTGGAGCCGGTGATCGGGATGCGCATCGCGGCGGAGCGGTTGCGCTGCGAGTAGACCAGGTTGACCGGGGCCTCGAAGCCGGGGACCAGGCGGTGGTAGGAGTTCACCGTCGGGTTGGTGAAGGCGAGGAGCGAGGGGGCGTGCTTGAGGATGCCGCCGATGTAGTAGCGGGCGGTGTCCGAGAGGCCCGCGTAGCCCTGCTCGTCGTAGAAGAGGGGCTCGCCGCCGGACCACAGGGACTGGTGGACGTGCATGCCGGAGCCGTTGTCGCCGAAGATCGGCTTGGGCATGAAGGTGGCGGTCTTGCCGTTGCGCCAGGCGACGTTCTTCACGATGTACTTGAAGAGCATCAGGTCGTCGGCGGCGGCGAGGAGCGTGTTGAACTTGTAGTTGATCTCCGCCTGGCCGGCCGTGCCGACCTCGTGGTGCTGGCGCTCGACCTTCAGGCCGGCCGCGTCGAGCTCCAGGGAGATCTCGGCGCGCAGGTCGGCGAAGTGGTCGACCGGGGGAGCCGGGAAGTAGCCGCCCTTGTAGCGGACCTTGTAGCCGCGGTTGTTGATCTCGGAACCGGTGTTCCAGGCGCCGGCCTCGGAGTCGATGTGGTAGAAGGACTGGTTCGCCGACGTCTCGAAGCGGACGTTGTCGAAGACGTAGAACTCCGCCTCCGGACCGAAGAACGCGGTGTCGGCGATGCCGGTGGAGGCGAGGTACGCCTCGGCCTTCTTCGCCACGTTGCGCGGGTCACGGCTGTACTGCTCGCCGGTGATCGGGTCGTGGATGAAGAAGTTGACGTTCAGGGTCTTGTCGCGGCGGAACGGGTCCACGCGGGCGGTGGAGAGGTCGGCGCGCAGAGCCATGTCGGACTCGTGGATGGCCTGGAAACCGCGGATCGAGGAGCCGTCGAAGGCGAGCTCCTCGGTCGGGTCGAACGCCTCCGCCGGAACCGTGAAGTGCTGCATCACACCGGGCAGGTCGCAGAACCGGACGTCGACGAACTTGACGTCTTCGTCCGCGATGAACTTCTTGGCCTCATCGGCGTTCTGGAACATCCAACTCCTCCTAGCCCGGTCACCGGCGGTCGGCGGCGCGGGATTGCTACTCGGAGCGCGCCATGTGCGGTGGCGCGCTTGCCCGACCATAGGCAGGCGGGATTTCCCAAGCATGACCCATTTGTTTCGCCGAGGTTAACCGCCGCGCGGCCTATTTCGGGGGTGTCGGGCAGGGAGGACGGGGAGGGGGATGGGGTGGGGAGACGGGGCGGGGAGGGAGAGGAATCGATCATTCCGGTCGCTCCGAGGGGGCGGGGATGCCGGGTGGGTGCGGTGGCCTGGGCGCGAGGAACGGCGCGGAGCGGGCATGGGGCGGGCGCGGAGCTGGGGAGGGGTGGCGAGGCGTGGAGCCGTACGGTCGCGCTGTGTGCCGGGGGCGTCGCGCGGCGGCTCCGGCGCGGTCCCCGGAGGCCCTCGGCCGTGCCCCGCGGACGGGAGAACGTATGCGGTCGCAGTACCGTGGACGGGTGGACAACAGGCAAGCAATCGGATCGTGGATCTCCGGGCCCCGCGCGGCAGCCGAGGACATGGGTGTCGAATTCGGCTACCGAGGGCAGCGTCTCGGGCTGCCCGAGGAGGGGCCGGGCTCGATCGCGCGTCCCGGCCGGCGCTTCGCCGCCCTCTTCATCGACTGGGCGCTGTGCTCGCTCGTCGCGTACGGGCTGCTCAGCCACGGCCGCGCCGATCAGACGAGCAACTGGGCGCTGGCCGTCTTCGCGGTGCTCAGCGTGCTGACGGTCGGCACGGTGGGCTTCACGCCGGGCAAGCGGCTGGTGGGCCTGCGGGTCGTCGCGGAGGGCGGCGGACGGCTGCCCCTGCTGCGTGTGGTCCTGCGGACGCTCCTGCTGGTCGTGGTCATCCCGGCGGTGATCTGGGACCGCGACGGCCGCGGCCTCCACGACCGCCTCGCCCGCGCCGTACAGGTCCGGATCTGAGGGCTGCGCAGCCGAGCCGTACGGCCGAGCCGGGTATCCGGCGGGGCTGGACCGCTTTGTACGAGCCCTACGCGCGCACGTCCGTACGGCTGCCCGTCGGCCCGGTGAGCCCGGTATGCCGGTGACGGAGCCCGCCGCCTCCCAGGCACGCTTCCGCCCCCGGCCGTGTACGGCCGCTGGACCCCAGAACCCCGAGGGGCCCAGGACCACAAGGTCCTGGGCCCCTCGGCCGTTCCGGTGACGGGCGGTGCGAGCCGCCCCGTGCGATGCGGCTCAGCGCATCTTGCCGCCGCCGCCCTTCGGCATCCGCATGCCCTTGGGCATGGGGCCCTTCGGGACCGGCATGTTGCTCATGAGGTCGCCGAGCGCGCGGAGACGGTCGTTGGTGGCCGTCACCTGGGGGCCGGGCAGGGTGCGCGGGAGCTTCAGGAGGGTCGTGCGGATCTTCTTGAGCGGGATCTGGCCCTCGCCGTCACCGACCACGAAGTCGTGGACCGGGGCGTCACCGGCGATGCGGGCCATCCGCTTCTTCTCGGCGGCCAGCAGGCCGCGTACGCGGTTCGGGTTGCCCTCGCCGACCAGGACGATGCCCGCCTTGCCGACGGCGCGGTGCACGACGTCCTGCTGGCGGTTCATCGCCACGGCGGGGGTGACCGTCCAGCCGCGCCCCACGTTGTCCAGTACGGCCGCCGCCGCGCCGGGCTGGCCTTCCATTTGTCCGAAGGCGGCCCGCTCGGCCCGGCGGCCGAAGATGATCGCCATCGCGAGGAAGGCCAGGACGAATCCCAGGATGCCCAGGTAGACGGGGTGGCCGATCAGGAAGCCGAGGACGAGGAGAACGCCGAAAACGACGATGCCCACGCCGGCGACGACAAGACCGACCTTGGGGTCGACCCGACGGGTCATCTTGTAGGTCTGGGCGATCTGCTTCAGTCGCCCGGGGTTCGCAGCGCCCTCAGCGCTGTCTGCTTTTGCCTTCCTCGCCATGGGGCGCAGTTTACGTGGCGTTCGGGCCCTCGGTCGCCGCGGCCTCCAGTACGTGCTGGGCCTCGCGCCGGTCCCTGGCGCGGCGGCGGTCCTCCAGCACCGATGTCCACGCGTTGCGGCGGGCGGTGCGCTGGCCACCGCGCATCAGCACGGACTCCACTGCGCGCAGTGCATCGGTGACCGACGGGATGGGGAGAACGGCGGTGGCGCGAGCGGGCGCGGCCTGCATGGCGGGTTCCCCTTCTGGAGGAAGGATGGATGCGGTCTGTGAAGCCATCGTTACAGATCGGTGTTACCAACTGATGACCCGCCGGTCAAACACCGATGAAACGTTGACGCGGCCCGCACCGCCCCTGCCTGGGGGAGTGCGGGCCGCGTCGTCGCAGCGTGTGCCGGGACTCACATTCCGGCCCAGGGGGCAGCGGGGTCCCACACGGTCCTTACGGGCCCGGACGGCACGTACCCGGCCGCCCGGCGCGGGTCAGACCGCCCGGGCCGACTCCTCGACCTGGCGGCGCTCGATCGCCTGCTGGTACAGGCGGCCGGCGCGGTAGGAGGAGCGGACCAGCGGGCCGGACATGACGCCGGCGTAGCCGATCTCCTCGGCCTCCTCCTTCAGCTCCACGAACTCGGCGGGCTTGACCCAGCGCTCGATGGGGTGGTGCCGCACCGACGGGCGCAGGTACTGGGTGATCGTGATCAGTTCGCAGCCCGCGTCGTGCAGGTCCTGGAGCGCCTGGCTGATCTCCGCGCGCTCCTCGCCCATGCCCAGGATCAGGTTGGACTTGGTGACCAGGCCGGCCTCGCGGGCCTTGGTGATGACCTCCAGCGACCGCTCGTAGCGGAAGCCGGGGCGGATGCGCTTGAAGATCCGCGGCACCGTCTCGACGTTGTGCGCGAGCACCTCGGGGCGCGAGGAGAAGACCTCGGCGAGCTGCTCGGGAACCGCGTTGAAGTCGGGGATGAGCAGTTCGACGCCGGTGCCGGGCATCGCGGCGTGGATCTGGCGGACGGTCTCCGCGTACAGCCAGGCGCCGCCGTCCTCCAGGTCGTCGCGCGCGACGCCGGTGATGGTGGCGTACTTCAGCCCCATCGTCCGGACGGATTCGGCCACCCGGCGCGGCTCGTCGCGGTCCAGTTCCTGCGGCTTGCCCGTGTCGATCTGGCAGAAGTCGCAGCGGCGGGTGCACTGGTCACCGCCGATGAGGAAGGTCGCCTCGCGGTCCTCCCAGCATTCATAGATGTTGGGACAGCCCGCCTCCTGGCAGACCGTGTGCAGGCCCTCCTTCTTGACCAGGCCCTGCAGGTGGTTGTACTCGGGGCCCATTTTCGCCCGGGTCTTGATCCACTCGGGCTTGCGCTCGATGGGGGTCTGGCTGTTCCGGACCTCAAGGCGCAGCAATCGCCGGCCGTCAGGCCTTGGCATTTCCTGCCCGTCGGGTGCGACAGCGGACACGTCCGGCTCCCTACGACTTCGTTTCTTCGGCGTACACCAGGGTACGCCCGTCAATTCGCACGTCTTTACGTGCAGGCCAACCCCGTATGGAAGGGGGGCATTCCGCGCGGTCGGTCGTGCCGGTCCGAAGGAGGCCGGCCCGGCCGGTCCGTGGACCGGCTCAGACCGCCCGTGGGAGCAGCACGGCGTTCTCCAGCACGTCGCGCAGGTGCTTCTCGACGACGGGCAGGACGTCGGCGATGGTGATCTCCCGGCCGAGTTCGCCAGCGAGGGAGGTCACCCCGGCGTCCCGGATGCCGCAGGGGACGATCTTGTCGAACGAGGTGTTGTCCGGGTTCACGTTGATCGCGAAGCCGTGCATCGTGACGCCCTTGGCGACGCGGATGCCGATCGCGGCCAGCTTGCGGTCCTCGCGGCGCTGGCCGGCGTTGGACGGGGCGTACTCCGGGCCGTTCAGCCGGGGGTCGAACTCCTCGTCGGCCGTACGCGGGTCGAAGTCGAGGGAGAGGCCGCCCAGGGACGGGCGGTCCGCGATCGGGTCGCCCAGCACCCAGACGCCGCTGCGGCCCTCGATCCGTGTGGTCTCCACGCCGAACTCGGCGCAGGTGCGGATGATGGCCTCTTCGAGACGCCGTACGTGGGCGACGACGTCGACCGGGCGCGGGAGCTTCTGGATCGGGTAGCCGACCAGCTGGCCCGGACCGTGCCAGGTGATCTTGCCGCCGCGGTCGACGTCGATGACCGGGGTGCCGTCCAGGGGGCGCTCGCTGTCGTCCGTGCGCCGGCCCGCCGTGTAGACGGGCGGGTGCTCCAGCAGCAGGCAGGTGTCCGGAACCTCGTCGGCGAACCGGGCGGCGTGCACCCTGCGCTGCTCCTGCCAGGCCGTCTCGTAATCGACGGCGTCGGAGCCGAAGCCCAGCTGGACAAAGCGCAGCCCCTCGGGTGCGGGGGTGTCCCCCCGAGAGATCGCAGTCACGGCAGCTCCTCTTCGAACTTTGTTGAGTCCTTTGCGCCCACGCCAACTGTACGGCGGGGGCGGACGGCGTCCGCAGGCGCCCGGGGCAGGGGCCTGATGCGCGGGCGCACGGGAATGTTCCGGGAGCCCCGGGGCACTCCGGGGGCCGCCGTTACGGGACGGGGGCGCGGCCGCCGCCGGACGCGTGGAGGACAGTACGAGCCCTGCTCACACGATCGGATGAACGCGTGGCGAAGGCGGCGAGAAAGCCGCTCAAGGCCGTTACATTCACGCCGTTCCACGAGGGCAGGGAGCAGCGCCGGACAGGGTCAGCCGAACCCGGGCAGCTCGGCCCGGAAGGCAGGAGACCGGTAAAGCTGATGACGGAACGACCCCCACAGCGCACGCCCAACCGACAGCTCGCCGCGCTCATCGCGGAGGCGGGATTCTCCAACGCCGGGCTGGCCCGCCGGGTCGACCAGCTCGGCCTGGAGCACGGGCTCGACCTCCGGTACGACAAGACGTCGGTGACGCGCTGGCTGCGCGGGCAGCAGCCCAGAGGCACCACGCCCGCCCTGATCGCCGAGGTCTTCACGCGCAGACTGGGACGCCGCCTGTCGGCCCAGGACCTCGGCCTGGACGCCTGCGCGCCGGTGTACGCCGGGCTGGAGTTCGCGTCCACGCCGAGCGAGGCGGTGGACATCGTCAGCGGTCTGTGGCGCAAGGACTCCGGCAGCCACGCGGAGCTGCGGAAGATCGCCTTCACCCCGGCCGGGCTGGTGGTGCCCAGCCGGGACTGGCTGATCGGGCGGGCCGACGAGCGGGTCGCGCACGGTGAAGCGGCCGAGCCCGCCGGCCGGCTGACCGCGCCGGGCCGGATGCAGGTGTCGGTGCCCCGGCAGCGGCAGATGGACCGGCCCGGTCATGAGCGCGCCGGCCACGACCGCCCCGGGCCGTCCGAACGGGGGGAGCGCGCGGGGACCGCCGAACGCGCCGGGCGTACGGACCGCCCCGAGCGCGCGGAACGCGCCGACCGGGCGCACGCCTACCGGGTGTCCGCCGGTGACATCAAGGCGCTGCGGTCGGTCGGCGAGCTGTTCCGGGCGCTGGACCACGCGTACGGCGGCGGACACGCCCGCCAGGCCCTGGTGCGCTACCTGGAGCACGAGGTCGAGCCGATGCTGCGCGGCACGTACGGCGAGGCGGCCGGGCGGCGGCTGTTCGCGGCGGCCGCCGACCTGACGCGGCTGGCCGGCTGGACGTCGTACGACATCGCCGCGCACGGTCTGGCGCAGCGCTACTTCGTCCAGGCGCTGCGGCTGGCGCAGGCGGCCGGGGACCGCGCGTACGGCGCCTACGTCCTGGTGACCATGAGTCGGCAGGCCGTCTACCTGGGGCATGGCCGGGAGGCCGTCCAGCTGGCGCGGGTCGCCCAGCAGGGGGTCGGCGGCAACGCGCCGCCCGTCGTCCAGGCACTGCTGCACTCGGCGGAGGCGCGCGGGCACGGCGTACTGACCGAGGTACGGGCGTGCACCGCCTCGCTCGCGCGGGCGGAACGGGCCCTGGAGACGGCGCGCCCCGGCGACGACACGCCTTACTGGGCGCGCTTCTTCGACGAGGCGCAGCTCGCCGACGAGCTGGCGCACTGCCATCGCGACCTCCAGCAGTTCCGGGCGGCGGCGCAGCACGCGGAGCGCTCGCTCCAGCTGCGCGGCGCCGGCTTCGCCCGCAGCCGGCTGTTCTGCCGGGTGGTGCTGGCGACGGCGCGGCTCGGCCTGGGCGAGCTGGAGCAGGCGTGTGCGCTGGGCGCGGAGGCGGCGCTCCAGGCGTCCGAGATGCGCTCCGTACGGGCGCACGAGTACGTCCGCGAGTTCGAGCGCCGGCTGGAGCCGTACCGGGACGCGGCGGCGGTACGGGGGTACCGGGACCGGGTGGCGGCCATGAAGGGGTGACGGGCGGGGCTGCCGAGTGTGCCGGCGGCCCCGGCCCGGACGCGCCACCTGGCCGGGTCCGGGCCGGGGCGTGGGTGGGTCAGGCGGCGGCGGACAGTTCGCAGGGCTCGCGGAACGGGGGCAGGCGGAGGTCGTCCAGCGCGGCGCGGGCGGCCCGGCGGCCGGAGCGCAGCGCGCCCTGGACGGTGCCGGTGTCCCGGTGGTCGCCGCACACGTACAGCCCCGCCAGCAGCCGCACGGACCGCTCCGGGCCGTGCGGTACGGGCATGGCCGGGACCGCCTCCGGGTCGTGGTGGGTGGCCAGCAGCTCCCAGGCGTCGGTGGACGTGCCGTAGATCCGGTCGAGTTGGGGGCGGACCGTCTTGTCCAGCGCCCGGGCGGGCAGCGTCGCCGGGGCGCCCAGCACGGTCGTGGTGACCAGGGCGCGGCCCGCGGGAGCCCGGGAGGGATCGGCCTCGCTGGCGACGAAAGTGTGCGCGACCGGGCCGTCGGCGGGCAGGAAGAACGCCGGTTCGCGGACCGGGGGACTGTCAGTGGTGTGGTGCACGATGGTGACCGGGTGGAAATCGGGGACCCGCAGTCCCGGGAGCAGCTCTGCCGCGTCGCGCGCTCCGGTGGCCACGAGCACCGAGCGGCAGGGGAACTGCCCGTGGGCGGCGGTGCTGACGCTGGTGGTCGAGACGGAGACGGCGCGTACGGAGGTGCGCACGGTGCCGGGGGGAAGGGAGGCGGCGAGGAGTTCGGGCAGGGCCGAGGCCCCGCCGGCGGGCAGGCACAGCCGGCCGCGGGCGAACGAGCGCAGGGCCTGGGCGGCGCTGCGGCTGGAGACGGTGAGCCCGGGGTCGCACAGCAGGGCGGACAGAAGGGGACGCAGGAACCCGTCGGGGATGTACGGCGGGAAGGCCGGGCGGGCGGCCAGTGCCTGGGCGACGGGGAGGTCGGCGCGCCGCTCGGAGCGCGCAAGGGCGCGCGCGGCCGAAAGTGCGCCCCTCGTGCTCCGGGGGGCACCGACGCGCTGTGTCCGCCGGCCGTTGTGCAGACAGAGCCCCGGGGAGAAGTGACGCAGGACCAAGCCGTTGAGGCCGGGGGTGGTGCGCAGTTCGGGGTACGAGGTGACGAGCAGTTGGCCGGTGCGGTCCAGCCGGAAGCCGTCCAGATGGTCGGTGGTGGTCCGGCCGCCGGTGCGCGGGGCGGCCTCCAGCACGGTGACCGTGGCTCCCGCGCTGGTCAGATGGTGGGCGGCGGCGAGACCGGCGAGGCCGGCCCCGACGATGACGACGTCCACGGTCGATGCGGTGCGCAGCACGTGCCCTCCCGAGGTCGGTCCCGGTGCCGGCGTCGTCGGGGCTCCTGCCCCGAACCGGCGCGCGGGATGCCGAGTTCGTGAGGTTGGAACCTTAAGAAGGGCGGTGGCGGGGGCGCGATCGCGCGTAGACCGCGCATGGGCGCACGATGCGGCACGGAGTGCCGCGAGGGCGCGTGTGTGGGTCTGTACGGGGGCGGGTGCGGCGCCGCTGCGTCCGGGGTGGGTGCGGTGCCTTCGGCTGCGGGTGTGTTGTAGGGCCGCGTTCGGCGGAAGGGGGTGTGGGGCGGGGCCCGCCGCTGGTGTGTGGTGCGGGCCGGGGCCGGGGGCTGCGGGGTGGGTTCCTGGACTGCTGCGCTTTACGTCCTGGAACCCACCCCTCCGCCCCCGGCCCCTCGGTCTCGTCGGCGGGCCGCGCCCCGGTGGGGGAGGGGCAAGAACAAGGTGTGGGTGCCGCCCCGGTGGAGGGGGCGGTTACCCCTCCACGGCTGCCCGGATGGCGTCGTCCGGGGTGGGGTGGGTGAAGGTGAAGCCGGAGTCCAGGAGGCGTTGGGGGATGATGCGTTGGCTGGCCAGGACGTTGTCGGCGAATTCGCCCAGGGCCAGTCGGAGGGCGGGGGCGGGGACGGGGAAGGGGGTGGGACGGTGCAGGACGCGGCCCATCGCTGCCGTGACCTCGCGGTTGGTGACCGGTTCGGGCGCGGTGAGGTTGACCGGGCCGCTCAGTTCCTCGGTGTCGATGAGGTGCCGGAGGGCGGCGACGTGGTCGTGCAGGGAGATGAAGCTCCAGTACTGGCGGCCGGTGCCGAGCCGTCCGCCCAGGCCCAGCTTGAACAGGGGGAACAGTCGTCCCCAGGCGCCGCCCCGGCGGCCCACGACCAGTCCGGTGCGGGGGAAGACCGTACGGATGCCCGCCTCGACGGCCGGGGCGGCGGCCTCCTCCCAGTCGACGCAGACGCGGGCCAGGAAGTCGTCGCCGGGCGGTGCCGACTCGTCGGTCCGCCGGTCGCCGGTGTCGCCGTAGTAGCCGACGGCGCTGCCGCACACGAAGACCCGCGGCGGGGTGTCCAGGGATGCGATGGCCTCGGCGAGGGCCGCCGTACCGAGGACGCGGCTGTCCCGGATCTCGCGCTTGTACGCGTCGGTCCAGCGGTGGTCGCCGACGCCCGCGCCCGCGAGGTGGACGACGGCGTCGCAGCCCACGAGCCCGGTGGTGTCCACCGTCTGGCGTTTCGGGTCCCAGCGCACCTCGTCGGCGGCGCGGGGCGCGTGCCGGACGAGCCGGACGATGTCGGGCCGCTTCCCGGCGTCCGGCGGGCGGGTGGCGCCGCCCTCGCGCAGGGAGCGCAGCAGTGCCGTTCCGATGAGACCGGCCGAGCCGGTGATGGCGATCCGCATGCCAGCCATACTGCCCGTCCCGGAGGCGTATGCATGGCACAGTGGCACGCATGTCCGATTCGTTCGTCCGAACCGCCGTTTTTGCCGACGAGGAGCCGCTCGCGGTCATGGACCGCCGTACGTGGTCGACGCTGCACGCCGTGACGCCCCGGCCCCAGCCCCCGTACGGCCGGTTCTTCGACGACCGGCACCGGCCCGAGGATCTGCTCGTGGCGGAGATCGCGGGGGAGCTGGCGGGCTATCTGCGGCTGGTGCCGCCGACGGCGCTGCCCTGCAACGCCCACGTCCGGCAGATCCAGGGGCTGGCCGTGGACACCTGGGCGCGTGGCCGGGGCGTCGCCCGCACGCTGCTGGACGCGGCCTGCGCGCAGGCGGCGGACGAGGGGGCCCGCCGGATCACCCTGCGGGTCCTCGGGCACAACACTCCTGCGCGCAGGCTCTACGAGTCGGCGGGCTTCACGGTGGAGGGCGTGCTGCCCGGGGAGTTTCTGCTGGAGGGCGAGTACGTCGATGATGTGCTGATGGGGAAGGTGTTGGTCTGAGCCGTCGGCTCGGGCACGCCCTCCCGGTGTGCTTCTAAGCGGTCAGTGCTTTCTCGAGGACTTCGCTGAAGGCGGTGGGGTGTGTGGTCAGGCCCGTGTGTCCGCCGGGGAAGTGCAGGAGTTCCTGGCCGAGGTGACCGGCGAGGAACGCGGCCGGACGGTGGGACAGCTCGCCTTGCGAGTCCTGGCCGCCGGCGAGTACGAGGCGGTCCGCGAGCGCTGCGAGCCGGTCGAGGTCCGGGGCGTAGGACATGAAGCCGGGGACGATGCGGCCGACGAAGTACGGCAGGTTGGCCATCGTCTGTTCGGCCCGCGCCGCTGCCTGCGGCGGGAGTCTCATCTCGGGTTCCGGCGCGGTGGTGCCGCCGTCCTTCTTCAGCCCTGCGGCGAACACGGCCATCGCCGGCATGAGTCCCTGGGTGCGGAACGTCTCCTGTACGCGGGCGACGAGTGCGCGGTGTTCGGAGGCGTCAGGCAGGACCTCCACCACCGGTGGCTCGTGTGCCACGAGGCGGGTGATGCGTTCGGGGCGGGTGGTGAGCAGGTGCAGGGCGGCGATCGCGCCCGAGCTGATGCCGAGCACCCGGGCGGGCTCGCCGGGGGACAGCAGTTCCAGCATCCGGAACGCGTCGTCGGCGTGCTCGGCCACGTGCTGCTCGGCCTCGGGGTCGTCCAGTGTGCTGCGGGACATGCCGCGCGGGTCGTAGGTCGCGACGGTGTACGAGGCGGCCAGGTCGCCGGCGATGCCGTCGAAGGAGGCCGCGCCGCCCGCCCCTCCGGGTATCAGCAGCAGGAGCGGGCCCTGACCGCGCACTTCGTAGTGCAGGGTCGCGCCGTTCACGCGCAGGCTGCCGGTGGTCGGGCCGGTCATGAGGGGTCTCCTTCTCGGGACGGGGGCCAGTGCTCCAGGAGGGTGTGGAGGGCGTCGAGGGCGCGGATCCACGTCTGTTGCGGCGAGCGTTCGTGCGCGAAGCCGCCGGCGGCTTCCAGGGCGACGAAGCCGTGGAAGGTGCTGCGCAGCAGCCGGACCGCGTCGGTGAGGTCGGGTTCGGACAGGCCGTAGCCGCGCAGCATGCCGTAGGTCAGCTCGACCGCGCGCCGCGGTCCCGGCGCGTTCGCGGCCAGTTCCGGGTCGATGTCCATCGGTGTCTGCGTCGCCGTGTAGCGGCCGGGGTGCCTGGCGGCGTACTCCCGCCAGGCGTTGGCGAAGGCGACCAGTGCTTCCTTGCCCGCGCGGCCGGCGGTCGCCTCCGCGATGCGGATGGTCTTCTCGTCCGCCGCCAGCAGCGCGATCCGGCCGCGGAGGTCTTCCAGGCCGCGTACGTGTGTGTACAGGCTCGCGTCCTTCACGCCGAGCCGCCGTGCCACCCGCGCCATGGTCACCTGGTCGAACCCGGCCTCGTCCGCCAGTTCGGCGCCCGCGACCGTCACCCGCTCCGCCGTCAGACCGGCCCGCGCCATGTGTTCACTTCCCGTGTTCCTGGACTGTTTGGGGACAACAAAAATCCCTAGGGGCCCTAGTTTTTTCCTAGGGCCCCTAGGTTTAGCCTATGGAGGCCAGGAACCGCAAGGGGAATGCGAACGGCGTCGTCAGGTGCCGAAGCGGTCCCACAGCCGGGGGAAGCGCTCCGCCAGGACACGGTCGTCGTCGAGATCGAGATAGGTGCCGAGCGGTTCGCGGGGCTGCGGGGGCAGGCCGAGGTCCGGCATCTCGGCGCCGGTGAGCTGTTCGTACGCCTCGTCCGCCGCGTAGCCGAGTTCCTCCGCGTCGCCGTCCACCTCGTCGTCGAACGTGTCCAGCAGGTCGGCGAGGTGGTCGGGGTCGTGCAGGGCGCCTTCGAAGACCTCCCGCCCCTGGCCGATCAGCCAGCTGCGGAAGCAGTCGAAGGCGTCGTCGCTCGCGCCGCCGAGCAGGATGCCGGCCGCGGCCCACAGGTCCCAGCTGTAGGCGCGGTTGTCCCGGGACTCGAAGTGCCGGGCGAAGTCCACCACCGAGTCGGGGTCGAGGGCCACCAGTCGCTCGACGAGCGCGTCCGCCTGCTCCTCCGGGTCTCCTTCGGCGGCCTCACGGGAACTGTCGATCAGCTGCCAGAACTCCGTCTCGTCCATCACGGGTCCAGCATCGTCGCTGCCGCACGGCGCCGCACGTGGAGTACCCCAGATGCGACGGTGTCGTTATCCGCGCCCCTTCGCGCGGAAAAGCCGACACAAGGTGTCGGGATTCGGCGGGAGGGTCGTGTCATGCGAGAAGGAGAACTCACCATGGCCGAGGCAGCCGCCGCACAGGGACCGCTCACCGGGAAGGTCGCGCTGGTCGCCGGCGCCACGAGAGGCGCGGGCCGGGCGATGGCGGTGGAGCTGGGCCGGGCCGGCGCCACGGTCTACGTCACCGGCCGTACGACCCGGGACCACGTCAGCGAGGTCGGCCGGACGACGGAGACGATCGAGGAGACCGCGGAGCTGGTGACGGCGGCGGGCGGGGCGGCCCGCGGGCCTGCCGCCGGGGGCGGCACCGGTATCGCCGTACCGACGGACCATCTGGACCCGGCGGCGGTACGGGCGCTGGTCGGACGCATCGACCGCGAGCAGGGGCGGCTGGACATCCTCGTCAACGACCTGTGGGGCGGTGACGTGCATGTCGAGTGGGGCAAGAAGATGTGGGAGCACGATCTGGAGAAGGGGCTGCGGGTGCTGCGGCTCGGGGTGGAGAGCCACATCATCACCAGCAGTTGCGCGCTGCCGCTGCTGATCCGCCGGCCGGGCGGGCTGGTGGTGGAGGTGACGGACGGCACGGAGGAGTTCAACCGCCGCTACCGGGAGCCGTTCTACTACGACCTGGCCAAGAGCGGGCCGATCCGGATGGCGAAGGGCCTCGCCCGGGAACTGCCGGAGTACGGGTGCACGGCGGTGTGCCTGACGCCGGGCTGGCTGCGGTCGGAGGCCATGCTGGACACCCACTTCAAGGTCACCGAGGAGAACTGGCGGGCGGGCTGCGCACAGAACCCGCACTTCGCGATCTCCGAGACGCCGGTGTTCGTGGGGCGGGCGCTGGCGGCGCTGGCCACCGATCCGGACGTCGCGCGGTTCAACGGGCAGGCGCTCTCCAGCGGCGGCCTGGCGAAGGAGTACGGCTTCACGGACGTGGACGGGTCGGCGCCGGACGCCTGGCGCTACATCACCGAGGTCGAGCAGGAGGGAAAGCCGGCGGACACGACCGGGTACCGGTAGGCGGCACCGGGAGCCGTCTCTCACGGCTCCCGGTACAGCTCGTACGTACGCGCCGCCGCCGCGGCGAAACGCTCCCGCAGCTCCGGTGGCGCCAGCACCTCCGCCTCCGGCCCGAGGCCGAGCAGCTGGCTGAAGGCGACGTCCAGGGACTCGACGGGCAGGGTGACGGTGATCCGGCCCCGTCCGTCGGGTCCGCCCGCCCGCTCCACGGCCTCTTCGGCGGCGGCGCGGTCGGTCACGTGCCGCAACTGCCGGGCGCCCGCGGGTGTCAGCCGTACGGTCACCTCGTCCCGCAGGAGCGAGCGGGCGAACTGGGCGGCGCGTTCCGCCCAGAAGGCGGGCAGGTCGAAGTCGGGGCTGCGGGTGAAGCGGTCGTCGAGGGGGGTGACGGCGGTGAAGCGGTCGATGCGGTAGACGCGCATGTCCGTACCGGCCCGTGCCGCGAGGTACCAGACGCCCGCCTTGAGGACCAGGCCGTACGGCTCCAGCTCCCGCTCCACCTCGGTGTCCTTGCGGCGGTAGCGCGCGCTGACCCGCCGGTCGTCCCAGACGGCGTCCGCGACGGTGGGCAGCAGATCCGGGGTGGCCGGTTCGCGGTACCACGCGGGCGCGTCGAGGTGGAAGCGCTGGGCGGCGCCGTCCGCGGCGTCCCGCAGCTCGGGCAGCAGCGCCGCGGAAACCTTCAGGCGGGCGGCGGACGCGGCGTCCGCGAGCCCCATGTCGCGCAGCGCGGCGGGCACGCCGGACAGGAACAGGGCCTCCGCCTCGCTGCGTCCGAGGCCGGTCAGCCGGGTCCGGTAACCGCCGATGAGACGGTAGCCGCCCGCCCGTCCGCGGTCCGCGTAGACGGGCACTCCGGCCTCGGAGAGGGAGAGCACGTCGCGGGCGACCGTACGCTCCGACACCTCCAGCTCCCGCGCCAGTTCGGCGGCGGTCATCGACGGGCGGGACTGGAGGAGCAGCACCATTCTGATCAGCCGGGCAGCGCGCATGGCTGCATCATGCCGCGCGGGGCGGCGGCCCGGCTGCGGTCCCGTGCGCGACGAAGATCCCGTGCGGAGACCCCGGGCGCGGTTGAGGTGGCCTCCGCACGGGAGCCGGGGGTGCCGGACCGGGGCCCGGCGCGGGGTGCGGACGCGGCGGGGACGGCCCGCCGCGTCCGAGTGGCGGCCCGAGAGCCTTACCGGTGGCCTGCGGGCCGTACCGGTGGCTCAGCGGCCGTACCGCCGGCCTACAGGCCGTACCGCTCCTTGGCCTCCTTGACCGTCTCCGCCTTCACGTCGCCGCGGCGGGCCAGCGCGGCCAGCGCCTGCACGACGACCGACTGGGCGTCGACGCCGAAGTGGCGGCGGGCGGCCTCGCGGGTGTCGGAGAGGCCGAAGCCGTCGGTGCCGACGGAGGTCCAGTCCTGCTCGACCCACGGGGCGATCTGGTCGGGCACGGCCCGCATCCAGTCGCTGACCGCGACGACCGGGCCGGGGGCACCGGCCAGCGCGCGGGTCACGTACGGGACGCGGTCCTCGCCCTCCAGACGGGCGGCGTCGCACTCCAGCGCGTCGCGGCGCAGCTCCGTCCAGGACGGCGCCGACCAGATGTCCGCCGCCACGCCCCAGTCGCGGGCCAGGATCTCCTGGGCCTCCAGGATCCAGTGGATGGCGGTGCCGGAGGCCAGCAGCTGGAGGCGCGGCGCGTCGGCAGCGGCGGGCGCGGCCTCCTTGAAGCGGTAGAGGCCCTTGAGGATGCCTTCCTCGATTCCCTCGCCCGCCGGCATGGCGGGCTGCACCTTGGTCTCGTTGTAGACCGTCAGGTAGTAGAAGACGTCCTCCGCGTCCGGACCGTACATCCGGCGCAGGCCCTCCTTGACGATCACCGCGACCTCGTAGGCGAACGCCGGGTCGTAGGAGAGCGCCGCCGGGTTGGTGGAGGCGATCAGGTGCGAGTGGCCGTCCGCGTGCTGGAGGCCCTCACCGGTCATCGTCGTACGGCCCGCGGTGGCGCCGATGACGAAGCCGCGGCCCAGCTGGTCGGCGAGCGCCCAGAACTGGTCGGCGGTGCGCTGCCAGCCGAACATCGAGTAGAAGATGTAGAACGGGATCATCGGCTCGCCGTGGGTGGCGTACGAGGTCGCCGCCGCGGTGAAGTCGGCCAGCGAACCGGCCTCCGTGATGCCCTCGTTGAGGATCTGGCCGTCCTTGGCTTCCTTGTAG
The DNA here is from genome assembly GCF_055573595.1 of Streptomyces sp. NPDC030165. NCBI lineage: Bacteria > Bacillati > Actinomycetota > Actinomycetes > Kitasatosporales > Streptomycetaceae > Streptomyces > Streptomyces sp. NPDC030165. The sequence goes on along the minus strand of NZ_JBVIBD010000014.1, from coordinate 154,554 downwards.
TACAGGAGCTGGTCGCGGTCGACCGGGTCGTAGGTCTGGCCGACGGGGGAGTAGAGCCCGGCGGACGGGAACAGCGACTCCATGCCGAAGGTACGGGCCTCGTCGGGCACGACCGGCACCCAGCGCTTGCCGGTCTCCTTGTCCCGCATCAGGTCCTTGACCAGCCGGACGAACGCCATGGTGGTGGCGATCTCCTGCGAGCCCGAGCCCTTCTTCAGGGCGTCGAACGCCTTGTCGGCGGGCATCGGCAGAGGCTTGGCGACGACCTTGCGGGCCGGGGCCGGGCCGCCGAGGGCGGCGCGCCGCTGACGCAGGTACTCCATCTCCGGGGAGTTCTCGTCCGGGCGGGCGTAGGGCACCACGTCCGCGTCCAGGGCGCTGTCCGGGATCGGCAGCTCCAGGAGGTCGCGCATGGCGCGGAACTGCTCGCCGGTGAGCTTCTTCATCTGGTGGTTGGCGTTACGGGACTCGAAGCCCTCGCCGAGGGTGTAGCCCTTGACGGTCTGCGCCAGGATGACGGTCGGCGCGCCCTTGTGCTCGACGGCGGCCTTGTACGCGGCGTACACCTTGCGCGGCTCGTGGCCGGCGCGGGAGGTCTGGAACAGCTCCAGCAGCTTGGCGTCCGACAGGCCCTGGGCGATGCGGCCGAGCGACGGGTCGGAGCCGAAGAAGTGCTCGCGCAGGTAGGCGGCGTCGCGGGTGGCGTACGTCTGGAACTGCGCGTCCGGGGTCTCGCGCAGGCGGCGCAGCAGGGCGCCGTCGGTGTCCTGGGCGAAGACCTCGTCCCAGGCCTGGCCCCACAGGGACTTGATGACGTTCCAGCCCGCGGCGCGGAACTGGGCCTCCAGCTCCTGCACGATCTTGAAGTTGGGGCGGACCGGGCCGTCGAGGCGCTGGAGGTTGCAGTTGATGACGAAGGTCAGGTTGTCCAGGCCCTCGCGGCCGGCCAGCGCCAGGGCGGCGGTCGACTCGGGCTCGTCCATCTCGCCGTCACCGAGGAACGCCCACACGTGGGAGTCCGAGGTGTCCTTGATGCCGCGGTGCTCCAGGTAGCGGTTGAAGCGCGCCTGGTAGATCGCGGAGAGCGGGCCGAGGCCCATGGAGACGGTGGGGAACTCCCACAGCCAGGGCAGGCGCCGCGGGTGCGGGTAGGAGGGCAGGCCGTCACCGGCCGCCTCCTGGCGGAAGCGGTCGAGCTGGTCCTCGGTGAGGCGGCCTTCGAGGAAGGCGCGGGCGTAGATGCCGGGGGAGGCGTGGCCCTGGATGTAGAGCTGGTCCCCGCTGCCTCCCCCAGCTACCGCTGGGGGTGCCCCCAGGGCTTCCTTGCCGCGGAAGAAGTGCTGGAAGCCGGTCTCGTAGAGCCAGGCCGCCGAGGCGAAGGTGGCGATGTGGCCGCCGAGGCCGAGGCGGGAGCCACGGGTGACCATGGCGGCCGCGTTCCAGCGGTTCCACGCCGTGATCCGGGCCTCCATCGCCTCGTCGCCAGGGAACTCGGGCTCGGCGGCGGTCGGGATGGTGTTGACGTAGTCGGTTTCCAGCGGCGCGAGGCCCGGGTCAGCGGTGTGCTCCACGGCTCGGCGCATCAGGTAGGCGGCGCGGTGTGGACCGGCCGCCTTCGTGACGGCGTCCAGGGACTCGCGCCACTCGGCCGTCTCCTCCGGGTCGCGGTCCGGGACCTGGTCGAGCTGGCTGTACGGCTGGCGTACGGGATCGGGCATGGGTGGCCCCTTTCCGGACGGAGGAGGGAGGTGCGATGAGTGCTTTGGCAGGCAGGGGTCGCGCCCCACGGACGACGATACGCCTCTGATCGATGATCGATCAACGCAAGTTGAAGGAAAAACCGCAGGTCGGCACGGGGTGCCAGCCTTTTAGGCACGGGGTGCCAGGTCGCCTGCGGCTCCGAATCGTAGGTGAGGGCGCTGCCGGCCTGCGGATTCAGACCCGGGGCGCGCAGCTCAGCACATGCGTCTTCAGTAGCTCGCCGATCCTCGGGTCCCGCCGCCGGAACGCGTCCACGATCTCCTGATGGTCCCGCGCGTGCGAACGCGGCTCCGGGCTGAACCAGCGGATCGACAGCGTCGTCCACACTTCGACACCCAGCGACTCCCAGGTGTGCAGCAGCACGGCGTTACGGGCGGCGCGCACGATCTCGCGGTGGAAGGCCACCGTGTGCCGCACCTGCGCCTCGCCGTCGCCGTGCCGGTCCGCCTCGCACAGCGCCGCCACCTCCCGGTCCAGCGCCGCGGTGTCCTCGGCCAGCCGCCCGGCGGCCAGCTCCGCCGCCACTTGCTCCAGACCGGCCCGTACCGGGTAGCTCTCCTTGAGGTCGTCGGCGGTCAGATTCCGTACCCGGACGCCCTTGTTCGGGGCCGACTCGATCAGCTGGAGCGACTCCAGCTCGCGCAGCGCTTCCCGTACGGGCGTCTGGCTGACCTCCAGCTCGACCGCGATCCGCCGTTCCACGATCCGCTCACCGGGCTGCCAGCGGCCGCTGACGATCCCTTCGAGGATGTGCTCGCGGATCTGCTCGCGGAGCGAATGGACGACGGGCGGGGTCATGACGTGCTCCTTCAGAGCGTGCGGCAGACGGCGGCCGGGGCCCCGCACCACGAGGCGGTACGGGCGGCCACCGCAGGACGGCCATTATCCGTGCAACGAAAACGGGTCGGCCCCGGCTCGTACGAACTTGTACGAACCGGGGCCGACCCTGCACACCTACGGGGTGGCTACCGCGCTCAGAGACCGATCTCGGTCTCGAACTCGCCGGCCTCCAGGATCTGCTTGACCGTCGTCAGGTAACGGGCCGCGTCGGCACCGTCCACCAGGCGGTGGTCGTAGGAGAGCGCCAGGTAGGTCATGTGGCGCACGGCGATGGTCTCGCCCAGCTCCGGGTGGTCGACGACCACCGGGCGCTTGACGGTGGCACCGATGCCCAGGATGCCGACCTGGTTCGGCGGCACGATGACCGTGTCGAACAGCGCACCGCGCGAGCCGGTGTTGCTGATCGTGAAGGTCGCGCCCGACATGTCGTCCGGGCTGATCTTGTTGGTGCGGACCTTGCCGGCCAGCTCCGCGGTCTTACGGGCGATGCCGGCGATGTTCAGGTCGCCCGCACCCTTGATGACCGGGGTCATCAGGCCCTTCTCCGCGTCCACCGCGATACCGACGTTCTCGGTGTCGAAGTAGGTGATCGTGCCCTCGTCCTCGTTGATCCGGGCGTTGACGACCGGGTGGGCCTTCAGCGCCTGGACAGCGGCCTTGACGAAGAACGGCATCGGCGAGAGCTTGACGCCCTCGCGCTGCGCGAAGGCGTCCTTGGCCTTGTTGCGCATCCGCATGATCTTGGTGATGTCCACCTCGACCACGGAGGTCAGCTGCGCCTGGCCGTGCAGGGCCTTCATCATGTTGTCGCCGATGACCTTGCGCATCCGCGGCATCTTGACGGTCTGGCCGCGCAGCGGGGACGCCTCGATGGCCGGACCCGTCGACTTGGCCGGGGCGGCGGCAGCGGCCGGGGCGGCCTGCTTGGCGGCCTCGGCGGCGGCGATGACGTCCTGCTTGCGGATCCGGCCACCGACACCGGTGCCCTTGACCGAGCCCAGGTCCACGCCGTTCTCCTGGGCCAGCTTGCGGACCAGGGGGGTGACGTACGCGGCGTCCGCCTCACCCGAGGCCGGAGCCGGGGTGACGGGGGCGGCGGCCGGAGCCGGCGCCGGGGCCGGAGCGGCGGGGGCCGGGTCCGGGGCGGGGGTGGTCACGGCCTGGGGGGCCGGGGCCGAGGGGGCCTGCGGAGCCGGGGCGGGAGCCGCCTGCTGGGGGGCTTCCTGCTTCGGGGCCTCCTGGGCGGGGGCCGGAGCCGGAGCGGCCGGGGCCTCGGCCGGCGCCGGGGCAGCACCCTTCTGGCCGATGACGGCCAGCTTGGCGCCGACCTCGGCGGTCTCGTCCTCGCCCACCAGGATCTCCAGCAGGGTGCCGGCGGTGGGGGCGGGGATCTCGGTGTCGACCTTGTCGGTGGAGACCTCCAGCAGCGGCTCGTCCTCGGCCACCTCCTCGCCGACCTCCTTGAGCCAGCGGGTGACGGTGCCCTCGGTCACGCTCTCGCCGAGCGCGGGGAGGACGACGTCCGTGCCCTGGGCGCCGCCGGCGGGGGCCGCGGGGGCCTCCTGCTCGGGGGCTTCCTGGGCGGGGGCCTCCTGAGCCGGAGCCGCGGCGGGCTCGGGCTCGGCGGCCGGCGCCTCGGCCGGGGCGGACTCGGCCGCGGGCGCGCCGCTGCCGTCGTCGATGATGGCCAGCTCGGCGCCGACCTCGACGGTCTCGTCCTCGGCCACCTTGATGGAGGCCAGCACGCCGGCGGCGGGGGCGGGGATCTCGGTGTCGACCTTGTCGGTCGACACCTCCAGCAGGGGCTCGTCGGCCTCTACGCGCTCACCCTCGGCCTTGAGCCAGCGGGTGACGGTGCCCTCGGTGACGCTCTCGCCGAGCGCCGGAAGGGTTACGGAAACCGCCATGGTTTCTCTTGCTCCTTACAGAAAGTGCGGATGTGGTCGCGCCCGGACCGGGATCAGTCGTGGGAGTGCAGAGGCTTGCCGGCCAGGGCCAGGTGGGCCTCGCCGAGCGCCTCGTTCTGCGTCGGGTGCGCGTGGATGAGCTGCGCAACCTCGGCCGGCAGGGCCTCCCAGTTGTAGACCAGCTGGGCCTCGCCGACCTGCTCGCCCATACGGTCACCGACCATGTGGACGCCGACCACGGCACCGTCCTTGACCTGGACGAGCTTGATCTCGCCCGTGGTCTTGAGGATCTTGCTCTTGCCGTTGCCCGCGAGGTTGTACTTCAGGGCGACGACCTTGTCGGCACCGTACAGCTCCTTGGCCTTCGCCTCGGTGATACCCACCGAAGCGACCTCGGGGTGGCAGTACGTCACGCGCGGCACGCCGTCGTAGTCGATCGGCACGGTCTTCAGACCGGCCAGCCGCTCCGCCACCAGGATGCCCTCGGCGAAGCCGACGTGCGCGAGCTGGAGGGTCGGGACGAGGTCACCGACGGCCGAGATCGTCGGCACGTTGGTCTGCATGTACTCGTCGACCAGGACGTAGCCGCGGTCCATGGCGACCCCGGCCTCCTCGTAGCCCAGGCCCTGCGAGACCGGGCCGCGGCCGATGGCGACCAGCAGCACCTCGGCCTCGAAGGTCTTGCCGTCGGCCAGCGTGACCTTGACGCCGTCCTGGGTGTACTCGGCCTTGTCGAAGAAGGTGCCCAGGTTGAACTTGATGCCGCGCTTGCGGAAGGCCCGCTCCAGCAGCTTGGAGCTGTTCTCGTCCTCGACCGGGACGAGGTGCTTGAGGCCCTCGACGATGGTCACGTCGGTGCCGAAGGACTTCCACGCGGAGGCGAACTCGACGCCGATGACGCCGCCGCCCAGCACGATCGCGGACTTCGGCACGCGGTCCAGCTTCAGCGCGTGGTCCGAGGAGATGATGCGGTCGCCGTCGATGGTCAGGCCCGGCAGGGACTTCGGCACGGAGCCGGTCGCCAGCAGCACGTGGCGGCCCTGGACGCGCTGGCCGTTGACGTCGACGGAGGTGGGGGAGGACAGCCGGCCCTCACCCTCGATGTAGGTCACCTTGCGGGAGGCGACCAGGCCCTGCAGCCCCTTGTACAGGCCCGAGATGACCTCGTCCTTGTACTTGTGGACGCCCTCGATGTCGATGCCGTCGAGGGTGGCCTTGACACCGAACTGCGCGGCTTCGCGGGCCTGGTCCGCGATCTCGCCGGCGTGCAGCAGGGCCTTGGTGGGGATGCAGCCGTTGTGCAGGCAGGTGCCGCCGAGCTTGTTCTTCTCGATCAGGGCGACGTCCAGGCCCAGCTGCGCCCCGCGCAGGGCAGCGGCGTAACCGCCGCTACCGCCTCCGAGGATCACTAGGTCGAAAACGGTGCTGGCGTCGTTCGCCACGTCACGTCCTCCATGCATGGGTACGCCGGAGCCGGTCGTCGGTGACCGGGCGGCGGCTGTTGATCGGCCGCTTCTTGGATCGGCCCTGGGTAAGGGGGCCCTGTCCTGCCAAGAACCCATCTTCGCACTTGTTGAACGCGACCGGGACGGCGGGCCGGGCTGTGGGACGGCACGACGGCCGTTCCGGGGGGTTGCGCGTGCGGTTACCCAGGCGTACGGGCGTACGGATTTCGTCGAGGGCGAACACGCGCGTACGGCCCCGGGCGCCGGGCCCGGGGCCGTACCGACGAAAACGTCACAACCGCCATGAACGCGGCAACCGCGGCAGGGTCAGCCGAGGTCGCCGTCCGCGGTGCGCTCGGCCAGCCGCACCAGGGTGCGGACCGCGGAGCCCGTACCACCCTTGGGGGTGTATCCGTACGGCGCGCTCTCGTGGAAGGCCGGGCCGGCGATGTCCAGGTGCGCCCAGGTGATGCCCTCGCCCACGAACTCCTGGAGGAAGACGCCGGCCAGCAGGCCGCCGCCGGCCCGCTCGCCGACGTTCTTCAGGTCGGCGACCGGGGAGTCCATGGTCCGGCGCAGCTCGGACGGCATCGGCATCGGCCAGGACGGCTCGCCGGCCTCCTCCGCGATCTCGTGCAGGCTCGCCCGGAAGGCGTCGTCGTTGGCCATGATCCCGAAGGTGCGGTTGCCCAGCGCCAGCACCATCGCGCCGGTCAGCGTCGCCACGTCCACGATCGCGTCGGGCTGCTCCTCCGAGGCGCGGGTCAGCGCGTCGGCCAGCACCAGGCGGCCCTCGGCGTCGGTGTTCAGCACCTCGACGGTCTTGCCGCTGTACATGGTCAGCACGTCGCCGGGGCGCATCGCGTTGCCGGACGGCATGTTCTCGGCGAGCGCCAGCCAGCCGGTGACGTTGACCCGCAGGCCCAGGCGGGCGGCGGCCACGACCGTGGCGAACACCGCGGCGGCGCCGCTCATGTCGCACTTCATGGTCTCGTTGTGGCCGGCCGGCTTCAGGGAGATGCCGCCCGAGTCGTAGGTGATGCCCTTGCCGACGAGCGCCAGGGTCTTCTCGGCCTTCGGGTGGGTGTGGGCGATCCGCACCAGCCGGGGCGGGTTGTCCGAGCCCTGGCCGACGCCCAGCAGGCCGCCGTAGCCGCCCTTGGCCAGGGCCTTCTCGTCCAGCACCTCGGCCTTGAGGCCGAACTCCTTCGCGGCGGCCTGGGCCTGCGCGGCGAAGGACTTCGGGGTGAGGTGGTTGGAGGGGGTGTTGATCAGGTCGCGGGCGCGGTTGACCTCGGCGGCCAGCGTCCCGGCGCGCTCGGCGGCGGCCTTGAAGGCCTTGTCGCGCGGCTTGCCGCCGAGGATCGCGATCTCGGCCAGCGGCGCCTTGCCGTTGCCGTCGGCCTTCTTGGCGCCGCGGGCGGTCTTCGCGTCGTCGCCGCTGCGGTACGCCGTGAAGGCGTACGCGCCGAGCAGTGCGCCCTCGGCGACCGCCGCCACGTAACCGGCCTCGTCGGCGGGCAGCGCGAAACCGGCCTTCTTGGTGCCGGACAGGGCGCGGGCCGCGGAGCCGGCGGCGCGGCGCAGCACCTCGGGGTCGTACTCCTCGTCCCCGGCCGGGGCGTCGCCCAGGCCGACCGCCAGCACGACCGCCGCCTTCAGGCCGGAGGCGGCCGGCAGCTTGGTGACCTCGCCCTCGGCACCGCTCGCGCCGAGGGTCTCCAGTACGCCGGCGAGCTTGCCGTCGAACGCCTTGTCCACGGCTTCGGCGCCGGGGGCCAGTACGACGCCCTTGGCGCCCTTGGCCACGCCGACGACGACGGTGTCCGCACGCAACGTCGCGGCGGAGGATGTGCTGAGGGTCAGTGCAGTCACGGTGATGGGAGTCCTGTTCCGTCCGGGTGTCCGTCTGCGCTCTGGGCGCTGCTGCGGCCGAGCCTACGCTCGGGTGCCCCGGACGTAACCGCTTGATGCCGTATCGGCCCGGCCTGTCACATCTTCACCAGCTGCCCCAGGAGACCCAACGCCTCCTGGGCCCAGGGGAGTTGCCGGTTCCGCGGGCAGGCGGCCCGGCCGCATTCCGGGTCCCGCCGTCAACCCCCCTGTGCCGAATGAGACGTGCGTCACAGTAGTGACGACTCGGGGATAGACGGCCTGGAATCTTCGCATGATGTGCACGAGCCTGCCCGGTACCACTTCCGGAAGCAGGGGGAACTTCCGGGGGGAAGGGACTGCGCCCATGGGCAGCAACCGCACGCCGGCCACCAGACCGGCCAACGTCTTGACCGCACTCGCGGCAGCGATGATCACGGCACTGCCGCTGGCGGTGGGCGCCCCCGCAGCGCAGGCCGCGCCACCCCCGGCGGCGAGCCTCGCACCCCGCATCGACCTGCGGATCCTGGTCGTGAGCGACGGGGGCGAGTCCACCGACGCGATCGTCGCCGAACTGCGCAGCCAGGGCGTCCCGTACACCACCGTCGACCTGACGAGCCCCGGCCGCCCGGTGATCGACGCGGCGTTCCTCGGCGACACCGTGGACGGCCGGCCGCGCGCCAGGTTCCAGGGCGTCGTCCTGCCGAACGACAATCCGTTCGGCTCGGCCGCCTCCACGGAACTGGCCGCCCTGAAGGCGTACGAGACCACGTACAAGATCCCGCAGGTGGACGCGTACACGTACGCGCGGCCCGACGTCGGCCTGCGCACGCCCGACGACGGCGGCTACGCCGGGGTGCTGGACGGCTTCGCCACCCGCACCACCGCCGCGGGCAAGGCGGGCCCCTTCGGCTACCTCAAGGGCGCGGTGCCCTTCGAGGACGCCGACCCGCAGGTCTCCGAGAGCTACGGCTACATAGCGCAGCCGCTGGCCACCCCGCCCGCCGGTGCCACGTTCACGTCGTACCTGGACGCGGCGGTGCCGGGCACCTCCGCGCGCGGCTCGCTGATCGGCGAGTACGCCCGCGACGGCCGCCGCGAACTGGTCGTCACCTTCGCGCAGAACCGCTACCAGCAGCAGTTCCGGCTGCTCGCCCGCGGCATCGTGGACTGGCTGACCCAGGGCATCCACCTCGGCCGGAGCCGCAACTACTTCTCCGTCCAGGTCGACGACATCTTCGCCCCGGACGCCCGCTGGGACGTCACGAACAACTGCACCCCCGGCGACTTCGACTGCCCCTCCGGCGTCCCGGACACCACGCCGGTCCGGATGACCGAGGCGGACGCCGCGTACGCCGCCCAGTGGCAGCGCTCCAGCGGATTCAAGCTCGACATGGTCTACAACGCCGGCTCCGGCGAGGAGTGGAAGCTGGAGCACGGCGGGGTGGACGCGATGGCCGACCGGCTGCTCGCCGACAAGGCCGAGTACCGCTGGGTCAACCACACCTGGACCCACCCCTTCCTCGGCTGTGTCCAGGACACCTCGGTCGTGCCCTGGCGCTGCGCCAAGGACCTGTTCGGCGGCACCCGGTGGGTCAGCCTCGGCGAGATCACCGGCGAGATCGAGAAGAACCACGCCTGGGGCGTGGCCAAGGGCCTGGCAGTGGACCCCGCGGAGCTGGTCACCGGCGAGCACTCCGGTCTGAAGACCCTGCCGCAGCAGCCGCAGGACAACCCCAACCTGGCGCCCGCGCTCGCCGCCACCGGCGTCAAGTGGCTGGCCAGTGACAACTCGCGGGAGTCCGCGCAGCGCCCGGCCGGTGCGGCGCTGACCGTGCCGCGCTACCCCATGAACGTGTACTACAACGTGGGCAAGGCGGCCGAAGAGGTCGACGAGTACAACTGGATCTACACGAGCAAGGCCGACGGCGGCAGCGGGATCTGCGAGACCGACCCCAACTCGACGTGCCTGCCCGACCCGTTGCCGACCGCCACGGGCTACGCCTCGTACATCGTCCCGCAGGAGGCGCGGACCGCCCTCGGGCATGCTCTGGCCAACGATCCGCGGCCGCACTACATCCACCAGTCCAACCTCGCGGAGGACCGGATCGCCTATCCGGTTCTGGACAAAGTTCTGGCCGACTATCGCGGGTTCTTCGAGGACAGCACCCCTGTCGTCAACCAGCGCCACCGCGACATCGGACGCGAGTTGCAGCAGCGTGCGGCCTGGCAGAAGGCCCTGGACGCCGGTTCGGTGACGGCATACAGAATTGGCGATGTTGTCACCGTCACGTCGCCGGCCGGGGTGGCCGCTGCGGCTACGATGCCCGAGGGAACCAGAACGCAACGTGCCGACGGGACCGCGGAATTCGGCGAGAGCTATGCCGGACGGGTATCGGAGTGGGCCACAGCGCAGTCGCCCGGAGCGGCCATCACGCTCAAACTTCCGACTACCGCCTGACACGTTCCCGGCGCCGCCCGGCCCGCGCACCCGGCCGGGCGCGCCGGGACCGGGCGGCCGCCGGCGCCCACCGCACCCCGCCACCACCGAAGCCGCCGTACCGCACCGATCCCTGCCCGCCACCGCACCTGACGGTGCACGACGGCCGCGCCCGCGCACCGCAGCACGCGCCCGGCCGCCCCGCACCCCAGCCCGCCGTACTCCCGCTCGCCGCACCGCAGATCCCGCACCGATGTACCCGCACCGATGTACCCGCACGGAACCACCGCGCCCGCACCGGCGTACCGGTGCACGACGGCGCACCCGCCCCCGGACACCTGGACGGACGCGCAGGTACGGACGCGTCCGCACAGGTGTCCCGCGGCTGTGCCCGCGCACCGGCGCCGGCCCACCGCACCACCCCCGCCCCCGTGCGCGCCCCCACAGCACCGCACGCCCCCGCACCCCAGTACCCGCACGTCCCCGCAGCTCCGCACGCGCGCACCGCACCAGGCCGGCACGGCCGCCGGCCGCGTCACGCGCACCGCGCCCGCACGGTGCCCGCAGCACCCGCGTCCGCGCGTTCCGCACCGCTTCACCCAGCACTCATTCCCGGGGGGATTCGCCATGAACGCAACCCTGTACGAGGTCGGCAGCCGAAGTCACCGGCCCGACGACGGGCCGCAGCCCGGCAGGCACGTCACCATGCTCACCGAAGGCACCTACCCGCACGTCCACGGCGGCGTCTCCACCTGGTGCGACCAGCTCGTGCGAGGAATGCCCGAGGTCCGCTTCAACGTCATCGCGCTCACCGGCAGTGGCCGTGAGCCGGTGACCTGGGACCTGCCCGACAACGTCTACGCGCGCTCCTCCGTCCCCATGTGGGGCCCGCCGCCGGGCCGGCGCACCGCCGGGCTGCTGCGGGGGCGCGAGCGGCGCCGCTTCGTCGACACCTACGAGCGCTTCCTGCTGTCCATGCTGGACCCGCAGTCCTGCACCGACTTCGGCACCGAGCTGTACGCACTGGCCGAGCTCGCCCGCGAAGGGCGGCTGAGCGCCGCGCTGCGCACCGAGTCCGCGCTGCGCTCCCTGATGTGGATCTGGACCCTGCCGCACGTCGCCACGCGCGCGGCCGCCCCCACCGTGCACGACGCGCTGACCGCCACCGACCTGCTGGAACACGCGCTGCGCCCGCTGTCCGTCCGCGTACCGGAGGACAGCGTCGCGCACGCCGTCAGCAACGGGCTGGCCTGCCTGCCCGCGCTCGCCGCCAAGAAGTTCGACGGCGTACCGTTCCTCCTCACCGAGCACGGCATCTACCTGCGCGAGCGCTACCTCGGCTACCGCTCCGACGCCCAGCGCTGGCCCGTCAAGGCCCTGATGCTCGGCTTCTACCGGCAGCTGACCGTCGAGAGTTACCGGGCCGCCGACCTCGTCACGCCGTGCAACAAGTACAACAAGCGCTGGGAGGAGCGCGGCGGCACCCCGCCCGAGAAGATCCGCACCGTCTACAACGGCGTCGACGTCCAGCTCTTCCCGCACGCCGAACAGGAACCCGACGCGCCCACGCTGAGCTGGGCCGGACGCATCGACCCGATCAAGGACCTGGAAACCCTCGTCCGCGCCTACGCGCTGTGCCGCGCCGAAGTCCCCGACCTGCGGCTGCGGCTGTTCGGCGGGGTGCCGGCCGGCGGTGAGGCGTACAAGACCCGCTGCGAGAAGCTGGCCGCCTCGCTCGGCGTGACCGACGGGATCAGCTGGGAGGGGCGCATCGACGACGTGGCCCGCGCCTACGCCGCCGGCAGCATCGTGATGCTCTCCAGCATCTCCGAAGGCTTCCCGTTCAGCCTCATAGAGGCCATGTCGTGCGGCCGTTCGACCGTATCGACCGACGTCGGCGGGGTGCGCGAGGCGGTCGGCGACACCGGGCTCGTCGTCCCGCCCCGCGAACCGGAAGCGATGGCCAAAGCCACCCTGGAACTGCTCAGGGGCGGCTGGCAGAAGCGCGCCGAACTCGGCAGCCGGGCCCGGCAGCGGGTCATCGACCAGTTCACGCTGCGCCGCTCCGTCGACGGCTTCCGCACCGTCTACCGCGAACTCGACGGCGCGTACCAGCAGGCCGCGGAGCAGCCGCAGGACGAGTGGACCCTCCAGCTGCGCGGGCCGTGGAACACCCCCCTCGCCGCCGACGGGGCCGGCTGGTGAGCGGACCCCTGTGGCTGGTGCCGGGGGAGGGCGGTCAGGGCCGTGTGGACGACCTGCCGGACGTACCGCGGCCCCAGCGCCCGCACTGGGCCGCGCCCGATCCGGTCGACGAACTCGCCGCGCGGATGGGCGACCTGATCGCCGCCGCCGTCCACCCCGACGAGATCGCCGCCATCATCGAGTCCGACGGCATGAGCGACGACCAGATCAAGCTCACCTACGGGCGCGAGAACTCCTTCGCCCTCGCCGAGGAACTGTACGAGCGGGTGCCGCGCCGCTACCCCGAACCGGACCGCGCGCACACCGACCCCTGGCGGGTCAGCCTGCTCGGCTGCCTGCTGCGCGCCCTGGTCTTCGCCCTGCCGGGACTCGCCTACCTCGTCGGCTCCCACCTGCTTTCCGGCCCGCCGGACCCCCGCGGGCTGCCCGCAGGAACGATGCCCCTGCTGGCCGGCGCCCTGGCCGGCTGGGTCTGGAACCAGGCGCTCGCCCACCGCGCCTACTCCTGGCTCGGCCTCGGCGAACGGCGGGCCGCCGCCCGGGCCCTCGCCGTCGGCGCACCGCTCGGCGCGCTGGCCGGCGCGGCCGTCGCCTGGGCCGTCGGCGCCGCCGACGCGGACGCGCCCGGCGCGGTGGTCTTCGCCGCCGGCCAGGCCGCCTACCTCGGCGCGGCCACCACCCTGCTCGTCTTCGGCCGGGAACGGTGGCTGCTGGGCGCGCTGGCCCCGGTCGCGCTCGGTGCCGCGCTGATGGCGGTGTACGTACCGCCGGACGCCGTACGGGCCGCCCTGCTCGTCCTGTCGCTCGGCGCGGCCGTCGCGCTGGCCGCCGTCACCGTCCTGCGCTGCCGCCGCGAGCCCCGGCGGGACGGGCCCGCGCCGCGCGCCGTGGCCTCCGTGCCGTACGGGCTCTTCGGCCTGGCCATCGGGGTGCTGGTGCTGCTCACGGCGCTCGGCGACGTGCTGCGGTACGGGGCCGAGGCCGAGGTCGCGGCGCCCGCCGCGGTGGCCCTCACACTCAGCATGGGCCCGGCCGAGTGGCTGCTGTACCGCTACCGCAGCCGGGCCGTCGCCGCACTGCGCACCAGCACCACCCCCGCCGGATTCTGGCGCGCCACCTCCGGCGCGCTGGCCCGGTGCCTGGCCTGGTACCTCGCCGTACTCGCCCTGCTCGGCGGCGTCGGCAGCCTGCTGTGGCGGCAGGGGCCCCCGATGGACGCGGCCCACGGCCTGGGGCTGCTGTGCCTGGGCGTCGTGCTGTGGACCGCGCTGCTCCTCCAGGCGTTCGGGGCGGTGCCGGTCGCGGCGGTGGTGTGCGGCCTGGCCGCGGCCGCCCAGACCGCGGTCCTGGTGACCGGGCCGCTGTCCCCGGCCGTCGCCCAGCTGACGGTCTGCGGCGCGGCCGCGCTCGTCCTGGCGGCCGTGGGATCGGCGCTGCTGGGGCGGGCCACGGCGCATCGCTGAGGCGTGCGCCTGATGGACAGCTGAGCATTCTTCCCGCCGCCTCGCGCCAAGTCCCCGCACCGAGGCGGCCTCAGGGCTGCGCAGAGGTACGCACGTTCCTCCCGTACGTCGCAAGTGGCCGGTAACGGCCGTCGGGTTCACGCCCTGTCACCCGCCCTCGTATCCTCAGCATCTCGTCCCATTTCCGACAGGAGCCCCCGAACCATGACCTCGCCGTCCTCGGGGCAGTCCCGTCCGCCCTCCCGTCAGCTGCTGGTGCCGCTCTACGAGCACCCCGCCCAACGCCCCGACGCCTGGCGGCGACTGGTCGCGGCGGCGCCCGACCTGTACGGCGTGGTGCTCAATCCGGCCAGCGGGCCGGGCACCGCCCCCGATCCGCACTTCGCCGAGGCCGCCGGACAGTTGCGGGCCGCGGGCGTACGGGTCCTCGGCTACGCGGACACGGACTACGGACGCCGCCCGCACGCCGCCGTCGCCCAGGACCTGCTGCGGCACCGTGACTGGTACGGGGCCGACGGCGTGTTCTTCGACCAGGCCGCGTCCGACGCCGGGCTCCTCACGCACTACAGCCGTCTGACGGTCGCCGCGCGCGCCGCCGGGGCCGGCACCGTCGTCCTCAACCACGGCGTCCACCCGCACCCCCGCTACCTCGACTTCGCGGACCTCCTGGTCACCTTCGAGGACAGCTGGGCCGCGTACGAGACCGCCGAGGTCCCGCCGTGGACCGCCCACCACCCGCCCGAACGGTTCTGCCACCTCATCCACGGCCTCCCCGAAACCTGTGCGGAGGCCGCCGCCGAGCTGGCCCGGCAGCGCGGAGCCGCCGTGCACTGCGCCGTCCCCGGCACCACGCCGCATCCCTGGGACGCACTTCCGCCCTACCTGGAGACACCCCGATGAACCGCCCGCACGCCCCGCACCACCGCAAGAGACTCACGCTCCTCCTCGGCGCACTCCTGCTCGTCACCACCGCCTGCTCGCAGACCCCGTCCGGCCCGCACGACAAGCCGAGCCACAGTGCGAGCCCCGGCACCGGCTCCGCCAGCCCCAGCAGTCCCGGCGGCAAGCCGCGTCCCATCTGGCATCCGAAGCCGGGCGTCGACTGGCAGTGGCAGCTCACCGGAAAGCTCGATCTCTCCGTGGACGCCCCCGTCTACGACATCGACGGCTTCCGCGAAAAGGCATCCACGGTCGCCGACCTCCACCACCGCGGCCGCAAGGTCATCTGCTACATCAGCGTCGGCGCCTACGAGGATTTCCGCCCGGACGCGCGCCACTTCCCCAAGGACGTCATCGGCGAGGACAACGGCTGGGAAGGCGAGCGCTGGCTCGACATCCGCCGCCTGGACGTACTGCGCCCGCTCATGGCCAAGCGCTTCGACATGTGCCGCGACAAGGGCTTCGACGCGGTCGAGCCGGACAACGTCGACGGCTACAAGAACGAGACCGGCTTCGAGCTGACCGCCGAGGACCAGCTCGCCTTCAACCGCATGATCGCCGAGCTGGCCCACGACCGCGGCCTGTCCGTCGGCCTCAAGAACGACCTCGACCAGATCCCCCAGCTCGTCGGCGACTTCGACTTCGCCGTCAACGAGCAGTGCGCCCAGTACGACGAGTGCGCCAAGACGACCCCCTTCATCAAGGCGGACAAGCCCGTCTTCCACGTCGAGTACGAACTCCCGGCCGCCCGTTTCTGCACCTCGACGAAGCGCCTGGGCCTCAGCTCGCTGCAGAAGCGCCTCCATCTGGACGCTTGGCGAAAGGCCTGCTGACGCCTGACGCGAAGCCCCCGGAGCCTGACGGCCACGGGGGCTTCATTCCGCCCTGTTCACCCCACCGCCAGCACCACCACCGCCACCAGCCCCGTCATCTCCGCGACGGCACCGAAGACGTCGCCGGTGATGCCGCCGAAGCGGTGGCGGCAGCGGCGTAGGGTCGCCTCGCCGGCCGCGAGGGCGAGGAGGGCGGCCAGGGCTGTGTGGAGGGCGCCGGATGCGCCGGTGTGGGTGCCGAGGGCGGCGGAGAGGGCCAGGACGGCGGCGGCCGTGGTGGCCGCTGCGGGGAGGGGGACCGTGCCGGCCACCGCGGCGCCCAGACCGTCGGGGCGGGCCGGGGGGACGCCGGGACGGGCGGTGAGGGTGAGGGCGCAGCGGGCGGTGACGGCTGCGACCACGGCGGCCGCCGCGCCGTGGGCCCAGCCGCGTTCGTACAGGTGGGCGAAGGCGGCCGCCTGGGCGAGCAGGGTGAAGAGCAGGGTGATGACGCCGAACGGGCCGATGTCGGACTGCTTCATGATGCGCAGCGCGTCCTCGGCGGGCTTGCCGCTGCCCAGGCCGTCGGCGGTGTCGGCGAGGCCGTCCAGGTGGAGGCCGCGGGTGAGGACGGCGGGTACGGCCGTGGTGGCGACGGCGGCGAGGAGGGGGCCGCTGTCCAGGAGGAGGAGCAGGGTTCCGAGAGCCGCTGAGGCCAGGCCGACCGCCAGGCCTGCCACCGGCGCGCAGAGCATGCCGCCGCGCGCTGCCGGCCGGTCCCAGCGGCGGAGCCGTACGGGCAGCACGGTCAGTGTGCCGAAGGCGAAGCGCATGGCGTCCCCGAGGGTGGGGGAAGGCGAGGGGCCGGACGGGGCGGCGGCGTCGTTCATCGCGGCAGGCTAACCCGGCTGTCCCGGACCGTACGGCGCTAAATTGCCCCTATACCCGACAAATGGGGAGTGCGTGGCATGGGTCACTGGTGGTTCCGCAACATCATCGAGCCGGGGAAGCTCCCGCTGCTGCTCGCGCTCGTCTCCTTCGTGCTGACCTTCGTCGTGACCCGTGTGATCACCCGGCTGATCCGGGCCGGCAAGGGGCCCTTCCGGAACATCTCGCCGGGCGGCCTGCACATCCACCACGTCGTGCCGGGCGTGGTGCTGATGGTGGTCGGCGGCTTCACCGCGCTGGCCGGCGGACGCCACGGGTACGGGTCGGGGATGGCGGCGGTGCTGTTCGGGATGGGCGTCGGGCTGGTGCTGGACGAGTTCGCGCTGATCCTGCACCTGGACGACGTGTACTGGAGCGAGCAGGGCACCAAGAGCGTGGAGATCGTGATCGTCACGGCCGCGCTGGTCGCGCTGATCCTGGGCGGCGCCCTGCCGTTCGGGGTGAACGAACTGGGGCCCGAGGAGTTCCACAACCGCTTCCGGGTGGTGCGGACCGTGGGGATCAACTTCCTGTTCGCGCTGGTGGCGCTCTTCAAGGGCAAGGGCCGGATGGCGGTGATCGGGGTGTTCGTGCCGTTCGTCGCGCTGTTCGGGGCGGTCCGGCTGGCCCGCCCCAACTCACCGTGGGCGAAACGGTTCTACCGGCGGCGCCCCAAGGCCCGCGCCAAGGCGAAGGTCCGTGCCTTCCGGCACGACCGGCGCTGGAACCGGCTGCGCCGCCGGGTGAACCACGTCATCGGCGGGGCGCCGACCCACTGAGAGCCCGCGTGCCGGGCGGGCGGGTGCCTGGCCGGGATTCAGCCACCGGCCCTCACCTGCTGCTCGTCCCGTGGCTTGCGGCGCCGGTGCAGCACCTCCCACACCCCGCACAGCGCCAGCACCGCCACGACCGCGGCGATGTGCTCCCGGCCCGCCAGGTTGTTCTTGATGAACACCACCTCGTAGACCATCGCCAGCACCACCAGAGCGCACGTGAACCACGCCCGGTACACCCAGCACACGAAGATCCCGAGGCCGACGACGGCCGCCGACGGGCCGGTGTCGTGCACGAACGCGTCCGTCGGCGGCAGGCCGATCGGGTTGTCCGGGCCGAGCCAGATGCCGATTCGCGCGTACATCGTCCCGGCGAGCGTGGCCGCGTACGCGATGACCAGCGTCCGGGCCCGGCCCAGGCAGATCTCGCAGATGCCGAAGACGAGCAGGAGCTGCGCCAGCGCGCCCCACACCGGCAGGTCCAGGGCCGGTACGAACAGCGACAGCGGCGTACGCAGCAGCGCCAGCCACAGGTGCTCGTCGGCCTGTACGGAGCCGATGTTCTGGATGAACTGATAGCCCCAGGACTGGTTCTGGACGATCTGGAAGAGCGAGGTGAGCAGCACCGCGGAGATCGTCATGGGGATCGCCAGCAGCTTCTTCGCGCGCAGGCCCGACCACACGGTCCGGAACAGCAGGCCCCACTCGGCACGCACGGCGCGGCGCAGGACCGGCTCGCTCATCTCTTGGTCTCCAGGTGTTTGCGGTTGAGCCACTTCGGCAGGCCGGGGGCCTCCAGGAACCCCTCGGCGCGGGCGCTGGCGAGGCCGATGCGCAGCAGGTCGGTGCTCTTTTCGAAGAGCATGTACCGGGGCTCCCAGATGGGCCGGTATTTCGCGTTGGCGCGATAGAGCGATTCGATCTGCCACCACCGGGAGAAGAAGCTGAGCAGCGAGCGCCACAGGCGCAGCACCGGGCCCGCGCCGAGCCGCGCACCGCGTTCGAAGACGGAGCGGAACATCGCGAAGTTCAGTGAGACCTGAGTGACGTCCACCTCTTTCGCCCGCTGGATCAGTTCCAGCACCATGAACTCCATCAGCCCGTTCTCGGAGTCCCGGTCGCGGCGCATCAGGTCGAGCGAGAGGCCCTTGGCGCCCCACGGCACGAAGCTGAGCAGCGCGCGCAGTTCACCGTCGGCGTCGGTGCATTCGAGCATCACGCAGCGCCCGTCGCCGGGGTCGCCGAGGCGGCCCAGGGCCATCGAGAAGCCGCGCTCGGTCTCGCCGTCGCGCCAGTCGTCGGCCAGCTTCAGCAGCCGGTCCATCTCCGCCTCGGGAATGTCTTCGTGGCGGCGGATGCGGACGGTGTATCCGGCGCGCTTGACGCGGTTGTACGCCTGCCGGACGGTGCGCATCGCGCGTCCCTCCAGCGTGAACTCCCCGGTGTCGACGATCGCCTCGTCGCCCAGCTCCAGCGCGTCCAGGCCGTGCCGGGCGTAGATCGTGCCGCCTTCCTCGCTGGCGCCCATCACGGCCGGCGCCCAGCCGTGCGAGCGGGCCTCGGCGAGCCACAGGTCGATGGCGCCGGGCCACGCCTCCGGGTCGCCGATCGGGTCGGCGGAGGCGAGCGAGACCCCGCCGACGACGCGGTAGGTGACGGCGGCCTTGCCGGTGGGGGACCAGATGACGCTCTTGTCGCGGCGCAGCGCGAAGTAGCCCAGCGAGTCCCGGTCGCCCTGGCGGGCCAGCAGGTCGCGCAGCCGCTCCTCGTCCTCGGGGGTGATCGGGTCGGTGCTGCGTACGGAGCGGAAGGCGGCCCACAGCACGAGCAGCAGCAGGACGGAGCTCATGACGTTGATGACGACGTTGGCCCAGTTCGGCGTGGCGATGCCGGGGAAGCGGTCCTCGTCGGCGGCGATGGAGACCAGCCGCATGATGCCGTAACGCCAGCGGTCCAGGAAGGACGCGTGGTGGCTGTCGTGCGCGGTGTTGGCGAGGGTGACCAGGAGCGCGGCGAGCAGCGAGGTCACCAGCAGGCCGCCGAGCGCGACGGCCGCGGCCAGTTTGGGGTTGGAGCGGTCGCCCTTGGCGTAGAACTCCGTGCGGCCGACGAGCAGTGAGACGACGAACAGCAGCGTCACGACGAAGGAGAACCAGTTCTGCCCGTGCTGCCGGAACTCCGGCGCCGTCACCATCGCGAGGGCGAACAGCGCCAGGAACAGCCCGGACAGCACCAGGTTCAGTATCCACGCGGCGCGTTTGCGGCGCCGCATGGTGACCGCGAAGAACAGCGAGAAGACGCCGGAGGCGAATCCCGCGGTGAGCAGGTACGGCGTGAAGAACTCATCGACGTTGTGCCGGCGGATGTCCTGTCCGAAAGACACCCACACGGCGCTGAGGAAATTGATGAAGGTGACGGCGCGCAGGTACCACACGGCGTACGCGGCACCGCGCTGTGACCACCGACCGCGGGTGCGGTCCTCATCCGGGCTCAAACGGACTTCTCCCATGAAACTTGATCATATGGGGGCGTCGTCGATGCCCGGATCCGCTGGAATCCGGCCACTTCACAGCGGCGCGGGCCGTTGCCGGCCGGCGCCGCTCAGTCGCGTACGGGCAGGTCTGCCGCCAGGGCCGCGGCCGCCTGCACCAGTGGCAGGGCGAGCAGCGATCCCGTCCCCTCACCAGCAGTGACGCCGTGATCGAGCAA
The DNA here is from genome assembly GCF_055573595.1 of Streptomyces sp. NPDC030165. Classification (NCBI taxonomy): domain Bacteria; kingdom Bacillati; phylum Actinomycetota; class Actinomycetes; order Kitasatosporales; family Streptomycetaceae; genus Streptomyces; species Streptomyces sp. NPDC030165. The sequence goes on along the minus strand of NZ_JBVIBD010000014.1, from coordinate 134,461 downwards.
AGGGTTGAGCGCGATCCGGTCGAGTGCCTTGGACTGCGCCGGCTCACCGCTGACCTGTCCGGCCAGCCACCAGTCCGGCGCCCGGAACGCCACCCGCTGCGCCACCAGCGCGCAGGCCGCCGAGACCACCCCGTCCAGGATCACCGGGGTGCGCCGGACCGCGCTCTGGAGCAGGAACCCGGTGATCGCGGCCAGGTCGGCGCCGCCGGTGGCGGCCAGCAGCTCCAGCTGGTCGCCGAGGACCGGCCGGGCCCGGCGCAGCGCGTCGCGGATCGCCGCGCACTTGCGCATCCAGGCCAGGTCGTCGATGCCCGCGCCGCCGCGTCCGGTGACCACCGACGCGTCGGTGCCGCACAGCGCGGCGATCAGCGTGCTCGCCGCGGTGGTGCCGCCCACGCTGAGGTCGCCGAGCGCGACCAGGTCCGTACCGGCGTCCGCCTCCTCGTCGGCGACCGCCATGCCCGCCCGGAAGGCCCGCTCGGCCTCTTCGGGCGTCAGCGCGTCCTCGATGTCGATCCGGCCCGAACCGCGCCGTACCCGGTGCCGGGTGACGTCCTCCGGCAGCTCCGCCGGGTCGCAGTCCACCGCCATGTCGACGACCCGCACCGGGACCCCGGCCCGGCGCGCGAGGACCGCCGCCGGGCTGGACCCGTCCAGCACGTCCCGTACGAGCTGGTGCGTCGTCCCGGCCGGACGGCCCGAGACGTCCAGCGACGCCACCCCGTGGTCGCCCGCGAACAGCACCGCGCGCGGCCGCTCGACCGGCCGTACCGGCACCTGCTGCTGTGCGGCGGCCAGCCACTCGCCCAGCTCGTCCAGCCGGCCCAGGGCCCCGGGCGGCACCGCCAGCCGCTGCCGGCGCTCCTCGGCATCGCGGCGCGCGCCGCCGTCGGGGCGCTCGATCAGGTGGGCGAAGTCATCGAGGTTCAGGGCGCTCATTCGGCGCAGATTACCGGGAACGGTGCCCGGCGGCCCGCTCCGGGTCGGCGGGGGCGCCTCCGGGCCGGGTGGTGGGGGCGGCCGGGGCGGCCGGGCGGCAGCCGGACCCGGGGCCGGGGGCGGCCGGGCGGAGGCCGAAGCGGATCTCGGTGACCGTGCGGGCAGGCGTGTGCAGCAGCGGTACGTGCTCCCGCCAGTGCGCCAGGTGCCCGGCGAGCGGCCCGCGTCCTGGCGGCGGTACTTCGCGGACGGTGAGGATGTTCGGGTGCGCGCTCGCGATCCTCGGCCGGTCGGCGGCGTTCATGCCCCAGCGCAGCGGCGGTGCGGCCGGAGCCGTGCGGACGTCCCCGGGCAGCCGGTCCCGGCTCGTCGGCATACGGGCGCCCGGACGCGGCCGCTCCCGGCCCACGCACCACCGGGGCACCGCGTCGAAGACCAGCGCGCCCCCGGGGAAGCGCTCCGCGCACGCCGCGATCAGGGCCCGCACCTCGGGCGGCCGGAGGAACATCAGCAGCCCGCGCGCCATCACCACCACCCCGCGCTCCGGTTCCCGGACCGCGTCCAGCCAGCCGGGGCCGGTCACCGGGCACGCGAGCGTCCGCCGCCGGGGCCCGTCCGGCGTCAGCATCCGGCGGACCGCGGCGGCCTCCGGCGGCTCCACGGTCAGCCAGTGCAGCCACCCGTTGTCCAGCCGCCGGAAGGCGGAGCTGTCCAGTTCCTCGCCGAGCGCGACGACGGTGGCGTGCGGGTGCTGCCGTACGTAGGCGCGTACGGCAGCGTCGAAACGGCGCGCGCGGCGGGGCGTGCGGCCGGCCGCGGGGCCGGTCGTGTCGGTGAGGGCGGCGCCTGAGCCGGCCGGGCCATCCGTATCGGTCACGGATCCAAGACCACCCGGCGCCGCGGGCGCGGGCAAGCGGACACGGGCACGGCCCGGCCCGTGTCATCCGCGCAGCGCAAGCGCCTGCCCGGCGACGACCAGCAGGACGTGTTCGCACTCGGCGCCGAACATCGCGTTCAGGCGACCCAGTTCGTCGCGGAAGCGGCGGCCGGACGCGGTCGCCGGCACCACCCCCGAACCGACCTCGTTGCTCACCGCCACCACCGGACGCCGGGTGCCGCGCACCGCCGCGACCAGCTCGTCCACCCGGGCGCGCAGCTCCCGCTCACCGCCCGCCGCCCACTTCTCGTCGTCCCACGCGCCGACCTCGTCCATGGCGTGCGTCAGCCACAGGGCGAGGCAGTCGATCAGCAGCGGCGAGTCGTCCGGGGCGGCCAGGGCGGCGGGTCCGCCCGGCCGGTCCTCCGGGCGGTCCTCGGGCCGGGCGCCGCCTTCGAGGAGCGGCAGCAGGTCGCAGGTCTCCGTCGTGCGCCAGGACGCCGGGCGGCGTTCACGGTGGGCCGAGACCCGCGCGGCCCACTCCGTGTCCCCGTCACGGGTGCCGCCGGTCGCGACGTAGAGCACGTCGGGGAAGGCGGCGAGCCGCCGCTCGGCCTCCGCCGACTTGCCGCTGCGCGCGCCACCCAGCACCAGCGTGCGGCGCGGCAGGTCGGGAACCGCGTGGTACTCGCCGACCAGCAGCGACGTGCCGTCCGGCACGGTACGCGCGCCCGCCGCCGCCAGCCGTCGGTGCAGCTCCGGGCCGGGCGGCACGGTGTGGTCCAGGTGGACGCCCAGTACGTCGGTCGCCGCGTCCACGGCGCCGCCGGCCCGCAGCCGGGCCAGTGCGTCCGGCCGCCCCAGCACGTCCAGCAGGACCATGTCGTACGGGCGGACGCCGCGGCCGGGCCCCTCGCCGTCGGCCGGCCCGGCCGGCGCGGCGCCCGGCGGCAGGTACAGCAGCCGCTCGCCGTCGGCGCCGCCGACCTCGTAGCCGGTGCCCGGCACGTCCACGGCGACGGCCCGCACCCGGTGCCCGTCCAGCAGCGCCAGCTCCCGGCCGTCCGCGACCCGCCCCGGCTGCGGCAGTCCGGCGGGCACCTCCATGGCCGGCCCGTCGTGCGGGTGCGAGAGCAGCACCTGCCGTACGGCGGTGAGCGAGTGCCCGGCGCGGGCGGCCGCGAAGGCCGGACCTGGCGTCAGGTCCAGGAGCAGCGCCCCGTCGACGAGCAGCGCGGTGGCCGCCCGCGCCTCGTCGCCGACGGCGGAGGCACAGGCGGCGCAGGGGCAGCCGGGGCGCGGCAGCCCGCGGGGGGCTCCGGTGCCGAGGAGAGTCAGTTCCACCCGCCGATTTTCTCCCGCCCGCGCCGACCGGGCGCGCGGGGGCCCGTCTCGACACGGCCGTTAGGCTGCGGATCAGCACGTACGCGAGGACGTACGCCGCGCGTTCGCGGGGAATACGCCGCTCGTACGGCGCTCGTACGGAGGACAGCAAGGACGGCACCGCGGCGCGCCACGGTGCGCGAACCAGCAGGCACTCGGTGGGACCCAGGAGGCGGACATGGCGTGGACATGGCGGTTCGAGAAGGCCGACGGTACGGAGACGGAGCCCGCGGTGCAGCCGGAGGACTTCTCCACCCAGGGGGACGCGGAATCCTGGATCGGCGAGGTGTGGAAGGACCTCCTCGAAGGAGGCGCCGACAGGGTGACGCTCTTCGAGGACGGAACCGAGATCTACGCGATGAGCCTGCACGCCGACGCGGGCTAGGCGGGATCTGAGAGACAGGCCCTGGCGGCAGGCCGGCGTCGGCCGGGTCACGCCCGGCCGGCGCCCCCGCGCCTTCCCGCTAGATCGTCCCCAGCGTCACCCGCACCGTCTTCCGCGACCCGTCCCGGTCGACCGTGACGTCCACCTTGTCGCCGGGCTTGTGGCCCGCCAGCGCCTCCGACAGCGCCTGCATCGTACGGACGGCCGTCCCGTCGAACTTCACGACGACGTCACCGGCCTCGATGCCCGCCCGGTCCGCCGGGCCGTTCTCCTTGACGCTCGCCACGCTCACCCCGGCGCCCTCGAAGTCCGCGCCGACCAGGGTGCGGCCCGTGATGCCGAGCGCCGCCCGGCCCGAGTTGGTGACCTTGCCGTCCTTGATGATCTGGTCGGCGATGTTGCGGACGGTGGACGCCGGGATCGCGAAGCCGATGCCGGGCGCCGCGCCCTCACCCATCTGCGGGTCCGTGGCGGCCAGCGTGGGGATGCCGATGACCTGGTCGGAGAGGTTGACCAGCGCGCCGCCGCTGTTGCCGGGGTTGATGGCGGCGGAGGTCTGCACCATGTTCGCGAGGGTCGCGCCCGTACCGCCGCCGCTGCTGGGTTCGCTGACGGTGCGTCCGGTCGCCGAGACGATGCCCTGCGTGACGCTGCCGGACAGGCCCAGCGGGCTGCCCATGGCGAGCACGATCTGCCCGATCTCGACCTTGGCGGAGTCACCGAACGTCGCGGGCTTCAGGTCCTTCGGCGCATCGTCGATCCGGATGACGGCGAGGTCCTGCTCCGGGTACGAGGCGACCAGCGTCGCGTCCAGGGAGCGGCTGCCGCGCGCCGTGGTGACCTCGAACTTCTTGTCCTCGCCGACGACGTGCGCGTTGGTGACGATGTGCCCGCGCGCGTCGTACACCACCCCGGAGCCCAGCCCCTCCCCGGTGGTGATCTGGACGACCGACGGCAGCACGTCCCTGACCACTTTCTGGTACGCGTTCTGCAGGTCGGTGCTGACACTGGGGGCCGCCGCCTTCGCGGGGGAGGTGGCGGCGGCCGCGGGGGCCGACGAGGAGACGTCCTTGCCGGGTCCGGAGGAGGAGTCGGTGCCGGAGCAGCCGGCCACCAGCGCGGTCGCGCACAGGGCTGCGGCCGCGGCGACCGCCGCCCGGTGACGGGAAGTCAGTGAAGGCGTCATGTCTGAAGTGTCCCGTCAGGACGCCTGAACCGCCCCCTGATCGGACGCCGTGGCGAGAAACCGCGTCCCGGGTCGCACACAGGGGCGCGCGGCACCTGCGTCCGAGCCGCAGCCGCCTCCGTACGCCCCCGCCGCCGCGCTACTGGCGCCCCTCGCCGCCCGGCCCGCCCCGTACGCCGCACAGGTGCAGCAGCGCCGCCACCGCACGGTACGGATCCGTGCGGCCGGCCCGGTCCTCGGCGGCCAGCAGCCGTTCCAGCTCGTGGTCGGGGGGCGGCGGCGCATCGTCCGCCGCGGTGTCGGTGAAGACCCGGATGCCGTACCAGGTCTCCAGCGGCGCGCCGATCCCGTCGAGCGTCGCGGTCAGCGCCGCCAGGCGGTCGGCGCGCGCCTTCAGGCCGAGGCGGTTGACGTACTCGGGTGTGTCGAAGGCGCCCAGGGCGGCGGCCCAGTCGCCGGACAGGCCGGGCCGCATCGCGAGCGCGTCGGCGTTGCGCACCACCAGGGACAGCAGCCCGCCGGGTGCCAGGACGCGTGCCAGCCCGGCCAGCATCGGGTCCGGCTCCGCCACGTACATCAGCACGCCGTGGCAGAGCACCATGTCGAAGGCGCCGGGCGGGAAGAGCACACCGGTGTCCCGGCCGTCCCCCTCGATCAGCTCCATCCGCTCCTGGATGCCGGCCGGCTCCTCCGCCAGCGCCGTACGGGCCGCCGCCAGCATCGCCGGGTCGGACTCCAGGCCGGTGACCTTGTGCCCGGCCCGGGCCAGCCGCAGTGCCTGGGTGCCCTGGCCCGCGCCCACGTCGAGGATCCGCAGCCGCTGCCCGACCGGGAAGCGCGCCGCTATCTGCTCCTCCAGCTGGCGGGCCACCAGTTCCTGGCGGACCGTGTTGCGCAGTCCGCCCAGCCCGCCGAGCCACCGCTCAGCGCCGGGCGAGAAGCCCGAAGAGGTTGCGTTCAGGGCCGCTCTCCGCGCTTGACCTGCGGCTTCGGCAGACGCAGCCGGCGCATCTGGAGCGTGCGCATCAGGGCGTAGGGCTTGACGCCCTTGTGGTTGTCGTCCGGGAAGCGCTGCTTGAGGCGCCGGCTCAGCGAGAACCACAGCACGAACGAGTCGATGACGATCAGCACGATGATGAACAGCCACAGCAGCAGCGCGATGTTCTGGATCGCCGGCTGGCGCAGCATCGTCAGCACCAGGATGATCACGGCCATCGGCAGGAAGAACTCCGCCACGCACCAGCGCGAGTCGACGAAGTCGCGCGCGAAACGGCGCACCGGGCCCTTGTCGCGGACCGGCAGGAACCGCTCGTCGCCGTTGGCCAGCGCCTCGCGCTGCCGGGCCATGTCGGCGCGGCGCGCCTCACGCGCCGCCTTCTGCGCCTCCTTGCGGTTGGCAGGGGTGTGCGCACGCGTACGGCGCTGCGACTGCGCCTGGCTGCGCTTCGGCGTCGGGCGGCCCTTCGGGGCCTGCGGGTCGCGGGGCTGCTTCGGCTCGGACGCGGTCACCTTGGCGGTCGCGGCCTGCTCATCCTTCGAACGGCTTCGGAACACACACGCAAGAGTACGGGTTGGCCGCGCATGGACCACAGCGGCATGGGGAACGATCCGGCAACGGCGCCGGCCTGTGGCGGGCGCCACGCATGGGACAAATGGGGGCGAAGGGGGCACGGTGTGGGTTCCCGGGGCGGTCCCTACTCCTTGCGCCGGATAGCGGCGGCACCCTGATCGTCCTGCAGGAGGAGCGCATCCGGGTCCGAACAGTGCGGTAATGGAACCGGGGCCCGTACTGTGGGGTCTGTAGATGTGCTGGAGCCGAAGCCCGATGTAACTCGGTCAGAAGGGGGCGCGCGAGGCCCATGAGCGGTGTCATGAAGCGGATGGGGATGATCTTCCGCGCGAAGGCCAACAAGGCCCTGGACCGGGCCGAGGATCCGCGCGAGACCCTTGACTACTCGTACCAGAAGCAGCTGGAACTGCTGCAGAAGGTCCGCCGCGGCGTCGCCGACGTGGCGACCTCCCGCAAGCGCCTGGAGCTGCAGCTCAACCAGCTCCAGAACCAGTCCTCCAAGCTGGAGGACCAGGGCCGCAAGGCCCTCTCGCTCGGCCGCGAGGACCTCGCCCGCGAGGCGCTGTCCCGCCGGGCCGCCCTCCAGCAGCAGGTCACGGACCTGCAGACGCAGCACCAGACGCTCCAAGGCGAGGAGGAGAAGCTCACCCTCGCCGCGCAGCGCCTGCAGGCCAAGGTCGACGCCTTCCGTACGAAGAAGGAGACGATCAAGGCCACGTACACCGCCGCCCAGGCCCAGACCCGTATCGGTGAGGCGTTCTCCGGCATCTCCGAGGAGATGGGCGACGTCGGCATGGCCATCGAGCGCGCGGAGGACAAGACCGCGCAGATGCAGGCCAGGGCCGGCGCCATCGACGAGCTGCTGGCCTCCGGCGCGCTCGACGACCCGACCGGCATGGCCAAGGACGACATCACCGCCGAGCTGGACCGGCTCTCCGGCGGTACGGACGTGGAGCTGGAGCTCCAGCGGATGAAGGCCGAGCTGGCCGGCCCGGGCGCCGACAAGCAGGCCATCGAGGGCGGCCAGGCGGGCCAGGGGCAGCAGGCCCCGCAGGCGCAGCCCGGACAGCCGCGTTTCGACAAGCAGTGACGGCCGGCGGCGGTTAGCCTCATCGGGACCGCCGCACCGGACCAGGCCGCCGCATCGGATCAGGTCGTCGCGCCGGACCGGACCGCCGCACTGGATCAGGCCGCCGCATCGGACCAGAAGGAGACCGTCGTGATCGTACGGATCATGGGGGAGGGGCAGGTGAAGCTCGCCGACGCGCACTTCATCGAGCTGAACAAGCTGGACGACGAGCTGCTCGAAGAGATGGAGAGCGGCGACGAGGAAGGCTTCCGGCGCACCCTCGGTGCCCTCCTGGACGCGGTGCGCCGCCTCGGCAGCCCGCTGCCGGACGACGCCCTGGAACCGTCCGAGCTGATCCTGCCCTCCGAGGACGCGACCCTCGACGAGGTCAGGCAGATGCTCAGCGACGACGGCCTGATCCCGGGCTGACCCGCCGCCCGGAGCCCCGGGCGGCCCGTACCACCTCCAGCGCAGGCAAGCGCCCCGGATCCCGCACGGGACCGGGGCGCTACCGTTTCCCCGTGACTCCCCTCGCCCCCGGGCAGCCCGGTCCGCGTCCGGGCGGCGGCCCGTTCGCCTGGATACGCGCCCACCCGCTCGCGTTCGACGCGGTGCTGGCGCTCGCCGTCGTCGTGGCGATCCTGGTCGGCGCGGTGGCCGAGCCGCACGGACCGCACGGGCCCCGGTTCGGCGAACGCGAACTGACCGCCACCACCGTGGTCCTCGCCGTCGCCGCCGGCGGCGCCCTGGTCCTGCGCCGCCGCTTCCCGCGCAGCGTCCTGGCGGCCACCGGCGTGTGCACCGTCCTCGAACTGCTCCTGGAATCCGGGGCGCCGCGCGCCCCCGTCGCCTGCGCCGTGGTCATCGCCCTGTGCACCCTCGCCGCCCGCACCGACCGCTCCACCACCTGGCGCGTCGGCGCGCTGACCGTCGTCGTGCTGACCGCCGCCGCGATGCTCTTCGGCGACCGTCCCTGGTACGCCCAGGAGAACCTCGGGATCTTCGCGTGGACCGGCATGGCCGCCGCGGCCGGTGACGCCGTCCGCAGCCGGCGCGCCTTCGTCGCCGCCATACGGGAACGGGCCGAACGCGCCGAGCGCACCCGCGAGGAGGAGGCCCGGCGCCGCGTCGCCGAGGAGCGGATGCGCATCGCCCGCGAGCTGCACGACGTGGTCGCCCACCACATCGCCCTGGTCAACGTGCAGGCCGGAGTCGCCTCGCACGTCATGGACAGCCGCCCCGACCAGGCCAAGCAGGCGCTGGCGCACGTACGCGAGGCGTCCCGTTCCGCCCTGGACGAGCTGCGCGCCACCGTCGGCCTGCTGCGCCAGTCCGACGACCCGACGGCCCCCACCGAACCCGCGCCGGGCCTCGGCGTGCTGGACCAGCTCGTGGACGGTTTCGTACGCGCCGGGCTGCCGGTCACCCTCGACGTCCCGGGGCAGGTGGACGGCCTGCCCGCCGCCATCGACCTCACCGCGTACCGCATCGTCCAGGAAGCGCTGACCAACGTGCACAAGCACGCCGGTACGGGCGCCCGCGCGACGGTCCGCATCGTGCGCAACGCCGACGCCCTGACCGTCACCGTCCTGGACGACGGCGGCGCCACCGGCCCGGACCCCGGCTCCCGCACCCGGGAACCCGGCGGCGGCCACGGCCTGATCGGCATGCGCGAACGCGTCGCCGCGCTGCGCGGCACGATCGAGACCGGCCCCCGCCCGGCCGGCGGCTTCCAGGTACGCGTACGGCTGCCGCTCCAGACCCGAGCCGCCCGGACGACCCAGACCACCGGGGCCGAAGCGCCCGCCCGCACCTGCCGCACGGGGGACACCGGATGACCGTCAAAGTACTGCTCGCCGACGACCAGGCCCTGCTGCGCAGCGCCTTTCGCATCCTGGTGGACTCCGAGTCCGACATGGAGGTGGTGGGGGAGGCGTCCGACGGTGCCGAGGCGTACGAGCTGACGCGGTCCACCGGGGCTGACGTGGTCCTCATGGACATCCGGATGCCGGGCGTCGACGGCCTCACCGCCACCCGCATGATCAGCGCCGACCCGGACCTGACCGCTGTGCGGGTGGTCATCCTGACGACCTTCGAGGTCGACGATTACGTGGTGCAGGCGCTGCGGGCCGGGGCCAGCGGGTTCCTCGGGAAGGGGGCCGAGCCGGACGAGCTGCTCAGTGCCATCCGGATCGCGGCAGCCGGTGAGGCGCTGCTGTCGCCGGCCGCCACGAAGGGGCTGATCGCCAAGTTCCTCGCGCAGGGGGAGGAGCCGGCCGAGGGCGGCCCCGGGCGGCCCGGAGCCGCCGGGCTGGCCACCCTGACCGGCCGTGAGCGTGAGGTGCTCGTCCTGGTCGGGGGCGGCCTGTCCAACGACGAGATCGCGGAGCAGCTCGCGGTCAGCCCGCTCACCGTCAAGACGCACGTCAACCGGGCCATGGCCAAGCTGGGCGCGCGCGACCGGGCCCAGCTCGTCGTCATCGCGTACGAGTCGGGGCTGGTGCGCCCCCGGGCGCAGTAGGGGGCCGCGGGGAACTGTCCGCGGACGGGGCGGCAGGGAGCCCTGGGGAACCGCCCGTGGACGGGGTGGCAGGGGCCCGTCCGCCCACGGGTGCAGCAGGGGGTGGAGACCGCCGTACTCCGAACGCTGTACTGCGCGCGGGGCGGAAACCGACCTGGGAGCGAGGAAAACCCGGCGGGGCGTGGCGGATCGTTTAGTCGGGCCAGTGGCGCCCGCCTGCCGAGAACGCCGTACAGAACAGAAGAGAGACCCCACCCATGTCCTGGCTGTCCCGACTCAGCCTCGTACAACGGGGCCTGATAGCGCTGATGTCGATCGTCGCGGTCGCCTTCGGCGCCATCGCGATCCCCCAGCTCAAACAGCAGCTCCTGCCCACCATCGAACTGCCCATGGTGTCCGTGCTGGCGCCGTACCAGGGCGCCTCGCCCGACGTCGTCGAGAAGCAGGTGATCGAACCGCTGGAGGACGGAATCCAGGCGGTCGACGGCATCAAGGGCGTCACCTCGACGGCGAGCGAGGGCTCGGCCGTCATCATGGCCCAGTTCGATTACGGCAACGACTCCAAGCGGCTGGTCGCCGACGTGCAGCAGGCCGTCAACCGGTCCCGGGCCAAGCTGCCGAAGGACGTGGACCCGCAGGTCGTCGCCGGCTCGACGGACGACATCCCCGCCGTCGTACTCGCCGTCTCCGCCACCGGCAAGGACCAGCAGACGCTGGCCGACCAGCTCGACCGCAGCGTCGTGCCCGGCCTGAAGAACATCGAGGGCGTCGGCCAGGTCACCGTGGACGGCGTCCGGGACCGCATCGTCGCCGTCACCCCCGACGACGCCAAGCTCGCGCAGGCCGGGATGACGGCCGCGGCGCTCGGCCAGGCGCTGGAGGCGGGCGGCGCGTCCGTGCCCGCCGGTTCGTTCGCCGAGAAGGGCCGCAGCAACACCGTCCAGGTCGGCTCCGGCTTCACCTCCGCGCAGCAGATCCGCGACCTGCCCCTGACCCCCGCAGCGGGCCCCGGCGGCGCTGGTTCCGCGGGCTCCGGGAGCGCTTCGGCGGGCAAGCCGGTACGCCTCGGTGACGTCGCCACCGTCAAGGAGGAGCAGGCCACCCCCACCTCCATCACCCGCACCAACGGCAAGCCCAGCCTGGCCGTCATGGTGACCATGGGCCGGGACGGCAGCGCCGTCGACATCTCCGAGGCCGTCAAGGACAAGCTGCCCGGCATCCGCACGGCGCTCGGCAAGGGCACCGAGGTCACCGTCGTCTCCGACCAGGGCCCCGCGGTCTCCAAGTCCATCGAGTCGCTGACCACCGAAGGACTGCTCGGCCTGGCCATGGCCGTGATCGTGATCCTGGTCTTCCTGCTCAGCCTGCGCTCGACGCTGGTCACCGCGGTCTCCATCCCGCTGTCCGTCGTCATCACGCTGATCGTGCTGTGGACCGGCGACCTGTCGCTGAACATGCTCACCCTCGGCGCGCTGACCATCGCCATCGGACGCGTCGTGGACGACTCGATCGTCGTCCTGGAGAACATCAAACGGCACCTGGGTTACGGCGAGGAGCGCCGCGAGGCGATCCTGACCGCCGTCCGCGAGGTCTCCGGCGCGATCACCTCCTCCACCCTCACCACGGTGGCGGTCTTCCTGCCCATCGGCGTGGTCGGCGGCATGGTCGGCGCCCTGTTCGGCTCCTTCTCCATCACGGTGACGGTCGCCCTGCTCGCCTCGCTCCTGGTCTCCCTGACCGTCGTCCCGGTCCTCTCCTACTGGTTCCTGCGCGCCCCGGAGATCCCCGAGGGCGCCGACCCCGAGGAACTGCGCCGGGCCGCCGAGGCCAAGGAGAGCGGCAGCCCGCTCCAGCGCCTGTACGTCCCCGTACTGCGCTTCGCCACCCGCCGCCGCGCCACCAGCCTCGTCATCGCCGTCGTCGTCCTCCTCGGCACGTTCGGCATGGCCCCCCTCCTCAAGACCAACTTCTTCGACCAGGGCGACCAGGACACCCTCAGCGTCAAGCAGGAACTGAAGCCCGGCACGAGCCTGGCGGCCGCCGACGCCCAGGCCAAGAAGGTGGAGAAGGTCCTCGGCAGCATCACCGAGGTCGAGGACTACCAGGTCACCGTCGGCTCCTCCGGCTTCATGGCGGCCTTCGGCGGCGGCAGCGGCGCCAACCAGGCCTCGTACCAGCTCAAGCTGAAGGACGCGGCGGACTCCGCGAAGGTCACCGACAAGCTCCGCACCGAACTCGACACGCTCGGCAAGGACATCGGCGAGACGACGGTCTCCTCCGGTGGCGGCTTCGGCAACCAGGACCTCAGCGTCGTCGTCAAGGCCGCCGATGCGGACGTCCTCAAGAAGGCCTCCGAGCAAGTACGGGCCACCGTCGCCGGCCTCGACCACGTCACCGACGTGCAGAGCGACCTCGCGCAGAGCGTGCCCCGCATCTCCGTCCAGGCCAACGCGAAGGCGGCCGCGGCAGGTTACAGCCAGGCCACCCTCGGCCAGGTCGTCGCCCAGGCGGTACGCGGCACCACCAGCGGCAAGGCGACGATCGACGACACCGAGCGGGACATCGTCATCAAGTCCACCCACCCGGTCACCTCCGAGGCCGCCCTGCGCGACCTGGCCGTACCGACCCCGGCGGGCCCGGCCAAGCTCGGTGACCTCGCCACGATCCGTACGGTCGCGGGCCCCGTCCAGACCACCCGCATCGACGGCGCCCGGTCCGCGACGGTCACCGCCAAGCCGACCGGCGACAACACCGGCGCGGTCACCGCCCAGCTCCAGTCCAAGATCAAAGCCCTGGACCTGCCGGAGGGCGCCACGGCGGAGATCGGCGGCGTCTCCTCCGATCAGTCCGACGCGTTCTCCTCGCTCGGCCTGGCCATGCTGGCCGCCATCGCCATCGTCTTCATGCTGCTCGTGGGCACCTTCCGGTCCCTGATCCAGCCGCTGATCCTGCTCGTCTCGATCCCCTTCGCGGCGACCGGCGCGATCGGCCTGCTGCTCGCCACGGGTACCCCGATGGGTGTCCCGGCGATGATCGGCATGCTGATGCTGATCGGCATCGTCGTCACCAACGCGATCGTGCTGATCGACCTGATCAACCAGTACCGCGCCCAGGGCTACGGCGTGGTCGAAGCCGTCATCGAGGGCGGCCGCCACCGCCTCCGCCCGATCCTGATGACCGCACTGGCCACGATCATGGCCCTGCTCCCGATGGCCCTCTCCATCACCGGCGACGGAGGCTTCATCTCCCAGCCGCTGGCGGTGGTCGTCATCGGCGGCCTGATCACGTCCACGCTGCTGACGCTGCTGCTCGTTCCGACGCTGTACGCGATGATCGAACTCCGCAAGGAACGCCGCGCGGCCAAGCGGGCGGCGAAGCGGGAGCGGCCCGCGGAGGAGCCCCGTACGCCGGAGCCCGCGGGCGTCTGAGGCGTTTGGCGCACATGACCCGGCCCGTCCCAGGAAGGTTCTGGGATGGGCCGAGCCGTGTCAGGCCGTCTTGAGACTGGTGATGAACGCGGCCCAAGAGGCGCTGGGGAAGGTGAGTATGGGGCCGTGGGGGTTTTTGCTGTCGCGTACGGGGACGGTGCCGGGGAAGTCCCCGGTTATCTCGACGCATTCGCCACCGTTGGTGTTGCTGTGGCTGCTCTTGCGCCAGCGGGCTGTGCTCAGGTCAAGGGTGCTTCGCGTGGCCTGCAATTCTCCATAGCCTTTCGAATCAGGTCCGCCGACGTCGACAGTGGAAGGGCGTTCGCGCGGAGTGTTTCGTACTGCCGACGTCGCTTCTTCACCATGTCCGGGTCCTCGTAAAGGTGACCGGCCTCGATGCCCTCTTCGTAGGCCACTGACGAGCCGTTGGGGAGTGTCAGCAAGGTCAGTGCGCCGCCCAACAGCGGGTGGAGTCCTGCACTGAAGGGCATGACCTGGACCTTACTCTCCGGAGTATCTACCTGCTTGAGCAGCGAAGCCAGTTGCTCGTACATGCACTCGCTGGTGCCCATCTGCCGTCGCAGCAGACTCTCGTCGAGGATCGCCCAGCGATAGCGTGGTGCGTCCGCATGCTGCCGTTGTTGCCGGGACATGCGGGCGTTGACAAGTTCCTCCGGGCGCTGCGCGACGCACTCCGTATCGCGGTCAGCCGGGGCGCCCGGCTGGCGCAGGCGCAGGCGCCGCCCTGTGAGCACGGGAAAACCGAGCGGTGCGGCGGCAAGACGTTCTGCTGCGGCTGCCGGCGGCAGATCTACCTCTGAGCCGGGCCGTGGGCCGTGTCCGGCAGCCGCATCAACTACGCTGGCATCAGCCGTCCGACCGCGTCCGCGATCCGGGATCAAGGCCCCTGACCGCCGTCTTCGAGGCGCCTGGAGGAAGCCGTGACCGCCGAACTCCCCGACTGGATGATCCCGCCCAGGCCCAGTGGCTGGGAAGCCGACGACCTCGACCACCTCCCTCAGGCGCCGCGGCACACCGAACTCATCGACGGAGCCCTGATCTTCATGATGTCGCCGCAGCGGTCCTGGCACTCCCGACTGGTGGAGAACCTGACCTTCGCGTTGCGGCAATCCGCCCCTGCCGGGTTCGAGACCGAGCGGGAAATGACCGTCCGGCTCGACAAGAAGAGCCGCCCCGAGCCGGACATCCTGGTCACCACCGCCGCGTACGATCCCGACCGGACCTGGTACTCGCCCGAAGACGTTGCCCTGGTCATCGAAGTCGTCTCGGAGGAATCAGCGGACCGTGACAGGTCCCTGAAGCCCTTCAAGTACGCACAAGCCAAGATCCCCCACTTCTGGCGCATCGAGGACGAGGCCGGTGTCCCCGCCGTCCACACCTATGAATTCGACGGCATGACCTGCGCTTATGTGGCCACCGGCATTCACCGGGACCGGCTGAGGGTTTCCGTACCGTTCCTCGTCGACATCGACCTCGACAGCCTCGTGCCCTGACCTCGGCTGCCGTGCGTCACGGCTCCACCACGTGGCCGTGGGGCCCGCACCGGCCTCCCCGGCCGGTGCGGGCCCCACGGGCCTGAGTCCTGCGCGCCCAAGGCGCCCTACGGCAGCGCCAGCATCCGCTCCAGTGCCAGCTTCGCGAAGCTCTCCGTCTCCCGGTCGACCTGGATGCGGTTGACGACCTTGCCGTCGGCGAGGGATTCGAGGGCCCAGACCAGGTGGGGGAGGTCGATGCGGTTCATGGTGGAGCAGAAGCAGACCGTCTTGTCGAGGAAGACGATTTCCTTGTCCTCGGCGGCGAAGCGGTTGGCCAGGCGGCGGACGAGGTTCAGTTCGGTGCCGATGGCCCACTTGGAGCCGGCGGGGGCCGCTTCCAGGGCCTTGATGATGTACTCCGTGGAGCCGACGTAGTCCGCCGCCGCCACGACCTCGTGCTTGCACTCGGGGTGTACGAGGACGTTCACGCCGGGTATGCGGGCCCGTACGTCCTCGACGGATTCGAGGGAGAACCGGCCGTGCACGGAGCAGTGGCCCCGCCACAGGATCATCTTGGCCGCGCGCAGCTGCTCGGCGGTGAGGCCGCCGTTCGGCTTGTGGGGGTTGTAGACGACGCAGTCGTCCAGGGACATGCCCATGTCGCGTACGGCGGTGTTGCGGCCCAGGTGCTGGTCGGGCAGGAACAGGACCTTCTCGCCCTGTTCGAAGGCCCAGTCCAGCGCGCGCTTCGCGTTGGAGGAGGTGCAGATCGTGCCGCCGTGCTTGCCGGTGAAGGCCTTGATGTCGGCGGAGGAGTTCATGTACGAGACCGGGACGACCTGCTCGGCCACGCCGGCCTCGGTGAGCACGTCCCAGCACTCCGCGACCTGCTCGGCGGTCGCCATGTCGGCCATGGAGCAGCCGGCCGCCAGGTCGGGCAGGACGACCTGCTGGTCGTCGGAGGTCAGGATGTCGGCGGACTCGGCCATGAAGTGCACACCGCAGAAGACGATGTACTCGGCGTCCGGCCGGGCCGCCGCCTCGCGCGCCAGCTTGAAGGAGTCGCCGGTCACGTCCGCGAACTCGATGACCTCGTCGCGCTGGTAGTGGTGTCCGAGGACGAAGACCTTGTCCCCGAGCTTCGCCTTGGCGGCGCGGGCGCGCTCGACCAGTCCGGGGTCGGACGGGGCCGGCAGGTCGCCGGGGCAGTCCACGCCGCGCTCGCTCTTCGGGTCGGCCTGGCGGCCGAGGAGGAGCAGTGCCAGCGGGGTCGGCTGGACGTCCAGGGGCTGGGCGGTGGTCACGACACGCACCCTCTCTTTTCCGTGTCTAAGGGGCGGCGTAGCCGCTCCAGTGGAGCCGGTGCTTGCACCGGGGGGTGCGGCACGGCCGCACCCGGGGAGCCGGTGACGGCTGCACCGGGACCCCTTTTCGTCGGTTTGACGCTATCTATCATAACCGCTTCATGTCACTTTGACGATGGCCATCGCGTCGATGTGACGCATCCCCGTACCCGGCCCGCCCGCGACCGGTCCGCAGTGTGCGAGCATGAAAGACGAAAGAACGAGAACACGTCGCGCCAGCCGGAATGAATTCCGGGCCCCGTCGGTTGCAGCCGAGGGCAAGCGGTCCGTACAACCCGGGAGAGATCTAGATGAGCGTTCAGGACGAGACCACCGTCAGCGACGGCATCATCCTGTCCGACGCGGCCGCGTCGAAGGTGAAGGCCCTGCTGGAGCAGGAAGGCCGCGACGACCTCGCGCTGCGGGTGGCCGTCCAGCCCGGCGGCTGCTCCGGACTGCGCTACCAGCTCTTCTTCGACGAGCGGTCGCTCGACGGCGATGTCGTCAAGGACTTCGACGGCGTCAAGGTCGTCACCGACCGGATGAGCGCCCCGTACCTGGGCGGCGCCTCCATCGACTTCGTCGACACCATCGAGAAGCAGGGCTTCACGATCGACAACCCGAACGCCACGGGCTCCTGCGCCTGTGGTGACTCCTTCAGCTGAGCCGGCAGCGGAGTCGGCTGAAGACAGCAGAACGTACGACGGCGGCGCCCCCTTCGCAGGGGGCGCCGCCGTCGTCGTGTCCGGGGCCGACCGCCGGGTCACCTCACCCGCGGGCCGCCGCGGGCGCTACTTCGCCGGAACCTCCTTGCCGGTGGACGCGTCGATCACGTCCCGTCCGGCCAGCGGCTTGTCCAGCGGCACCGTCTGCGTGAACTCCTTCGCCATCTTCACGCAGATCTGGTTCGGCTTCTTCTCCTTGCCGATGACCTCGGCCTTGACGCTCTTGCCGGTCTGCTCGGCGGTCGCCGAGTAGGTGCTGCACACGCCGCCCCAGAAGTGCAGCTTGAGCGACTTGCCGTCCGCGCTGACCTCGTACGATTCCAGGCCCATCGCCCCGGCCTTGCCCGACGGCTTGCCGCTGCCGGGCGGCTGGGCCGGGCTGGAGGAGGCGCCGCCGTCGCCGTTCTTGACGTACTTCGGGTCGACGGCGGGGTGAGTGACCGTGCCGCCGCCCGTCCGCTGCACCTGGTAGAGCCATGAGGGCACCAGCGCCTGGCGGCCGTTGACGTACTGGGCCGAAAGTCCGAAGACCGCGCCGGTCACGTCGGCGGGCTTGTGCGCGGAGGCGTTGCCCACGCACGGCTCGACGCCCTGGCCGCCGGCCTTCTTCTGCGGCTCGGCCGTAGCGCACCCGCCGGAGCCGGAGTTGGCGCCGCCGTGCGCGGCGTTCAGCCGCTCCAGCGTCTTCCCGGCGCTCTGCACCGGGTACGTGTCGCCCTTGACCGGCTGCGCCAACTGGCCGCTGCCGCCGACGACCTGGCCGTCCGAACCGATCTGGATGTCGCTCTGCCAGCCGTACGTGGGCAGTCCGCCGATCACCGGGTTGGCGCTGACGATCCGTACCGCGCCGGACAGGCCGCTCGCGTCCAGCTCGGCGTCCTGCTGGCCGAGCGCCTCCAGTACCGGCTGTGCGGCCTGCTTCGCCTTCTCCGGGGAGACGGCGTCCTGAGGGGAGGCGTCACCGTCCCGGTGGGACGGGCAGTCGGGCCCGCTCGCCTGCGAACCGCTGCCGTCGCCCTTCGGCGCGGTCTCCGCGCAGCCGGTGCCGCCGGGCGTGCCGTACTGCGAGTACGTCCAGGCGCCGGAGCCGCTCTTGGTCACCTCCAGGACGGGGCTGCGCGCGTCCCGGGTCAGGCCGCCCACCTTCCAGGAGTTGCCGTCCGAACGGACCTTGCCGGGCAGGTCCAAGGCCTTCGCGAGCTTGGCCACCGCCTCCTGGCTCACCTGGCCGCGCGGCTGGTAGACGGGTGCCGAGGAGGGGCCGTCGGGCAGCTTGCCGGTGGCCCGGTAGCCCGCGCCCTGCGGGTTCGGCTCGCCGGGCGCGATCCCGCTGCGCGAGCCCGCTTCCTTCGCGTAACCGTCCAGGACGAGCGGCGGCGGGCCGCCCTCCGGACGGGCGCCGGCGCCGCTGTCCCCACCGCCGGAGGCGGTCGAGGCCCAGTACGCCGCGCCGCCGCCGGCCAGCAGCACCGCCGCGGCCACCGAGGCCGCGATCAGC
The DNA here is from genome assembly GCF_055573595.1 of Streptomyces sp. NPDC030165. Classification (NCBI taxonomy): domain Bacteria; kingdom Bacillati; phylum Actinomycetota; class Actinomycetes; order Kitasatosporales; family Streptomycetaceae; genus Streptomyces; species Streptomyces sp. NPDC030165. Next base: position 116,041 of record NZ_JBVIBD010000014.1, on the reverse strand, counting down.
GGGCTGCGCCGGCGCCGTGCGGTCGTCTCCCGGGTGTCGTCGCTGGAATTCTCCCCGCCGGACGCGGGGGGAGTGTCCTCGGTGCTCACCGCATCGCTCCTTCGGCTCCGCTGAACAACTGACGTGTCCTCCTCCGTGGGGAGGACGCCGGTTGGACGGAGCCGAGGCGTCCGCGGTTCCCCCGGGCCCGGGAGCCGGTGTCCGGATCCCGGGCCCGGCGGCGGGCGCGGGCTCTCAGTCCCCGTACTCGGACATCCCGCTGACCAGGGCGGCGGAGGACGCGGGGACGCTGATTCCGTGCAGTTCGCGGGCAGGCGGCGGGGGTGCCTGGCGGTCGCTGCGCCAGTGCGGTGCCATCCGCGCGCAGTCGCCCAGCATCTGGGCCATCGACTCGGGTTCGGCGGAGCCGGGGGCGCGGCGGGCGGCGGGGGCGGGAACGTCGGCGGAACGGGGTGTGACGCCCTTCACATGCTTGGTCATACGGGCACCGTATGCATCCCGCGCCTCGCGAAGAAAGCCCTACTATTGGGTAGTTTCTGCTGGTGGGCGGAGATCAGGACAGCCGGTACCGTTGACCAACGTCCGTCTCGTCCTTCCGCCTTCCGCAGGAGCAGACCCGTCGTGCGTATCGCAGTCACCGGCTCCATCGCCACCGACCATCTGATGACCTTTCCCGGCCGTTTCGCCGACCAGCTGGTCGCCGATCAGCTGCACACGGTCTCCCTCTCCTTCCTGGTCGACGAACTCGACGTCCGGCGCGGAGGTGTCGGCGCCAACATCTGCTTCGGCATGGGCCAGCTCGGCACCGCGCCGATCCTGGTCGGCGCCGCAGGCAACGACTTCGAGGAGTACCGCGCCTGGCTCGACCGGCACGGTGTGGACACCCGCTCGGTCCGCATCTCCGAGGTCAAGCACACCGCCCGCTTCGTGTGCACCACCGACGCCGACCACAACCAGATCGGCTCGTTCTACACCGGCGCGATGAGCGAGGCGCGGCTGATCGAGCTGCACACCGTCGCCGAGCGCGTCGGCGGCCTGGACCTGGTCCTGATCGGCGCGGACGACCCCGAGGCGATGGTCCGCCACACCGAGGAGTGCCGGACCCGCGGCATCCCCTTCGCGGCCGACTTCTCGCAGCAGATCGCCCGGATGGACGGCGAGGCGATCCGCACCCTCATGGAGGGCGCCGCGTACCTGTTCAACAACGAGTACGAGAAGGGCCTGATCGAGTCCAAGACCGGCTGGACCTCCGAGGAGATCCTGGCCAAGGTCGGCACCCGGGTCACGACGCTGGGCGCCGACGGTGTCCGCATCGAGCGGGCCGGCGAGCCGGACATCGTCGTCGGCACCGCCGAGGAGAAGGCCAAGGCCGACCCGACCGGCGTGGGCGACGCGTTCCGCGCCGGCTTCCTGTCCGGCCTGTCCTGGGGCGTCGGCCTGGAGCGCGCCGCGCAGGTCGGCTGCATGCTCGCGACGCTGGTCATCGAGACCGTCGGCACCCAGGAGTACGAGCTGCACCGCAGCCACTTCATGGACCGCTTCACCAAGGCGTACGGGCACGAGGCGGCCGAGGACATCCGGACGCATCTGGCCTGATGCAGCCGGTCCACGGCGGGGGGGGGGGGGGGGGGGGGGGGGGGGGGGGGGGGGGGGGGGGGGGGGGGGGGGGGGGGGGGGGGGGGCGGG
>NZ_JBVIBD010000014.1:109398-114345 GCF_055573595.1 Streptomyces sp. NPDC030165 | reverse complement strand
ACGCCCCCCCCCAACATCCCCCCACCCCCCCCCCCCCCCCCCCCCCCCCCCCCCCCCCCCCCCCCCCCCCCCCCCCCCCCCCCCCCCCCCCCCCCCCCCGTGCCGCTGCCCGGTCACACGAGGCGCCGCACCACGTACGCCGTGCCGCGTTCGGCCGCCCGCTCGCCCACGTACTCCTGGCCCCGCATCCCGCACCACGCGGGAATGTCCAGCCGCGCCGCCTCGTCGTCCGCCAGGACGGTCAGAGTGGTGCCCACCGGCACGTCGCCGATGACCTTCGCCAGCTCGATGACGGGCACCGGGCAGCGCTTGCCCAGGGCGTCCACGACGTGTTCCGCGGCGGGGGAGGAGGCGGTTTCCGGCCGCGCGGCCGCCGGGGCGCCCAGCTGCTCCCGTACGGAGCGCACCGCCTCCGGGAGCACGTCCAGGAAGCGGTCGACATCGGCCTCGGCGGTGCCCGCCGGCAGCGACACCCGGACGTTGCCCTCCGACAGCACCCCCATCGCCCGCAGCACATGGCTCGGTGTCAGCGTGCTGGAGGTGCAGGACGACCCGGAGGAGACGGAGAACCCCGCCCGGTCCAGCGCGTGCAGCAGGGTCTCCCCGTCGGCATAGAGACACGAGAAGGTGACCAGGTGGGGGAGCCGGCGCACGGGATCGCCGACGACCTCGGTGTCCGGCACCGTCCCGGCCACCCGCGTACGGATCCGGTCGACCAGCTCCCGCAGCCGCACCGCCTCGGCCGCCGCCTCGGCCCGTACGGCGCGCAGCGACGCCGCCGCCGCGATCACGGCGGGCAGGTTCCCGAAGCCCGGCACCCGGCCGGACTCCCGCTCGTCCCGCGGGCCCTGCGGCGCGAACCGGGTGCCCTTGCGGACGGCCAGCAGCCCCACACCGGGCGGACCGCCCCACTTGTGCGCGCTCGCCGTCAGCAGCGACCAGGCGCCGCCGACCGGGCCCCAGGGGAGCGACTGGGCGGCGTCCACCAGCAGCGGCACGTCCGCCTCCCGGCAGGCCGCGGCGGCCTCCTCCACCGGCTGCTCGGTGCCCACCTCGTGATTGGCGGACTGCAGGGCGGCCAGCGCGGTGTCCGGGCGCAGCGCGGCGGCGAAATCCCCGGCGGCCACCCGGCCCGTACGGTCCACGCCGACCTCGGACACCGAACCGCCCGCCGCCTCGTGGGCCGCGGCGGCGTGCAGGACGGCGGAGTGCTCCACCGCGGAGTGGACCAGGTGGCGGCCGACACGCCGACGTGCGGCGAGCGTGCCGGACATGGCCGAATGCACCGCCTGCGTCCCCGATGGAGTGAAAACGAGTTCGTCGGGCCGGCAGCCGACGGCCTCCGCCGCGGCCTCCCGCGCGGCGTCCAGCAGCAGCCGGGCCCGGCGGCCCTCCCGGTAGGGGCGGGCCGGATCGGCCCAGCCCTCGTCGAGCGAGGCGAGCAGTGCTTCCCGGGCGACCGGGTGCAGCGGAACGGCCGAGGCGGCATCGAAGTAGGACACGCCCCAGACGCTAGCGCGTCGTACGCCTGTCCCGGGCGCGGCGTCAGAAGGCCGCCGGAGCCCGGCATTCCGGGGCTCGGCGGGCTTCCCCCGGATGCCGCAGCCACCCCTTCGGGGAGCGGTGCGGCGCGTTGGGCACCCTCCCCGCGCGACCCCAAATAGCGTCCAGTAGGGTTTGGTCCGCATAAACATCCAAACCCCTGCCCGTGCCAGGGCCGGCGACCGACCAGCGAGACGGCCGCAGCCGGTCTCGCGGGCGAGACTCTCGGGAAGGCGCTACGTGAGTCCCAACGGCTCCGACCGCTCGTCGCGGCGCCCGATGCGGCGGAAGCTGCCGCAGGTGCTGGCTGCGGGACTGGTCCTGGCAACCTCGACCGGTTGCACATACAAGGACTTTCCCAACCTCGGCATGCCCAATCCGGCTACTGAAGAGGCGCCGCGGATCCTCTCCCTTTGGCAGGGCTCCTGGGCCGCCGCCCTCGCGGTGGGCGTGCTGGTGTGGGGCCTGATCATCTGGAGCTGGATCTTCCACCGCCGCAGCCGGACCAAGGTGGAGGTCCCCGCACAGACGCGGTACAACATGCCCATCGAGGCGTTGTACACCATCGTTCCGTTCATCATCATCGCGGTGCTCTTCTACTTCACCGCGCGCGATGAGAGCGAACTCCTCAAGACTTCGAAGAAGCCCGACCACGTCATCAACGTGGTGGGCTTCCAGTGGAGCTGGGCGTTCAATTACCTGGAGAACGTGGACGGCGACAAGTCCACGACGAACATCGACTCCAAGGAACTCTCCGCGATCCCGGACAAGTGGAAGAAGAACGTCCCCGCCGGCGCCGACGGCGTGTACGACGAGGGCATCCCGGGCACGCGGAACCCGGACACCGGTAACCCGGGCCCGACCCTGTGGCTGCCCAAGGGCGAGACGGTTCAGTTCGTCCTGACGTCGCGTGATGTCATCCACTCGTTCTGGGTGGTGCCGTTCCTGATGAAGCAGGACGTGATCCCCGGCCACACCAACGTCTTCGAGGTGACCCCCAACAAGGAGGGCACCTTCATGGGCAAGTGCGCCGAGCTCTGCGGCGTCGACCACTCCCGGATGCTCTTCAACGTCAAGGTCGTCTCCCCCGAGAAGTACCGGGAGCACCTGAAGGACCTGGCGAAGAAGGGCCAGACCGGTTACCTGCCGTCGGGCATCAAGCAGACGGATCACGCCAGGAACGCGGAGACCAACAACAAGTGAGCATCCTCAACGAACCTCAGGGTGCCGCCGCCGCAACGGCTCCGGCAGCACCGCCCGCACGAAAGAAGTCTCCCGGCTCCGTCGTGGTGAGCTGGCTGACGACCACTGACCACAAGACCATCGGCACGCTGTACCTGGTCACCTCGTTCGCGTTCTTCTGCATCGGCGGCCTGATGGCGCTGCTGATGCGCGCCGAGCTCGCTCGTCCCGGCACGCAGATCATGTCGAACGAGCAGTTCAACCAGGCGTTCACGATGCACGGCACGATCATGCTGCTGATGTTCGCGACGCCGCTGTTCTCCGGTTTCGCCAACTGGATCATGCCGCTGCAGATCGGCGCGCCCGACGTGGCGTTCCCGCGGCTGAACATGTTCGCGTACTGGCTGTACCTCTTCGGCTCGCTGATCGCGGTGGCCGGCTTCCTGACCCCGCAGGGCGCGGCCGACTTCGGCTGGTTCGCCTACTCGCCGCTGTCGGACGCGGTCCGCTCGCCGGGCGTCGGCGCCGACATGTGGATCATGGGTCTGGCCTTCTCCGGCTTCGGTACGATCCTCGGCTCGGTCAACTTCATCACCACGATCATCTGCATGCGCGCTCCCGGCATGACGATGTTCCGCATGCCGATCTTCACCTGGAACGTGCTGCTGACCGGTGTGCTGGTCCTGCTGGCCTTCCCGGTCCTGGCCGCCGCGCTGTTCGCCCTGGAGGCGGACCGTAAATTCGGGGCGCATGTATTCGACGCGGCCAATGGCGGCGCATTGCTGTGGCAGCACCTCTTCTGGTTCTTCGGCCACCCCGAGGTGTACATCATCGCGCTGCCGTTCTTCGGCATCATTTCCGAGGTCATTCCGGTCTTCTCCCGGAAGCCGATGTTCGGCTACATCGGTCTGATCGCGGCGACGATTTCGATCGCGGGCCTTTCGGTCACCGTCTGGGCGCACCACATGTACGTGACGGGCGGCGTGCTACTGCCGTTCTTCTCCTTCATGACGTTCCTGATCGCGGTACCGACCGGTGTGAAGTTCTTCAACTGGATCGGCACGATGTGGAAGGGCTCGCTGTCCTTCGAGACACCGATGCTCTGGGCCGTCGGCTTCCTGATCACCTTCACCTTCGGTGGTCTGACCGGCGTCATCCTGGCGTCGCCGCCGATGGACTTCCACGTCTCGGACTCGTACTTCGTGGTGGCGCACTTCCACTACGTCATCTTCGGCACGGTCGTCTTCGCGATGTTCGCCGGCTTCCACTTCTGGTGGCCGAAGTTCACCGGCAAGATGCTCGACGAGCGGCTCGGCAAGATCACGTTCTGGACGCTGTTCGTCGGCTTCCACGGCACCTTCCTCGTCCAGCACTGGCTGGGCGCCGAGGGCATGCCGCGGCGCTACGCGGACTACCTGAACGCGGACGGCTTCACCACGCTGAATACGATCTCGACGATCGCCTCGTTCCTGCTCGGCCTGTCGATGCTGCCGTTCATGTACAACGTCTGGAAGACGGCCAAGTACGGCAAGAAGGTCGAGGTCGACGACCCGTGGGGCTACGGCCGCTCGCTGGAGTGGGCGACCTCCTGTCCGCCGCCGCGGCACAACTTCACCTCGCTGCCGCGCATCCGCTCCGAATCCCCGGCGTTCGATCTGCACCACCCTGAGATCGCGGCGCTGGAAGCCATCGAGAACGAGGGCCAGAAGGACACGGCGCTGCTCGGCGGCAAGGAGGTCGGCAAGTGAAGATCCAGGGCAAGATGTTCATCTGGCTCTCCGTCTTCGTCCTCGCCATGGCGATCGTCTATGGCGTCTGGTCGAAGGAGCCGGCGGGCACCACCGCGCTGTTCCTCGCCTTCGGCCTGTGCATCATGATCGGCTACTACCTGGCCTTCACGGCGCGCCGGGTGGACGCCGGAGCACAGGACAACGACGAGGCCGAGGTCTCCGACGACGCCGGTGAGCTGGGCTTCTTCAGCCCGCACAGCTGGCAGCCGCTCTCCCTGGGCGTCGGCGGTGCGCTCGCCTTCCTGGGCGTCGTCTTCGGCTGGTGGCTGCTCTACTTCTCGGCCCCGGTCATCCTGATCGGTCTGTTCGGCTGGGTCTTCGAGTACTACCGCGGCGAGAACCGCACGCAGTAAGACGGCTCCCGTACACCGGGCGGGGGGGGGGGGGGGGGTGGGGGGGGGGGGGGGGGGGGGGGGGGGGGGGAGGGGGGGGG
>NZ_JBVIBD010000014.1:52982-109388 GCF_055573595.1 Streptomyces sp. NPDC030165 | reverse complement strand
ACCAGAAGGAGGGAGGTTCCTCCTGCCCGCTTTGTGTTCCAACCCCTTTTTCCCCCCCCCCCCCCCCGCCCGTTTGCAGTCCTCCAGCGCGCCGCGGCCGGGGGATTTTCCTACTTTGGGGTCATGAGCCACAGACCACGACACCGGACGGCGCTCGGCTGCGCCTTCCTGCTGGCGCCCCTGGCGGCAGGCGCCACCGCCTGCGGCGGTTCGTCGTCGGACCCGCTCTCGGCCGCGCCGTACGACGCGGCCGGGCAGATCTCGGCGAACGCGCCCGGGGACGGCCGCAAGGCGGACCCGGACAAGCCGCTGGAGGTCTCCACCACCGGTGACGAGGCTCGGATCACCGACGTGACCGCCACCGACGCCTCCGGCCGCTACATCAGGGGCGAACTGGCCGCCGACGGCCGGCAGTGGCGCACCACCGTCCCGCTGGCCGCCGGCACCCGCTACACGGTGCGGGTCAGCACCGAGGACGAGGACGGCGCGCCGGGCCGCAAGGTCCTCCAGATCGACACCGAGGACACCGGCGACCGGCTGAACGTCAAGCTCGGGCCCGACAACGGCACGTACGGGGTCGGACAGCCCGTCACGGCCGCGCTGAGCAAGCCGGTCAAGGACCCCAAGGCCCGCGCGATCGTGGAGGGCGCCCTGAAGGTCCGCTCCGCCCCGCGCGTGGAGGGCTCCTGGCACTGGGTCGACAGCAGGACGCTGCACTTCCGGCCGCGCGAGTACTGGCCCGCGCACGCCGACATCGAGGTCCGCAGCAACCTGGAGGGCCTGAAGATCACCGGCGGGCTGTACGGGGGTCCCGCCAAGCCCGTGAAGCTGCGTACTGGGGACCGGGTCGAGGCCGTCACGGACGCCGCGGCGCACACCATGACGGTCACCCGCAACGGCGAGGAGATCAACACCATCCCCGTCACCACCGGCAAGCCCGGCTACTCCACCCGCAACGGCACCAAGGTCATCCTGGGCAAGGAGGGCTTCGTACGGATGCGGGGGGAGAGCATCGGCATCCCGTCGGGCAGCTCGGACTCCTACGACCTGCCGGTCTACTGGGCCACCCGGGTGACCTGGAGCGGCGAGTACGTGCACGCGGCGCCCTGGTCCGTGGGGTCGCAGGGCGCCGCCAACGTCAGCCACGGCTGCACCGGCATGTCCACCGGCAACGCCAAGTGGTTCTTCGACACCGTGCGGGTCGGCGACCTCGTCAAGGTCGTCAACAGCGGCGGCGAGACCATGACGCCCTTCGACAACGGCTTCGGCGACTGGAACATGCCGTGGAAGCAGTGGCGCGAGGGCAGCGCGCTGGACAAGAACAAGCCCAGCACCACAGGCGAACAGGACCAGCGGCCGGGACCCGAGAATGCCGCCCGGCTGCGCCCGCAGGCCTGAGAGGCCCTCAGGAAGGCCTCCAGAAGGCCGCTCAGGCTTCCGTGAGGAGCCTGCGGCGCAGCAGCCCGGCCAAGGCGTCCGTGAAGGCCACCGGGTCCACAGGGTGCGTCACAGCGGCGTCCGCGCGGCTCCACGTCGCCAGCCAGGCGTCCTGCGGACGGCCGATCAGCAGCAGCACCGGCGGGCAGTGGAAGATCTCGTCCTTGATCTGCCGGCAGACGCCCATGCCGCCCGCGGGCGCCGTCTCACCGTCCAGGACGCACGCGTCGATCCCGCCCCGCTCCAGGGCCTCCAGGACGGCCGGGAGGGTCGCGCACTCCACGATCTCCACCGGCGGCACGTCGGCGGCAGGCCGGCGGCCCGTCGCGAGCCGTACCTGCTCGCGGGTGTCGGCGTTGTCGCTGTAGACCAGCACCGTGGCAGTCGCCTGCATCGTTCCTCCACACATCTCGGCGGTACGGCTTCGGGCGGGGCCTCGCCCGGCCGCCGCCGGGTGGTGCCTCCAGCGCGGATGCTACTGCTCGTACGGCGGCGCGCAGGAGGGTTCGACAGGATCCAAGATCTGGCCGACGGCCCGTCAGGACTGGTCGGGGCGGGGACGCGGGGCCGTACGGCGGGTCCCGGGTCCTCCCTTCGGGCGACTGCCGCGGTGGGCCGTACGAGCAGGGCATACGCCCTTGACACACCGAACGGCACCCCCCGGAGTGAGGGCGGGATAAGCGACCGACATAATGTCGGTCGTGGCGACAGCAACGACAGTAGAAACCGGGCACGCGCACCCGTCGGTCAATCGGCCGAACCTCACCAGCGTCGGAACCATCATCTGGCTGAGTTCCGAGCTGATGTTCTTCGCGGCCCTCTTCGCGATGTACTTCACCCTCCGTTCGGTGACCGGGACCGAGTATTGGAAGGAATCCGCCGATGCGCTGAATCTTCCGTTCTCCGCGACGAACACCACGATCCTGGTGCTCAGCTCCCTGACCTGCCAGCTCGGCGTGTTCGCGGCCGAGCGCGGCGATGTCAAGAAGCTCCGGACCTGGTTCGTGGTCACCTTCATCATGGGTGCGATCTTCATCGGCGGTCAGGTCTTCGAGTACACCGATCTGGTCAAGGAGGAGGGCCTCTCGCTCTCGTCCGGCCCGTACGGATCGGTGTTCTACCTGACCACCGGCTTCCACGGACTGCACGTGACAGGCGGACTCATCGCCTTCCTGCTGGTCCTGGGCAGGACGTACGCGGCCAAGAGGTTCACCCACGAACAGGCCACCGCGGCCATCGTCGTGTCCTACTACTGGCACTTCGTCGATGTCGTCTGGATCGGCCTCTTCGCCACGATCTACCTGATCCGCTGACCGGTCACGCACCGGAACCGCGCATCAGACAGACATAGCCAAAGCATCGACGCAGAAGATCCTGACACCGGGGTAATCCGTGAAAAAGCTCTCCGCACGACGGCGCCATCCGCTGGCGGCGCTCGTCGTCCTACTCTTCGCGCTGGCGGTCACTGGGGGGCTGTACGCCGCGTTCGCGCCTGCGGACAAGGCTCAGGCCGATGACACCGCCCAGTCTCTTGCCATCAAGGAGGGCAAGAAGCTCTTCGCCGTCGGCTGCGCCAGCTGCCACGGCACCGGCGGTCAGGGCACCTCCGACGGCCCGAGCCTGGTCGGCGTGGGCGCCGCCGCCGTCGACTTCCAGGTCGGTACCGGCCGGATGCCGGCGCAGCAGCCCGGCGCCCAGGTGCCGCGGAAGAAGAACATCTACAGCCAGGCCGAGATCGACCAGCTCGCGGCGTACGTCGCGTCGCTCGGCGCCGGTCCCAGCGTGCCCGGCAAGGACCAGTACAGCAAGGACGGCGCGGACATCGCCAAGGGCGGTGAGCTGTTCCGTACGAACTGCGCGCAGTGCCACAACTTCACCGGTAAGGGCGGCGCCCTGACCAACGGCAAGTTCGCACCGACGCTCGAAGGCGTGGACCCGAAGCACATCTACGAGGCCATGGAGACCGGCCCGCAGAACATGCCTTCCTTCGGTGACGGCTCGCTGTCCCCGCAGAACAAGAAGGACATCGTGTCCTACCTCGGCGCCGTCAACAGCGACGACACCCCCAGCCCCGGTGGTCTGGGCCTGGGCGGTCTCGGCCCGGTCAGTGAGGGCCTCTTCGGTTGGATCGCCGGCCTGGGCGCGCTGATCGCGGTCGCCATCTGGGTCGCAGCCCGGACTACGAAGGCCAAGAAGTCATGAGTGAGACTGGACGACACGAAGACGTGCCAGAAAAGAACCTCCCCAGTGAGCGGGACACGGCTCACGGCGGCGCGGTCGAGACGGCGGACAACCCCTTCGCCGACCCGGGGTTGCCGCCCCACGAGCCCCGCATCCAGGACATCGACGAGCGGGCCGCCAAGCGCTCCGAGCGCGCGGTCGCCTTCCTCTTCACCCTGTCGATGCTCGCGACGGTCGGCTTCATCGCCGCGTACGTGATCTTCCCGGTCGACCAGATCACCTACATCTGGCCGTTCGGTCACGTCAGCGCGCTGAACTTCTGGCTCGGCCTGACGCTCGGTGTGGCGCTGTTCTGCATCGGCGCCGGCGCGGTCCACTGGGCCCGCACGCTGATGTCCGACGAAGAGGTGGCCGACGACCGGCACCCGATCGAGGCGGCCCCCGAGGTCAAGGCCAAGGTCATGGACGACTTCCGCCAGGGCGCGAAGGAGTCCGGGATCGGCCGGCGCAAGCTGGTCCGCAACACCATGTTCGGCGCGCTGGCCCTGGTGCCGCTCTCCGGTGTGGTGCTGCTGCGCGACCTCGGCCCGCTGCCGGAGAAGAAGCTCCGCACCACCGGCTGGAAGAAGGGCATCCGCCTGGTCAACCAGTCGACCAACCTCCCGCTGCGTCCCGAGGACATCGCGGTCGGCTCGCTGACCTTCGCCAAGCCCGAGGGCCTGGAGGAGGACGACCACGAGTTCAACCAGAAGATCGCCAAGGACGCCCTGATGCTCGTGCGGATCCAGCCGCAGAACATCAAGGACAAGCGGGAACTGGACTGGTCGCACGAGGGCATCGTCGCGTACTCGAAGATCTGCACCCACGTGGGCTGCCCGATCAGCCTGTACGAGCAGCAGACGCACCACGTGCTGTGCCCCTGCCACCAGTCGACCTTCGACCTGTCCGACGGCGGACGCGTCATCTTCGGCCCCGCCGGACACGCCCTGCCGCAGCTGCACATCACGGTGAAGGACGGCTTCCTCGAAGCCGTAAGCGACTTCGCGGAGCCCGTCGGCCCGAGCTTCTGGGAGCGCGGATGAGTAACGAGACGAGCGCGACCACCACGCGCCGCGGCCAGGCGCCGCGGGGCGAGCGGATCGCCGACTGGGCGGACGGCCGGCTGGGCATCTACAGCCTCGCCAAGGCCAACATGCGCAAGATCTTCCCGGACCACTGGTCCTTCATGCTGGGTGAGATCTGCCTCTACAGCTTCATCATCATCATCCTGACCGGCGTCTACCTGACGCTGTTCTTCCACCCGAGCATGGCCGAGGTGACCTACCACGGCTCGTACGTGCCCATGCACGGGATCCGGATGACGCAGGCGTTCGAGTCGACGCTGGACATCAGCTTCGACGTGCGCGGCGGTCTGCTCATCCGGCAGATCCACCACTGGGCGGCCCTGGTCTTCCTGGGCGGCATGATGGTGCACATGATGCGGGTGTTCTTCACCGGCGCCTTCCGCAAGCCGCGCGAGGTCAACTGGCTGTTCGGCTTCCTGCTGCTGGTGCTGGGCATGTTCACCGGTTTCACCGGCTACTCGCTGCCGGACGACCTGCTCTCCGGCACCGGCGTCCGGTTCATCGAGGGTGTCATCCTGGCGATGCCGCTGGTCGGCTCGTACCTGCAGATGTTCATCTTCGGCGGGGAGTTCCCGGGGCACGACATCATCCCCAGGTTCTTCACGGTCCACGTCCTGCTGCTGCCCGGCATCATGCTGGGACTGCTGGTGGCGCACCTGATCCTGGTCTTCTACCACAAGCACACGCAGTTCCCGGGTGCCGGCAAGACCAACAAGAACGTCGTCGGCATGCCGCTGCTGCCGGTCTACATGGCCAAGGCCGGAGGCTTCTTCTTCCTGGTCTTCGGCGTGATCTCGGTGATCGCGGCGGTCGCCAGCATCAACCCGGTGTGGGCCATCGGCCCGTACCGGCCCGACCAGGTGTCCACCGGCGCCCAGCCCGACTGGTACATGGGCTTCGCCGAGGGTCTGGTCCGTGTGATGCCCGGCTGGGAGTGGGACATCTGGGGCCACACCATCAACTTCGGTGTGCTGATCCCGATCCTCATCTTCCCGCTGGTGCTGGTCGCGATCGCGGTCTACCCGTTCGTCGAGTCCTGGGTCACCGGGGACAAGCGCGAGCACCACATCCTGGACCGCCCGCGCAACGCCCCGACGCGTACCGGCTTCGGTGTGGCCTGGCTGACCGCCTACCTGATCATGCTCATCGGCGGTGGCAACGACCTGTGGGCCACCCACTTCCACCTGTCGCTGAACGCCCTGACCTGGTTCGTCCGGATCGGCTTCTTCGTCGGGCCGGTGCTGGCCTTCATCGTCACCAAGCGGATCTGCCTGGGTCTGCAGCGCCGGGACCGCGACAAGGTGCTGCACGGACGCGAGTCCGGCATCATCAAGCGCCTGCCGCACGGTGAGTTCATCGAGGTGCACGAGCCGCTCAACCAGGAGCAGCTGCACACGCTCACCCAGCACGAGCAGCCCAAGCCGTTCGAGATCGGCCCGGAGGTCGACGAGAACGGTGTCGAGCGGAAGGTCAAGCGGTCGACGAAGCTCCGCGCCAAGCTCTCCAAGGGCTACTACGGCGAGGACAACGTCATCCCGAAGCCGACCCCGGAGGAGTACAAGGAGATCACCAGCGGCCACGGCCACCACTGATCCCCGCCGTGTGACGCACGGCAGTACCACCGCGTAAGTACGCCACCCAGAGGGCCCCTTCCAGTTCCCCAAGCTCTTAATGAGCAGGGGAGACCCCATTGGACGGGGCCCTTCGGCATGTCCCGGCGCCGGATAGGGTTTCGGCACCAGCAGGAGACGAATCCAGGAGTGTGGACCATGAACGTTGCGACCCCGAACGGCGGCGACAGCGTGGCGGCCCGCACCTGGCCGGGCGTGCTGGAAGCCCTCCTCCAGGGCCGCGACCTGGGCGCCGACGACACCGCGTGGGCGATGGACCGCATCATGCGCGGCCAGGCCACCGACGCGCAGATCGCCGGGTTCGCGGTGGCGCTGCGGGCGAAGGGCGAGACGGTCGCGGAGATCTCCGGCCTGGTACGGGCGATGTACGCGCACGCCAACCTCATCGAGGTGCCGGGCCCGAGCGTGGACATCGTCGGCACCGGCGGCGACGGCGCCAAGACCGTCAACATCTCCACGATGTCCTCGATCGTGGTGGCCGGCACCGGCGCGAAGGTCGTCAAGCACGGCAACCGGGCCGCCTCGTCGGCCAGCGGCGCGTCCGACGTGCTGGAGAAGCTGGGTGTCAACTTGGACCTGACCCCGCGCCGGGTCGTCGAGGTCGCCGAGGAGGCCGGGATCACCTTCTGCTTCGCGGTCAAGTTCCATCCGTCGCTGCGGCACGTGGCGCCCGCACGGCGCGAACTGGGCATCCGTACGACGTTCAACGTGCTGGGCCCGCTGACCAACCCGGCGAAGGTACGGGCCCAGGCCACCGGCGTCGCCGACGCGCGGATGGCGCCCATCCTGGCCGGGGTGCTGGCCGAGCGCGGCTCCTCCGCCCTGGTCTTCCGCGGCGACGACGGCCTGGACGAACTGACGACCACCGCCACGTCCAAGGTCTGGGTCGTACGGGACGGCGGCGTACGCGAGGAGACCTTCGACCCGCGGGACGTGGGCATCGGCCTGGTGCCCGTGGAGGCGCTGCGCGGCGCCGACGCCTCGTACAACGCGGACGTGGCGCGCCGCATGCTGGGCGGCGAGACGGGCCCCGTACGGGACGCGGTCCTGCTGAACTCCGCGGCGGCGCTGGTCGCCCTGGAGCCGACGGACGCGCCCCTGAGCGACCAGATCGCGGCGGGCATCGCCAAGGCCGCCGAGTCCGTCGACTCCGGCGCGGCCCGCCGGGCGCTGGAGCGGTGGGTGGCGGCCAGCAACACCTGAGGGCGGCCGTGGTGTGACGCGGGGCCCGGTCCGGGATGCGGACCGGGCCTTGCGCGTTTCCGATCGTGTGGCATGATTCTGCCCAGGTCACGAGTGACAGCGACTACGGCCCCGGCCCGCTGTCCGGCAACCCTCCGTCCGTGGCGGGGTGCCCCGGGTGATGACCAGGTCGCAGGCAGCGAGGTCTGCGGCAAGCGCGGATCCCTCGTGCCAGGGATCCTGGTCCTTGAGGGAGATCTCCCGTGATTCAGCGAATGCGTTAGGGCCGTCCGGCCCCGTTTTCCGCACCCCCCTTTTTTTCCTTTCACCGCTGCCGGCCGGTCCCGCTTCGGCGTGTGGGCCCCGCAGCGAAGTCGCCCTGCCTTCACGGGAGTTCGCCATGCCTGTTTCCGCTGTCACCACCACCGATGCCGCCGTCTGCGCCCCGCTGCCCGTGCTGGGCCGGGACGTGCTGGTCCCGCTCGTCACGGGCGGCGAGGTCGAGTACGCCGCGCTGGACATCGCCGCCAGCGCCCCGGCGCTCCAGCGCGTCTGGGACGACGTGGCCGCGTACGCCCCGTACTACGGCAGCGTGCACCGCGGGGCGGGCTACCTCTCGCAGCTGTCCACCGACCTGTTCGAGAACTGCCGCGCCGAGGTCGCGGACTTTCTCGGCTGCCGAATCGAAGGGGGCCTGGGCGAAGCCCAGTCCGGCAAGGGTGGTAGTGGGCGACGGGAGGGCGACCAGGTGGTCTTCACCCGCTCCACCACCGACTCGCTGAACCTGCTGGCCGCGGTGCTGCCCGCGGACACCCGGGTGTTCGTCTTCGAGACCGAGCACCATGCCTCGCTGCTGCCCTGGGAGCAGCGCGCGGACGTCGAGGTGACGTACCTGGACGCGCCCCGCACCCCGCAGCAGGCGGTGGACACGCTGGAGCGGGCGCTGGCGGAGCGCGAGCCCTACAGGCACGCCCTGGTCTGCGTGACCGGTGCGTCCAATGTGACCGGTGAGCTGTGGCCCGTACGGGAGCTGGCCGCCGCCGCGCACGCGCACGGGGCGCGCATCGTGCTCGACGCCGCACAGCTCGCCCCGCACCACCCGGTCGACATCGCCGGGCTGGACGTGGACTGGGTGGCCTTCTCCGGCCACAAGCTGTACGCGCCCTTCGGGGCCGGTGTGCTGGCCGGGCGCGCGGACTGGCTCCAGGCCGCGGAGCCCTACCTCGCGGGCGGCGGCGCCAGCCGTACGGTCGCCCGTCGCGCCGACGGCGGGGTGGACGTCGACTGGCACACCACCGCGGCCCGCCACGAGGCCGGCTCGCCCAACGTCATCGGCGTCTACGCCATCGCCGCCGCCTGCAAGGCGCTCACCGAGGCGGGCTTCGAGAACCTGGTGGCCCGGGAGCAGCAGCTGGTCGAGCGGGTACGGGCGGGCCTCGCCGAGGTGCCCGAGGTCACGGTGCTCTCGCTGTTCGGGGACGACGCTCCGCGGGTGGGCGTGCTGTCCTTCGTCGTCCGGGGCTGGAACAGCTCGCACTTCGCGGCGGCGCTCTCCGCGGAGTACGGCATCGGCGTGCGCGACGGGCTGTTCTGCGCGCACCCCCTCGTACGGACCCTGCTGGGCGCCCAGTCCCAGGCCCCGGGAGAGTGCGGTGCGCCCGAAGGGGCACCGGGGGAGCAGTCGCTGAACGCCATCCGGGTGAGCTTCGGGGCGGGCACGCCCGACGAGCACGTGGACCGTTTCGTACGGGCCGTCAAGGAACTGGTGACGCAGGGCGCGCGGTGGAGCTACCGCACCGAGGACGGGCGCTGCGTGCCGGACACCGCGGCGTAGGCCTTCCGGACCGCCCGCGCCGCGGCGCTCCGCTGTCCGGGCGCCGCGGTGCGGGTCTCGTGTGCGGGGGCGGTTCCGGTCAGGCGTCCAGGCCGATCGCGAAGGCCGCTTCCAGGTCGTGCTGGGAGTACGTACGGAAGGCGATGTGCGTCTCGGTGGAGGCGACGCCCGGCACCTTGCTGATCCGGCCGGGGATGACGTCGGCCAGGTCGTCGTGCTCGGCCACCCGCACCATGGCGATCAGGTCGTGCGCACCGGTGACCGAGTAGACCTCGCTGACGCCCTCCAGTGCGGCGATCTTCTCCGCGATCTCCGGGATCTGGTCCACGCTGGTCTTGATGAGCACGATCGAAGTGATCACGGTTGGCTCTCTCCCTCGGCCGCCTGCTGCTTCGCCGTTCCGGCGGAGTCCACACTACCGGGGGCCGCGGCGGCGTCCCCGGGCGGAGCGGGGCTCGGCCGATACCGCACCCAGGCGTACAGGAAGCCCACCGCGAAGCCCACGACATGGGCGAGGTAGGCCACACCCGGGGTGCTGGGGTCGCGCTGCGCGGCGATCCACTGGAGGACGAACCAGAACAGCAGCACGATCCACGCCGGGAAGCGCAGCGGCAGGAAGAAGAGGAACGGGTAGATGCTGGTGACCCGGGCCTTGGGGAAGAGGTAGAGGAACGCCCCCAGCACCCCGGAGATCGCCCCGGAGGCGCCGACCAGGGTCTGCCCGGAGGAGGCGTGTGCGGCCGCGTAGCCCATCAGGGCCAGGTAGCCGGTCACGAGGTAGAAGAGGGTGAACGGCAGGCGGCCCATGCGGCTCTCGGTCATGCCGCCGAAGACGTAGAGGAAGAGGACGTTGCCCAGCAGGTGCAGCCAGCTGCCGTGCACGAACAGCGCGGTCAGCGGGGTGAGCAGCGCACCCGGCGAGCCGCTCCACAGGTCGCGCGGGATGACGCCCCAGCGTTCGAAGTACGCGGTCTGTGCCTGGACGACGGCGTCGCCGGTGCCGTATATGCCGTTGAGTCCCGAGGCGGGCCCGACGACGAAGGCCACGCAGCACAGGGCGATCAGGACGTTCGTCATGCGGGAAAACACGGTCGCAACCGTGCGGGCGCGGGGCGTCCGGGGGAACAGGGGCGGGGCCGTCATGAAGTGATCATTGCGTAATACGGGCAATCGGGACAGAGTGCCTCGCCGCGTCCCGCCTCCCGGGCGGGCCCGCACCGTACCCGCGTCAGGCCGTAGGGTAACGGGCAGTACCCCGCGTACTTCCGCAGTCCGACGGCGCACCGCGGGAAGCCCCCGACCGACAGCACGAGCCCCGCTCGCCCGAGCGTGACGAAAGAGGACGACACCATGGCTGTTCCCCTGCCGACGGACGGGACCCGGTGGCGCTGCACGCTGTGCGGCAATCTGACGCGCTTCGACGTGACCCGGCGCTCCGAGGTCGTGGAGTACGTCCACCTCGACCTCGCCGGGGAGCCGAAGGTGGAGGAACGCGAGGTGCTCAGTGAGAGCATCGAGTCCGTGCGCTGCCGCTGGTGCAACGCGGTCGACCAGATCGAGCTGGTCGACCGGCCGGGCGCCAGTGCCTGAGTCGAGCGCCTGAGATCGGAGCGATGCAGTAGTGGTGGAGCGTCCAGAAGGGCCTGCGGGGGCGGAGCACGATGCCGAGGCCGGTGCGGCCGAGGCGGACGAGGTGCTCGACCGTCCGCTGCCCGAGGGCGTGCGGCGCCGGGTCGTGGCGCTCACCGCGGAGTCCTTCGGAGGCCTGACGGTCGCCGAACTCCCGCCGCCGCTGCGCCAGTACGCCCGGTTCACCCCCATCCGCCGGGCCAAGTTCGCGGGCAACGCGATGGCCGCCGCGCTGGAGAACGACGCGGTCTTCCGGCAGCGGATCGCGGGCCGGCTGCGCGAGGCGCAGCCGGAACTGGCCGAGGCGCTGGACAACGGCACCCCGCCCGCCGCCGCCGACCCGCTCGATGTCGCGGCGGCGGCCTATGTGCTGCGCCCCGAGGGCTGGGTGAAGCTGGTCGCCGCGGCCGGCGAGGAGGCGCAGCGCGCCCGCGCGGAACAGGCCGGCGAGGAGGCCGAACGCGAGCTGGCCGCGCTGCGCGAGGAGCTGGCGCAGACCCGCGCGCAGGCCCGGGCCGAGGCCGAGCGCGCCCGCGGTGACCTGGACGCGCTGCGCAAGGAGAACGAGTCGTTGCAGCGCAAGCTGCGCAGCGCGCTCAGCGATGTCAAGCGGGGCGAGGCGGCGGCACGCAAGGCCGCGGCCGAGACGGAGTCCGTGCGGGCCGCCGCGGCGCAGGAGAAGACCGCCGCGGACAGCGAGGTGCGCCGCCTCAAGGCCCGTATCGCGGAGACCGAGGCGTCCCTGGAGGCCAGTCGCCGCGCCACGCGCGAGGGCCGCAGCGTCGAGGACATGCGGCTGCGGCTGCTGCTGGACACCGTCCTGGACGCCGCGCAGGGGCTGCGCAGGGAACTGGCGCTGCCGCCCGCCGACACGCACCCGGCGGACACCGTGGACGCGGTGGCGCCGGGCAAGATGACGCCCAAGGACATCGCCACGCGCGCGCTGTCGGAGACCGACCCCGCCCTGCTGGACCAGCTGCTGGCGCTGCCGCAGGCCCACCTGGTGGTGGACGGGTACAACGTCACCAAGACCGGTTATCCGACGATGCCGTTGGACAAACAGCGGCTGCGGCTGCTGGGCGGCCTCGCGGTGCTGGCCGCCCAGACCGGCGCGGAGATGACGTGTGTCTTCGACGGTGCGGAGCTGGCCGCGCCGGTGCTGCTGGCGCCGCCGCGCGGGGTCAGGGTCCTGTTCAGCAAGCCGGGTGTGACGGCCGATGAGCTGATCCGCCAGCTCGTACGGGCCGAGCCGCCCGGCCGTCCGGTGGTGGTGGTCTCCACGGACCGCGAGGTGGCCGACGGTGTGGCCAAGGCGGGGGCGCGGCCGGTCGCATCGGCCTTGCTGCTCAAGCGACTTGCCCGCACCTGAGTCGTACGTTCTGTCCGTACGACTTGTCCGGAACGCACGTCCCGATGGGAGCTGCGGGACTTATCCTGCTCGTGCGGCTGTGGGGGAATCAGCGGCCGGTGCGACGCGCGGGTCGGGGGTGAAGGTGTACCCATCAACGAGGTGGGTCATGCCTGCCATTCGTGCCTGAGTGTCAAGTGGCCATTACTGCCTGTGTGATGTTGGTAAAGGATGAGGAGCATCCAGCAGTTTTTTCCGGTGAGGATTTGAAGCGATCACAACTCGGTTACTAAGGTCAGGCCTCAACCCTTCATGCAGTTGATCATCCATCCGGGATGAACAGTGAAGGAACCGCCGAATCCGCGGCGTTCACGCGGAGCCGGGGTCCCGTACCCCCCCCACGCCCGGTAGGCGGCTGAAGGAAGAAGGAGCTCGCCTCCGTGGCGTCCCACCGTCGTCCCAAGCAGCCGAGCCGCACGCGCGTGACCGTCCTCACCGCGACCGCCGCGGCGGCCGTCGCCCTCTCGTCCCAGGCCGCCCACGCCGACCCGAAGCCGAAGAAGGAAGACGTCAAGTCCGAGGTCGACAAGCTCTACGAGCAGGCGGAGCAGGCCACCGAGAAGTACAACGGGGCCAAGGAGGACCAGGAGAAGCTGCAGAAGGAGGTCGACGCCCTCCAGGACAAGGTCGCCCGCGGCCAGGGCGAGCTGAACCAGCTCCGCAAGGGCCTCGGCGCCGTCGCCTCCGGCCAGTACCGCAGCGGCAGCATCGACCCGTCCGTGCAGCTCTTCCTCTCCGGCGACCCGGACACCTACCTCGACAAGGCCGCCACCCTCGACCAGTTGAGCGGCAAGCAGGCCGAGCAGCTGAAGACCATCGCGGACAAGCAGCGGCAGCTCGCGCAGGAGCGCGCGGAGGCCGCGGCCAAGATCAAGGACCTCTCGGACACCCGCAAGGCACTGGGTGACAAGAAGGACGAGATCAAGGGCAAGCTCGCCAAGGCGCAGGAGCTCCTGAACACGCTGACCGCCAAGGAGAAGGCGGCGCTGCAGCAGGAGGAGGACAAGAAGAACCGCTCCAGCCGCGGCAACGAGCGGCCCGACCTGGGCAACGACGTTCCGGCCTCGCAGCGCGGCGCCGCCGCCCTGTCCGCGGCCGCCTCCAAGATCGGCTCGCCCTACGTGTGGGGCGCCACCGGCCCCTCCTCCTTCGACTGCTCCGGTCTGACCTCCTGGGCGTACCAGCAGGCCGGCCAGTCGCTGCCGCGCACCTCGCAGGCGCAGGCCAACGCCGGTACCCGGATCGGCTCGCAGAGCGCGCTCAAGCCGGGCGACCTGGTGCTCTTCTACGGCGACCTGCACCACATCGGCCTGTACGCGGGCAACGGCCAGGTGCTGCACGCGCCGAAGCCGGGCGCGTCCGTGCGCTACGAGTCGATCAACAACATGCCCTTCCAGTTCGGGGTCCGCGTCTGACACTCCGCCGGCCGCTTCCCGCGCCACGGGATGCGGCCGGACCCGGCGCCCGTTCGGGCGAATTGCGGTGCCCGCCGCTGACTTCCCGCCCCGCCGGTGACCTGCGCAGTCACCGGCGGGGCGGCTTTTTCCCTACCGGCGACGGGTGTTGCGGGTCTTTGGCCGCGGGCCACCGGCGCCGTTACTGTCTGCCCTCGCAGCCGCCGGTCTGCGTCCGCCCGCCCCGGGCGGCAGGGGCTGCACGGAAGGGAGTGCGGCCTCACGTGGCGTCCCACCGCCGTGTCTCACAGTCCGGCCTGGCCGGTGCGACCAGGGCCACCGTCCTGTCCGCCGCCGCGGTCACCGCCGCCGCGGCCCTGTCCGCCGGAGCGGCGCACGCCGTTCCCGGCCCGGCGCCCGCCGAGATCACCTCGCGCGTCGACGCCCTCTACGAGCAGGCCGAGAAGGCCACCGAGCAGTTCAACGGGGCCGACGAGCGGGCCCGGAAGCTGCGGGCCGAGGTGGCCGCCCTCCAGGACCGGGTGGCCCGCGGCCAGGGGCACGTCAACCGGCTGCGCGGCCGGCTCGGCGCCGTCGCCTCCGCCCAGTACCGCTCCGGCGGCCTGGACCCGGCCCTGAAGCTGATGCTCTCCGAGAACCCGGCGGACTACCTCGACAAGGCCGCCGCCCTCGACCGCATCCAAGGCGAACAGGCCGGGGAACTGCGCGAACTCCACAGCGCCCAGCGCAACCTGGAGCAGGAGCGCCGGGAGGCGACCGGGAAGCTGGCGGCCCTGGAGTCGAGCCGCCAGGACGTCGCGCGCCACAAGAAGGACGTCGAGGACAAACTGGCCTCGGCGCGGCGCCTGCTGAACTCGCTGACCGGCGAGCACCGGGCCGCCTACGACCGGGCCAACCGCGGGGTCGGGCGCTCGCTGCCCGACCTGTCCGGGCCCTCCGCCTCCGGCCGCGCCGGGACCGCCGTCCAGGCGGTGCGCTCCGCGATCGGCTCCCCGTACGCCTGGGGGCGGTCCGGCCCCGCCGCCTTCGACTGCTCCGGGCTGATGCAGTGGGCCTACGCGCGCGCCGGAATCTCCATCCCGCGCACCTCGCAAGCCCAGCGCGGCGCGGGGCAGCAGGTTCAGGTCAGTCAGGCCAGGCCGGGGGACCTGGTCATCTACCGGGACGACGCCAGTCATGTCGGTATGTATGTGGGCAACGGACAGGTGGTGCACGCCCCGTACCCGGGTGCCCGGGTGCGCTCGGACCCCGTCGGCATGATGCCGATCTCGTCCGTAACCCGACCCTGACCGCTGTCCGTACGCGGGGACGGTGCTTACGATCAGCCGCGTGGCAGGACGACATGCGCAGCGGCGGACGGGCCGGCGGATCAGGACGGCGCTCTGCATGGCCCTGCCGCTGGCGCTGCTGCCGCTGCTCACGGGCTGCCAGGACCCGGCCGGCGCCGCGGAGGACGCCCCGCCGGGCATCCAGCGGATGCTGGACCGGCGCGCGGCGGCCGTACGCGACCGGGACGCCGGGGCTTTCCTCGCCTCGGTCGACCCGCGCGCGGCCGGATACCGCGCCCGGCAGCGGGCGGTGTTCACCAACCTCGCGCAGGTACCGCTGGCCGCCTGGTCCTACGAGCTGGTGCGGACCGACGCGTTCGGGCTGCCGGCGGTGGCCGGTGCCGACGGCTGGCGGGTGGCCGCCGAGGTGCGGCTGCGCTACCGGCTGACCGGGTACGACACCGCGCCGGTCACCTCCGTGCAGTACCTGACGCTCACCGACCGCGACGGCCGGTGGCTGGTCAGCTCCGACTCGGACGGCGCCGGCAGCGGGCGGCGCAGCGCGCGCCAGCTGTGGGACCAGGGGCCGGTCCAGGTCGTCAAGGGGCGCCACAGCCTGGTGCTCGGGGTGCGCCGCGGCACCGCGGCACTGCGCGAACTGGCGGACCGTACGGACCAGGCCGTGCCCGCCGTCGGGAAGGCGTGGCCCGGGAAGTGGGCGGGCCGGGTCGTCGTCGAGGCGCCGCAGTCGCTGGACCGGATGGCGGAGCTGCTGAACGCCACCGATCCCGACGGTTACCGGGGCATAGCGGCCGTCACGACCGGCGAGGCGGGCGCGGCCCCGGCGGCGCCCGCCGACCGGGTCGTCGTCAATCCGGAGGCGTACGGCGAACTGTCCGCCGCCGGGCGCCAGATCGTGCTGACGCACGAGGCCACCCACGTCGCGACGCGCACCGCCACCACGTCCGCCACCCCGCTCTGGCTCTCCGAGGGCTTCGCCGACTGGGTCGCCTACCGCGGCGGCGGCCGCCCGCCCGCGGTCACCGCCCCCGAACTCGCCCACGCCGTCGCCAAGGGCACACCCCCGTCCCGGCTCCCGGCCGACGGCGACTTCCGCTTCAGCCGCAGCGCGCGGCAGCTGGCCCGCGCGTACGAGAGCGGCTGGCTGGCCTGCCGCATGATCGCCGACCACTGGGGGGAGAAGAAGCTCGGCGCGTTCTACCGGGCGGCGGGCCGGGACGGCGGGGAGAGCGCCGACCGGGCGATGCGCGGCCAACTCGGACTGAGCCCGGCGGAATTCACCCGGCGGTGGCGGTCGTACGTGGTGAAGCAGCTGGGGTGACGCGCCGCGGCCCGGTCACCGTCGATCGCCACAGCCGGCGGCAGGCGGTCAGCGAGGCGGCCACGAGCAGGGCGTTGCGTACGGCCAGCAGGACGACGCCGCGCCCCTCACTGGCCACGACGTCCGCGAACCAGACGGGGAACTCCAGGAGCGTCGCACCGGCCGCCGGCAGGACCAGGGCGGCGGGCAGCCCCATCCGGCTCGCCCGCAGGGTCATGCACACGGCTGCCGCGCCGACCAGCCAGATCAGGTACTGCGGGCTGATGACCCGGCTGGTGGTCACGAAGAGCAGCACCGCGGTGAAGGCGGCGTCGGCGAGCGTGGCGGACGTGAACCTCCGGGCCCGCAGCCGCCACAGCAGCAGCCAGCCGAAGGCCGCCACGGTCAGGACCAGCGCCAGGGAGCTGACCAGCGGCACGTACGGGCCGACGAACTCCACGGAGCCGTAGTGCAGCAGCACCTCGCCGTCCCAGCCGAACTGCCGGGCCACATGGAAGACGAGCGCGCCGAGCGACTCCACCTCCGTACCGCGGTCGCGCTGGAAGGACAGGAAGGCCAGCCCGCCAGGAGCCCAGGCGGCGAAGAGCAGCGTGACCGCCAGCGCGCCCACCGTCGCCGCGCCCCACAACTCCCGCGCGCGGCGGCCCCGCAGCGGCGCACCGGCCAGCAGCAGCACCGGCCACACCTTCAGGAGCGCGCCGAACGCGATCAGGGCGCCGGACACGCGCGGGTGCCGGGCGGCGGCGAAGAGCGCGGCGACGGCCACGGCGGTGACCATCAGGTCGTACCGGGCGTACGCGGTCGGGCCGAGCAGGGCGACCCCCGCGGTCCAGATCCAGGCGCCGGCCAGACGTTTGCCCGGCCGGCGGCCCGCGTACAGGAGCAGCGCGAAGGTGACCGCGTCGGCGGCGCACGCCAGGAGGAAGAACGCCGCGGCGTAGTCCAGGAAGGGCAGCAGCCCGGGGGAGAGCACGGCGAGCGCGGCGGCCGGCGGGTACTGCCAGGCCACGTCGGACTGCGGGAACGCGCCGGACTTCAGGACCTCGGACCAGCCGTGGTAGATCCCCGAGATGTCACTGGTGACGTCCGGGCCGGGCAGCACCAGCACCTTGAACACGCACAGCAGCAGCACCGCCCGGGTCGCGGCCCACACCGCCACCGGCGGTGCCCAGGTGCGCACCGCGTCCTTCGGGCGCCGGTCGCCGGCCCTGCCCATCGCCACCTCGTCCCGTCGTCCGCGGCCGTCCGCACCCGTACGTGCGGACGGCACCGTGTCACGACCGTAGACGAGTCACGCAGGTGCCGGGGCGGCCTCGCCGGTCGTGTCCGCCGACCCGGTACTGTGCCAGGGCAATGGACAAGACGCTGATCGTCACGAACGACTTCCCGCCCCGCCCCGGCGGCATCCAGGCCTTCCTGCACAGCATGGCGCTGCGCCTGGACCCGGACCGGGTCGTGGTCTACGCCTCCACCTGGAAGCGGAGCAAGGAGGGCGTCGGGGCCACCGCCCGCTTCGACGCCGAGCAGCCCTTCCCGGTCGTACGGGACCGTACGACGATGCTGCTGCCGACGCCCCGGGTGACCCGGACGGCCACCGCCCTGCTGCGCCGGCACGGCTGCTCCTCGGTGTGGTTCGGGGCCGCGGCGCCGCTCGGCCTGATGGCGCCGGCGCTGCGCCGGGCGGGCGCCCGCCGGATCGTGGCCACCACGCACGGGCACGAGGCGGGCTGGGCGCAGCTGCCGGCCTCCCGTCAACTGCTGCGGCGGATCGGCGAGGGCACCGACACGATCACCTATCTCGGTGAGTACACCCGCTCGCGGATCGCCGCCGCGCTGACGCCGGCCGCCGCCGGGCGCATGACGCAACTGCCGCCCGGCGTGGACGAGAAGACCTTCCACCCCGGCTCGGGCGGCGACGAGGTACGGGCCCGGCTCGGGCTCGCCGAGCGGCCGGTCGTCGTGTGCGTCTCCCGGCTGGTGCCGCGCAAGGGCCAGGACACCCTGATCGAGGCGATGCCGCGGATCCTGTCCGAGGTGCCGGACGCGGTGCTGCTGGTCGTCGGCGGCGGCCCGTACGGGAAGCAGCTGCACGCGCTCGCCGAGGAGAAGGGCGTCGCGCACGCGGTGCGCTTCACCGGGGCCGTGCCGTGGGAGGAACTGCCCGCCCACTACGGCGCGGGCGACGTCTTCGCGATGCCGTGCCGCACCCGGCGCGGCGGGCTGGACGTCGAGGGCCTGGGCATCGTCTACCTGGAGGCGTCCGCCACCGGACTGCCGGTCGTGGCGGGGGACTCCGGCGGCGCGCCGGACGCCGTACTGGACGGCGAGACGGGCCACGTCGTCCCGGGCGGCTCACCGACGGTCGCCGCCGAACGTGTCGTCGCGCTCCTCAAGGACCCCGCCGCCCGCCGCCGCATGGGCGAGCGCGGCCGCGCCTGGGTGGAGGAGAAGTGGCGCTGGGACCTGCTGGCGGAACGGCTCAAGGAGCTGCTGTAGGGCGGTACGCGAACGCCGGGTGCCCTGGAAGGAGCCCAGGACGCCCGGCGTCCGGCCGAGCCGCTGTGCGCGTCACGCGCGGTAGATCGCCTCGATCTCCTCGGCGAAGTCCTTCGCCACCACGTTGCGCTTGAGCTTCAGCGACGGCGTGACATGGCCGGACTCCTCGGTGAACTGCGTCGGCAGGATGCGGAACTTGCGTACCGACTCGGCCTTGGAGACGGCTGCGTTGCCGTCGTCCACCGCCCGCTGCACTGCGGCCAGCAGCTCCGGGTCCCGGCTCAGCTCGGTGACGCTCTGTCCGGCCGGGCGGCCGTGCTCCGCCGCCCAGCGCGGCAGGAACTCCTCGTCGAGGGTGACCAGCGCGCCGACGAAGGGCCGGCCGTCGCCGACGACCATGCACTCGGCGATCAGCGCGTGCGCGCGGATGCGGTCCTCGATGACGGCCGGGGCGACGTTCTTGCCGCCCGCCGTCACCAGGATCTCCTTCTTGCGGCCGGTGATCGCGAGGTAGCCGTCCTCGTCGAGGGTGCCGATGTCACCGGTGTGGAACCAGCCGTCGGAGAGCGCTTCCTTGGTCGCCGACTCGTTGTTCCAGTACTCGGTGAACAGATGCTCGCCGTGCAGCAGCACCTCGCCGTCGTCGGCGATGCGCACCACCGAGCCGGGCAGCGGCTGGCCGACCGTACCGATCTTCTGGCGGTCCCACGGGTTGAAGGCGGTGGCCGCGCAGGACTCCGTCAGGCCGTAGCCCTCCAGGGCGGTGAAGCCGATGCCGCGGTAGAAGTGGCCCAGCCGCTCGCCCAGCGGCGCGCCGCCGGAGATGGCGTGGGTGGCGCGGCCGCCGAGCACGGCGCGCAGTTTGCCGAAGACCAGCTTGTCGAAGAGCTTGTGCTTGAGCCGCAGGCCGAGGGCGGGCCCGGCCTGGGTGTCCAGCGCGCGGCTGTAGGCGATGGCCGTCTCGGCGGCCCGGTCGAAGATCTTGCCCTTGCCCTCGGACTGCGCCTTGGCCCGCGCCGAGTTGTAGACCTTCTCGAAGACCCGGGGGACGCCGAGGATCAGGGTGGGGCGGAAGGAGTCGAGGTCTTCGGTGAGGTTCTTGATGTCGGGCGCGTGGCCGAGCTTGATGGGGGCCATGACCGAGGCCACCTGCACCAGCCGTCCGAAGACGTGCGCCACCGGCAGGAAGAGCAGCACCGAGGAGTGGCCGGTGCGGAAGAGGGGCTTGAGGCGCTCGACGACGTTGCCGCACTCGGCGAAGAAGCTGCGGTGGGTGAGCACACAGCCCTTGGGCCGGCCGGTGGTGCCGGAGGTGTACACGATGGTGGCGGGGGAGTCGGCGTCGGCGGTGGCGCTGCGCTCGTCCACCTCCGCGTCGGTGACGCCGGCGCCGGCCGCGCGCAGCCGGGCGATCGCGTCCCGCTCGATCTGCCAGATGTTCTCCAGCGCGGGCAGCCGGTCCCGTACGGACTCGACGGCGGCCTCCTGTGCGGGGGTCTCCACCAGGCAGGCCACCGCGCCGGAGTCGCCGAGGATCCACTGGACCTGTTCGGCGGAGCTGGTCTCGTACACGGGGACGGTGACCGCGCCCGCGCTCCAGATGGCGAAGTCCAGCAGCGTCCACTCGTAGCGGGTGCGCGACATCAGGCCGATCCGGTCGCCGGGCTGGATGCCGGCGGCCATCAGGCCCTTGGCGGCGGCCCGTACCTCGGCGAGGAAGACGGCGGCCGTCACGTCCTGCCAGCGGCCGTCGATCTTGCGGCCCATGACGGCGACATCAGGGTGCTGCGCGGCATTGCGGCGGATCAGATCCGTCAGGTTGCCGTCCGCGGGGACCTCGTACAGGGCCGGAAGGCTGAACTCGCGCAAGACTGCTGCTCCTCATTGGCGCCGGCCTCACGACGCTGTGTGCCGGCCGGCTGCGGTCCATGATCAGGCAGGGGGGGTGGTGGACTGCCCGGACGTTACCCATCGGTATTGCTTTTGGGATAGGGGGGTACGCCCAGATGTTCGATGCGTCACAGCGGTGTGACACGCGCCCGGGCGCGCCTGGGGACTGCTTCGCGCAGACTAGACCAGGCATTCGGTGACCGGGAAGTAACCGCAGGTCGGGCCCGTCTCCCGGCGGTACGTCCGGCCCCCTCCCGGCCGTACGCCTTTCGATCTAGGGTGACCGTCATGCGAGTGCATGTGGTCAGCGACGTACACGGCAACGGGCGGGATCTCGCCACGGCGGGCGACGGGGCCGACGCCCTGGTCTGCCTGGGCGACCTCGTCCTCTTCCTGGACTACGCCGACCACTCGCGCGGCATCTTCCCCGACCTCTTCGGCGTCGAGAACGCCCACCGGCTGGTCGAGCTGCGCACCGCCCGCCGCTTCGAGGAGGCCCGCGCCCTGGGCCGGCGGCTGTGGGGCGAGATCGAGCGCACGGGCGGCGGCCGAATGGCCGTCATCGAGGAGGCCGTCCGCCGGCAGTACGCCGAACTGTTCGCCGCCTTCCCGAAGCCGACGTACGCCACGTACGGCAACGTTGACCTCCCCCACCTGTGGCCCGAGTACGCGCGGCCGGGCACCACGGTCCTGGACGGCGAGCGGGTGGAGATCGGCGGCCGGGTCTTCGGGTTCGTCGGCGGCGGCCTGACGACGCCGATGCGGACCCCGTACGAGATCAGCGACGAGGAGTACGCCGCCAAGGTCGAGGCCGTGGGCGAGGTGGACGTGCTGTGCACGCACATCCCGCCGGACGTCCCGGAGCTCTGCTACGACGTCGTCGCCCGCCGCTTCGAACGCGGCAGCGCGGCCCTGCTGGACGCCATCCGCCGGACCCGCCCCCGCTACGCGCTCTTCGGACACGTGCATCAGCCGCTGGCCCCGCGGGTACGCGTCGGCGCCACCGAGTGCGTCAACGTGGGGCACTTCAACGCGACGGGAACGCCGTACGTCCTGGAGTGGTGACGGCCTTCCCGGGGACCTGCCCGCGGCATTCCCGCGGCTTCCCCGGGTATTTCCGCTGCCGTCCCGAGGTCCTTCCCGGGGGCCGCCTCCAGGGCCGACCGGATCGGCCGGGGAGCCGGTCCGGGGCTCTTTCGCCGCGCGGTAGCCTTCAGCAGCAGGGACACGCGTCTGGCGGACCGGCACGAATCGGCATGGAGGAGTCACGGCGATGGCCGAACACACCAGCTCTAGCATCACGATCGAGGCGGCGCCCGCCGAGGTGATGGGAGTGATCGCCGACTTTGACCGCTATCCGGACTGGACCGGCGAGGTCAAGGAAGCCGAGATCCTCAGCAAGGACGACCAGGGCCGTGCCGAGCAGGTCCGCCTGCTGCTGGACGCCGGCGCGATCAAGGACGACCACACCCTCGCGTACACCTGGATCAGCGACCACGAGGTCAGCTGGTCGCTGGTGAAGTCCCAGATGCTGCGGACACTCGACGGCTCCTACCGGCTCGTCCCGCTGGCCGGCGGCGCGCACACCGAAGTGACGTATCAGCTCACCGTCGACGTCAAGATCCCGATGCTCGGCATGATCAAGCGCAAGGCGGAGAAGGTCATCATCGACCGCGCGCTGGACGGGCTGAAGAAGCGCGTCGAGAGCGGCCCCACGGCCCCCGCCGACGAGGCCAAGCGGCTCTGACCATGCGTACCGTCCTCGTCACCGGCCCCGGCGGCGCCGGCCGCACCACCCTCGCCGCCGCCACCGCACTGGCCGGTGCCCGGCGCGGTGAGCGCGTCCTGCTGCTCACCGCCCGCGGCGGCGCGGCGGAACGCGCCCTGGGCACCCGGCTCGGCCGCCCCGGCGACCACCCGGTGCCCGTCGTCCCCGGCCTGCACGCCCGGTGCGTCGACCCCGGTGACCACTTCCGCCGCGAGACCCTCGCCTTCCAGGAGCGCGCGGGAGCCGCCCTCGACCTCCTGGGCGCCGCGCCGCTGGACGAGGACGAACTGACCGAACTGCCGGGCGCGGAGGCGTTCGCGCTGCTCCACGAGCTGCGCGAGGCCCACGAAGCGGCCGGCGGGCCCGACGGCCCGGACACGGTCGTCGTCGACATGCCGCCCGCCGCCGACACCGTCGCCCTGCTCGCCCTGCCCGAACAGGCCCGCCGCTACCTGCGCCGCCTGCTGCCGCCCGAGCGGCAGGCCGCCCGCGCGCTGCGGCCGGTGCTGGCCCAGCTCGCGGGCGTGCAGATGCCCACACAGAAGCTGTACGAGGCCGCGGAGCGCTGGGAGCACGAACTCGCCGCCGTACAGCGGATCATCGACCACCCCGGCACGACCGTACGGATCGTCACCGAAGCGGGCCCGGCCGCCGTCGCGGACCTGCGGGAGGTGCGCTCGGGCCTGGCCCTGTACGGACACCGCACCGACGCCGTCGTCGTGAACCGCCTGCTGCCCACCGGGTCGGCCGACCCGTTCCTGGCCGCGCTCTCCGGGCAGCAGCAGAGCGCGCTCAAGGCGCTGCGCGAGGAGTTCCCCGAGGCGCCGGTCGTCGAGGTGCCGCACCTGGGCCGCGACCCCGAGGGCACGGACGACCTGGACGAACTGATCCGCGGCACGGCCGGGGAACCCGCCGCGCCCGGGGACGCCGACGACACCTGGACCGTGCAGGACCGGCTCGCCTCGGACGGCATCCTCGTGTGGCGGGTACCGCTGCCGGGCGCCGAACGCGACGGACTCGGCCTGCTGCGGCGCGGCGACGAGGTCATCGTCACCGCCGGCCGCTTCCGGCGGATACGCACCCTGCCCTCCGCGCTGCGCCGCTGCTCGGTCTCCGGCGCGGGCCTGCGCGACGGCGCGCTGCACATCCGCTTCACCCCCGATCCGGATCTCTGGCCCCGCGGTCACTGAACGGCACACCGCCGTTCGGGTAACGTCGGAAGAAGCAGCACCGCCTCGAACCGCCGCACACGCGGCGGGTCCAGATCCGCCTCGCCGCCGCAGGAGTGAGTCCGCCATGAGCGATGCCACCGAGCGCCCCGCCGACCGTACGGACCGGTTCGACGCCGATGCCTGGGAAACGGCCTGCGCCGAGGACCTGGCGGCCGAGAAGGCCCGCCGCCGCGCACAGTACGGGCCGCCCCCGGGCAGCGCCGCCGAGGAACTGCGCCGTCTCGCGGAGGCCGTCACCGACAAGCTGGCCGGCATCCAGCTGCCGGGCGCCCTCGCCGGGATGGCCGCGCAGGGCGCCGTGCAGCAGCTCTTCCGGCAGGCCAAGGCCGTCGTCGAGCCGGTCGTCGAGCGCAACCCGGAGGTCTTCGACCACCTCGCCGCCGCCGGGTCCGAGCTGCTGGCCGCCTACCGCTCGGCCGTCGAGAGCGGCGAGCGCCGCTGGACCCGCGAAGCCGCCGGCGAGGCCGCACCGGCCGACGCACGGGAGGCCGCCGGGCCGGACATCGGCCACGACACGAGTGACATCCGCGACAAGCGTGACGACCAGGGCACCCGCCGGGACGACGAAGGGCCCGCCGGCACCGAGCGGATCGACCTCGACTGACCCGCCCCAGGTCCCCGGAGGGCACGGGCGCCGCTCCCTACTCCGGTACGGTTGTACGCGGCGGGGTACGACCAATAACTGAGGGACACATGGGACTCACCATCGGCGTCGACATCGGCGGCACGAAGATCGCGGCCGGCGTGGTCGACGAAGAGGGCACGATCCTCGAAACGTGCAAGGTGCCGACCCCGCAGGCCACCGACGAGCTGACGGAGGCCATCGCCGACGCGGTCCGCACCATCAGCGCCGACCACCAGGTCGAGGCCGTCGGCATCGGCGCCGCCGGCTACGTGGACGAGAAGCGGGCCACCGTCCTGTTCGCGCCCAACATCGACTGGCGCCACGAGCCGCTGAAGGACAAGGTCGAGCAGCGCGTCGGCCTGCCCGTCGTCGTCGAGAACGACGCCAACGCGGCGGCCTGGGGCGAGTACCGCTTCGGCGCCGGCCAGGGCCACAGCGACGTCATCTGCATCACCCTGGGCACCGGCCTGGGCGGCGGCATCATCATCGGCAACAAGCTGCGCCGCGGCCGGTTCGGCGTCGCCGCCGAGTTCGGCCACATCCGCGTCGTACCGGACGGCCTGCTGTGCGGCTGCGGCAGCCAGGGCTGCTGGGAGCAGTACGCCTCGGGCCGCGCCCTGCTGCGCTACGCCCGCCAGCGCGCCTTCGCCACCCCCGAGAACGCCAAGGTGCTGCTCTCGATGGGCGACGGCACCTCCGAGGGCATCGAGGGCCGGCACATCAGCGAGGCCGCCCGCCAGGGCGACCCGGTCGCCATCGACTCCTTCCGCGAGCTGGCCCGCTGGGCCGGCGCGGGCCTGGCCGACCTGGCCTCGCTCTTCGACCCGTCCGCCTTCATCGTCGGCGGCGGCGTCTCGGACGAGGGCGAACTGGTCCTCGACCCGATCCGCAAGTCCTTCCGCCGCTGGCTGGTGGGCAACCAGTGGCGGCCGCACGCCCAGGTGCTCGCCGCCCAGCTCGGCGGCAAGGCCGGCCTGGTCGGCGCCGCCGACCTGGCGCGCCAGGGCTGACCCGCGGTGCCGGCCGTGCCGCCCGCCTCCCGCACCGAGCCGGGCTCCGCTTCCGAGGACTGTGCATCGATCGGAGGCGGAGCGGAGCGGAGCGGCTCGGCCGTGCTCCGTGTGCTCAGCTACAACGTCCGCTCCCTGCGCGACGACCGCGCGGCGCTGGCCCGGGTGATCCGGGCCTGCACCCCGGACGTCGTCCTCGTGCAGGAGGCGCCGCGCTTCTTCCGCTGGCGCAAGAGCGTGGCAAGGCTGTGCCGCGCGACGGACCTGGTGCACGTGACGGGCGGCGCCACCGCCGCCGGACCGATGATCCTGTCCTCGCTGCGCGCCCACGTGGAGCGCACCGAGGACGTTCTGCTGCCCCGCACCCCCGGCCTGCACCAGCGCGGTTTTGCGACCGCGGTGGTACGGATCGGCGGCGCCCGGATCGGCCTGCTCAGCTGTCACCTCAGCCTCCGGGCCGACGAGCGGTACGGCCAGGCGGGCCTGCTGCTGGAGCGGCTGCGTGCGCTGGACACCCCGTACGCCGTCGCGGCCGGTGACCTCAACGAACGGCCGGACGGGCGCGCCTTCCGGCGGCTGGCGGGCCCGCTCACCGACGCCTGGGAAGCGGCGCCCTGGGGCGGGGAGTTCACCTCCACGCCCCACGACCCGCACCAGCGCATCGACGCCGTCTTCACGACCGGCGGCGTCGAGGTGCTGGGCTGCGGCGTACCGCGCGACCTGCCGGGCCTGAGCCACGGCGATCTGCTCGCCGCCACGGACCACCTGCCGGTGCTGGCCGCCCTCCGGGTGCCGGCCGCCGCGTAGGACGGCTCTTGCGAACGGGCCCGGACCCGGCAGTGCTCAGGACAGCTTCATCCTCGGCTCCCCCCGCCCGTTGAGGCCGGGACCGCCGCCGGTGCAGGTGAGCCGGGCCTTGGGGGCCTTGACGCTGTCGGTGCGGGCGTACGCCTGCCGCAGGCAGTTCCGCAGGGCCAACTGGCCCCAGTGGTTCGGGTGCAGTGCCTCCTGCACCTGGAACGGCGGCAGTACCGCGGTGACCGTCCGCACCCAGCTGACCCACTCCGTCTTGTCGGCCGCCCCCGGGTCGGTCCACCGGCTGACCGTGCCGCGCACCGGGTCGACCAGTCCGACGCCGCGCTCGCACAGGCGGTGCCCGTCGAAGCTGTGGGTGAGGTCGAGGAAGCGGACGTTGTCCAGCCCGCTCTTGTCGATGCCCCGCTCGACCGCCCGGCCGACCGCCGGCAGCACATGGTCCACCGCCCAGTCGGCGTCCCGGTCGGTGAACGCGCAGCCGCCCAGGGTCTGGCGCGCGCCCAGGGCCGCGGGGTAGCGGAAGTCGCGGCCGTGCGGGATGGGCGCCGGGTAGTTCTGTACGACCACGTCGTACTCGTCGGTGTCGTGGCCGGCCCGCAGCATCGCCTGCCTGACGTTGCGCAGCCCGCCCGCGATGTCGTCCGCCCGCCGCTCCACCGCCTGGTCGGTGAACCGGGCGCGGTTGGCCGCGTCCTGGCTGCACGACTTCGGCAGCGGGCTCAGGTAGGCCAGGACACAGGACTTGACGACGTCGC
This sequence comes from Streptomyces sp. NPDC030165, assembly GCF_055573595.1. NCBI lineage: Bacteria > Bacillati > Actinomycetota > Actinomycetes > Kitasatosporales > Streptomycetaceae > Streptomyces > Streptomyces sp. NPDC030165. The sequence continues at coordinate 82,345 of NZ_JBVIBD010000014.1, read as the reverse complement.
CGAAGCGGAAGTCGTTGCCGCCGATCGAGACGGCGACCATCTGCACGGGGTGCTCGCGGGCGTACTCCTCCAGCTGCTTGGCCTGGCCGGGCACGCCGGCCGCGTCGGAGAAGTCCAGGCCCGGCTTGGCTACGCCGTTCGGGGCCTGGAAGGAGTCGGTACGGGCACCGGAACAGGCCAGGTTCTCGCTCGCGGTGCCGGGCACCCCGAGGTGGATCTCGGCGGAGCGCGAGCGGTGGCACTTGGGGACGCGCTCGGCGGTGCGGCCCGCGTTGTCGAAGTACGCGGTCGGGCCCAGCGCGTCGATGCGGGGGTGGTTGGCGGGGTTGGCGTCGCTGTTGCCGGCCCAGCGTCCGGCCTCGCCGGAGATGTAGGAGTCGCCGAGGGAGACCACCGCGCCCGGCCCTGGGGCCTGCTGCGGCGGGTGGGCGGCGGCGGGCGCGGTGGCCAGCAGGCCCGTCACCGCGGCGACGGTCGCGGCGGCCGCGGCCACCCGGGTGCGACGGCGTGGACGTGGGCATGACGACGAGAGCGGATGGCGCACGGGGGTCCTCCCGGGAACACGGCCGGATACTCGGCGTGATCCTTCCCGTTCGCAGCGTCAACGTCGGTCAGGACACCTGGCGCGCGAGGGTGAATCCCGGGCCGCGCGGGCGACGGCGGCCCGGCCGCCCGCGGCGGCTGGTGCGGTCATACGACCGCGCCACCGCCCGGCAGGTCCTCGTCGTCCTCGTCGTCGTGCTTCATCCGGGCCACCAGTGTGGCGAAGCCGCCCAGGAAGCCGCCGATGCCCAGCAGCGTGATCCACCAGGTGACGGGCTGCTGCAACAGCACCATGAGCACCAGCAGCAGCGGCCCGCCGAGCACCGCGAGCCAGGCGAACTTGGCCGTCACGTCGGCCTTCGGCAGCGGCGGCGGCTCGGGCGGCACGAAGTGCCCCTCGTCCGACGGGTCGAGGTCGTCGTCGGACGCCTCGGCCGCCGACCAGTCGCGCGGCCCGACACCGGGCGCGAAGACCACGAAGCTGCCCACGCCGTTCCCGCCGGGCCGGTCCGGTGATCCGGGGGAGGGCTCGCTGCGCGGCCGCTCCTCGACGGTCAGGCCGCCGTCGTCCCGGTCCGTGCGGTCGTCGCGGTCGTCCCGGCCGGAGTCCGTAGGGATGGTGGGGTCCGTGCGGTCGCCGCGCCCCTGGCCGGCCTTCTCCGGGGGCTTGCCGTCGGCCCGCTGCCCGCCGTCGGCACGGTCCTCGCCGGACGTGCCCAGGCCGGCGCGGGCCGGACCCGTTCCCGTACCGCCGCTGCCGGACGGCCCGCCGGCCGCCTTCCGGCCCGTACTGGAGACCGGCCCGTCCTCGTCCGGGAAGGCGGGCGCCTTGCCGTACCCGGCCACGATCTCGGCCCAGGCGGCTTCCTCGTCCAGCGGATCGCGGGGATCGCGGGGGCTACGCTCCTCCACCGGTGGCCGTCTCCTCACTCTCCACGCCCGTGCGCACGCTCGGCGCCAGACGGGCGATGAAGTCGTAGGTCTCCTGGCAGATCCGCTCGGCGTCGTGGTCGAGCGTGGCGACGTGGTAGCTGCGCTCCAGCAGCGTCTGCCGGATGTCCTTCGAGGACACCCGGCTCAGGATGCGCTCGGAGTCGGCGGGCGGCACGACGTGGTCCTGCGGGCTGGTCATCACCAGCAAGGGCTGGGTGACCTTGGGCAGTTCGGCGTCGACGAGCTGGAAGAAGCGGCGCAGTGAGTGCGCGGCGTGCAGCGGCACCCGGTCGTAGCCCAGCTCGTGCGACCCGGGCCTGGCGATGTCGTCGGCCAGGCCCTTGGTCGTACGGACCAGGTGGCGCAGCACCGGCAGCAGCGGGGCGGCCGCGTCGTGCACCTTGTTGCCCGGGTTGACCAGCGCCAGGCCGCTGATGGCGGAACCGTGCCGCTCGGCCAGCCGCAGCGCCAGCGCGCCGCCCATCGACAGGCCGCACACGAAGACCCGCTCGCACCGTCCGGACAGCGACCGCAGCTCGCGGTCGACCTCGGCGTACCAGTCCTGCCAGGTGGTGAGCTGCAGGTCCTGCCAGCGGGTGCCGTGGCCGGGCAGCAGCGGGAGCGAGACCGTCAGGCCGCGGTCGGCCAGGTACTCGGCCCAGGGGCGTACGGACTGGGGGGAGCCGGTGAAACCGTGGCAGACGAGGACGCCGGTCCGGCCGCCGTCGCGGCGGAACGGCTCGGCTCCGGGAAACAGCGGCACCGGGGGACTCCGATCGGTGAGGGGCCGTGCGGCAACGGGTTGCGCGGGTCACTGGAAGCCTACGCGGAGCGGCGCCGGGCGGATAGGTCCGAATGCCCCCGCGGAGCCCGCTCGTGCGCCCCGTGCGCCGTGGCCGTGCGCTCCGCCCGGCTGCCCCGCCGGTCCGGGTGGGCGGGCCCGCCGAGAAGAGGGGGACGCCGGGGCAGGTTAAGGTCTTTGCGTCACACACAGGAGGCAGTGGGTTGATCTACGGCGCAATGAAGTTTTCCATCGGCGGATCGCTGAAGCTGGCTTTCCGTCCCTGGGTGGAGGGCCTGGAGAACATCCCCGCAACGGGACCCGCGATCCTGGCGAGCAACCATCTGTCCTTCTCGGACTCCTTCTTCCTGCCCGCGGTGCTCGACCGCAAGGTGACCTTCATCGCCAAGGCCGAGTACTTCACCTCCCCGGGCGTCAAGGGCAAGCTGACCGCCGCCTTCTTCAAGGGGGTGGGCCAGCTGCCGGTGGACCGCTCGGGCGCGCGCGGCGCGGGCGAGGCGGCGATCAAGAGCGGCATCGAGGTGCTGGAGCGCGGTGAGCTGTTCGGCATCTACCCGGAGGGCACCCGCTCACCGGACGGCCGGCTCTACCGCGGCAAGCCCGGCGGCCTGGCCCGGGTGGCGCTGGCCACCGGCGCCCCGGTCATCCCCGTCGCGATGATCGACACGGAGAAGGTGCAGCCGCCGGGCAAGGTGATGCCGAAGATGATCCGGCCCGGCATCCGGATCGGCAGGCCGCTGGACTTCAGCCGGTACCACGGCATGGAGGGCGACCGCTTCATCCTGCGCTCGGTGACCGACGAGGTCATGTACGAGATCATGAAGCTGTCGGGCCAGGAGTACGTGGACATCTACGCGACCGCCGCCAAGCGGCAGATCGCGGAGGCGGCCAAGAAGAAGGCCGAGGCGGAGAAGGCGGCCAAGGCCGGCAAGGGGCAGGCCGCACCGGCCGCGGAGCAGCAGGGCAGGACCGGCACCGGGGCGTAGTCGCGCCCCGGCACAGGGTGGGGGCGAAATGGCAGAGGCAGAGATACGGCCCGCGGCCGGCGCGGCGGCGGGCAAGGGCGGGGAACGGCCGCGGCGCGCGGTCCGGATGTCCGTGGAGCTCCCGCTGTGGCGGGCGCTGACCGGCTACCGCGTCCTGACCCTCGTCTATGTCCTGGTCCTGTTCGGGGTCTCCTACAAGCAGTACGCGCACCCGCTCGGCGCCGCCGCGTACATGACGGCGCTGACCGTGTGGATGGCCTTCACCTGGCGCCGTACGACCTCCCCGGAGCGCTGCACCCGGGCCTTCCTGATCGGCGACCTGTCCTTCGCGCTCGGCGGCATCCTGCTCACCCTCCTGGTGGACAGCCACGAGCGGATCATGGACGGCGGGCCGACGCTGCCGTCCATCTGGACGGCGGGCGCGGTGCTCGGCTTCGCCATCAAGGGCGGCTGGCGCTGGGCCGCGGTGGCCTCCGCGCTGGTCGCCGTCGTCAACCTGGTCGAGCGCCAGGAGTTCGCCCGCGACACCATCCACAACGTGGTGCTCGTGTGGGTGGCCAGTGTCGCGATCGGATACGTCGTCGAGGTGGCCCGCGCCAGTGAGCGCACCCTCGCCCGCGCCCTGCAGATCGAGGCCGCCACCCGCGAGCGGGAACGGCTGGCCCGCGACATCCACGACAGCGTGCTCCAGGTCCTGGCCATGGTGCAGCGGCGCGGCGCCGCGATCGGCGGCGAGGCGGCCGAGCTGGGCCGGATGGCGGGCGAGCAGGAGGTCGCGCTGCGCACGCTGGTCTCCAGCGGACTGGTGCCGCCGCAGCGCAGCGCCGCCTCCGGCGCGGCGGACGACGCGGTCCGCACCCCGGAGGAGGCACTGGCGGCGCCGGTGGCGTGCGCCGAGGACGGCCCCGATGCCGGGCCCTGTGACGTCCGGGCCCTGCTGGCGCCGCACGCCGGCGCGCGTGTCACGTTCTCCGAGCCGGGCGCGCCCGTCGTGCTCCCGGCGGCCGCCGCTGCGGAGCTGGCGGCCGCTGTCAGTGCCGCGTTGGACAATGTCAAGGTGCACGCGGGTGCCGGGGCACAGGCGTGGATCCTGGTGGAGGACGAGCCGGACGAGGTGGTCGTGACGGTGCGGGACGACGGTCCCGGCATCCCCGAAGGCCGCCTCGCGGACGCCGAGCGCGAGGGCCGGCTGGGGGTGGCCCTGTCGATCCGCGGCCGGCTGCGGGACCTGGGCGGCAGCGCCGACTGGATCTCGGTCCCCGGCCAGGGCACCGAAGTGGAGCTGAAAGTCCCCAAGGGCGGTGCGCCCGAGGGCCGGAAACGGGGGAGGAGCACGGCGTGAGTGAGCCGCAGGGCGTGAAGGTGATGGTGGTCGACGACCACCCGATGTGGCGGGACGCGGTCGCCCGCGACCTGGCCGAGGCCGGGTTCGAGGTGGTGGCGACGGCCGGGGACGGGCCGCAGGCGGTGCGCCGGGCGCAGGCCGCGGTGCCCGACGTCCTGGTGCTGGACCTGAATCTGCCGGGCCTGCCCGGTGTGGAGGTCTGCCGGGAGCTGGTCGGCGCCCATCCCGCCCTTCGGGTGCTGGTGCTCTCCGCCAGCGGCGAGCACGCCGACGTGCTGGAGGCCGTCAAGTCGGGCGCGACGGGCTATCTGCTCAAGTCGGCCAGTACGGAAGAGCTGCTGGACGCGGTGCGCCGTACGGCGGCCGGCGATCCGGTGTTCACGCCGGGGCTGGCCGGGCTGGTGCTGGGGGAGTACCGCCGGCTGGCGACCGAGCCCGTCCCGGCCGCCGGGGACGAGCCGGGCGCGCCGCAGCTGACCGAGCGGGAGACCGAGGTGCTGCGCCTGGTCGCCAAGGGCCTGTCGTACAAGCAGATCGCCGAGCGGCTGGTCATCTCGCACCGCACGGTCCAGAACCACGTGCAGAACACCCTGGGCAAGCTCCAGCTGCACAACCGCGTCGAACTGGTCCGGTATGCGATAGAACGCGGCCTGGACGAGGTCTGAGTCCCGGCCCGCGGTCCTGTAAGGGCACCGGCCGTCTTCGCGCAATGCGCTCGTACGAGTGAACGCATCGCGTCAAGTCCCCGGCATTTCCGGGGAATTCGCTTTCCTCCCCATCCCTGGGTGACGTGCATCACCATTAGCGTGACCGGCGTCGGCACAGCACGGCCGCGCGCGGCCACCGGCGGGTGCGCGGCCCCTCACGGGATGAAGGTGAAGAAGCGATGCGGGTGGGAGTACTGACCGGCGGCGGTGACTGCCCCGGTCTCAACGCGGTCATCCGAGGCGTGGTGCGCAAGGGCGTCCAGGAGTACGGCTACGACTTCGTCGGCTTCCGGGACGGCTGGCGCGGGCCCCTGGAGGGCGACACGGTACCGCTCGACATTCCCGCCGTACGCGGCATCCTGCCCCGCGGCGGCACGGTCCTCGGCTCCTCGCGGACCAACCCCCTCAAGCAGCAGGACGGCATCCGCCGGATCAAGGACACCCTCGCCAAGGAAGAGGTCGAGGCGCTGATCACGATCGGCGGCGAGGACACCCTCGGGGTCGCCGCCCGGCTCTCCGGCGAGTACGGCGTGCCCTGCGTCGGCGTGCCCAAGACCATCGACAACGACCTGTCCGCCACCGACTACACCTTCGGCTTCGACACCGCCGTCGGCGTCGCCACCGAGGCCATCGACCGGCTGCACACCACCGCCGAGTCGCACATGCGCGTCCTGGTCGTCGAGGTCATGGGCCGGCACGCGGGCTGGATCGCACTGCACTCCGGCCTGGCGGGCGGCGCCAACGTCATCCTCATCCCCGAGCAGCGCTTCGACATCGACCAGGTCTGCGCCTGGATCGAGTCCCGCTTCAAGGTCCGCTACGCGCCGATCGTGGTGATCGCCGAGGGCGCCATGCCCAAGGACGGCCAGATGGTCCTCAAGGACGGTTCGAAGGACTCCTTCGGGCATGTGCGGCTGTCCGGCGTGGGCGAGTGGCTGGCCAAGGAGATCGAGGAGCGTACGGGCAAGGAGGCCCGTACGACGGTGCTCGGCCACACCCAGCGCGGCGGCACGCCCAGTGCCTTCGACCGCTGGCTGGCCACCCGTTTCGGCCTGCACGCGATCGACGCGGTGCGCGACGGGGACTACGGGAAGATGGTCGCCCTGCGCGGCACGGACATCGTCCGGGTGCCGCTGGCCGAGGCCACCGCGAAGCTCAAGACGGTCGACCCGAAGCTGTACGCGGAGGCCGGGGTCTTCTTCGGGTGAGCCGGCGGGCGGGGTGCGGCCGGGTCCGCGGACGGCGGTCCCGCCGTACGCCGCCGTGCGCGCCCGTACGCCGCTGGGTACGTACGCCGCCGTGCGCGCCGGATGTCGCCGTGCGCGCCGGATGTCGCCGTGCGCGCCGGGTGGGCGGCCGGACCGCGCCCCGCGCCGTATATTCGGCCCTGTCGTCGCATATGCCCCGAAGCGGGCGGCGGTGACCGGACCGGAGGAACGGCAACGTCGGGAGAGACCGTGGAGATCATCGCGTTCGGCGTGCAGACGGACGAGCGGCCGCTCTTGGCCAAGGCCTTCGCCGGCCGCCACCAGGTCCGCTGCCTCGACGTCTTCCTCAACCGCGACACCGCCCCGATCGCCGCGGGCTACGAGGTCGTCAGCGTCAGCGTCAACGCCGACCTGTGCGCCGAGGTGATCCAGGAGCTGGCGGCGGGCGGCACGAAGATGATCGCCCAGCGCGCCACCGGCTACAACAACATCGATCTGGAGGCCGCGGCCGACCTCGGGGTGACCGTCGGCCGGGTCTCCCACTACTCGCCGTTCTCGGTCGCGGAGTTCGCCTGGGGCCTGGCCATGGCCGTCAACCGCCGCATCGTCCGGGCCGCCAACCGCACCCGTAACTTCGACTTCCGCCTCGACGGGCTGATGGGCCGCGACCTGCACGGCCGTACCGTCGGTGTGCTCGGCACCGGCAAGATCGGCGAGGCGTTCACCCGGATCGCCCACGGCTTCGGGATGAACCTGCTGGGCTGGGACATCGCCGAGAACCCCTGCTGCACCGAGCTGGGCATGGAGTACGTCGGCCAGGACCGGCTGTTCGCCGAGTCGGACCTGATCAGCCTGCACGTGCCGCTGATGGAGTCGACCCGCCACCTCATCGACGCCGCCGCGCTGGCCGCCATGAAGGACGACGCGATCCTGGTCAACTCCAGCCGCGGCGGCCTCGTCGACACCGCGGCACTCGTGGAGACCCTCAAGGCCGGCCGGCTCGCCGGGGTCGGCCTGGACGTCTACGAGGAGGAGGCCGGGCTCTTCTTCTTCGACAAGTCCCTCGAAGTCATCCACGACGACACCCTCGCCCGCCTGATGACCTTCGGGAACGTGCTGGTCACCTCGCACCAGGCGTACTTCACCGAGGACGCGGTCGGCCAGATCGTCGACGCCACCGTACGCAACGTCGAGGACTACCTGGCCGGCCGCACCAACGAGAACCTCCTGGTCACACCAGGACAGCGGCCAGCAGCTGCGCGGTGACCGCCGCCCCGTCCAGCGTCAGCACCGACTCCGGGTGGAACTGGACCCCCGCGAACCCGGGGCCGCGCAGCGCGTGCACCTCGCCGGAGCCCGCGTCCCGGCTCAGCTCGACCCGGTGCATGGCCAGTTCGGCCACCGCCGCCTCGTCGCAGCGGGCCGTGAAGGTGTTGTAGAAACCGACGGTCTCCGGGCGGCCGAAGAAGTCGATACGCTCCTGCGCGCCCTGGAACGGCACCTCCTTGCGCACGATCTCCAGACCCAGCTCCGCGGCGATCAGCTCGTGGCCCAGGCAGACGCCGAGCAGGCCGTGCCGGTGGTCACGGACCAGCTCCGCGGTCAGCGCGCGCAGCAGCCGCATCTTCGGATCGGCGGCGTCCGACGGGTCGCCGGGGCCGGGACCGAGCACGACCGGCCCCTCGTGGGCCGCCGCGGCCGCCCGCAGCCCCGGCTCGTCGTACCGGCGCACGGTCACCGTCAGCCCCGAGGTGCGCAGCAGGTGCGCCAGCATCGCGGTGAAGGTGTCCTCCGCGTCGATCACCAGCGCGTGGCCGGACAGCGCGGCGACCGGCGCGCTGCTCTGCATCCGCAGCCAGAAGGGCGCGAGGTCCGCGCGGCGGGCGTCGAGTGCGGCGCGCACCCGCGGGTCGTCGGCCAGCCGCGGCCGTCCGGCGGCCTCCCCGGTACGGGCCGGCGCGGGGCGCACGCCGAGCGCGGTCAGCACCCCGGCGGCCTTGGCGTGCGTCTCGGCGACCTCGGCGCGCGGGTCGGAGGACCGTACGAGCGTGGCGCCGGCGGCCACCCGCAGCCCGCCGTCCGCGTCGATGTCCGCCGTACGGATCAGGATCGGCGAGTCCAGCGTCTGCGCGCCGCCCGCGTCCCGCCCGATCAGGGCCAGCGCCCCGGCGTAGTAGCCGCGCCCGCCCGCCTCGTGACGTTCGATCACCCGGCAGGCGTTCTGCACCGGCGAGCCGACGACGGTCGCCGCGAACATCGTCTCCTTCAGCACCTCGCGCACGTCGAGCGAGGAGCGTCCGCGCAGCTCGTACTCCGTGTGCGCGAGGTGCGCCATCTCCTTGAGGCGTGGGCCGATCACCACACCGCCCTTGTCGCCGACGGTGCACATCATCTTCAGCTCCTCGTCGACGACCATGGACAGCTCCTCCACCTCCTTGCGGTCGCCCAGGAACTCCAGCAGGTGCTCGGGGCTCGGCCCCTCGGCCGGGTAGCGGTAGGTGCCGCTGATCGGGTTCATCACGACCGTTCCGCCCGACATCCGTACGTGCACCTCGGGGCTGGCGCCGACCAGCGTGCGCACGCCCGGCCGGTGGACGACGTACGTCCAGTACGCGCCGCGCTCACCGGCCAGCAGCCGCCGGAACAGCGCCAGCGCGTCGGGCGCGCCGAAGCCGGGGATGCCGCCCTGGAAGGTGCGCCGGATGACGAAGTTGGCGCCCTCACCGGTGCCGATCTCGTCCCGCAGGACGCGCTCGACGATCTCTGCGTACACGTCGTCGGCGACGTCGAAGGCGCCGCCTTCCACCCGTACCTCGTGGGCGGGCAGTTCCGCCAGCACCTCGGCCAGCGGCAGCTCGTACGTCTCCTCCGGGCGCAGCACCGCCAGCGGCGTGCCGTCGTCACGCACGTCGAAGCCGCGCTCGCGGATCTGCCGGAACGGTACGAGCGCCAGCGCGTCGGTGACCGCCGCGCCGCCGTCCGGCGTGCCCTCGCCGAGCGGGATGCCGGCCAGCCGCGGCACCTCGGTCACCTCGCCGACCAGCACCTCGACGGTGTCGGCGGCGGGTCGGCCGGGCGTCCGGCGGTGCAGCAGGGCGAACGGCGGGCAGCCGGGGGAGAGCAGGCGTCGCAGGACGTCGGCGGTGGAGCGAGGCATGTCGGCGGTTCCTTCCGTGAGGGGAGGAACGGCCCGCACACCACGGAAGGCCGCCCCTCGGGCGGCCTTCGCGATGTCAGTGGGTACGCGCGATCAGTGGGCCGCCGGATGAGCGGTCCACCACCAGTTCATGTTCATGGCCGGTTGCGCGTGCATGCTCGTCACACTACCCGACCGCGGATGCCGCGGGGAGCGCCCCGAGGAAGGCGGTCAGCGCGGCGTTGAAGGCGGCGGGCTGTTCCAGGTTGGGCAGGTGGGCGGCGTCCTCGATGACGGTCAGGCGCGCGTCCGGTATGCGGGCGTGCAGGAACTCGGCGTCGGCGACCGGTGTGTAGGTGTCGTCGCGGCCGGTCAGGACGAGGGCAGGTACGGCGAGCCGGGCCAGCGACGCGGTGTAGTCGGGGCGTTCCGCGCGGCCGCGGAGCGCGGCGGCCGCGCCCTCGGGCGGCGTGCCGAGCATCATGCGCCGTACGTGTTCCGCGACGGCGGGCCGGGTGGCGACGGTGCGCGGCGAGACCATCTTGTCCAGGGCCTCTTCCGTGTAGCCGCGCATTCCTTCGCGCAGCAGCCGGTCGGCCATGGCGTTGCGGTTCCGGCGTCCTTCGGGGGTCTCGGCCTGGGCGAAGGTGTCCGCGAGGACGAGGGCGCGCAGCCGCTCCGGGAAGCGGCGGGCGCACTCCATGGCGATCTGGCCGCCCATGGACAGGCCGCCGAGGACGATCCGGTCCGTCACGTGCAGGTGGTCCAGGAGGGCGGCGAGGTCGGCCGCGAAGGTCTCCAGGGGTGTCGTGCCCGGTATGACCTGGGAGGCGCCGTAGCCGCGCAGGTCCGGTACGAGGACGCGGTGTCCCGCAGCGGCCAGCGCGGCGGTCTGCGGGGCCCACATCGTGTGGTCGAAGGGGTGCCCATGGACCAGAAGGATCGTTTCCCCGCCCACGCCTCCCGTGACGTCGCCGGTGTCTTGGTATGCGGTGGTGATGCCGTTGACGGCAGCTGTACGCAGCACAACTCGCCCCTGTTCGTCGGGTCCTGACGGCGGCCGGCCTGTTGACGGCTCGATGCTAGGGCGGGCATCATCTCAGTGCAATGAAAACATTGCACTCGGTGCAATGTCGGAGCGCGGCGGCACGACAGCCGGGAGGGCCCGTGGAGGACTACCAGCGCATCGCCGACGCGGTCGCGGCCGACATCGCCGCCGGGCGCCTCCGCCCCGGTGACCGGCTCGCCACCCAGCGCGCCTTCGCCCGCGCCCACGGCATCGCCAACTCCACCGCCGCCCGCGTCTACCGCGAACTGGCCCGCCGCGGGCTGACCGTCGGCGAGGTCGGCCGCGGCACGTACGTACGCGCCGCCCAGCACGCCCCCGGACCCGCGCTCGCCGAACCCGCCGACCCCGCCCGCCGCACCCGCGTCAACCTCGAACTCAATTACCCCGAGGTCCCCGGACAGGCCGCCCTCCTCGCCCGCGGCCTGGAGCCGCTGCTCCGCCCCGACGTGCTGAGCGCGGCCCTGGCCGTCGCCCCCGCCACCGGATCCGCGCCCGCCCGCGAGGCCTGCGCCGCCCTCCTCGCCCGCGCGGACTTCCGCCCCGACCCCGCCGGCCTGCTGTTCGCGGGCAACGGCCGGCAGGCCATCGCCGGCGCGCTCGCCGCACTGGTGCCGCCCGGCGGCCGCCTGGGCGTCGAGTCGCTCACGTACCCGCTGGTCAAGTCCGTCGCCACCCGCCTCGGCATCACCCTCGTCCCGCTGGCGGGCGACGTGTGCGGCCTGCGCCCGGACGCCGTACGGGCGGCCCACCGCAGCGCCTGCCTGCACGCCGTCTACCTCCAGCCGACGCTGCACAACCCGCTCGGCATCACCATGCCCGCCGGGCGCCGCGCCGAGCTGGCCGAGACGCTGCGCGCCCTGGACCTGTGGGCGGTCGAGGACGCCGTCTGGTCCTTCCTCCTCGACGCCGGCCGGCAGGCCGGCCTCCCGCCGCTGGCCGCCCTGGCCCCCGAGCGCACCCTCCTGGTCGACAGCCTCTCCAAGCGCCTGGCGCCCGGCCTGACCACCGGCCTGGTGCTGGCGCCGCCCCCGTACGCCGAGCGGGTCGCCGCCGCCCTGCGTTCCGGTGGCTGGACGGCCGGCGGCTTCGCCCTGAACGCCGCCGTCCGCTGGCTGCTCGACGGCGTGGTGACGACGGTCGTCGAGGCCAAGCGCCGGGACGCCGCCGACCGCCAGGCGCTGCTGCGCGAGCACCTCGCCGACTTCCGCGTACGGGCCGACCCGGCCTCGTACTTCGCCTGGTGGGAGCTGCCCGAAGGGTGGCGGGCCGAGACCTTCCTCGCGGCCGCCGCCCGGCACGGCATCGCCGTCACCCCGGCCGCCGCGTTCGCCGTCGGCCCGGAGGGCACGCACAGCGCCGCGCCCGCTCCCAACGCCGTGCGGGTCGCCCTGGCCGCCCCCGCCCCCGACGACCTGGCGTACGCGCTGAGCACCCTGGCCGCCGTCGCCCACGGCGCACCGGAGGACTTCGTACCGGACTGAGTCCCTCCCTTTCGCCGGGCGGGCCGTCGGAGTGGGACCTTCGTCTCACATCCCGGTCGGCGAGCTGGACCCCCGTCCGGACCCCGTAAAGTTGACGCGTGACCGTGAACGCTGAAATCCACGCCGGTGGCAACACCTGGCGAGACCTGCCCGCGGCGCAGCAGCCCGAATGGCCGGACCAAGAGGCTCTGCGCGATGTGATCGCGGAGCTGGAGTCCTATCCGCCGCTCGTCTTCGCCGGCGAGTGCGACCAGCTGCGCGAGCGCCTGGGAGCGGTCGCCCGGGGTGAGGCGTTCCTGCTCCAGGGCGGCGACTGCGCGGAAGCGTTCGACGCCGTCTCGGCCGAGCACATCCGCAACAAGCTCAAGACCCTGCTCCAGATGGGCGCGGTCCTCACGTACGCCGGGTCGGTCCCGGTCGTCAAGGTCGGCCGGATCGCGGGCCAGTACAGCAAGCCGCGCTCCAAGCCCACCGAGACCCGCGACGGCGTGACGCTGCCGACCTACCGCGGCGACTCCGTCAACGGCTTCGAGTTCACCGAGGCGGCCCGCATCCCGGACCCGCAGCGCCTGAAGCGGATGTACCACGCCTCCGCCGCGACGCTGAACCTCGTCCGGGCCTTCACCACCGGCGGCTACGCCGACCTGCGCCAGGTGCACGCCTGGAACCAGGACTTCGTGAAGTCCTCGCCGTCCGGGCAGCGCTACGAGGCGCTGGCGCGCGAGATCGACCGCGCGCTGAACTTCATGAACGCCTGCGGGGTGGACCCGGAGGAGTTCAAGACGGTCGAGTTCTACGCCTCCCACGAGGCGCTCGTCCTGGACTACGAGTCCGCGCTGACCCGCACGGACTCCCGTACCGGAAACCTGTACGACGTCTCGGGCCACATGGTCTGGATCGGTGAGCGCACCCGCCAACTGGACGGCGCGCACATCGAGTTCGCCTCCCGCATCCGCAACCCGATCGGCGTCAAGCTGGGCCCGACGACGACCGCCGAGGACGCGCTCACCCTCATCGAGCGCCTCGACCCGGAGCGCGAGCCGGGCCGGCTGACGTTCATCACCCGCATGGGCGCGGACAAGATCCGCGACAAGCTGCCCGAGCTGGTCGAGAAGGTCACCGCCACCGGCGCGCAGGTCGCCTGGATCTGCGACCCGATGCACGGCAACACCTTCGAGGCCGCCTCCGGGCACAAGACCCGGCGCTTCGACGACGTGCTGGACGAGGTCAAGGGCTTCTTCGAGGTGCACAAGAGCCTCGGTACGCACCCGGGCGGCATCCACGTCGAGCTGACCGGCGACGACGTCACCGAGTGCGTGGGCGGCGGCGACGAGATCTTCGTCGACGACCTGCACCAGCGCTACGAGACCGCTTGCGACCCGCGGCTCAACCGCAGCCAGTCGCTGGACCTGGCGTTCCTGGTGGCGGAGATGTACCGCGACCAGTAGGGCCGCGGGCCGGTGCGGCCGTACGCACACGCCGATGGGGCGCGGATCACAGGATTCGCGCCCCATCGCCGTTGTTACCGGACTTTCGTCCCGGGTAAGGTAAGGGTAACCTCACCGCGGAACAGGTCGACGGAGGTGACCCGCGTGTACGTCTGCTCATGCTTCGGCATCACGGAGCAGCAGGTCCGTGACCACGCGGAGTCCGGTGCCTGCACCCCGCGCCAGATCGCCTCCGCCTGCAAGGCCGGCACCGACTGCGGCGGCTGCGTCCGCCGTATCCAGGCGCTGCTCGGCCGGGGCGCGTGCCCCCGGCGCGAACTGATCGACCAGGGCGCGCCCGAACCGCTCGGCGCCGAGGCGCCCGACGGGACCGCCGCCGCGACGCCCGGCCCGTACGGCGTCGCGCCCCACGCGGTGCCGGACACGGTCCCCGGAGCCCTGCCGGAAGCAGCCTGAAGCGACCCCGGACACGGCGTGCCGGTCCGGTGTCCCGGTCCGTACGGGCCCGCTGAGGGAACGGTTCGCCGGAGTGACGGAACGATTCCCTGGAGCGGATCGCCTCAGCTGTCCGGCTGCTCGATCACCTGGGCGAGGTACAGCGGCTCACCGAGCTTCTCGATCAGGTCCAGCTGCGTGTCCAGGTAGTCGATGTGGTGCTCCTCGTCGGCCAGGATGCTCTCGAAGATGTTGGCCGAGGTGATGTCCCCCTTGGTCCGCATCACCTCGACACCCCGCTTGAGGCGGTCGATGGCCTCCACCTCGATCTGCCGGTCCGCCTGGAACATCTCGGTGACGGTCTGGCCCACCCGGACGTGGAAGAGCCGCTGGTAATTGGGCAGGCCGTCGAGGAAGAGGATGCGGTCCGTGAGGGTTTCCGCGTGCTTCATCTCGTCGAACGACTCGGCCCGGGTGTACTTGGCCAGCTTCGTCCAGCCGAAGTTCTCCTGCATCTTCGCGTGCAGGAAGTACTGGTTGATGGCGGTCAGCTCGGCGGTCAGCTGCTCGTTGAGGAATTCGATGACCTCGGGGTCGCCCTGCATGGCAGCGGGCTCCTTCCACGCGAGTACTGGCAGGTGCCGCGCATCCTTGCACCGTCGTGAGCTGGGCGTCCAGTAAGTGCACGCTTAGTACGAGTTGCCCGAATCGCTGTCGCCCTGGTCACCGGCACCCCTGGTGGTCTGACACCATGGAGACCATGGGTCAGCCCGAAAGCCGCGAAGCGGAGCATCCTCAGCTGCCTCCGGGGCAGCGACTGCAACGGGGATGGCCGGTCACGCACTACGGCCCGGTGCCGAAGTTCCGGCCCGAACGCTGGGAGTTCCGCGCTTTCGGGGCCACCGCGGACGGCGACAAGCGCTGCTGGACGCACGAGGAATTCTCCGCGCTGCCCCATACGACCGTCGTGGCCGACATGCACTGCGTCACGAAGTTCAGCATGCTCGGCGCCGAATGGGGCGGAATCTCCACCCGCACGATCCTCGACCTCGCGCCGCCGGCCCCGGATGTCACCCATGTGATGGTCTGGGCCGAATACGGGTTCAGCTCGAACCTCAAGCTCGCCGACTTCGCCGACGCCAAGTCCCTGTTCGCCACCCACCGCTCCGGCGAACTGCTCACCGCCGAGCACGGCTTCCCGGTCCGCCTGATCGTCCCGCACCTGTACGCCTGGAAAGGCCCCAAATGGGTGCGCGGCATCGAGTACATGACAGCGGACCGCCGCGGCTTCTGGGAAGAACGCGGCTACCACAACCTCGGCGACCCCTGGCGCGAACAGCGCTACTCCTACCAGGAGGAACCGGGGGACGGGCCGGAGCTGTAGCGCACCGGGCCGCCTCAGACGGCCGGGCTCCGCAGCTCCTTCAGGCGCGCCACGTCCGCCGCGTGGCCCTCCTTGCCGCCCGGGGTCTCGATCACCAGCGGTACGCCCAGGGTGGCCGGGTGGCGGAACAGCTCGCCGAACGGTTCGGCGCCGATGTGGCCGGTGCCGATGTTCTCGTGGCGGTCCTTGTGGGCGCCGACGACGTCCTTGGAGTCGTTGGCGTGGATCAGTTGCAGCCGGCCCTCGCCCACGGTGTCGACCAGCTCGTCCAGCAGCGCCTTCATCCCGCCGGGCGCCGCCATGTCGTGCCCGGCCGCGAAGGCGTGGCAGGTGTCCAGACAGACGCCCAGCTTCGGGTGCCGGTCCAGCGCGTCGAAGTACGGGCCCAGATCCTCCGCCAGCGCGCACAGTGAGGCGCCCTGGCCCGCCGTCGGCTCCAGCAGCAGCCACGGGTCGTCGTCGTGCGTCAGCTCCTCCAGCAACGGGCGCACCCGTTCGCGTACCTGCGCCAGGGCCTCGGCGCGGGGCCGCCCGCCGGTCGCCGAACCGGTGTGCACCACCACGCCCCGCGCGCCGATCGCCCGGCCGCGCAGCAGCGAGTGGCGCAGCGAGACGACGGACTTCTCGACGGTCTCCGCGGTGTGCGAGCCGAAGTTGATCAGGTAGGGGGCGTGCACGTACGCCGGGAGGGACTCCCGCTCGCACGCCTCCCGGAACGCCTCGTCCTGCTGCGGAGTGCCGGGCGGCGTCGCCCAGCCGCGCGGGTTGGCGACGAAGACCTGCACGGCCTCGCCGCCGATGTCCCGGGCGTACGGGATGCCGACCTTGGCCAGGCCGCCGGCCACCGGTACGTGGCCGCCGACCGGGTTGCGCTCACGGGCGGCCTGCGAAAGGTCCTGCGGAGAGACGTGCGGGGAGTCCTGCGGAGAAGGGGAGATGCTCACCCGTCAAGGGTGCCAGGTGCGGGGCGCCCGGTCCGGCGTGCGGGCGGGCGTCCTTGCTCACAGCGGACCCGGGGGCGTGGAGCACAGCGGACCCGGGAGGCGCGAAGCACAGCTGGGCCGGGGCGGCGTCCGGCGCGCCCCCCGTGGCTCACAGCACGCTCTCCAGCCGGATCGTGACCCTGCTGCCCTTCGCCGCCTGCTCACCGCCTGCCACCGACTGGCTCTCCACCTTGTCCTTCGGGAACAGGAACGGCTTCTTGACCTCGACCTCGAAGCCCGCGTCGGACAGCGCCCGCTTCGCGTCGGCGGCGTTCTTGCCCGTCACGTCCGGCACGGTGACCATCTCGGGGCCCTCGGAGAGCGTGAGCGTCACGGTGTCACCCCGGCCCAGCTTGCCGCCCTGCCCCGGCGACTGCCGGGCGACCTTGCCCTTGTCCTGCGGGGAGTGCACCGTCCTGTCCGCGATCTTCACCTCGAAGCCCGCGCCGCGCAGCGTCGCCTCCGCGTCCGCCCGGTCCCGGCCGGTCACGTCCGGTACGTCGACCTCGGCCCCGCGGCTGACCGTCAGCGCGACGGCGGTCTCCGGGCGGCGCTTGCTGCCCGCCGCCGGGTCGGTGCTGATCACCGACCCCTTGGCGACCTCGTCGGAGAACTCCTTGTGCACCGTGCCGACGGTCAGCCCCAGGTCGCGCAGCCTGCGCTTGGCGTCGGCGACCGGGGTGCCCGCCAGGTCGGGCACCTGGACGATCTCGGGGCCCTTGGACAGGGTGATGGTGACCGTGCCCGTACCGCGGATGCGCTTGCCGTTCTCCGGTTCGGTGGCCATGACGTGGCCGCGCTCCACGTTCGGGCTGAAGTCGCGCTCGACCCTCACCTCCAGGCCCTCGGCGCGCAGCGTCTGCTCCGCCTTCGCCTGGGTCATGTCCAGTACGGCCGGGACGGTGGTGAACTGCCCGGAGTTGATGTACCAGACGCCCGCGCCGACCACCAGCACGAGCAGCACGGCGGCGACCACCGAGACCGTCTTGCGCCGGGCCCGCAGCAGCCCCGCCCACGCCCCGGACCGCGGGGCGGCGGCCGCCGGGCGCAGCCGGGTGGTCCGCTCGGCCGCCGACGCCGGGTCCGGCGGCGGGGCCTCCAGCCTGCTGGTGTGGTGCAGCGGCTCCTCCAGCGGCAGCGGCGGCTGCACGGCGACCCGCGGCAGCACGCTCGTACGGTCCTCGGAGCCCGCCCCCGTGCCGCCCTGCGGCGCCTCGTTGGCCCGCGGCGGTACCGCGTCGAGCTGCGCGTCGGTCAGCTCGGCCCGTACCGTGCGCGTCTGCGCGAGCAGCGTCACCGCGTCCTGCGGGCGCAGCTCGGGGCGGCGCGCGGTGGCCGCGGCGACCAGGTCGTCCAGTTGCGGCGCCAGCTCGGGCGCGTACGTGGAAGGGGCCGGTACGTCCTCGTGCAGGTGCTGGTAGAGCACCTGGGCCGCGCTGCCGCCGGAGTGCGGCTTGCCGCCGGTCAGCATCTCGAACAGCACCACGCCGCAGGCGTACACGTCGGCGGGCGGGCCGGCCGTACCGTCCGTACTGTCTTCGATGCGCTCGGGCGCCAGGTAGGAGACCGTGCCCAGGACCGAGCCGGTCGAAGCGGTGGTGTTCGTGCCCACCGTCCGTACGAGGCCGAAGTCGGCGACCTTGACCCGGCCGTCGTCGCCGATCAGGACGTTCTCCGGCTTCATGTCGCGGTGCACCAGCCCGGCCCGGTGGGCGGCGCCCAGCGCGGCCAGGATCGGCTCCGCGATGTCCAGCGCGGCCCGCGGCTGCAGGGCGCCGCGCTCCCGCAGGACGTCGCGCAGCGTGCACCCGGCGACGTACTCCATGGCCAGGTACACGTACGTGCCGTCGGCGCCCTGGTCGTACATGCCCACCACGTTGGGGTGGTCGAGCCGGGCGGCGGACTTGGCCTCGCGGATGAAGCGGTCGACGAACGCGGCGTCGGCCGCCAGCGACGGGTGCATCACCTTCAGGGCGAGCACCCGGTCCAGCCGGGTGTCCAAGGCCCGGTAGACCGTGGCCATGCCGCCGGCGGCGACGCGCGCCTGCACCTGGTAGCGGCCGTCGAGCAGCTGCCCGACCAGGGGGTCCTGAAGGGTCGTATCCACGGCAGACGAGTCTACGAGCCGCCGCGGCGGTGCCGGACGCCCCGCCCGTGAACCCAGGGCCATTGCATCCGAACAGTGACAGGGCCGGTCCACCGGCGGGCCGGGATGTGCGGGATGCCCTTTTCGCGGGGCGGGCGACGGCCCTTTCGGGACGCCGCCCGCCGGGGAGTGAGGAGGCTGTCGTGCCCCGGAGGCCTCAGGGCTTCGTCAGACCGCTGAGCCTCGCCAGGCCGCCGCGCCTCAGAAGGCCGGGCGCTCCGGGTCCAGTGCGGCGACACCCTCCGTGGGCGAGGAGGCTTCCGCGTAGTGGCGGCGCGGGATGCGGCCCGCCCGGAACGCCAGCCGGCCGCCCTCGACCGCGTGCCGCATCGCCTCCGCCATCAGCACGGGCTCCTGCGCGCGGGTCACCGCCGACGCCAGCATCACCGCGGCGCAGCCCAGCTCCATGGCCAGGGCGGCGTCGGAGGCGGTGCCGGCGCCCGCGTCCAGGATCACCGGGACCCCGGCCCGCTCGGTGATCAGCTGGAAGTTGTGCGGGTTGCGGATGCCCAGCCCCGAACCGATGGGGGAGCCCAGCGGCATGATCGCGGCGCAGCCCACGTCCTCCAGCTTGCGGGCCAGCACCGGGTCGTCGTTGGTGTACGGCAGGACGGTGAAACCGTCGTCCACCAGGGTCTCGGCGGCGTCCAGCAGCTCGACGGGGTCGGGCAGCAGCGTGCGCTCGTCCGCGACCACCTCCAGCTTGACCCAGTCGGTGCCCAGCGCCTCCCGGGCCAGCCGGGCGGTGAGGACCGCCTCGCCCGCGGTGAAACAGCCCGCGGTGTTGGGCAGCACCCGGATGCCGTGCCGCTCCAGTACGGACAGCACCGAGCCCTGCACGGTCGGGTCCAGGCGGCGCATGGCGACCGTCGTCAGCTCCGTACCGGAGGCGAGCAGCGCCCGCTCCAGGACGTCGAGGCTGGGTGCCCCGCCCGTACCCATGATCAGGCGGGAGTCGAAGGTGGTGTCGGCGATGGTGAGGAGATCGTCGGCCATGACGTACGGATCAGCCTCCCTGGACTGCGGTGAGGACCTCGACGCGGTCGCCGTCGCCGAGCGCGGTGGCGGGCCACTGGCCGCGCGGCACCACGGCCTCGTTGACGGCGGCGGCCACGCCGGCGGGCGCCGTGGTCAGGCCGGCGACGAGCCGGTCCAGGGTGAGCCCGCCGGGGATCTCGCGGGGCTCGCCGTTCACGGAGACGGTGATGGGCGTGGTGACGGTCATACGGGCTGCTCCTGGGGGGCGGGGGAGGGGGCGGAGCCGGTCGGTGGCGGGGTGTCGGACGGCCGGGCGGGGCCGCCGGGCGGTTTCGGTGCGGAGCCGCCCGGTGCGGAGCCGTCCGGCGTGAAGCGGTCCGGGGTGAAGGGCCGGGCCTCCTCCGGCAGCGGGCCGCCGGCCAGCGCCGCCGCCATCACGTCGCCCGTGACGGGCGTCAGCAGTACCCCGTTGCGGTGGTGGCCGGTCGCCACCAGCAGGCCGGGCAGCGCGGTCGGGCCGAGCAGCGGCGCGTTGTCGGGCGAGCCGGGACGCAGTCCGGCGCGGGTCTCGACCAGGGGCAGTTCGGTGATGCCGGGGACCAGTTCGTGGGCGTCCCGCAGCAGTTCGTACACGCCGCCCGCGGTGACCGTGGTGTCCCAGCCCAGTTCCTCGCTGGTGGCGCCGACGACCAGCTCGCCGTTCTCGCGCGGCACGAGGTAGAGCGGGCCGCCGCGCACCACGGCCCGTACGGTGCGGGACAGAAACGGTACGCCGCCGGGCAGGCCGTCCGGCATCCGCAGCCGCAGCACCTGGCCCTTGACCGGGCGCACCGGCGGCAGCACGTCCTCCGGGACGCCCGCCAGCCGCCCGCTCCGGCTGCCCGCCGCGAGGACGACCTGTCCGGCCGCGATCCGGACGCCGCCGTCCAGCTCGGCGCCGGTGGCGCGGCCCCGCTCGACGGTCAGCCGCTCGGCGGCGGCACGGTGGAAGGCGACCCCGGCCCGCTCGCAGGCGGCGAGCAGCGCGGCGGCCAGCCGGCGCGGGTCGACCTGGTGGTCCCCGTCCACCCGCAGCCCGCCGCGCACGCCGGGCGCGAGCATCGGCTCCAGGCGCCGGCATTCGCGCCCGGTCAGCCACTCGGACTCCAGGCCGCTGCGGAGCTGGAGGGCGTGCAGGTCGCGCAGGTGGGCGCGGTCGTCGGCGTCCAGCGCGACGGCCAGGGTGCCGCACCGGCGGTACCCGAGGTCCAGGCCGCTCGCTTCCGTCAGTTCGGCGGCGAACTCCGGGTAACGGCGCGCGGAGGCGAGGTTGAGGCCGAGCAGCGTCTGCTCGCCGTAGTGCAGCTCGGTGACGGCGGCCAGCATCCCCGCCGCGACCTGGGCGGCGCCGCCGCCGGGCGCCGGGTCGGCGACGGCGGTACGCAGCCCGCGCCGGGCCGCCCGCCAGGCGGTGACCAGACCGATGATGCCGCCGCCGATGACGAGCACGTCCGGGCTGCCTCCGGGGGCGTCCGTCGCGGGCGGCTGCGGAGACGACGGTACCGAGGTCCGTACGGGTGGCTGAGCTGCTGACGGTACGGATGTCTGTGCAGGTGGATGCATGGGCGTCCAGCCCCTCCCTTCGCCGGCATGACCCGGATCAGGTTCGTACGGTCGGAGGCCGCGTCAGCCTCCCTCTCAGCCCGGTCGCGTCCGGGCTCCCGCGTGTGCGTTCACCGGCAACCCTAGTACGGGCCGCCGACGCCCCGTAAGGGAGCGCGGGGCGCGGGGGACGGCGTCGGCGGGTGACGGACCGTGACGTTGTGTCATAGATCTCGTTGCGCAGTGCTGCGGGTCGCGAGACACGCCGTCTTACAGTGATCGGGTGAGCGACCAGACCCAGTCCCAGGACCCTGACCGCGCGCGCCAGGACCGCGAACCCGCCGCCGAGCGGGCCGCCGAACGGGCCCGGCGCGCCGTCGTCGTCGGCGCCGGCCTGGCCGGCGTGCAGACCGCCGTCGCCCTGCGCGAACAGGGCTGGCGCGGCGGGATCACGGTGCTCGGCGACGAGCCGCACCGGCCCTACGACCGCCCGCCGCTGTCCAAGGCCGTCCTGCTCGGCAAGGCCGACGGGTCCACCTTCGACGTGGACTTCCAGGCACTCGGCATCGACCTGCTCCTGGGCCGGCGCGCCATAGGGCTCGCGGCCGCCTCGCGGGTGCTGGAGACCGACGCCGGGCCGCTGCCGTACGACCACCTGGTGATCGCCACCGGCGCCGAGCCGGTCACCCTGCCCGGCTGCGACGGACTGCCGGACGTGCACGTCCTGCGCACCCTCGACGACGCCGAGAGGCTGCGGTCCGTACTGACCGGGCAGCGCGAGGTCGTGGTCGTCGGCGCGGGCTGGATCGGCGCGGAGTTCACCACCGCGGCGCGCGAGGCGGGCTGCCGGGTGACGGTCGTCGAGGCGGCCGGCCGGCCGCTGGCCGGCGCGCTGCCCGCCGAGGTCGCCGCTCCCATGGCCGCCTGGTATGAGGACAGCGGCGCCCGGCTGCGGACCGGTGCCCGGGTCGCCACCGTCACCGAGGGCGCGGTGACGCTCACCGACGGCACGACGCTCACCGCCGACGCGGTCGTCGTAGGGATCGGCGCCCGGCCCGCGACCTCCTGGCTGGCCGGCTCCGGCATCGAGCTGTCGCCCGGGGACCGCTCCGTCCTGGCCGACGAGCGGCTGCGCACCTCGCTGCCCGACGTGTACGCGGTCGGCGACTGCGTCTCCTTCCCGTCCGCCCGCTACGGCAGCCGCCTGCTGGTCCACCACTGGGACAACGCCCTGCACGGGCCGCGCACGGTCGCCGCCACCATCGTGCGCGGCGCGGCGGAGGGACCGGTCTACGACCCGGTCCCGTACTTCTGGTCCGAGCAGTTCGGCCGCTTCGTGCAGTACGCCGGGCACCACGCCGGCGCCGACGAGACGGTGTGGCGCGGCGACCCGGAGAGCGCGGCCTGGTCGGTGATCTGGCTGCGCGAGGGCGTGCTCGTCGCGCTGCTGGCGGTCGGCCGGCCGCGCGACCTGGCCCAGGGGCGCAAGCTGATCGAGCGGGGCGCGGTGCTGGACCGGCGGCTTGCGGCGGACGCGTCCGTACCGCTGAAGTCGGCTGCGGTCTGAGGCGTTCTGAGGCGGGCCTGGGTGATCTGGGGCGGGCCTGAGGCGGTCCGGGGGCCGTCCCGGGTGCGGTCCGGGGCCGCGTCCACGGTCCGGTGGAGCGGTGCGGACGGCGGTGCGTTCGGGTGCCGTGGGCTGCGCCGATGGGGATGCCCCGCTACCGGCTGTCAGTGCGAGGTGGCAGGCTTGTCCCGTGACCGAGATTGACGCAAAGATCGATGGACTCGTCCCCGCCTGGCTCACCCTCCCCGACATCGCCGAGATGATCGGCGTCGAGGTGACGCGTGTGCGGCAGCTGGTGAAGGAGGGCCAGCTGATCGCGGTGCGCCGCGGCGAGAACCGTGCCCTGCATGTGCCGGCCGACTTCATCAAGGACGGCAAGGTCGTCAAGGGCCTCGTCGGGACGCTCACGCTCCTGCGGGACGACGGCTTCGTCGACGAGGAGATGCTGGAGTGGCTCTTCACCGCCGACGAGACCCTGCCCGGCACCCCCGCCCAGGCCCTGCGTGAGAACCGCGGTACGGAGGTGAAGCGCCGGGCGCAGGCGCTAGCCGTCTAGGGCCTGTCTCTCAGATCCCGCCTTGCCCGCGACGCCTGGCACGGCACCTCGCTGCGTTGTCGGACCATCCGAGTAGCCCACTACGAGGATGGTCCTCCGCCTTGCGATGCACCGCGCCGGACGCCGCGGGCACCGCCTCCGGCGGACGGCGCCATCCGAGAGACAGGCCCTAGGCGCCCGAACCGGCCGCGGGCGCGGGCGCGCGTCCGTACGCGCGCACGTCCGCAGCCGTATCGCCGTCGCGCCCGCACCCGCGGCCGCGACCGTCTTCGTACCACTGGCGTACGGGCCGGAAGGTCCGGCCCGTACGCCGCAGACCTGGGGGGGACCCGCCCGATGACCACCGCACGCCACGCCCTGTCCGACGCCCGGCTCTACCTGTGCACGGACGCCCGCAAGCGCCAGGGCGACCTCGCGCAGTTCCTGGACGCGGTGCTCGCGTCGGGTGTGGACGTCGTGCAGCTGCGCGACAAGGGCATGGAGGCGGCCGAGGAACTGGCCCACCTGGAGGTCTTCGCGGACGCCTGCCGCCGGCACGGCAAGCTGCTCGCGGTCAACGACCGCGCCGACGTCGCCCACGCCATCGGCTCCGACGTGCTGCACCTGGGCCAGGGCGACCTGCCGGTGCCCGCCGCCCGCGCCGTGCTCGGCGACGACGTGCTGATCGGCCGGTCCACCCACGCCGAGGCGGAGGTGGACGCCGCGCTGGCCGAGCCCGGCGTGGACTACTTCTGCACGGGCCCCTGCTGGCCCACCCCGACCAAGCCCGGCCGCCACGCCCCCGGTCTCGGCCTGGTCCGTTACGCCGCCGCGCGGCAGCCCGAGCGCCCCTGGTTCGCGATCGGCGGGATCGACGCGGCCAACCTGGACCAGGTGCTTCAGGCGGGCGCCCGCCGGGTGGTCGTCGTCCGGGCGATCACCGAGGCCGAGGACCCGGGGGCTGCGGCCGCCGGCCTGGCGAAGCGGGTGCGCGCCTACGGGGAGTGAGGCGGGCGCTCACGGTCGGGTGGGCGGGGCGTACTGCGGTCCCGAAGGCTCCGTACGGGCCGTCCGGGCCATACGCCGGTTCCGAGGAGGCCGTACGGCAGCCTCCGCGAGGCCGTCCGGACCGCTTCGCCGCAGGTCGTCTGGACGCGAGGTGGCCGGGCGGTGTCCAAGGCGTGGACCGGAACGCGGCTATCCGGGCATTTCACCGGAGCCGGTTGGTGTGCGCGGAGCCGGTGGATAATCTGCACGTATGGCCCTAGGCACAGCTTCCACCAGGACTGATCGCGCACGGACCGTGCGTGACCTGCTCGCTTCCGGCAAGCAGTCGTATTCGTTCGAGTTCGCCGCCCCGAAGACGGAGAAGGGCGAGCGGACGTTGTGGAACGCCATTCGCCGGATCGAGGCGGTCGCGCCGACCTTCGTCTCCGTGACGTACGGAGCGGGCGGCACCTCCCGCGAGGGCACGGTGCGCGCGACCGAGCGGATCGCCACCGACACCACTCTCACCCCGGTCGCCCACCTGACCGCCGTCAACCACTCCCTGGCCGACCTGCGCAACATCATCGGGCAGTACGCCGACGCCGGCATCCGCAACATGCTCGCGCTGCGCGGCGACCCGCCCGGCGACCCGATGGGCGACTGGGTCCGTCACCCCGAAGGCGTCCTGTACGCCGCCGAACTGGTCCGGCTCATCAAGGAGTCGGGCGACTTCTGTGTCGGCGTGGCGGCCTTCCCGGAGATGCACCCGCGCTCCACGGACTGGGACACCGACGTACGGCACTTCGTCGACAAGTGCCGGGCCGGCGCGGACTTCGCGATCACCCAGATGTTCTTCTACGCCGAGGACTATTTCCGGCTGCGCGACCGGGTCGCGGCGGCGGGTTGCGAGACGCCCATCATCCCGGAGATCATGCCGGTCACCAACGTCCGTCAGATCGAACGGTTCGCGCAGCTCAGCAATGCCGCCTTCCCGCCCGAGCTGGCCGAGCGCATCCTCGCCGTCAAGGACGACCCGGCGGCTGTACGCTCCATTGGCATCGAGTATGCGACGGAGCTGTGTGCGCGCTTGATGGCCGAGGGAAGTCCCGGGTTGCACTTCATTACCCTGAACCACTCCACGGCGACGCTGGAAATCTACGAGAATCTGGGTCTGCACCAGCAGTCCTGACGGCGGTTTGCCGCACCACGGCGGCCTGTGGGGCGGCGGAAGAGGGGCGTACATGGGCTGGGTGGTCCTCTACATCGCATTCGGCTGTGTCGCGCTCTGGCTCCTCGGCGAAGTGCTGCTCCAGTACAAGGCCCGGCTGCGGTGGCGGCTGCTGGCCTTCACCGGCTTCCTCGGAGTGGTCGTCGGTGTCGTCATCCCGTCGGTGATCGTCATAGCGGCGGGCGCCATCGCCTTCGCCGTGGGGCAGACCTACGTCACGCTCTCCTTCCGCAGCGGCTTCTCCGAAGGCTGGGCGCTGCGCGGCAAGCGGGGCGACGGCGGCAAGCGTGGCGACAGCCGGCGGCGCCGGGCCCGGGGCGGCGGCAGGGCCGCGGCCGCCGGGCCGACCCTCCGGGTCTCCGGTGTGGAGGCGGTCCCGGCCGCGCAGGGCGCGGGCAGCGGGGCAGCGGACGGCGGCACGCCGGCGGCCGGTACGGCCGTGTACGACGGCACGGACCCCTTCGCTCAGCAGGACGGCTTCCCGGCCTTCGAGGACGGCGGCTCCCAGGGCTCCCAGAGTTCTCAGGACGGTTACGGGGGTGGGGACTCGAACGAGGTGTACGCCCCGCAGCCGATCCCCGATGAGACCGGCCAGTACGGCATATACAGCTCCGACGCGCGCTCGCAGCAGCCCGGTTACGCCGCGTACGACGGATACGGCACGTACGGGCAGGACTCCTACGGATACGACGGTGGTTACGGCGCCGCCGCCCAGAGCGGGCAGGACGCTTATTCCGACCACTACAGCGCTTACGGCGCGGACCCGGGCCAGGGCGGCCAAGGCCAGGGCGGGCAGGCGCCTTACGCCGACCCGTACGCCGGGCCGCAGCAGTACGCCGGGCAGTACGACCCGTACGACCAGCCCGACGCCTTCGGGGGCACCCAGGGCTACCCGGCGCAGCAGTACACCGGCGTGCAGGACCCGTCGCAGGGCCCGCAGCCCTCCTACGGCGACACTCCGCCCGGCGGCGTGTGGGTCCCCCAGCAGCGCGGCAACGAACCCGACGCCGACCAGCCGTACCCGCCCTACCAGCCCCCGCAGAACCAGGGCTACGACGGGCAGCACTACCGCTACTGAACGGGCGGGCCGGGGCGCCACTCGACGGGCGAGCCGGGGGCACCACTGAACGGGCGGACCCGGGCGAGCGTCACTTGAACGGGCCGGCCCCGGGGGAGCACTGTTGAACGCGCCGGTCCGGGGAAGCACTGCCGAACCGGCGGACCCGCAAGAGCCGTCGGCTCACTCGGAGCCGCGCCAGTCGTCCCCGTTGACGATCAGGCCCGCGACGAGGGCGCCCGACATCCCGGCGTGCGCCAGCCCGCCGCCCGGGTGCGTCCAGCCGC
Organism: Streptomyces sp. NPDC030165; assembly: GCF_055573595.1. Taxonomy (NCBI): domain Bacteria; kingdom Bacillati; phylum Actinomycetota; class Actinomycetes; order Kitasatosporales; family Streptomycetaceae; genus Streptomyces; species Streptomyces sp. NPDC030165. The sequence continues at coordinate 55,519 of NZ_JBVIBD010000014.1, read as the reverse complement.
CGACCGCGTAGAGCCCCGGTATGCGGGTGCGGTTGGCGGGGCGCAGGAAGCGGCCGCCGGCACCGGCCAGCGCCGGGCCCGGCACCGACGCACCTTCGGCGGGCGGCAGCACGGCGCGCCACAGCACCCGCTCCCGCAGCCCCGGTACCGCCGCCTCGGCGGCCGCCACCAGCCGGTCGGCGGCCGCCGCCTGCGCGGCCGTCTCCTCACCGGGCCCGGGGACCTCGTCGTGCGCCGCGCCGGGCGGCAGGGCCAGGTCTCCGTACGGCGCGACCGCGGCGCTCAGCGTCACGGCCTCGTGGCCGTCGTCGGGCCGCGACGCCGGGTCGTCCGGGCGCAGCACCGTCACCGTCGGCCGGTCGCACAGCGCACCCGGGCCCGCCCCGAAGAGCGTGGCCAACTCCGCCGCCCGGTCGGCCGCGTGGACCACCGTGCGGTGCGCCGCGTCCGCCGGGCGGGGGCCGCGCAGGGCGAGGGCGACCGTGAACCGTCCCGGTGTCCGGCGGTGCGCCTCGGTGTCGGGCCGTACGTCGTCCGTGCCCCACGGCTCCGCGCCCTTCAGCAGCGCCGTCAGCCGGCCGGGAGTCACGCCCGCGACGACCGTGTCCGCCTCGACGCACCCGCCGTCGCGCAGCTCCACGCCCGCCGCCCGGCCGTCCGCCTCGACGATGCGCGTCACCTCGGCGCCGAAGGTGAACCCCACCTTGCGCGCCAGGCAGCGCTCGTACAGCGCGTCGGCCAGCGCCCGGATGCCGCCGCGCGGATACCAACTTCCGAAAGTCTGCTCCATGTACGGCAGGACGGCGGCGCTCGCGGGAGCGGTGCGCGGGTCGAAACCGTACGCCAGGGCGTAGCTCTCCAGGAGGGCGGTCAGCCGGGGGTCCTTCAGCTCGTGCGCGGCGACCTCGGCGAGGGAGGCGTCCGCCACCGGCTTGCGGCGCCCGAACAGCCCGCGCCGGGGCAGCGCCGGATACGGCTCGCGCCCGAGCACCTGCCAGTCGGGCCACAGCGGCTCCTCCAGCAGCGGCCGGCGCGTACGGTCCCAGGCGTCGCGGGCGCGGCCCAGGAACGCGCTCCAGCGCTCACCCGCGCCCGCGCCCAGCGCGCCGTCCAGCGCGGCGAGGACACCGGCCCGCGACGCGTTGGGCAGGGCGACGGCCGTGCCGTCGGCGAAGACATGGCGGGCGGCCGGGTCGACCTGGGACAGCTCGACGACGCTCTCCAGCGGCTCGCGGCCGGTCTTGACGAACAGGTCGCGGTAGACCGCGGGCAGATGCAGCAGCCCGGGGCCCGTGTCGAAGCCGAACCCCGCACGCTCGAAACGGCGCACCGCGCCGCCGTACGTCGCCTCACGTTCGTACACCGCCACCCGGTGGCCCGCGACGGCCAGCCGGGCGGCGGCCGCCATCGCGCCCATCCCGGCGCCGATCACCGCAATCCGTGCCATGCCTGCGACTTTATCCGGCACCACTGACAACGCCGCTGCCGCCCGGCTCCCGGCCCTGCGATCAGCCCTTCCGGGCTCAGGCCGTCGGCGTCCGGTCCCCGCGCGCCGCCGCCAGGTGCCGCTCCTCCCGCCGCTGCCGCCTGCGCCTCAGGAAGCGCCGCACCCGCGACCACAGGAACGCCACCAGCACGATCCCCGCGACCAGCAGCACACCGGCGATGACCGCCGCGGCCACCGGATGGAACACCGCGAAGACGACGATGCCCGCGACCCCGAGGTCCTCCAGGGTGCTCAGCACGAAGTTGCTGGCGGGCTCGGGCGAGGTGTTCACCGCCATCCGCGTACCCGCCTTGACCAGGTGGCTGACCAGCGCGCTGGTACCGCCCACCGCGCCCGCCGCCAGCTGCGGCAGCGACCCGTCGTGGCCCGCCAGCAGCGCCGCCACGACCCCGCCGGACACCGGACGGATCACCGTGTGCACGGCGTCCCAGACCGAGTCCACGTACGGGATCTTGTCGGCGACCGCCTCGCACAGGAAGAGCAGCCCCGCGACGATCAGCACATCGGTGCGCTGCAACGAGGCGGGCACCTCGTCGGCGGCTCCGGTGGCTCCGAGCACACCGAGGAGCAGCACGACGGCATAGGCGTTGATTCCGCTGGCCCAGCCGCTGGTGAAGACGAGAGGGAGTACCGACACGCACAGATCGTAACCAGCCGCTGCGCGCCGGTGCTCAGGTTTGAGTACGCGTACTCAGCCGCCGAGATGAGTAGGTACGCGGATGGGCCGCGACCTGCGCGGACGGAAGAGTGTGCAGCACGGAAGGGACGCCGGGCCGGCACCGCCGACACGGGGCGGCGGAACGGCACGGCAGCCCGGACGTGACGGGGGAGCACGGGGGAAGCAAGGGGGCTCCACGGGGGAAAGCACGGGGGTACGGGGCCCCACGGGGGAGGCGCTGTCCTGGACGGATCGCCGGGGGAACGATCCGGTCCGGGGCAGCGCGCCTGGTACGGACAGCGGGGGGGGGGGGGGGGGGGGGGGGGGGGGGGGGACGACACGCGCGACACCGCTAGAACACGCCGGAGAGCC
>NZ_JBVIBD010000014.1:0-52972 GCF_055573595.1 Streptomyces sp. NPDC030165 | reverse complement strand
TCCCCCGCCCCCCGCTTCTCCTCCCCCCCCCTCCCTCCGTCCCCCCCCCCCCCCCCCCCCCCCCCCCCCCCCCCCCCCCCCCCCCCCCCCCCCCCCCCCCCCTCTCCCCGCGCCCCGGGGCGCACGTACGGGCACGCGCGGGGTGGCGGGCCCCTCTACGGGTGCCCGCTCACCCGGCCCTGAAGGAGCCGCGACAGGGACGCGTGCACGTCGTCGATCGACCGGTGCGGCTGGTAAGACTGCCAGTCCAACGCCGCCACCAGCACCATCCCGAACAGCGCGGACGCCGTCAGCGGGATGTCGATGTCCTCGCTCAGCTCGCCGTTCGCCACCGCCTCCCGCAGCACGCCTTCCACGACCGTGATCGCCCGTTCCCGCACCACCATCAGCGTCGACTGCCAGGCCCGGTTCGTGCGCCACAGCTCGGCGACGTACAGCTGGGTCAGCGCCGGATAGCGGGCGATGAAGTCCAGTCCGGCCCGGATCATCGCGTCCAGCGCGTCCACCCGGGTGCCGCCGCGGTCCGCCGAGGCGTCAGCGGCCTCCTGGAGGGAGGTGGCCAGCAGTTCGATGCCGTGCCGCAGCAACTCCTCGAAGAGTTCGTTCTTGCTCGCGAAGTTGTAGTACACGGTGCCCTTCGCGACACCCGCGCGCTCGGCGATCTCATCCACCGTCGTCGAGGAGAAGCCCTGTTCGGCGATGAGCGTGACGGCGGCCTCGAAGAGCTTGCGCCGGGTGGTCTGCCGGCGCGTGCTGGAGCTGTCCATGGGGGAGATTGTGCCGCCCCCGGCGGCCCGCGCGCTCACAGGCTCAGCTCCGGGTGGAGGTCCTTCATCCGGAGGACCTGCTTCCCGCGCGCCGCCCACGTGGTCAGCGCGAGCGCGGCCGCGGTGAAGGCGAGCAGGACGGCACCGCCCTGCCATACGGGTGCGAGGTCGCCGCCCGTGATGAGCCGCCGCAGCCCCTCGACGATGTAACTCATCGGCAGGTACGGGTGGATGGCGTTGAAGAAGCCGGGACTGGTCTGCACCGGGTACGTACCGCCCGCCGACGTCAGCTGGAGCATCAGCAGCGCCAGCACCAGGATGCGTCCCGCCGGTCCGAAGCGGGCGTTCAGCCACTGCACGATCGCCGCGAAGCAGGCCGTGGCCAGCAGCAGGAACCCGATCGTGCCGGCCGGCCGCTCCATCCGGAGGCCGAGCCCGTAGTGCAGGACGGACATCAGCGCCGCCGTCTGGAGCATTCCGAGGGCGAACACCGGCAGCCACCCGGAGACCGCGATCCGCCAGGCGGCCGCGCCCATGGCGAGCGCGCGCCGGTTGAGCGGCGGGATCAGCATGTAGGCGACCATCGCGCCGACCCACAGGGAGAGCGGGATGAAGTACGGGGCGAAGCCGGTGCCGTAGTTGGGCGCGCGGTGCGCCGCGTGAGAGGCGAGCTGTACCGGATCGGACATCACCCGTGTACGGGCGTCCCGGTCCTCCTTGCCGTAATCGGGGATCTGCCGCACGCCGTCGTGCAGCCCGCCCGCCAGCTTCTGGGAACCGTCGGAGAGCTTGAACATGCCGCCGTACAGGGTCTGCGCACCGTCCTTCAGTTCACCGACACCCTGGTCCAGGTCGTCCGCTCCGGACGCGGCGCGGCCGGCGCCCTCGTGCAGCTCGCGGGCCCCGTCGGCCGCCTGTCCCGCACCGTCCGCCAGCTTCCCGGTCCCGGCGGCCAGCTTGCCGGCGCCCGCGGAGACCTGGTGGGCGCCCGCGTTGAGCTGGTTGATCTTCGCGACCGCGGCGTCCATGTCGGCCCCGAGGGTCGGGCCACGCCGCGCCAGGTCGCCCGCGAGCCGGTGCAGCGTGCCGAGGTCGCGGCCGAGCTGGTCGAGGTTCTTCTGGTCGTGCACGTAGCCGCTGATCTCCTCGGCCTTGGCCGCGGCGGCGGCCGCCTGCTCCGTGAGCTGCTTCAGTTCGGCGCAGGAGGCGTCGGGCCGCGCGGTGTTCCCGCACCGCTGCCGGTAGAACGCCGTGAGGTGATCGGACATGCCCCGGGAGAGCCGGGCGCCCGCGTCGGCCGCGCGCGGCAGCTTGTCCAGGTTGTCGCGTACGGCCTGGGAGCCGTCGGCGACCACCTGGGCGACCCGGCCGATCTCCTTGCCGTGCGCCCGCACGAAGGGCCCGACCTCGGCCACCACGCCGTTGACCTTGTCGGCCAGCTGCTGGGTGCCCTGGGCGACCTGGCCGGCCCCGGAGGCCAGCCGGTCCGCGCCGCGGGACGCGGCGGACGCGCCCTTGGAGAGGTCGGCGGTGCCCGCGGAGAGCCGGCCGGCGCCGGCGTCGAGGTCCTTCAGGCCGGCGGCCAGTGTGCCGCTGCCGTTCTTCGCCGTACCCAGCCCGTCCTTGAGCCTGCCGGTGCCGTCCTGGGCCTGTCCGATGCCGTCCTTGAGCTTGCCGGCACCGTCCGCGGCCTCCTGCGTCTTGTCGTGCAGGGTGGAGAAGGAGACGAAGATGTTGTCGTAGAAGCTGCGGGAGGACTTCACCGAGGCCGCCGAGCGCACCTCGGAGAAGACCGTGCGGGAGATCTGCCCGACGATGTAGTTGTTGGCGTCGTTCGTGCGGACCCGGAGGGCGCCGGTCTCCGGGTGGTCGCCCGCACTGGACGCGATCCGCTTGCTGAAGTCCTTCGGGACGGTCAGCGACAGGTAGTACGTGCCGTCCTCGACGCCCCGGCCGGCCTCCTGGGCACTCACCTCGTGCCAGTCGAAGGTGTGGCTGTCGCGCAGGCCGTCGACGATGCTGTCCCCGGCCGTGATCTTCTTGCCCTTGGCCTCGGCGCCCGCGTCCTCGTTGACGAGTGCGACGGGGATCTTGTCCAGGCGCCCGTACGGGTCCCAGAAGGAGAACAGGTACAGCGCGCCGTACAGGAGCGGCAGCAGGAGCAGGGCGATCAGCGCCGCCATCGGCAGCTTGCCCCTCCCGAACCGCTTCAGCTCAAGCGCGGCCAGCCTCGGCGAGCGCATCCGCCGCCCCCTTCCCGTCGTCGCGGGTGCCCGTGCCGTCGCTGCCGCGGGCGGCTTCCGCGCTCCTCGCGCTCGGGCGCGGGGCGGTACGCACCACGACCGCGCCGTCCGGCGCCTGGCTGCACACCGCGAGTACGGTCGTCCCGGCCTCCGTCAGGGCGCGCAGCGTCGCCCAGACGCCCGCGCGTCCGGCGTCGGAGAGCTTCATGTCGGTGTCGTCGACGGCGAGCAGGCGGGGCCGCCCGATCAGCGCCAGGGCGATCGACAGGCGCAGCACCTCCGCCCGCTCCAGGTCGCGTACGGATGTCCGGTCGCCCTTGGGCAGGGTGTCCAGGTCCAGACCGGCCGCCTCCAGGGCCGCGTCGATACGGGCGCGGGCCGCTGCGGTACGCTCCCGGCGCGGCCGCAGCAGCGCGCTGGGGGTGCCTCCCAGAGGGAGCCGGGGGAGGGGCGCGAACCGGCGCTCCAGCAGGGTACGTTCACGCAGGTGCTCGGCCACGGTCAGCGCGGGTTCGAGGTCGGTGACACCGGGTACGTGCGCAAGAGCGGTGACCGCTCGTACCGCCGCCTTCTTCTTCGGCAGCGGCAGGCCCGCGACCTCGGCCGTACCGGCGGTGGTCGCCATCCGGCCGGTGAGCGCGAGCAGCAGGCAGGTACGTCCGGAGCCGGACGGCCCTTCCACGGCGATCAGCGAACCCGGCCGCGCCGCGAGGCCGACGTCCCGGAAGGCCCAGCCGCGCGGGCCCTGGAGGCCGTATCCCGTGGCGGTGACGGCCGCGCCGTGCGGGGTGTCGTGCACGATCCCCTCCTTTGAACTGACCAGTCAGTTCAAAAAAGTATGCGCAGCCTTGTCATGCCTCCGCAAGGGGGTCCGGAGGGTCCGCCCGCTTTCCGGCGAAAGAAAGGATCTCTGCGGATCTCCTCGCATTGCCACCGACTCCTGGGGAAAGAGCTGGTCAGAGCCGATTGTCAGTGGTGTGCCGCACGATGGCCCCATACGGTCCCGAACCGTCATGCGACGACAGGAGGTTCGTCATGGCAGCCAGTTCGGCCGCGGGCAGCTCCGCGGCGTACGGCCCTCCGGGCGATGTCCACCCCGTCCTGCGCCGGGCGGCCGCGCCGCCCGCCGCCCTCGACCTGCTCACCCAGGCACAGCGCGGCATCGACGAGGCCCGCGGCCTGGAGACCCCCAACGAGCGCTACGCCACCGCCCACCTCGCCGCGCTGCGTACGGCGGCCGCCGTCCTCGCCGTGCGCGGCCGCCCGGAGACCAGCCTCCGCCGCAGGCAGCGCATCCGCAGCGCCTGGGAGGTGCTGCCCGAAGTCGCTCCCGAACTCGCCGAATGGAGCGCCCTGTTCGCCTCCGGTGCCCAGCGCCGCGCCCGCGCCGAGGCCGGCATAGCCGGCGCGGCCGGCCCGCGCGACGCCGACGACCTGATCCGCGACGTGGCGATGTTCCTGCGCCTGGTGGAACGGATGCTCCTCCTCCAGCCGGTACTGCCGTCGCAGCGGGCGGGGTGAGGCGGCGGGGTGGGCGCGGGGCGGTGCGGGTCCTGCCGCACCAGGGGCCGCCCACCCCGCCCGGCCTGCCCTTCTCACCTGCCGGGGCGCGCACGCACCGCGGCGGGGGTACGGCGTGGGACGCAATAGGGTGGTACCCATCAGTTTCATGCCCCCGTCGAGGAGCCACCCGCCGTGTCTGACCCGCTGCGCCCACGCGCATCCCTTCGTACCGCCGTGGTCTGGGAGGTTCTCAAAGACGCCCTGGAGCGCCGGGCCGAAGCCGCCGGGCAGGAAGCCCTGGACATCCTGGACACCGGCGGCGGCACGGGCAACTTCGCCGTGCCGGTCGCCCTCCTGGGCCACCGCGTCACGGTCGTGGACCCCAGCCCCAACGCCCTGTTCGCCCTGGAGCGGCGGGCCGCCGAGGCCGGCGTCGCCGACCGGGTGCGCGCGGTGCAGGGCGACGCCCACGGGCTGTTCGACGTGGTCGAGCCCGGTGGGTACGACGCCGTGCTCTGCCACGGTGTGCTGGAGTACGTGGACGACCCGGCCGAGGGGGTGCGCAACGCGGTGGGCGCGCTGCGCCCGGCCGGCACCCTGAGCCTGCTCGCGGCCGGCCTCGGCGGCGCCGTCCTGGCCCGCGCCCTGGCGGGTCACTTCACCGAGGCCAGGAACGCCCTGGCGGACCCGGCGGGCCGCTGGGGCGACGGGGACCCGGTGCCCCGGCGCTTCACCGCCGAGCAGCTCACCGGCCTGGTCTCGGACACCGGCCTGAAGGTCGGCGCCGTACACGGCGTACGGATCTTCGCCGACCTGGTGCCCGGCGTGCTCGTGGACACCGAGCCCGGCGCCATGGACGCCCTGCTCAAACTGGAGGCAGCCGCCGCCGAGCAGCCCGCCTTCCACTCGGTCGCCACCCAGCTGCACGTGCTCGCCGAGCGCGGCTGACGCACCGGCCCGCTCTTCCGGCACGTGCAGTCGGCCACAGGCCACCCGATCAGCCGCTTCGCCCCGTATGATCGGGGTACAGCGTCCGGCATGACGGATCGGCGGGTGGGGAATGCAGGCTGCAAGCACCACCGACCGCCGTGGCGGCCCGGACAGTGAATTGGCGTAGAGGGGCGGGTTTCACGGGGGCGATTCCCTGCCTATCCTGAAAGGGTCGCACCCGGTCGCCCCCCGCGACCGACGAGTAGGAGGACTCCGTGCCGCTCTCGGAGCACGAGCAGCGAATGCTCGAGCAAATGGAGCGAGCGCTGTACGCCGAAGATCCCAAGTTCGCGACAGCGCTTGAGGGAAGCGGGCTGCGTACGTACACCCGGCGACGGGTCTACCAAGCGGTCGCGGGCTTCCTGGTAGGTATCGCGCTCCTCATGGCCGGAATGGTCGCACAGCAGATCTGGGTCAGCGTGGTGGGCTTCCTCGTCATGCTGGGCTGCGCGGTGCTCGCGGTCACCGGATGGCGCAAGGCCCCCAAGCCGGGCGAGCAGCAGGCCACGGCAGACGGCCGTGCGGGCTCCGGCGGCACACCCGCCCGCCGTCAGGCCAGGCAGCGCCGCTCGATGATGGACCGGATCGAGAGCCGCTGGCAGCGCCGCCGCGACGAACAGGGCCACTGAGCGGCCAGCGGACCTCCTCCTCGTCCGCGTCCCCACCGCACCGACGCGGCCGTCCGATTCCGGACGGCCGCTTTGCTTATCCGGACCGAGGCGCCAGGGTACGGCCGGCCCCGCCGTTCGCCTTCACTCTTTGCGGCTGCGAGAGCGAAACCGGACATTCTCTCCGCCGTTCTGCGGTGCTCCCGCTCTGCTCTGCTCCGCTACCGGCCTGCCCCCGTTGTGTTCGGTCCTGCCGCGTCCTGCCCTGCCGCGTCCGGCGCCCTGGGGCCTGACGGGCCCGACGGAGCCCGACAGGGCGTGTTCCGGCGTCGGTGACTCAGGCCCCGGCACATCCGGCAACTCCGGGCCGCCGAGCCCCCGACCCGTCCGCCCGCGTCACGCCAGCCGTCCGCCCGCAGCGCGGCGGCGGGGCCGGCGGCTCTACGTCCTCTCGCGCGACAACCGCAGCACCCCGGCCACGCGGCGTACCGCGGCGGCCGGTCGGCCGGCCGTGCAGCGGGTCACGAAGGCTGACCAGCGGGACGAGAGAGTCCACAGGGCCCGGGCGGCCGAGCGCGGGGCCAGGAGCGCGCGCAGGCGCAGACGCCGGGACGCGGCGCTCCGCAGGCCGGTACGGACGCGGCGCACCTCGTCGGCGAGGCCCGGTGCCGGGCGCGGGTCCGGTGCGTAGAGAACCTGTTCCACCGAGGCCGCGACGCGGTGGGCCGCGTCCGCCGCCGCGCCGTGCAGCTCACCTATGCGTACGATGCGCTCCGCCGCCTTGCGCGGGGTCAGCGAGTCGTCCGGCAGGATGCCGTAGTCCCAGCCGGAGTCGATCAGCTCCCGCCAGGCCGCGAGCGTACGCGCGGTGCCGTACGGCCCGGGAGGCGCGCTGCCCGGCGGCGCCGCCGGCCCGCTGGAGCCCCGGGCGGAGCCGGGCGCCTCCGGGTGGGCGGTGAGCGGGTGCGCCGGGCCGTCCCGGCCCGGGCGGCTGCCGCGCAGACGCCGGGAGCGGGCCCGCAGCCGCCACAGCAGCGGCAGCACCGGCACCAGGAGCAGGACCAGCACACCGACGGTGGCGGCCGTGACGGCCCAGGGCGAGGGGCTGTCGTCGGCCGGGCCGCTCGCCGACTGCGCGGACGGCGTCCAGCAGGGGCCGACGCGCCGCTCGGCGGGGGCGCAGCTCTGCGAGGGCGACGGCCCCACGGGCGCAGCCGCCGAACGTGACGGCTGCGGCGCCGGGGCGTTCGTCCCGCCGGTGGACGGGGTGTCGGCGAGGGTGTAGTCGGGCGGCGTGCCACGGCTCGGTGTCGGCTCGAAGCGCGTCCAGCCCGTGCCCTCGAAGTACAGCTCGGGCCAGGCGTGGGCGTCCTTGAGGCCCACCGAGGTCGAGCCGTCGCTCTGCCGGGTGCCGGGGGTGAAGCCGACCGCGACCCGGGCCGGTATGCCCAGCGTGCGTGCCATCGCCGCCATCGAGAAGGCGAAGTGCACGCAGAAGCCCTCCTTCTGCTCCAGGAACCGGGCGATGGCTTCGGCGCCGCTGCCGGCCTGTACCTCCGTGTTGTAGGTGAAGCCGCCGTCGAGCGAGAACCAGTCCTGGAGGCGGACCGCCTTGTCGTACGCCGACCTGGCGTCCCGCGTCACCTGCCGCGCGGTCTCGCGCACCACCGGGGGCAGCGAGTCCGGCACCTTGGTGTACTCCCGGGCCAGTTCGGCGGGCGGCGCGGGCGACGCGTCGAGCTGCCGGGCGGTGGGCCGCACCAGCAGGCTCTCGACCTGGTACTGCACGCCGCGGGTGTTCTGCCCGCGGTCACCGACCAGCGTGCGGCCCTCCGGTTCGAAGCGCCAGCGCCCGCCGATGTCCACGCGGGAGGCGGGGTAGGGCAGCGGCAGCCAGTTCTGGGCGTACCAAGGAGCGGTGGAGATGGAGGTGTTGACGGTGGTGACGTCCACCTTGGGGCTCAGGCCCGCGGGGTCGGGCAGCCGGTCGGGCACGTCCTTGACGGCGCGCTCGGACGGCTTCCACGCCGTACCGTCGAACTGGTCGAGCGCGACGATCCGCAGATACAGGTCGCGGGTGTCCGAAGCGGTGGTGCGGTAGTTGAGGACCTGCCGGTCCTCCGGCTGGTTCAGGCTGTTCTGCAGGGACACCAGCGGATTCACCGCGGAGATCGTGCCGCCGCCCGGCCCGCGGCCGGCCACGGCCGGGCCGAGCAGCCCGCCGCCGAGGGAGGGCAGCACCGCGGGCACCACCAGGGCGACCCCCAGCACCAGCGCGCCGATCCGGCGGCCCGTACGGACCGGGGCGTACGCCGGTCCGCCCGCGGCGGAGGCGTAACTCTGCCCCTTGGCGACCCGGGGCCGCCCGGCACCGGAAGGCCGGCCGCCGAACACCCGGCCCCACTGCGCGAGCCGGTCCCGGCCCTCGGCCAGGAGCAGCAGCAGATAGCCGGCTCCCGCGAGCAGGAACCACAGCCAGCCCGCGCCGCCCTGGGAGAGACCCGCCGCCACCGAATACAGCGCGAGCAGCGGCAGTCCGGCGGGCGCCGCGCTGCGGTACGTCACGGCCAGCGCGTCCACCACGAGGCCGACCACCAGCACCCCGCCGACCAGGAGCAGGCGGATGCCCGCCGTCACCGGCGCCGGTATGGCATAGCGGCTGACGTCGGCGACGCCCTCCTGCGTCAGCTCGCCGAGCTCCCGGAACACGTCGGGGCCCGGCAGCACCCCGGCGATCGCCTCGTCGTGCGCGAAGAGCACGGTGAGCAGCAGCAGCGCCACCACGGCCTGCGCCACGACGGTCAGCGGCCGGGCCAGCGGCACCCGGCGGGCCAGCGCGCCCGCCGCGGACACGATCACCAGCAGGACGACCGCCTGCATCATCCAGCCGACCGGCTCCACCAGTGGCAGCAGCGCGCTGGACGCGCACAACGTCGCCACCGCCGCGCACACCGTCAGCCGCGCCCGTCCGCTCATGTCACCGCTCCGCTTCCCGGTGCCGCCACCGGCCCGGCAGCCCCGAAACCCGGGGAAGCCTCACCTGCCGCGGCGGAACCACCGTCGGCCGAGGGGCCTTGCCGTACTCCGGCCGCCCGGTCCGCCTGCCGCCACAGCGCCGCCAGCGAATCGCCCGGCGACACCGGCAGCGCCTTCCAACCCGCCTCACGGAGCATCCGCAGGCGCTCGCCGAGCCGCGACCCTGCCGCGCCGCCCCCGGCACGCGGCCCGTCGGCACCCCGCGACCACGCGTCGCTGTCCAGGACGAACGCGACCGCCGTCCCGCTGCGCTGCCGCATCCGCCCGGCCACCGCGGCCTGTTCTTCGTCCAGGTCGCCGAAGAAGGCGACCAGCAATCCCTCGTTGCCGCGGCGCAGCACGTCGTACGCCCGGGCCAGGCCCGGTTCGGCGGAGTGCTCCACCACGGCGAGGGTGTCCAGCAGCAGCCCGGCGGTGTCGGCGGACTCGGCGCCGCCCGCCCAGCCACCGGCCCCGTCAGGACCCGGTACGGACGTGCCCGTGTCGGTCAGGAAGCGCACCGAGAAGCCGCGCTCCAGCAGGTGGACCGCCGCCGACGCGACGCCCGACACCGCCCATTCGAACGCCGAGTCGGGGCCGGAGCCCTGGTGGGCCGAGCGCCGCGTGTCCAGGAGGACCGTGCAGCGCGCCTTCTGCGGCTGCTCCTCCCGGCGGACCATCAGCTCGCCGTAGCGCGCGGTGGAGCGCCAGTGGACGCGGCGCAGGTCGTCGCCGTGGCGGTAGCCGCGGGGGATGACGTCGTCCTCGCCGGCCAGCGCGAGCGCGCGCCGGCGCCCGTCGCCGTGCCCGGAAGCCTCGCCCGCGAGCCGCGCCGGCGGCAGCGGCTCGACCCGCGGCACCACCGTCAGGGTGTCCTGGTCGCTGAAGGAACGGGTCAGCTCGCACATGCCGAACGGGTCGGACAGCCGCAGTTGCAACGGACCCAGCGGATACCGTCCGCGCAGGTCGGAACGGACCCGGTAGGACACCTCACGGCGGCCGCCCGCCTCCACCCGGTCCAGCACGAACCGCGGCCGCGGCCCGAGCACGTACGGCACCCGGTCCTGGAGCATCAGCACACCGGTGGGCAGCCGGGAGACGTTCTCCACCCGCAGCAGCACCCGTGACTCGGCGGTGGCCGGCACCCGGGCGGGGGAGAGGGTCCGGCTGCCCGCGACCCGGTAGCGGGTGCGGTGCAGCACGACCGCGCACACCAGGGGCAGCGCGGCCAGCAGCAGCCCGACCCGGAGCAGGTCCGTCTGCCCGAGGGCGTACGCGCACACGGCGGCCGCCACGCCCGCTGCCAGGAAGGACCGGCCGCGCGTCGTCAGCCCCGCGAATGCGGCCCGCAGCCCGCCACGCTCCGGCGGCTCCTCGATCCCCCCGGCCGTCATCAGTACCCCCGGACGCCGGGCGGCTGCTGCGCGTGCGGACGGGGCCACTGCGGCGCCGAGGGGTCGGGCACCGGCGTGCGGCGCAGGATCTCGACGACGACCTGCTCGGCCGTGCGGCGGTTCAACTGGGCCTGAGCGGTCGGCAGCAGCCGGTGCGCCAGCACCGCCACCGCGAGCGTCTGCACGTCGTCGGGGAGGGCGTATTCCCGGCCGGCCAGCGCGGCCGCGGCCTTCGCCGCGCGCAGCAGATGCAGCGTGGCCCGCGGCGAGGCGCCCAGCCGCAGGTCGGGGTGGTTACGGGTGGCGGCCACCAGGTCCACCGCGTATCTGCGGACCGGTTCGGCGACGTGCACCGCGCGCACCGCGTCGATCAGCTTCAGTATCTCGTCGGCGTGCGCGACCGGCTGTAGCTCCTCCAGAGGCGAGGCGGCGCCGTGCACGTCCAGCATCTGCAGCTCGGCGTCCGGGCTCGGATACCCGATCGAGACCCGCGCCATGAAGCGGTCCCGCTGCGCCTCCGGGAGGGGGTAGGTGCCCTCCATCTCGATCGGGTTCTGGGTGGCGACGACCATGAAGGGCGCGGGCAGCTCGTAGGTCTGCCCGTCCATCGTGACCTGGCGCTCCTCCATCGACTCCAGCAGCGCGGACTGGGTCTTGGGCGAGGCACGGTTGATCTCGTCACCGATCACGATCTGGGCGAAGACCGCGCCGGGCTTGAACTCGAAGTCCCGCCGCTGCTGGTCGTAGACGCTCACGCCCGTGATGTCCGACGGCAGCAGGTCGGGGGTGAACTGGATACGCCGCACCGAGCAGTCGATGGACCGGGCCAGCGCCTTGGCGAGCATCGTCTTGCCCACGCCCGGCACGTCCTCGATGAGCAGGTGGCCCTCCGCGAGCAGCACGGTCAGCGAGAGCCGCACGACCTCCGGCTTGCCCTCGATCACACCCTCCACCGACCTGCGGACCCGCTCCGCCGTGGCGGTCAGGTCCCGCCCCGCGCCCGGCTCCGCCCGCACGGGGTGACCCCCAAGGCTCGCCTGCTCGTCATAGGTCGTCACCCGGCCCTCCTCGGCCCTTTCCCCGCGCTCCGGGGAGCACGGGATACCCCATTGCGGGCGCACGTCCTCCGTACGGACCGGCCCTCCCCGCCATGTGCCGGCACGGCCGCACGGCCGTGACGACGTCACTCACGCATTCTCGCCGCCCACGCCGCTTCGCGTCATGGCCTGTGGATAACTCGCCCGCAGGGCCGCGCCACGCGGCCGCGTGACAGGACCGCGCGGCCGCGGAGCCCTGCCCCGCGGCCGCGGACCCTCCCGTGTCCCGGCGCCTACCGCGGGTCGATCTCCCGCAGCAGACCCGTCGTCACATCGAAGACGAAGCCCCGCACATCGTCCGTGTGCAGCAGGAACGGCGAGGTCCGTACCCGCTGCATGGACTGCCGGACGTCCTCGTCGAGGTCCTTGAACGCCTCGACCGCCCAGTTGGGCCGCTGTCCGACCTCGGCCGCCAGCTCGTGGCGGAAGTCCTCGGTCAGGCTCAGCAGTCCGCAGCCCGTGTGGTGGATGAGCACGACCGAGCGGGTGCCGAGCGCCCGCTGGCTGATGGTCAGGGAGCGGATGATGTCGTCGGTGACGACGCCGCCCGCGTTGCGGATGGTGTGGCAGTCGCCCAGCTCCAGGCCCAGCGCGTCGTGGAGGTCCAGGCGCGCGTCCATGCACGCCACGACGGCGACCTTGAGGACGGGCCGGGCGTCCATGCCCGGGTCGGTGAAGGCGGCGGCGTACTTCTTGTTGGCCTCTACGAGGCGGTCGGTGACCGTGCCGCCCGTGGGGGCCACGGCGCTGTCGACGGACGGGGGCAGCGGCTGCGAGGCAGGTATCGACATGGCAACACGGTAAGGGGCACCGGCCGGTAAGGCGGCACGTCGGGACGGGCATAGGGGGGCACTGGGGTGTCTTGTGAGGTTTTCCACACGCCCCCGCCGGCTGCCGCCGATCGGGTGAAAGCGGCCTTTTCGCCCGTGCCGCGGGCCCGGCCCGCCCCGTCCCACGGCTCTCCGGAGCCATTCGAGAACGCGCCGAAAACACCCGGACGGCCGGTGCGGGACGCGCGGAACCGGTTGATTGACCCCGCGCGGCAGTGGACTAAAGTGGCGCGAAGTGGGAGGCGTGACGCTCTCCTTGGATCCCGAATCTTTCACGTGCGATCTGCACGTACGGCTCGGCCTCCTCCCGCTCCAGCCGGTCCGCCGACGGCACTTCCCCGTCGTCGGAGGGCCACTTCCCCTTCAGAGCGGGCGGGGACCAAGCGGTACGTGCGGCATTCCCCCAGCCAGCGGCCGGGGGGACCCACCTGCCGCCCACCCCATCGGAAGGCGCATGAGCAGCAACGATCGCCACGTACCCGTCATGCTCCAGCGGTGTCTGGACATGCTCGCCCCCGCGCTCGCCGAGCCCGGCGCGGTCGTCGTCGACTGCACCCTCGGCCTCGGAGGGCACAGCGAGGCGCTGCTCGCCACGTTCCCGGCAGCGCGTCTGATCGCCCTCGACCGCGACCCGGCCGCGCTGAAGCTGGCGGGGGAGCGCCTGGCGCCCTACGGGGACCGCGCCACCCTCGTGCACGCCGTGTACGACGAGCTGCCGCAGGTCCTGGACCGCCTCGGCGTCCCGCGCGTCCAGGGCGTCCTGTTCGACCTCGGCGTCTCCTCGATGCAGCTCGACGAGGCCGACCGCGGCTTCGCGTACGCCCAGGACGCGCCGCTGGACATGCGCATGGACCAGACGACCGGCATCAGCGCCGCCGAGGTCCTCAACACCTACCCGCCCGGCGAACTGGTCCGCATCCTGCGCGCGTACGGCGAGGAGAAGCAGGCCAAGCGGATCGTCGAGGCGGTCGTACGGGAACGCGCCAAGGAGCCCTTCACGCACAGCGCGCGCCTGGTGGACCTGATCCGCGACGCCTTGCCGCAGGCCGCCAAGCGCACCGGCGGCAACCCCGCCAAGCGCACGTTCCAGGCGCTGCGCATCGAGGTCAACGCCGAACTGGCCGCCGTGGAGAGCGCCGTACCGGCCGCCGTACGGGCCCTCGCGGTCGGCGGCCGGATCGCCGTGCTGTCGTACCAGTCGCTGGAGGACCGGATCGTCAAGCAGGTCTTCGCGGCGGGCGCGGCCAACACCGCGCCGCCCGGCCTGCCGGTCGTCCCCGAGCAGTACCAGCCGCGCCTGAAGCTGCTCACCCGCGGCGCCGAGCTGCCGACCGAGGAGGAGATCGCCGAGAACCGGCGCGCGGCCCCCGCCCGGCTGCGCGGCGTCGAGCGCATCCGCGAGGACATCGCGTGAACCGGCCGGGGCGGACGCGTTCGGGGCCGGGACGGCTCTCGGGCCTCTTCGCCCCCGGAACGGGGGGTACGCCGGCGCGTACGCCGTTCGTGCTCCTCGTGGTGGTTCTGCTCGGCTCCGGCCTGATCACGCTGCTGCTGCTCAATTCCGCGCTCAACCAGGGCTCCTTCGAACTGAGCAAGCTGGAGAAGCGGACCAACGAGCTGACGGACGAGCAGCAGGCGCTCCAGCAGGAGGTGGACGCCTACTCGGCGCCGGGCGCGCTGGACAGGCGCGCCCGCGAGCTGGGCATGGTCCCGGGCGGCAGTCCGGCGTTCCTGGAGCCGGACGGCACGGTACGCGGCAAGCCGAGCGCGGCCCCGGGCGGCGCGGGGCCGATGAGCGCGCGCACCCCGGCGCGGATCACCCTGCCGGGTCCCCGGCCGGCGCCGGGCCACGCCGCCGGACCGGCCACCGGCCCCCGGCCGTCCGCCGGGCCGAAGCCGCAGGCCGCGCCCGTCGTGCCCACCGTCCCGGACCCGCGGCTGCCCGGCCGCCCGCTGCCCGACCACCCGATGCCCGCGCTCTCCGCACCCGGCCGCCCCCTGCCGGGCGCACCGCGCGCCGGCGGCCGGACGACGGCCGGGCCCGCGCGCCCGGCCCCCGGCTCCGCTCCGACGACTTCCGGCAGGTGACCGTGCCGTACGAGACCACCGAAGCCCTGTCAGGGGCCGC
Organism: Streptomyces sp. NPDC030165; assembly: GCF_055573595.1. NCBI lineage: Bacteria > Bacillati > Actinomycetota > Actinomycetes > Kitasatosporales > Streptomycetaceae > Streptomyces > Streptomyces sp. NPDC030165. Next base: position 38,397 of record NZ_JBVIBD010000014.1, on the reverse strand, counting down.
TTCCGGGCCCGTGACGGCATCCGTCGGCCCCGCGTCCGCGGCTGCCTCCGGGCGGGAACCCCTCACCCGTACGACCGCACCGGAGGAGGACGCCGCATGAGCGACCCCAAGGGTCCGCGGTCCGGCAGCGGCTCCGGATCCGGCCCGAAGACTCCGGCCTCGAAGAGCCCTGGAGCGAAGAGCCCGGCCTCGAAGGGCACGCCCTCGAAGGGCACGCCCTCGAAGGGCACGCCCTCGAAGGGCTCAGCCTCGAAGAGCGCGGCCTCCAAGGCCACGGGAGCCAAGAGCCCGGCCCCGAAGAACCCCGGCCCGAACGGCCCGAACGGCTCGAAAGGCTCAGGAGCGCAGGGTTCCGGACCGGCCGGCTCCGGCACCACCAGTTCCAGAAGCCCCAGCAGCCCCGGCTCCAAGCCGTCCGCCACCAAGGCGCCCGCAGCCAAGGCATCCACCGCCAAGCCGTCCACCGCCAAGACGCCCGGCTCCGCCGACCCCCGCCGCCGCGTCCCCCGCCCCACCCCGGCCGGCGGCCGCACCGGCACCGGCCGGCCCCGTGGCGGCCCGGCCCAGAGCCGCCCCGCCGCCGCGCGCCCCGGCACCACCAAGCGCGCCCCCGGCCGCCGCACGCCGACCCTGCGCCTCGGCAGCCCGCGCCCCCGGCTGCGCCTGGTCTCCCTCGGCCTGGCCCTGATCCTGCTGGTCTTCGTCGTCCGGCTGTTCCAGGTGCAGGCCGTGGACGCCGGCGCGTACGCGGCCAAGGCCAACGTCAACCGGTACGTCCCGGTCAAGCTGGCCGCAGAGCGCGGCGCGATCACCGACCGGGACGGCGTGGACCTGGCGACCACGGTCGACGCGTACGACATCACCGCCGACCCCAGCCTGCTCGCGCCCGACAAGATCAAGATCCAGGACGCGCCGCAGCGGGCCGCCGCCCTGCTCGCGCCGATCCTCCACGAGGACCGGGCCGCGCTGGCCAAGAAGCTGGCCACACCCGGCTCGCGCTACGTACGGCTGTCCCGGCAGCAGACCCCCCAGGTCTGGAAGCAGATCAAGGACCTGCGCAAGGACCTGGACGCCAAGGCGGCCAAGCAGCCCAGGAACGAGCGCCGCCCCAACGTCCTGGTCGGAGTCTTCGCGGACAAGCACAGCAAGCGCGTCTACCCGAACAAGGACCTCGCCTCCGGGGTGCTCGGCTTCGTCAACAGCGAGGGCCGGGGCGGCGGCGGCCTGGAGGCCCGGCTGGACAAACAGCTGGCGGGCAAGGACGGCAAGCTGGTCTACGCCCAGTCCGGCGGACGGCGGGTGCCCACCGCGGGCACCCAGGAGCACCCGGCCGTCCCGGGCACCGATGTCGAGCTGACCCTGGACCGCGACATCCAGTGGATGGCCCAGCAGGCCATCACCCAGCAGGTCGCCGCCTCCCAGGCCGACCGGGGCTACGTCGTCGTGCAGGACACGAAGACCGGCGAGATCCTGGCCCTGGCCAACGCCCCCGGCTTCGACCCCAACGACATCTCGAAGGCCGACCCGGACGCGCTGGGCAACGCCGCCCTCACCGACGCCTTCGAACCCGGCTCCACCAGCAAACTCATGTCGATGGCCGCCGTCCTGGAGGAGGGCGTGGCGACCCCGGCCACCCGCGTCACCGTCCCCAACCGGCTGCACCGCGGCGACCGGCTCTTCTCGGACGACATCGACCACCCCACCTGGCACCTGACCCTCAACGGGGTGCTGGCCAAGTCGAGCAACATCGGCACCATCCTGGCCACCGAGCAGCTCGGCAAGACCCGCCGGGAGGCCAACCAGGTGCTCTACTCCTACCTGCGCAAGTTCGGGCTCGGACAGCCCACCGGACTCGGCTTCCCCGGCGAGACCCCGGGCCTGCTGGCCCCGCCGCAGAAGTGGAGCACCTCGCAGCAGTACACGATCCCCTTCGGGCAGGGCCTGTCGCTCAACGCCGTGCAGGCCGCCTCGGTCTACTCGGCCATCGCCAACGGCGGCGAGCGCATCGCCCCCACGCTCATAAGGGGCACCACCGGCCCGGACGGCCACTACCAGCCCGCACCGCCGCCGCGCAAGAGCCGGGTCGTGAGCGAGAAGACCGCCAGGACGCTGGCCACCATGCTCGAATCGGTGGTCGACGACAAGGAGGGCACCGGTGCCAAGGCGAAGATCGACGGGTACCGGGTCGGCGGCAAGACCGGCACGTCCAACCGGGTGGACCCGAAAACCGGCCGGTACCACGGCTACACCGCCTCCTTCGCCGGGTTCGCGCCCGCCGACCAGCCCCGTATCACCGTCTACTGCGCCGTCCAGAACCCGACCAGAGGGAGCTACTTCGGCGGCCAGGTGTGCGGCCCGATCTACCAGCAGGTCATGGAGTTCGCGCTCAAGACGCTCCAGGTCCCGCCGAGCGGCGCCCAGCCCCCGCGCCTGCCCGTCACCTTCAAGCCAGGCGAATGAAAACGAGGCAGCACCGCCGTGACGACCATCACCCCCGACCCCGGGAACCGTTCCAGCACGCGGCCCTCGCTTCGCCCCGAGGCCGCCGCGCCCGGTACGCTCACCGCCGTGTCACACGCTGATCAGTCCCACCACGCCCAGAAGGACGCCCCCGGGAAATTTCCGGGAGCGCCCCGCCCAGAGCGGGTCCGTCCCACCCCCCTCGCGGACCTCGCCGAGCAGTTGGGCACCTCGGTGCCGGCCGCGGCGGACGCCGCCGACACTGCCGTCACCGGCATCACCCACGACTCCCGGGCCGTGCGCCCCGGTGACGTCTACGCCGCGCTGCCCGGCGCCCGCTTCCACGGCGCCGACTTCGCCAACCAGGCCGCCGACCTCGGCGCCGCCGCGGTCCTGACCGACCCGGCGGGCCGCGAGCGCGCCGCGGCGACCGGCCTGCCCGTGCTGGTCGTGGACGAGCCGCGGGCCCGGATGGGGGCGCTCGCCGTCTCGATCTACGGGGACCCGGGCAAGGACCTCCTCCAGATCGGCATCACCGGCACCTCCGGCAAGACCACCACCGCGTACCTGATCGACGGCGGCCTGCGTGCCGCGGCCGACAAGGCGGCTCAGGAGGAGCTGCGCGAAGCGCATCCGCTGAAGGGCGATGGCGGGCGACGGGCGGGGCTCACCGGCCTGATCGGCACGGTCGAGTCCCGGATCGGCGACGAGCGCCTGAAGTCCGAGCGCACCACGCCCGAGGCCACCGACCTCCAGGCGCTGTTCGCCGTCATGCGCGAGCGCGACGTGCGGGCGGTGACGATGGAGGTCTCCAGCCACGCGCTGGTCCTCGGCCGTGTCGACGGCTGCGTCTTCGACGTCGCGATCTTCAACAACCTCAGCCCGGAGCACATGGAGTTCCACTCCGGGATGGAGGACTACTTCCAGGCCAAGGCGCAGCTGTTCACCAAGGCGCGCAGCAAGGCCGGCGTGGTCAACCTCGACGACGAGTACGGCAAGCGGCTGGCCGCGGGCGAGTCCGAGGTGCCGGTCACCACGTTCTCCGCCGAGGGTCACCCGGACGCCGACTGGCGCGCCGCTGACGTCGAGGTCGGCACCCTCGGCTCCACCTTCACCGTGCTGGGCCCCGACGGCGTGTCCGTACGGGCCGCCGCGCCCATCCCTGGCCCCTTCAACGTCGCCAACGCGCTGGCGGCGATCACGGCGCTGGTCGTGGCCGGTGTGGACCCGCAGACCGCCGCCGACGGCGTCGCCGCGGTGCCCGGCGTCCCCGGCCGCCTGGAGCGCGTCGACGCGGGCCAGGACTACCTCGCGGTCGTGGACTACGCCCACAAGACCGACGCGGTCGAATCGGTCCTGCGCGCCCTGCGCAAGGTCACCGAGGGCCGGATCCACGCGGTGCTGGGCTGCGGCGGCGACCGCGACCCGCACAAGCGCAAGCCGATGGGCGCGGCCGTCGCCCGCCTCGCCGACACCGCCGTACTGACCTCCGACAACCCCCGCGGCGAGGATCCCCTCGCGATCCTCGCCACCATGCTCGCGGGCGCCGCCGAGGTGCCCGTCCACGAGCGCGGCACCGTAGTGGTCGAAGAGGAGCGGCGCGCCGCCATCGCGGCCGCCGTCGCCCGCGCCGAGCCCGGCGACACCGTGATCGTCGCGGGCAAGGGCCACGAGCAGGGCCAGGACATCGCCGGAGTGGTCCGCTCCTTCGACGACCGTCAGGTGCTGCGCGAGGCCATCGAGGCTTCGTTGAACTCGCAGCAGCCGAACCACCAGGGATGACACACCGCCATGCGCGCAAAACCCTTCGAACGGCACGACCTGCCCACGGCCGGGGGTGAGAAGTGATCTCCCTGTCCCTCGCCGAGATCGCCGCCATCGTCGGCGGGCAGCAGCACGACATACCGGACCCGCAGGTCCAGGTCACCGGCCCGGTCGTGTTCGACTCCCGTGAGGTACGCCCCGGCAGCCTCTTCGCGGCCTTCGCCGGCGAACGCGTGGACGGCCACGACTACGCCGCGGGCGCCGTCGAGGCGGGCGCGGCGGCGGTCCTCGCCGCCCGCCCCGTCGGCGTCCCCGCGATCGTCGTGGACGACGTGGTCGCCGCTCTCGGGGCGCTGGCCCGCGCCGTCGTCGGCCGGCTGGGCGCCTGCGTCGTCGGGCTCACCGGCTCGGCCGGCAAGACCAGCACCAAGGACCTGATCGGCCAGCTCCTGGAGCGCCGGGGACCGACCGTGTGCCCGGTGGGCAATCTCAACAACGAGATCGGGCTGCCGGTGACCGCGCTGCGCGCGGACGACGGCACCAAGTTCCTCGTCCTGGAGATGGGCGCCCGCGGCATCGGCCACATCCGCTACCTCGCGGAGCTGGTCCCGCCGCGGATCGGCGTGGTCCTCAACGTCGGCTCCGCGCACATCGGCGAGTTCGGCGGCCGCGAGCAGATCGCGCAGGCCAAGGGCGAACTGGTCGAGGCGCTGCCGGCCGCGGACGAGGGCGGCGTCGCCGTGCTCAACGCGGACGACCCGTACGTCCGCGCCATGGCCTCCCGTACGAAGGCCCGTACGATCTTCTTCGGCGAGTCCGCGGAAGCCGACGTACGTGCCGAGAATGTCCGGCTCACGGCGCTCGGACAGCCCTCCTTCACGCTTCACACACCCTCCGGGTGCAGCGACGTGACCATGCGGCTGTACGGTGAGCACCACGTGTCGAACGCGCTTGCCGCGGCCGCCGTCGCCCATGAGTTGGGCATGTCCGTGGACGAGATCGCCGTCGCGCTCTCCGAAGCCGGCACGCTCTCCCGCTGGCGGATGGAGGTCACCGAGCGCGCGGACGGTGTGACGGTCGTCAACGACGCCTACAACGCGAACCCGGAATCCACGCGGGCGGCGCTCCGCGCGCTCGTGGCGATGGGTGAAGCCTCCAAGGACAAGGGAGGCCGTACGTGGGCGGTGCTCGGTGAGATGGCCGAGCTCGGCGGGGAGTCACTCGCCGAACACGACGCGGTCGGACGCCTGGTCGTCCGGCTCAACGTCAGCAAGCTCGTGGCGGTCGGCGGCAGGGAAGCGGCCTGGCTCGACATGGGCGCCAAGAACGAGGGTTCGTGGGGTGAGGAGTCGGTGCACGTGTCCGACGCGCAGGCGGCGGTCGACCTGTTGCGCAGCGAGCTGCGGCCGGGTGACGTCGTGCTGGTGAAGGCGTCCAGGTCGGTCGGCCTGGAGCGGGTCGCCGCGGCATTGCTGAGCGACGACGGTGTCGAGGGCGGGGCCGCCACCCGATGAAGCAGATCCTCTTCTCCGGAATGATCGGTCTCTTCCTGACGCTGATCGGCACCCCGCTGCTGATCAAGCTGCTGGCCAGGAAGGGCTACGGGCAGTTCATCCGTGACGACGGCCCGCGCGACCACCACAGCAAGCGCGGTACGCCCACCATGGGTGGCATCGCCTTCATCCTGGCCACGCTCATCGCGTACGCGCTGACCAAGGTCATCACCAGCAGCAACCCGAGCTTCTCCGGTGTGCTGGTGCTGTTCCTGATGGCCGGCATGGGCCTGGTGGGCTTCCTGGACGACTACATCAAGATCGTCAAGCAGCGGTCGCTGGGCCTGCGGGCCAAGGCCAAGATGGCCGGCCAGCTGATCGTCGGCATCGCCTTCGCGGTGCTCTCGCTGCAGTTCGCCGACCTGCGCGGCCAGACCCCGGCCTCCGACCGGCTGTCCTTCACCCAGGACTTCGGCTGGCAGATCGGCCCGGTGCTCTTCGTCATCTGGGCGCTGTTCATGATCCTGGCGATGTCCAACGGCGTGAACCTCACCGATGGCCTCGACGGCCTGGCCACCGGCGCCTCGGTGATGGTCTTCGGCGCGTACACCTTCATCGGCATCTGGCAGTACCAGGAGTCCTGCGCCAACGCGATCAGCGCCGGACCCGCCTGTTACGAGGTCCGCGACCCGCTCGACCTGGCGGTCGTCGCCTCCGCCCTGATGGGCGCCTGTTTCGGCTTCCTGTGGTGGAACACCTCGCCCGCGAAGATCTTCATGGGCGACACCGGCTCGCTGGCCCTGGGCGGCGCGCTGGCCGGTCTGGCCATCTGCTCCCGTACGGAGCTGCTGATGGCCGTCCTCGGCGGCCTCTTCGTCCTGATCACCATGTCCGTGGTCATCCAGGTCGGCTCCTTCCGGCTCACCGGCAAGCGGGTCTTCCGGATGGCGCCACTCCAGCACCACTTCGAACTCAAGGGGTGGTCCGAAGTCCTTGTCGTGGTCCGGTTCTGGATCATCCAGGGCATGTGCGTGATCGTCGGCCTGGGCCTCTTCTACGGCGGCTGGCAGGCCGCCAAGTGACCGCGCTGAACCTCGCCGGACAGCACGTGACCGTGGCCGGCCTCGGCGTGAGCGGCGTACCCGCCGCCCGCGCCCTGGCCGGCCTCGGCGCCGTCGTCACCGTCGTCAACGGCAGCGACGGCGAACGCGAGCGCGCCCAGGCCACCCCCCTCCAGGAGCTGGGGGTCACCGTCCGCCTCGGCGACGGCGACACCCTCCCCGAGGGTACCGAGCTCGTCGTCACCACCCCCGGCTGGAAGCCCACCAGCCCGCTCTTCCAGGCCGCCGAGGCGGCCGGTGTCCCGGTGTGGGGCGATGTGGAACTGGCCTGGCGCATGCGCGGCCCGGACTCGCCGCCCTGGCTCGCGGTCACCGGCACCAACGGCAAGACCACGACCGTACGGATGCTGGCTGCCATCCTGGAGGCCGAGGGGCTGCGCACCGCGGCCGTCGGCAACATCGGCGTACCCCTGGTGGACGTGGTGCTCTCCGACGAGCCGTATGACGTCCTCGCCGTCGAGCTCTCCAGTTACCAGCTGCACTGGGCGCCCTCCGTACGCGCCCACTCCGCTGCGGTCCTCAACCTCGCGCCGGACCACCTCGACTGGCACGGCTCCATGGAGGCGTACGCCGCCGACAAGGGCCGGATCTACGAGGGCAACACCGTCGCCTGCGTCTACAACGTCGCCGACCGGGTGACCGAGGACCTGGTGCGCGAGGCCGACGTCGAGGAGGGCTGCCGCGCCATCGGCTTCACCCTCGGCACCCCCGGCCCCTCGCAGCTCGGCGTCGTCGAGGGCATCCTCGTCGACCGCGCCTTCGTCGAGAACCGGCACCAGCAGGCGCAGGAACTCGCCGAGGTCTCGGACGTGACGCCCGCGGCCCCGCACAACATCGCCAACGCGCTCGCCGCGGCGGCCCTGGCCCGCGCCTTCGGCGTGGGCCCCAAGGCCGTACGCGACGGCCTGCGCGCCTTCCACCCGGACGCGCACCGCATCGAGCACGTCGCGGACGTCGCCGGGGTCGCGTACGTCGACGACTCCAAGGCCACCAACACCCACGCCACCGAGGCGTCGTTGGCGGCGTACGAGCACATCGTCTGGATCGCCGGCGGCCTGGCCAAGGGCGCCACCTTCGACGACCTCGTGCGCAGGTCCGCCGGCCGGCTGCGCGGCGCGGTCCTCATCGGCGCCGACCGGGCGCTCATTCGGGAGGCCCTGGCGCGACACGCCCCGGATGTCCCGGTGGTCGACCTCGACCGGACCGACACTGAGGCGATGTCCGAAGCCGTACGGGAAGCAGCGCGTCTGGCCCGGCCGGGCGATACGGTCCTGCTGGCCCCGGCCTGCGCCTCGATGGACATGTACCTGAACTACAACAAGCGGGGCGAAGCCTTCGCCGACGCGGTCCGCACGCTGGCCGCACAGGAACGGTAGTCCGTACGTCCCCGCCGCCGTCGAGGACGCACGGCGCAGCGCACCCGTGGAGGGGACGAGGATGACGGCCCGATCGGCGAAGGCCGCGCCGCCGCGCCCGGCACGGCGCACCGGCCTCGGCCCGCGCCTGCCGCGCGGCGGCGCCCCCCGTAACCCGCGGGGCCTGTACACCCAGGTCCGCCGGGCCTGGGACCGGCCGCTGACCGCCTACTACCTGGTGGTCGGCGGCAGCCTGCTGATCACTGTGCTCGGCCTGGTGATGGTCTACTCGGCCTCCCAGATCAAGGCGCTCCAGCTCGGCCTGGCGCCGACGTACTTCTTCCGCAAGCAGCTGCTCGCGGCGGTGCTCGGCGGCGTCCTGATGCTGGTGGCGGCCCGGATGACGGTACGGCTGCACCGCACGCTGGCCTATCCGCTGCTGGCCGTCTCGGTCTTCCTGATGACCCTGGTGCAGATCCCCGGGATAGGGGTCGCGGTCAACGGCAACCAGAACTGGATCAACCTGGGCGGCCCCTTCCAGATGCAGCCCAGCGAGTTCGGCAAGCTGGCGCTGGTCCTGTGGGGCGCCGACCTGCTGGCACGCAAACAGGACAAGAAGCTCCTCGCGCAGTGGAAGCACCTGCTGGTGCCGCTGATCCCGGTGGCCTTCCTGCTGCTCGGTCTGATCATGCTGGGCGGTGACATGGGCACCGCGATCATCCTCACCGCGATCCTGTTCGGCCTGCTGTGGCTGGCCGGTGCCCCCACCCGGCTCTTCGTGGGCGTACTCGGCGCGGCCACCGTCATAGGAGCGCTGCTGATCAAGACCAGCGCCAACCGGATGGCCCGGCTCGCCTGCATCGGCGCGACCGACCCCGGGCCGCAGGACCAGTGCTGGCAGGCCGTGCACGGCATCTACGCGCTGGCCTCCGGCGGCTTCTTCGGTTCGGGGCTCGGCGCGAGTATGGAAAAATGGGGTGAACTCCCTGAACCGCACACCGACTTCATCTTCGCCATCACCGGGGAGGAACTGGGGCTTGCGGGGACGCTGTCGGTGCTCGCCCTCTTCGCGGCTCTAGGCTATGCGGGTATCCGCGTGGCCGGACGCACGGAGGATCCCTTCGTGAGGTACGCAGCGGGAGGCGTGACCACCTGGATCACGGCCCAGGCCGTGATCAACATCGGGGCGGTGCTCGGTCTGTTGCCGATCGCCGGGGTCCCGCTGCCGCTGTTCTCCTTCGGGGGCTCCGCCCTGCTGCCGACGATGTTCGCCATCGGTCTGCTGATCGCCTTCGCGCGTGACGAGCCCGCTGCACGGGCGGCACTGGCCATGCGGCAGCCTGTTTTCGGCAGGAAACTGGCTGGGGTGAGACGGAAGACGATGAGACGGCGCGTCAAGAAGCGACCGTCCGGAGAGCGGTGAATTTCGGTGCATGTCGTACTCGCCGGTGGGGGGACCGCCGGCCACATCGAGCCCGCGCTCGCCCTCGCGGACGCCCTGCGCAGGCAGGACCCGACCGTGGGGATCACGGCACTCGGCACGGAGAAGGGGCTGGAGACCCGGCTGGTGCCGGAGCGGGGCTATGAGCTGGGGCTGATTCCGGCCGTACCACTGCCGCGCAAGCCCACGCCCGAACTGATCACCGTCCCCGGGCGGCTGCGCGGCACGATCAAGGCCGCCGAGCAGATCCTGGAACGCACGAAGGCGGACTGCGTCGTCGGCTTCGGCGGCTATGTCGCGCTGCCCGGCTACCTGGCCGCCAAGCGGCGCGGGGTGCCGATCATCGTGCACGAGGCCAACGCCCGCCCCGGGCTGGCCAACAAGATCGGCTCGCGCTACGCCAGGTTCGTCGCGGTCAGCACCCCGGACAGCAAGCTGCGGGACGCCCGGTACGTCGGCATCCCGCTGCGCCGTACGATCGCGACCCTCGACCGGGCGGCGGTCCGCCCCGAGGCGCGGGCCGCCTTCGGGCTGGACCCCAACCTGCCGACGCTGCTGGTCTCCGGTGGCTCGCAGGGTGCCCGGCGGCTCAACGAGGTCATCCAGGCCGCGGTGCCGGCGCTCCAGCGCTCCGGCATCCAGGTGCTGCACGCGGTCGGCCCGAAGAACGAAATGCCGCATGTGGACAACATGCCCGGGATGCCCCCGTATGTACCGGTACCGTACGTGGACCGGATGGACCTCGCGTACGCCGCGGCCGACATGATGCTCTGCCGCGCGGGCGCGATGACCGTCGCCGAACTGTCCGCCGTCGGACTGCCGGCCGCCTACGTCCCGCTGCCCATCGGCAACGGCGAACAGCGGCTGAACGCCCAGCCGGTGGTCAACGCCGGCGGCGGACTGCTGGTCGACGACGCGCAGCTGACGCCGGAGTGGGTCCAGAACCAGGTGCTCCCGGTGCTCGCCGACCCGCACCGGCTGTACGAGATGTCCCGCGCGGCGTCCGAGTTCGGCCGCCGGGACGCGGACGAGCTGCTGGTCGGCATGGTGTACGAGGCGGTCGCTGGCCGCTGACGGACGGTACGGCCGTACCGCCCCGGGGCGCACCCCGGGGCGGCGGCCGGAAGGAGAGGGAGCGTGGCCGGACCGACGACCGCCCGGCGCGGCGAGAAGAGATCCGCGCGCTCCGGCCCGCCCTCTTCCGGAAAGCCTGGAAAGTCCGGGAAGTCCGGCAGCGGGGGCGGATCCGAGAAGCCTGCGAAGCGGGGCGGATCCGGCTCCCGGGACGGCCGGCCCGGTCTGCGGGGCCGCTTCAAGGTGCCGCCCCGCCGCACTGTGATCATCGCACTGGCCGGTGCCGTCCTGCTGGCCGGCTTCGGCGCGTGGTCCCTGTACGGGTCCACCTGGCTGCGTACGGAACACGTGAAGGTGAGCGGTACCGGTGTTCTGACGGTCGATGAGGTCGTGCGGGCCGCCGCGGTGCCGATGGACACCCCGCTGGTCTCCGTGGACAAGCGGGCCGTCACCGAACGGCTGCGCGCGAAACTTCCCCGTATCAAGTCCGTTGAGGTCAGGCGGTCCTGGCCGCACACGGTCAGCCTGAAAGTGACCGAAAGGCAGCCGGAACTCGTTATTCAAACGGGCGGAAAGTTCGTCGAAGTGGACGCCGAAGGGACGCGTTTCGCCACGGTCGCCGCCGCCCCGAAGGGCGTCCCGCTTCTGGAAATGGCCGTACGTGACAGCCCGGGGCTGCGGCGGTTCGGCGCCGACCGGCTCCGGCGCGCGGCCGGCACCGTCGTCACCGCCCTCCCGAAGGCGCTCCACCAGGACGTTCGCGCCGTCGAAGTGCGCTCCTTCGACTCCATCACCCTGAAGCTGACGGGTGGCCGTACCGTCGTTTGGGGGAGTGACGAACGCAGTACGGCGAAGGCCAAGGTGCTCGCCGCGGCGCTGAAAGCGGCGCGTGACGCGCGCCACTTCGACGTGAGTGTCCCCACCGCACCCGCGGTGTCGGGGAGTTGACGTGTGTACCCGCAGGCCAGCACCCTGGATGGCTACCACTATGGGTGATCACATAGGGTGAAAAGAAAAACGGGAGGTTCGGCGTGTTCGTTGAACGTGCGCCACTTGTCGACTTAGTGTCTCGTTCCAAAGAGTCCCAGGAACACAGGCACTGGTAACCCTAAACTTCAGCGTTAGGGTTCGGGTCGGCACTACGAACCGTCCCATCGGCATCAGTCGGCGTCCGCACCCCGGTGCGGCGGCGACACGTAACTCGAGGCGAGAGGCCTTCGACGTGGCAGCACCGCAGAACTACCTCGCAGTCATCAAGGTCGTCGGCATCGGCGGCGGTGGCGTGAACGCCATCAACCGGATGATCGAGGTCGGGCTCAAGGGCGTCGAGTTCATCGCGATCAACACCGATGCACAGGCCCTGCTGATGAGCGACGCCGACGTCAAGCTGGACGTCGGCCGGGAACTCACCCGTGGTCTGGGCGCCGGCGCCAACCCGGATGTCGGCCGCAAGGCGGCCGAGGACCACCGCGAGGAGATCGAGGAGGTCCTCAAGGGGGCCGACATGGTCTTCGTGACCGCGGGCGAGGGCGGCGGCACCGGCACCGGCGGCGCCCCCGTCGTCGCCAACATCGCCCGCTCGCTGGGCGCCCTGACGATCGGTGTGGTCACCCGCCCGTTCACCTTCGAGGGCCGCCGCCGCGCCAACCAGGCCGAGGACGGCATCGCCGGCCTGCGCGACGAGGTCGACACCCTCATCGTGATCCCCAACGACCGACTGCTGTCCATCTCGGACCGCCAGGTGAGCGTGCTCGACGCGTTCAAGTCCGCGGACCAGGTACTGCTGTCGGGTGTCCAGGGCATCACCGACCTGATCACCACCCCCGGCCTGATCAACCTCGACTTCGCCGACGTCAAGTCCGTGATGTCCGAGGCCGGCTCGGCCCTCATGGGCATCGGCTCGGCGCGCGGCGACGACCGCGCGGTGGCCGCCGCGGAGATGGCGATCTCCTCGCCGCTCCTGGAGGCGTCCATCGACGGCGCCCGCGGCGTGCTGCTCTCCATCTCCGGCGGCTCCGACCTCGGTCTCTTCGAGATCAACGAGGCCGCGCAGCTGGTCAGCGAGGCGGCCCACCCCGAGGCGAACATCATCTTCGGCGCGGTCATCGACGATGCGCTCGGCGACGAGGTCCGGGTGACCGTCATCGCCGCGGGCTTCGACGGCGGCCAGCCGCCGGCCCGTCAGCAGACCGTGCTCGGCAGCCAGAACAACGGCAAGCGCGAGGAACCGGCCCCGGCCCCCAGCCGCCCGGCCCCGCAGGCCGAGCCCCGGCCGTCGTCCTTCGGCAGCCTGGGTTCGGTGCCCGTACGGGACGAGGAGCCGGCCCCGGCCGACCCGTCCCCGCTCGGCGAGGTGCCGCCGCCCCCGACCGCCTCGCCGCAGGTTCCGCCGGCCCGTCCGTACTCGGACACCGCGGCCGAGGAACTGGACGTCCCCGACTTCCTGAAGTGACCGAAGTCCCGACGTGATAGGGCAACAGCACCCGGTGCTGACGAACGACACGAGCGGCGCGCACTTCGCCTCCACCGACCGGTGGGGCGGGGTGAGCGCCGCTCCGTATGCCGAGCTCAACCTCGGGGGAGCGGTCGGCGACGACCCCGGCGCGGTACGGACCAACCGTGAACTGGCGGCCAAGGCGCTGGGCCTGGACCCGGCCGCGGTCGTGTGGATGAACCAGGTGCACGGCCGGGACGTCGCCGTGGTCGACGGGCCGTGGCGCGACGACGCCGAGGTCCCCTGCGTGGACGCGCTGGTGACGGCCCGCCGGGGCCTGGCCCTCGCCGTCCTGACCGCCGACTGCACCCCGGTGCTCCTGGCCGACCCGGTCGCCGGGGTCACCGGCGCCGCGCACGCGGGGCGTCCTGGCCTGGTGGCCGGGGTGGTCCCGGCGACCGTCGAGGCGATGACCGCGCTCGGCGCCGACCCGGCCCGCATCATCGCCCGTACCGGACCCGCGGTCTGCGGACGCTGCTACGAGGTGCCCGAGGCGATGCGCGCCGAGGTCGCCGCGGTGGTGCCCGAGGCGTGGGCCACCACCTCGTGGGGCACGCCCGCGGTGGACATGGCCGCCGGTGTCCGCGCCCAACTCGCCGCGTACGGCGTGCAGATGCGTGAACATTCCCACATCTGCACGCTGGAGTCGGCGGACCACTTCTCCTACCGGCGCGACCGCACCACCGGGCGGCTCGCGAGCTATGTATGGCTGGGATGCTGAGCTGTGACGGATCGTAGGACCGAACTGGCGGACAACCTGGCGCGTGTGGAGGAACGAATCTCCACCGCGTGTGACAAGGCCGGTCGCAAGCGTGAGGACGTGACCCTCATCGTGGTCACGAAGACCTACCCGGCGAGCGACGTGCGGCTGCTCGCGGAACTCGGCGTCCGCCAGGTGGCGGAGAACCGCGACCAGGACGCGGCACCGAAGGCCGCTGCCTGCTCGGATCTGTCCCTTACCTGGCACTTCGTCGGTCAGTTGCAGACCAACAAGGTGCGGTCTGTGGTCAATTACGCCGATATCGTGCAGTCGGTCGACCGCGCGAAGCTGGTCACCGCGCTGTCCAAGGAAGCGGTACGGGCCGGCCGCGAGCTGGGCTGCCTGCTCCAGGTGGCGCTCGACGCCGAGTCGGGCGACACCCGGGGAGAGACGGGGGAGCGCGGCGGGGTGGCCCCGGCCGGGGTCGCGGCGCTCGCCGACACGATCGCGGACGCCGAAGGTCTGCGCCTGGCCGGTCTGATGACGGTGGCTCCGCTGACCGGCCCGTATGCCGGACGCCCGGGTGCCGCTTTCGAGCGTTTGATGGAAATCTCATCCGGCCTGCGCGTGAACCATCCTGCTGCGAACATGGTGTCCGCAGGGATGAGCGCGGACCTCGATGAAGCCGTGGCTGCCGGGGCGACACATGTGCGCGTCGGCACTGCGGTACTCGGAGTCCGACCACGGCTCGGGTAACGTCGCCAAGCAAGTCGGACCACAGCACAAAATATGGTCATTGCCCCCAAAAGGAGGGCAGACCGCGTGGATTCAAGGCACCCGGTGACGGAGCCGATCCACCACAGAGCGGAGGACGCAGAGAATGGCCGGCGCGATGCGCAAGATGGCGGTCTACCTCGGCCTCGTGGAGGACGATGGGTACGACGGCCGGGGGTTCGACCCCGACGACGAGTTCGAGCCCGAGCTTGACCCGGAGCCCGAACGGGGGCGGCGACAGCAGACCCAAGTACCCACCGAGCCGCACCCGGAACGGGACGAACCCGTCCGAGTCGCCCAGCCACCCGCTCAGCGTGAGTCCGCGTCCCTGGCCGCCGAAAGCGGACGACCCGCCCGAATCGCCCCCGTGGCGTCCATCACACCCGACCGCCCGAATCTGGAGAAGAACGCACCGGTGATCATGCCCAAGGTTGTGTCCGAGCGGGAGCCGTACCGCATCACCACGCTGCACCCCCGGACCTACAACGAAGCCCGTACCATCGGGGAACACTTCCGTGAGGGCACTCCGGTGATCATGAATCTCACGGAGATGGACGACACGGACGCGAAGCGACTTGTCGACTTTGCGGCCGGTCTCGTCTTCGGCCTGCACGGCAGCATCGAGCGGGTGACGCAGAAGGTGTTCCTGTTGTCGCCTGCTAACGTCGATGTCACGGCGGAGGACAAGGCCCGCATCGCAGAGGGCGGGTTCTTCAACCAGAGCTGAGACGCAACACCGGGCACACCGGGCGGAAACGCCCAACACGACAGCATGGCAAGGGGAGAGGACACCGCGGATGAGCATCGCTGGACAGGTGATCTACATCGCGTTGTACTGCTTCCTCATCGTGTTGATCTTCCGGCTGGTGATGGACTACGTCTTCCAGTTCGCCCGTTCATGGCAACCCGGCAAGCCAATGGTGGTCGTTCTGGAGGCCACCTACACTGTCACTGATCCGCCACTCAAGCTCTTGCGGCGGGTCATTCCGCCGCTGCGTCTCGGGGGCGTGGCGCTCGACCTGTCCTTCTTCGTATTGATGATCATCGTCTACATCCTGATCACCGTCGTGAGATCGGTGTTGTTGGTGTGAACGATACGGTCTTGCCGATTGCCGACGACTACGTTGAGGTGAAGTAGAGATGCCGTTGACCCCCGAGGACGTGCGGAACAAGCAGTTCACGACCGTCCGCCTCCGAGAAGGCTATGACGAGGACGAGGTCGATGCCTTCCTCGATGAGGTCGAAGCCGAACTGACCCGACTGCTGCGGGAGAACGAGGACCTGCGCGCCAAGCTGGCCGCCGCGACGCGAGCCGCTGCGCAGAACCAGCAGCAGAACATGCGCAAGCAGCAGGACCAGCAGCAGCAGGACCAGCAGCAGCACCAGCAGGGCAGGCCCGGCGCCCCCGTGCCCGCCGCCATATCCGGACCGCAGCCGGTGCCGCCGCAGCAACAGCAGCAACAGCAGCAGTTGGGCGGCCCGCCGCAGCTGACCGGAGGAGCCCCGCAGCTCCCGGCCGGGCCCGGTGGCCACGGCCCCGGCCCCCAGGGCCCGCACGGCCCCGGCCCGATGGGCCCCGGCGGTCCGCTGGGCGGCCCGATGGGCGGTCCCGGTGGGCACGGCGGCCCGCAGCTGCCGCAGCCTGGACAGGGGCCCGGCGGTGACAGCGCCGCCCGCGTGCTGTCGCTCGCGCAGCAGACCGCCGACCAGGCGATCGCGGAGGCCCGTTCCGAGGCCAACAAGATCGTGGGCGAGGCGCGCTCGCGTGCGGAGGGGCTGGAGCGGGACGCCCGTGCCAAGGCGGACGCGCTGGAGCGGGACGCGCAGGAGAAGCACCGCGTCGCGATGGGGTCGCTGGAGTCGGCCCGCGCCACGCTGGAGCGCAAGGTCGAGGACCTGCGCGGCTTCGAGCGCGAGTACCGTACGCGGCTGAAGTCCTACCTGGAGAGCCAGCTGCGCCAGCTGGAGAACCAGGCCGACGACTCGCTGGCGCCGCCGCGGACGCCGGCGACCGCCTCGCTGCCGCCGTCGCCGTCGATGGCGTCGGCGGGTGCCGGATCCATGGGGGGCAACCACGCCATGGGTGGCGGGCAGTCGATGGGCGGTCACGGTGGTGGCTCGGGCAGCGGTCCGTCGTACGGCGGGCAGCAGCAGATGTCGCCGGCGATGACGCAGCCGATGGCTCCGGTGCGGCCGCAGGGGCAGCAGCCGATGCAGCAGGCGCCGTCGCCGATGCGGGGGTTTCTGATCGACGAGGACGACAACTGACGTAGGCGCGCGTTGCGCGTGGTCGGCAATCAGGGCCGGGTCCCCGGGGATTTCCCCGGGGACCCGGCTCTTTTGCGTGGTCCGGTGCGGGTGCGCGCTTGCGCCTAAGGTCCGGTGGGTGGGGGCTTAGGGCCCGCGGGGGTCACTCCTCGGCGCCGTGGAGTCATCCTTGTGGTTGCTCGTAGCCGGGGCATCGGGCGTCCTGCGGGGAGACCCCTACGTGGCCCCGAGCCCGGCCGGTGGGTGGCTTTCCGTGCGTTTTGGGCCGGTGTGTCACAGGGAAGGCGTGCTGTACGACAACGGCCCCCGACGCGCTGTGCGTCGGGGGCCGTTCTTGGTTTCGGGGGTTACGCCTCCGTCTTCCTCAGCCGGAACGTCAGGCCCAGGCTCTCGTCCTCGAACGCCGGGCCGTACGTGTCGTCAGCGTCGCCGCCGGCGAAGTCGGTGGCCAGGACTTCCTCGCTGATGAGGGCCTGGTGTTCGTCCAGCGCGGTGCGGACGTCCTCGTCGGTGGACTGCCAGCGCAGGGCGATCCGGTCGGCCACGTCCAGGCCGCTGTTCTTGCGGGCCTCCTGGATGAGGCGGATGGCGTCGCGGGCCAGGCCGGCCCGGCGGAGGTCGGGGGTGATCTCCAGGTCGAGGGCTACGGTGGCGCCCGCGTCGGAGGCCACCGACCAGCCCTCGCGCGGGGTCTCGGTGATGATGACCTCGTCGGGGGAGAGGGTGACCGTCTCGTCGTCGACGGTGACGGTTGCCGTGCCTTCGCGCAGGGCCAGGGAGAGGGCCGCGGCGTCGGTGGAGGCGATGGCCTTGGCCACTGCCTGGACGCCCTTGCCGAAGCGCTTGCCCAGGGCCCGGAAGTTGGCCTTGGCCGTGGTGTCGACCAGGGAGCCGCCCACCTCGGAGAGGGAGGCGAGGGCGGAGACGTTGAGCTCTTCGGTGATCTGGGTGCGCAGCTCGGGGGAGAGGGCTTCGAAGCCGGCTGCAGCGACCAGGGCGCGGGAGAGGGGCTGGCGGGTCTTGACGCCGGATTCCGCGCGGGTGGCGCGGCCCAGTTCGACCAGGCGCCGTACCAGGACCATCTGCTTCGACAGCTCCGGGTCGATCGCGGACCGGTCCGCCTCGGGCCAGGTGGAGAGGTGGACCGAGTCGGGGGCGTCGGGGGTGACGGGCACGACCAGGTCCTGCCACACGCGTTCGGTGATGAACGGGGTGATGGGGGCCATCAGGCGGGTGACGGTCTCGACGACCTCGTGGAGGGTGCGCAGCGCGGCGGCGTCGCCCTGCCAGAAGCGGCGGCGGGAGCGGCGTACGTACCAGTTGGAGAGGTCGTCGACGAAGGAGGAGAGGAGCTTGCCGGCGCGCTGGGTGTCGTAGGTTTCGAGGGCGTCGGTCACGCCTTCGGTCAGGGTGTGCAGTTCGCTGAGCAGCCAGCGGTCGAGGACCGGGCGGTCGGCCGGGGCGGGGTCGGTGGCGCTGGGGGCCCAGTTGGAGGTGCGGGCGTACAGGGCCTGGAAGGCGACCGTGTTCCAGTAGGTGAGCAGGGTCTTGCGGACGACTTCCTGGATGGTGCCGTGGCCTACGCGGCGGGCTGCCCAGGGGGAGCCGCCGGCCGCCATGAACCAGCGGACCGCGTCGGCGCCGTGCTGGTCCATCAGCGGGATGGGGTCGAGGGTGTTGCCCAGGTGCTTGGACATCTTGCGGCCGTCCTCGGCGAGGATGTGGCCCAGGCAGACGACGTTCTCGTAGGAGGACTTGTCGAAGACGAGGGTGCCGACGGCCATCAGGGTGTAGAACCAGCCGCGGGTCTGGTCGATGGCCTCGGAGATGAACTGTGCGGGGTAGCGCTTCTCGAACAGTTCCTTGTTCTTGTAGGGGTATCCCCACTGGGCGAACGGCATGGAGCCCGAGTCGTACCAGGCGTCGATGACCTCGGGGACGCGCGTCGCGGTGCCCTGGCAGGTGGGGCAGGGGAAGGTGACGGCGTCGATGTACGGGCGGTGCGGGTCGAGGCCGGACTGGTCGGTGCCGGTGAGTTCGGTCAGCTCGGCGAGAGAGCCGACGCAGGTCAGGTGGTCCTCGGCGCAGCGCCAGATCGGCAGCGGGGTGCCCCAGTAGCGGTTGCGGGACAGGGCCCAGTCGATGTTGTTGTTCAGCCAGTCGCCGAAGCGGCCGTGCTTGACCGACTCGGGGAACCAGTTGGTGCCCTCGTTCTCGCGCAGCAGGGCGTCCTTGACCGCGGTGGTGCGGATGTACCAGGACGGCTGGGCGTAGTAGAGCAGGGCGGTGTGGCAGCGCCAGCAGTGCGGATAGCTGTGCTCGTAGGCGACGTGCTTGAAGAGCAGGCCGCGGGCGTCGAGGTCGGCTACGAGGTGTTCGTCGGCCTTCTTGAAGAACTGGCCGCCGACGAGGGCGAGGCCCTCCTCGAAGGTGCCGTCGGGGCGCACCGGGTTGACGACCGGCAGGCCGTAGCCGCGGCAGGTCTTGAGGTCGTCCTCACCGAAGGCCGGGGCCTGGTGGACCAGGCCCGTACCGTCGTCGGTGGTGACGTACTCGGCGTTGACGACGAAGTTGGCGCCTTCCAGCTCGACCAGGTCGAAGGGGCGGCGGTAGGCCCAGCGCTCCATCTCGCGGCCGGTGAAGGTCCGGCCGGTCGCGGTCCAGCCTTCGCCGAGGGCCTTTTCGAGCAGGGGTTCGGCTACGACGAGCTGTTCCGTACCGTCGGTGGCCACGACGTAGGTGACGTCGGGGTGGGCGGCCACGGCGGTGTTGGAGACCAGGGTCCAGGGGGTGGTCGTCCAGATGAGGAGGGCGGCCTCGCCGGCCAGCGGGCCGGAGGTCAGGGGGAGGCGGACGAAGACGGAGGGGTCCACGACGGTCTCGTAGCCCTGGGCCAGCTCGTGGTCGGACAGGCCGGTGCCGCAGCGGGGGCACCAGGGGGCGACGCGGTGGTCCTGTGCCAGCAGGCCCTTGTCGAAGATCTGCTTGAGCGACCACCAGACCGACTGGATGTAGTCGGGGTCCATGGTGCGGTACGGGTCGTCCAGGTCCGTCCAGTAGCCCATCCGGGTGGTCAGGGCGGTGAAGGCGTCGGTGTGGCGGGTCACCGACTCGCGGCACTTGGCGTTGAACTCGGCGATGCCGTACGCCTCGATGTCCTTCTTGCCGTTGAAGCCCAGTTCCTTCTCGACGGCCAGCTCGACCGGCAGGCCGTGGCAGTCCCAGCCGGCCTTGCGGCCGACGTGGTAGCCGCGCATGGTGCGGAAGCGGGGGAAGACGTCCTTGAAGACGCGGGCCTCGATGTGGTGGGCGCCGGGCATGCCGTTGGCGGTGGGCGGGCCCTCGTAGAAGACCCATTCGGGCCGTCCCTCGGACTGCTGGAGGGTACGGGCGAAGACCTTCTGCTCGCGCCAGAAGTCGAGCACGGCGTGCTCAAGGGCGGGCAGGTCTACCTGGGCGGGTACCTGGCGGTACTGAGGCTGTGACATCGGGGCGTTCCTCCGGCGGACACCAGCTGCGTTCTCCGTCCGGAGGGACGAGAGCCTGGGCTCCCGCGGTACCACCCTCCTTGGCGGTGAACGATCCACCGCCCCCTCATTGGGGTCGCGAGGCCGGTTCTACTGACCCGCGGGCCGGCTGCTGGCCGCCTGTGGGCGTTCTTCCGGCGGCTCCGGGCTGATCTTCACGTCGCGCACGCCTCCGGGCTCGCACCGTCCCCGGATCGCTCATGACTGCGTACGACGCTACTCGTCCCATCCGCGCCTTTCGCTGAGCCCAGTGTACGGGGCAGCGACGGTGCGGACCGACCGGTTTCACGGGCTGCGCCGAGTGAGGTAGCGGGCGCCGAGGGCGTGACCCGAATGGCGATACGCAGGGCGCGGGAGTCGGCGCCCGCGCGGCGGGCGGCCGGTGCCGGGGGCCGCGCGGGCCGTGGGCTGGCGGATTACCGCGCGGACAGGGGGGCACAACGGATGCAGACCCGGCTGCCGTGGGGGAGACCGGGCGGGAAAGGGCGGTGCGTCCCGTTGCCGCGTGCCTTGAGGCGATTTATCGTTCCGGTCACGATTCGCGAGCATGATCACATACGTGAAGGGGTCGCGGCCATGGTGGCGAAGAAGACCGCCGCGAAGCAGAGCACGGCGGATGCCGGGAAGGCCGCGGCCGACAAGCCAGGGCGCGCGGCGAAGAAACGGGCGTCCGCCGCCGCGGCGATGAGCGCGGAGGCCGTCCCGGACGGTCCGGCGCAGGAGCCGGAGCACCCGCCCGCGGCCGGGAAGGCGGCGAAGAAGACACCGACGAAGAAGACGCCGGGGAAGAAGGCCGCGGCGAAGAAGGAGGCCGGAGGGTCTTCCCCGGACAGCGGGCCCGCCACCCGCAAGGCAGCGCCGAAGAAGGCGGCCAAGACCGCACCTGCCGAGAAGGCGGTGCCCGCGAAGAAGACAGGAGCCAAGACGGTGGTGGAGAAGCAGACTCCGGGTGGGGCACCGGCCGCCGAGGCGGAACAGGACGGGACGGCGGGCGCGGTGCCCAAGGCGCGCGCCGCGGCCCCCGGCGAGCTGGCCGTACGGCCCGGCGAGGAGCCCTGGACGCCGGCGGAGGTCGCCGAGGCCCGCTCCGAACTGCACGACGAGGCGGGGCGGCTGCGTACGGAGATCATGGCGTCCGAGGACGCGCTCGCCGGACTGATGCGGGACACCGGCGAGGGCACCGGCGACGAGGCCGACACCGGAACCAAGAACATCACCCGCGAACACGAGATGGCGCTGGCCTCCAACGCGCGCGAGATGCTCCTGCAGACCGAGCGCGCGCTGGAACGGCTCGACGCGGGCACGTACGGCCTGTGCGAGAACTGCGGCAAGCCCATCGGCAAGGCCCGGATGCAGGCGTTCCCCCGGGCGACGCTGTGTGTGGAATGCAAGCAGAAGCAGGAGCGGAGGTAGGGACCGCCACGGCCCGGTGGGCGGATCAGGGGTGGCCGGGGCGGGCGGCGGAATCGTCCGTGGGGGCGCATGACGGCGACGGCTCTCCGCTTCGTGGCCAGGAGCCAGGAGCCAGGAGCCAGGCGTCAGGAGCCGCGATGGTGCACCGCGAAGTGCGCCGGATGCCGCGGGGCTCGCGTTCCGCCGGGACACGGCGGAACGCCGGCGCTGGGAACCGGGGCCGCTCGCGGCCCGGCGGGTGGCCCCGAACCGGCCGCGCTGGTCAAGGGGCGGGTGGTCGGTGGGCGAATCGCCTGTGTCCGGGCGCACCCGTACCGGCGGTGTCCGTACGTCTGTGCCGTACCCTCGTGCTCAGCCGGGGGCGGCCTGGCGTGCGGGACTCGACGGGCTGAGGGGCTCACAACGTGGCAGAGGCGGAGCGCATCACCGGTACGCCGAAGACCGGGCCGGATTCCGAGCCGGGGACGGCGGCGGTACCGGTGTCCGGGGGAAGCGCCGAAGGAACGGCGTCGCGGGAGCGGCAGCCGGACGAGGGCCGGGACGAGGGCCGGGACGAGGACGTGGCCGGCGGCGCGGCCGGTGCCACCGCGGGGAAGGCCAAGGGCCGGGGCAAGCGGCGGATCGGCACACTGTTCCTGGTCGCGGCCGTCGTCTACCTTCTCGACCTGGGCAGCAAGGCGCTGGTGGTCGCGAAGCTGGAGCACCACGCCCCCATCGAGGTGATCGGGTCGCTGCTGCGCCTGGAGGTGATCCGCAACCGCGGTGCCGCCTTCAGTATCGGCGAGGCGTTGACGATCTTCCTCACCATCATCGCGGCGATCGTGATCGTGGTGATCATCCGGATCGCCCGCAAGCTCTACAGCCTGCCGTGGGGCATCGCGCTCGGCCTGCTGCTGGGCGGCGCCTTCGGCAACCTCACCGACCGGATCTTCCGTACGCCGGGCGTGTTCGAGGGCGCGGTGGTGGATTTCATCGCCCCCGCCCACTTCGCGGTCTTCAACCTCGCGGACTCGGCGATCGTCTGCGGCGGCATCCTGATCGTGATCCTGTCCTTCCGCGGCCTGGACCCGGACGGCACGGTGCACAAGGACTGACGGCGGCCCGGTGGCGGGCAAGGTGCCGTACGGTACGGGGGTCCGGGCGACCGGGGCCGGTCGGAGTGTCACAGCGGGCTGACATACTCGGTCGTGTGAGCACGATTCCCGAGATCCGCACCCTGCCCGTACCGGACGGCCTGGAGGGCGAGCGCGTCGACGCCGCGCTGGCCCGCATGTTCGGCTTTTCCCGTACGAAGGCCGCCGAGCTGGCGGCCGGCGGGAAGGTCCGGGTGGACGGCGCCGAAGTCATGAAGTCCGAGCGGGTGCACGGCGGCGCCTGGCTCGAAGTGGAGATGCCGCAGGCCGCGCCGCCGGTGGAGATCGTCGCCGAGCCCGTCGAGGGCATGGAGATCGTCCATGACGACGACGACATCGTGGTGATCGTCAAGCCGGTCGGCGTCGCCGCGCACCCGAGCCCTGGCTGGACGGGCACCACCGTCATCGGCGGGCTGGCCGCCGCGGGCTTCCGCATCTCGACCTCCGGCGCCGCCGAGCGCCAGGGCATCGTGCACCGCCTCGACGTCGGCACCTCCGGCCTGATGGTGGTGGCGAAGTCCGAGCGCGCGTACACCCTGCTCAAGCAGCAGTTCCGGGAGCGGACGGTCGACAAGCGCTACCACGCGCTGGTGCAGGGCCACCCGGACCCGCTCAGCGGCACGATCGACGCGCCCATCGGCCGGCATCCGCAGCACGACTACAAGTGGGCGGTGACGGCCGACGGCAAGCCGTCGGTCACCCACTACGACCTCATCGAGGCGTTCCGGGCGGCCAGCCTGCTGGACATCAAGCTGGAGACGGGCCGTACGCACCAGATCCGGGTCCACATGTCCGCGCACCGCCACCCGTGCGTCGGCGATCTGACCTACGGCGCCGACCCGACGCTCGCCAAGAGGCTGGGCATCACCCGGCAGTGGCTGCACGCGATGCGGCTGGGCTTCGAGCACCCGGCGGACGGGCAGTGGGTGGAGTTCGAGAGCGCCTATCCGGAAGACCTCCAGCGGGCCCTGGACCGGGTGCGGGCCGAGAGCGCCTGAGCGGCGGGCTCCGTGGGAGCGGTGCGGACGCCCTGAGCGGGTAGACCGGACGGTCGAGCGGCCGGACCACTCGTCCGAGCGGCTTTTGTGCGCTTCATGGCAGGCTTGGGTCGGAACGTGATCGATTTCGACCCCGGAGCGCAGCCACCGTGGATCAGCTGGCCCTGATGTTCGTCCTACTTCTCGGGGCCGTGGTCATGGTCCCGGTCGGTGACCGGCTGGGCCTGCCGTCGCCGGTCCTGATGACGCTCGCGGGCGCGGTGCTGGCGCTGCTGCCGTTCGTACCGAACGTGGAGATCCCGCCGGAATTCATCCTCCCGCTGGTGCTGCCACCGCTGCTCTACGCCGCCGTGCAGCGCACCTCCTGGCGGCAGTTCACGGCCAACATCCGGCCCATCTTCCTGCTGGCGGTGGCCCTGGTCTTCGCGACCACGGCCGCCGTCGCCGCCGTGGCGCACGCCGTCGTCCCCGGTATGCCGATCGCCGCGGCGGTGGTGCTCGGCGCGCTCGTCGCACCGCCCGACCCGGTCGCCGCGACCGCCGTGGCGGGCAAGCTGGGGCTGCCCCGCCGTATGGTCTCCATCCTGGAGGGCGAGGGGCTGTTCAACGACGTCACCGCCATCGTGCTGTACCACGTGGCGCTCGCCGCCGCCGTCAGCGGCTCCTTCTCGGTGCCCTCCGCGGTCGGCTCGCTGGTGCTGTCCGCGGTGGTCGCGATAGCGGTCGGGCTGGTGCTGGGCTGGGTCGCCAACAAGCTGATGAGCCTGCTGGGCGACCCGACGCTGCAGATCGGCCTGACCCTGTTGGTGCCGTTCGTCGCGTACGTCCTCGCCGAGGAGTTCGAGGGCTCCGGGGTGCTGGCGGTGCTGACCACCGCGCTGTTCCTGGCCGAGTACGCGGTGGACGCCGACGACGTGATGGGCCGGCTGGCCGGCTACACGTTCTGGGAGATCGTCGACACCCTCGTCACCGGAGTCGCCTTCGGGCTGATCGGCCTGGAGCTGCACAACGTCATCAAGGTGGCCTCCGGCCGCTGGGGCGAGATGCTCGGCGTGGGCGCGGCCGTCGTGGTGGTCGTGGTGGGCGTCCGGCTGCTGTGGCTGCTGCCTGCCGCCTGGCTGGCCAAGCGGATGCACAAGCGCCGGGACTTCGACGAGGACATCCCGCTGAGCTGGCGGGAGACCGTGATCATGTGGTGGTCCGGGATGCGCGGCGTGGCGTCGGTCGCGCTGGCGCTGGCCATCCCGTACGGGATCGACGGCGGCGGGGACTTCCCGGCGCGCGACGAGATCCTGTTCATCGCCTTCGCGGTGGTGCTCTCCACCTTGGTCATCCAGGGCCTGTCGCTGCCGACCCTGGTCAAGAAGCTGCGGGTACGGGCCGACTCGGAGACCGAGGAGCGGCTGGAACGGGAGCTGGCGCTGCGGGTGATCAAGGCGTCCAAGCGGCGCCTGAAGGAGATCCTGGAGGTCGAGGAGCTGCCGGAGGAGATCAGCGAGCAGCTCACCCGGCGCGCCTACGACATGGGTGCGCGCATCGCGCCGGACATCGTGGACGACGACCGGCGGGAGAACTTCGAAAAGCGCGTCACCCGGATGAAGAAGGTGCAGCGCATCCAGAGCGAGATGCTCTCGGCCGCCCGCCACGAGGTGCTCTCGGCACGCAGCGAGCCGGGCGCCGACCCGGAGATCGTGGACCGGGTCCTGCGCCAGCTGGACATGCGCAGCCTGCGGGGCGCGCCGCTGCCGTAGGGGGAGCGGGCCGGTGTACGGCCGGGGCGCGTCGCCGTGGTGCCCGTCCGCGAAGAGCTCTACGGGCGCGACGCCGCGCCCCGGTCCCGCGGCCGGCGTCGTCAGCCGTCCAGGCCCGGCCCCTTGTCCAGCGTCCCCGGGTGCCGGTGCCCTGCGGTCTCCGCCCGCCGGGCGGTGTCCTCCCCGCTGTCGGGGGCGGCGGCGGTGACCACCCGAGGCAGCGCGTACGGGTGCTCCGCGCGCAGCCAGTCGATCATCCGCTCGCGGACCTCGCAGCGCACCGACCAGATGGCGTCCGAGTCCCGGGCGGTGACCAGGGCGCGTATCTGGATCGTGGTGGGGGTGGTGTCGGTGACCACCAGGCTCCAGCCGCGGCCGTCCCAGTCGGCGCTGTTCTGCAGGATGTCGTGGAGTTTGTCGCGCATCTTCTCCACCGGCGCGGCGTGGTCGAGGTGGAAGAAGACCGTGCCGGTCATCTGCGCGCCGCCGCGTGACCAGTTCTCGAACGGCTTGCTGGTGAAGTACGACACGGGCATGGTGATCCGCCGCTCGTCCCAGGTGCGTACGGTCAGGAAGGTCAGGGTGATCTCCTCGACCGTGCCCCACTCCTTGTCCACGACCACCGTGTCACCGATGCGGACCATGTCGCCGAAGGCGATCTGCAGGCCGGCGAAGAGGTTGCCGAGGGTGGACTGCGCGGCGACACCGGCCACGATGCCGAGCAGCCCGGCTGAGGCCAGCATGGACTGGCCGACCGTGTGCATCTTGGGGAACGTCAGCAGCATCGAGGCCGCGGCGACGACGATGACGATCGCCGTGACCACCCGCTGGATCAGGGTGACCTGCGTACGGACCCGCCGGACCCGGGCGGCGTCCCGCGCGCCCGCGGCGTACCGGGAGTACGAGGACTCCACGATGGCCGCGGCGGCCCGGATGGCGAGCCAGGCGGTGGCCGCGATCAGGACCAGGGAGAGGACCTGGCCGAGGCCCGCCTCGTGGTCCTCGATGAACTTCAGGCCGGTTCTGTCGTACAGGCCGCGCAGCAGCGCGGTCACCAGCACCACCTGGAGGGGGACGCGGCAGCGCCGCAGCAGGCCCCACAGTGGCGTGTCCGGGCGGGCCGTGTCGGCCCGGCGCAGTGCCCGGTCGGCCAGCCAGCCCAGGATGAGCGTCACGACTATGGAGCCGCCTACGACGATGAGCGGACGAAGCACGTCCTCCATGGACACTTCCGGTCCTCCTAGGTGTGGTCAGCTTCGTGCCGGTACCTACTGACCGTAACTGGCACGATGGTGGAAGTGCGATCCAATGACAGGGAAGTGAATTCAGTGGCCTCTTCGTCCGCCTCGCCGTCCGCGCCGTCCGCCAAACCCTCGACGGTTGTCCTGTTCCATTCGGTGTGCGGTCTGCGGCCCGCGGTGCACGCCGCCGCCGACCGGCTGCGCGGGGCCGGCCACGAGGTCGTCGTACCGGATCTCTTCGACGGGCGGACCGCCGGCACCGTCGAGGACGGTGTGGTGATCAAGGACGAGATCGGCAAGGACGAGCTGCTGCGGCGCGCGGTGGCCGCCGCCGCGCCGTACTCCGACCGGGGTGTGGTCTACGCGGGCTTCTCCTTCGGCGGCGCGGTCGCGCAGAACCTCGCGCTGGCGGACGACAAGGCGCGCGGCCTGCTGCTGTTGCACGGCACCTCGGACATCGCCGACGACGCGGCGGTCGACGAGCTGCCCGTACAGCTGCACGTCGCCGACCCGGATCCGTTCGAGCCGCACGACTGGCTGAACGCCTGGTACCTGCGGATGGGGCGGGCCGGCGCGGACGTGGAGGTCTACCGCTACCCGGGCGCCGGGCACCTGTTCACCGACCCTGACCTGCCGGATTACGACGCGGAGGCCGCCGAGAGTGCCTGGAAGGTCGCTCTCGGCTTCCTCGGCTCGCTGTGAACGGGCGTCGGCGGGATCAGCCCACCGGCCGGCGGACGCGCTCCAGCCGCTGGGTCCCCGAGAGGGTCCGGTAGGAGCGCGCCAGGGCGGTGGTGGCGTGCGGGTCGGTCCGGTCGGAGACGGTGAAGTAGTCCATCTGGGTGCGCTCGGCGCTGACGTCCAGGACGCCGTAGCCGTGCGAGTCCATGTCCAGCCACTTCACATGGCGGTTGGCGGCCCGGATCGCGGCGACGCCGACCAGGGAGACGGTGTGCGGGGCGACGTGCAGGAAGTCGTCCACGTTGTCGGAGGTGACCGAGGTGACCACGAACTCGGTGGCGACCGGCGGCGTGGCCGGGTAGGTCGCGGCTTTCACCGGCACCTCGTTGGCCCAGGCCATGTGGATGTCGCCGGTCAGGAAGACGGTGTTGTCGATGCCGCGGTCGCGCAGGTGCGTCAGCAGTTCGCGGCGGTCGTCGGTGTAGCCGTCCCACTGGTCGGTGTTGACCGCCAGGCCCTCTTTGGGCAGGCCGAGGAGCTCGGCGAGCGGCTCCAGCAGGTGGGCGGGTACGGACCCGAAGGCGACCTGGGAGATCATCACGGAGGTGCCGACAAGCCGCCAGGCGGTGTCCGAGCGCTCCAGCCCGGCCTTGAGCCAGTCCAGCTGGGCGCGCCCGGTGATCGATCGCCCCGGGTCGTCCACCTTCCCGCTGCCCGGCTCGGCCTGTTCGTCGCGGAAGCTCCGCAGGTCGAGCAGGTGCAGGTCGGCGAGCTTGCCGAAGCGCAGCCGGCGGTAGGTGGTGCCGGCCGTGGAGGTCCGTACGGGCATCCACTCGAAGTAGGCGCGCTTGGCGGCGGCCATCCGCGCCGCCCAGTCGCCCTCGGCGCCGGGGGTGTGGTTCACGGCGCCGCCGGACCAGGCGTTGTCCGCGAACTCGTGGTCGTCCCAGATCGCGACGACCGGGTGCGCGGCGTGCAGGGCCTGGAGGTCGGGGTCGGTCTTGTGGACGCCGTGCCGGGTGCGGTAGTCGGCGAGGGTGATGATCTCGTGGGTGGGGGAGTGCTGCCGTACGACCTTTCCCGAGGAGGGGAAGCCGCCGGTCGCGTACTCGTAGATGTAGTCGCCGAGGTGCAGCACCGCGTCCAGGTCGCGGCGGGCCGCCAGGTGCCGGTACGGGGAGAAGTAGCCCGCCTCCCAGTTGGCGCAGGAGACCACGCCGAAGCGGATGCTGGGGGCTCTGGCGTCGTGCGCGGGGGCGGTGCGGGTGCGGCCCACGGGTGAGCGGGTGCCGCCGGTGGTGAAGCGGTAGTAGTAGGCGGTGGCGGGTGTCAGGCCGCGTACGTCGGCCTTTACGGTGTGGTCGGCCGCGGCCGTGGTGGTCGCGGTTCCCCGCGCGACCACCGAGCCGAAGTCCTGATCGGTTGCCACTTCCCAGCTCACCGTGGTGTCCGGGCCGCGTCCTGAGCCGGGCACCGCTCCGGGTTCGGGCGTGACGCGGGTCCACAGCAGGATGCCGTCGGGGAGCGGGTCGCCGGAGGCCACACCGTGCTGGAAGAGCTGCGGGTCCGTACGGGGCTGGGCGGCGCGGGCGGGGCCGGCGGTGGCGAAGGGCAGCAGGGCGGCGGAGGCGGCTGCGGCCGTAACGGCGGTGCGACGTGATATCTGGTCATGATCGGTCACGGCCGATCACCATACTGTCGGGTAGGGCACTACGGGAGGGCTCGCGCGCGAAGTTCGCCCTCCCGTAAACAGCTGTCCGCCGGGCCGGTGCCCCGGCTCCCGCGCTACTTCTTCGCGGCGCCGAACTCGTCGTCGATCATCTTGTTGAAGTTGGCCGTGGCCAGCTCGTAGTACTGCTCCTTGGTCATCTGCTTCTGCGGGACCTGCGGCAGCTTCAGCTTCTTGTCGCCGTGCAGGAACGCCGGCGTCCCGGTGACGCCCTTACGGCCGAAGAGCGCGGTCATCTCCATCGTCCACCGGTCGTACGTACCGTTCTTGACCGCCGCCTGGAACTTCTTGTTGTTCTTCAGCTCGGGCACCTGGTCGGCGACCTCGATCAGCTTCGCGTCCTTGGCGTAGGCGTCGTCGGCCTCCTCGGGGTGGTTCTTCTCGGCGTACAGCGCGGTCTTGTACTTGAGGAACGCCTCCGGGCCGACGTTCAGGGCCGCGCCGAGTGCGCTGAGCGCGTTCTTGGAGCCCTCGCCGCCCTGCCCGCCGTCGATGAACGTGTACATGGTGAAGCGGATCTTGTAGCGGCCGTCCTCCATGCCCTTCAGGAGGGCCGGGCCCGCGCTCTGCTCGAAGCCCGCGCAGGCCGGACAGCGGATGTCCTCGAAGACCTCCAGGGTCTCCTTCGCCTCCGGCTTGCCGATGACGATCTCGGTACCGTTCTTGCCGCTGGTGTGCGCGGGTTTGACCAGGTCGGCCTCCTTGGCCGCCTCCCAGCCGGTGGGTTCGTTCGCCTTCATGATCCCGAAGCCGACGCCGCCGGCTATGACGAGGACACCGATCACCGAGCCCGCCACCACGAGCTGCCGGCGGATCTTCTCCTTCTTCTTCTGCCGCTCGCGCTCGGCACGGATCCGCTCGCGGGCCGCCTGCTTGCTTGCCTGGCTGTTGCGGTCGCTCATGGTGCTTACCGACTCCCTGTCCCGATTGCCGTGGTACGTGCCGTGATGAACCCCCGCTGTACGGGCGCCGCACACCCTGACGCCAGGGGCCCGGCTGCCGCGGTACCGACTCCCCGCGCGCCGCGCCCTCAGTACGCGGCGGTGGGGGCGGGCAGGGGCGGACCGCGCCGCACGACGCAGTGCCCGAGCCGGGGCAGCGGCCGGGGAAGGGGAACGGGGCCTACGGGCCGTACCCGGCGGTGCGGCGGGAAAGAACCGGCGGCGTCCGCGGCGGCCGCCAGCCGCAGCGGCCGGAACGCGAACGCCGGCACGGCCCGCAGCAGCCGCTCCAGCGCGGCGTCACCGCGCCACAGCCAGACCGCGGCCAGCAGCCCGACGGCGACATGCGCGGCGAGCAGCAGCCAGGGGACCGCCGCCGGACCGGCCGGCAGCACCGGCAGCCCAGGGTGGGCCTCCCCCATGGCCCGAAGGGCATGGGAGGTGCCTCCACCCCGGGCGAGCGGCGTGCCCAGTCCGCCGCCGCTGCACAGCAGGTCCACGCCGACCGAGCGCAGCGGCCCGGTGACCGGGCCGCCGGCCTGTCCGTAACAGGTGTGCTGGCCGGTGGTGAAGACGGTGTCGGCGGTCAGTTCCACCGGGATGAGGAGCCCGGCGATGCGCCGGAAGCCGAGCTCGCGGTCCGCCAGGACGTACGCGAGGGCGAACACCGCCGCGCCGACCGGGACGAGCGTGGACAGTGCCACCGGGGTACGGCTGAGCAGCACGTGGGAAGCGGCGGACAGCGTCACGCACAGCGCGGTGAACACCGCGGCGCGTACCGCGCGCAGGGGGACGCCCGCGGCTGTCCACGGCCGTGCTCCGGTCCGCTCCATGCCCGGAGTCTGCCATGAGCACGGCGAACCGCCGGGTCAAGATTTGGCATCGCCGTACGACGGAGCCCCGGACCGAGGCTCCGGGCAGAGCTTCGGGCCGGGGCTCCGGGGAGAGCTCGGGTCAGCCCTTCATCGCCTTGTCGACGTCCGCGTTGAACGCGTCCGGCGTGGACGGGGCGACCTTGCCGTTGGCGGAGTCGGTGCCCAGTACCGTGTCGTCCAGCTTGACCGTCGGCGTGCTCTTGACGTCCTTGAAGCCGTTGAAGGTCTCGGACATCTCCATCGCCCAGCGGTTGTACGTACCGGCCTTCACGGCGTCCTGGAACTTGGCGTTGCCCTTCAGGGCGGGCACCGTGTCGGCGACCTTGATCAGGTAGTCGTTGTCGGCGAACTTGTCCGGACCGGTCTCCTCCGGGTGGTACTCCTTCGAGAACAGCGCCTCC
Source organism: Streptomyces sp. NPDC030165 (assembly GCF_055573595.1). Taxonomy (NCBI): domain Bacteria; kingdom Bacillati; phylum Actinomycetota; class Actinomycetes; order Kitasatosporales; family Streptomycetaceae; genus Streptomyces; species Streptomyces sp. NPDC030165. The sequence goes on along the minus strand of NZ_JBVIBD010000014.1, from coordinate 6,763 downwards.
TTGAACTTCAGGAACGCGTCCGGGCCCACGTTCAGCGCGGCGCCCATCGCGCTGAGCGCGTTCTTGGAGCCGGTGCCCTGGAGGTTGTTGTCCAGGAAGGTGCCCAGGTGGACGGAGGCCTTGTACTTGCCGTCCTTCAGGTCCTTCTGGATCGTCTCGCCGATGTTCTGCTCGAAGCTCGCGCAGCCGGGGCAGCGGGCGTCCTCGAAGAGGGACAGCGTGTGCTTGGCGTCCTTCTTGCCGAGGATGATCTCCGTGCCGTTCTTGCCGGAGGTGTTGGCCGGCTGGACCAGCTTGGCGCTCCCCGCCTCGGCCCACTTGTCGGAGCCGCCGCCCGACTTGGCCACGGCGACACCGATGCCGCCCGCGACGGCCAGCACGGCGACGATCGCACCGCCGACGGTCAGCTGCCGGCGGACCTTCTCCTTCTTCTTCTGCCGCTCGCGCTCGATGCGCAGTCGCTCGCGGGCTGCCTGCTTGTTGGCCTGGCTGTTGCGGTTGCTCATGACTGTCCTGCTCCTGGGAACGGTGTGAACGGGTGCCTGTCCATGAGCCGCGGCCCGAAGGCTACGCGGCGAGGGAGCAGGGCGGTCCACGCCGTACGACGCAGTGCACGAGCAGCGGTACGGCCCGCGGGGCCGGCTCGCCGCGCGCGGGCCGGGAGGCCGGGCGGGACGGTACGGGCAGCGACCGGACGACCGCCACCGCCAGCAGCAGCGGCCGGAACGCGAACGCCGTCACCGCCCCCAGCAACTGGGCCAGCGCCGCCTCGCCGCGCCGCAGCCAGGCCGCCGCGAGCAGCCCCACGGCGACGTGCACGGCGAGCAGCAGCAGCCAGGTCGCCGCGGGCGCACGGTCGTCCGCCGACAGGTGCGCCAAAGGAGTGCCGACCTCGCCGCCGCCGCACAGCAGGTCCACGCCCAGGGACCGCAGCGGCCCGGTGACCGGGCCGCCGGCCCGCCCGTAACAGGTGTGCTGACCGGCGCTGAAGACCGTGTCGGCGGCCAGCTCCAGCGGTACGAGCAGCGCGGCGATGCGCCAGTAGCCGCGCTCCCGGCCGGCCAGCGCGTACGCGACGGCGAAGACGGCGGCCGACAGGACGGCGACGGTGGTCAGCGGCAGCGGCATCCGGGACAGCAGCACATGGCCCGCGGCGGACAGCGTCACGCACAGCGCCGTGAAGAGCGCTGCGCGCAGTGCCCGCAGGTGTGCCGCCGAGATGTCCATTGCAGCGAGTCTGCCACGGCCCGGTGTAAGTGTGGACTAAGAGGCGCGAATACGTCGTACCTCCGTTCCCCCTTCACTTTGTGGCCCGGCTCACAGACCGGGAATCCGGCCGTTGCGGAAGAGGTCCACGAACGTCTGGTGGTCGGCGCGGGCCCGGGCCCCGTACGCGTGCGCGAAGTCCACCAGCAGCCGGCCGAAACCGTCCTCGTCGGCGGCGATGGCCGCGTCGATGGCGCGCTCGGTGGAGAACGGCACCAGGGAGTGGCCGCTCTCGTCGTCCGCGGCGGCGTGCATCGTCGCCGTCGCCCGGCCCAGGTCCGCGACGACCGCCGCGATCTCGGCCGGGTCGTCGATGTCCGACCAGTCCAGATCCACCGCGTACGGCGAGATCTCGGCCACGAGCTGGCCGGCGCCGTCCAGCTCGGTCCAGCCCAGCCACGGGTCGGCGTGGTCCTGGAGGGCGCGCTGCGAGATCACCGTGCGGTGGCCCTCGTGCTGGAAGTAGCCGCGCACCCGCGGGTCGGTGATGTGCCGGGAGACCGCCGGGGTCTGCGCCTGCTTCATGTAGATGACGACGTCGTTCTCCAGGGCGTCGCTGTTGCCCTCCAGCAGGATGTTGTACGAGGGCAGGCCCGCCGAGCCGATGCCGATGCCGCGGCGCCCCACCACGTCCTTGACGCGGTAGGAGTCCGGGCGGGTCAGGCTGGACTCGGGCAGCGTCTCCAGATAGCCGTCGAAGGCCGCCAGGACCTTGTAGCGGGTCGCGGCGTCCAGCTCGACCGTGCCGCTGCCCGTGGCGAAGCGGCGCTCGAAGTCGCGGATCTCGGTCATCGAGTCCAGCAGGCCGAAGCGGGTCAGCGAGCGGGCCATGCGCAGCGCGCCCAGCAGCGGGCCCTCCGCGGTGTCCAGGGTGAAGGGCGGCACGTCGTCGTCCTTGGCGCCGGTGGCCAGGGCGTGGATGCGCTCGCGGTAGGCGGCGGCGTAGATCCTCACCAGCTCGCTGATCTGCTCGTCGCTCAGCGCCTTGGCGTAACCGAGCAGGGCCACGGAGGCGGCGAAGCGCTTCAGGTCCCAGGTGAAGGGGCCGACGTACGCCTCGTCGAAGTCGTTGACGTTGAAGATCAGCCGGCCGGTGGCGTCCATGTAGGTGCCGAAGTTCTCGGCGTGCAGATCACCGTGGATCCACACCTGGCCCGTGCGCTCGTCCTCGTACGGACCGCCGCCCGGGCCGCCGTCCTGCGCCTGGAGGTCGTGGTAGAAGAGGCAGGCCGTGCCCCGGTAGAAGGCGAAGGCGGAGGCGGCCATCTTCCGGAACTTGACGCGGAAGGCCGCCGGGTCGGCGGCGAGCAGCTCTCCGAAGGCGGTGTCGAAGACGGCGAGGATCTCCTCGCCGCGCTGAGCGGCATCCGGCGCCGGGACGAGCTGGGACGACATCGCGGGGTGCCTCCTGAGGCGGGTGATTCAGACGGGTGTGCCGCCTCTTCCAACGGCCGAGGCTACTCATCGGTGCCCGCCCGGCTCGCATCCGGACCCGTGCGCCGCTCCCCGACCGCCCCACACCCGGACCGAGCGCCGCCCGCCCGTCGCCCGGCCACCGCCCCCTGACCGAGGCGCTGCGCGCCGCCCGCCCGTCGCCCGGCCGCCACCCCCTAACCGAGGCGCTGCGCGCCGCCCGCCCGTCGCCCGGCCGCCACCCCCTAACCGAGGCGCTGCGCGCCGCCCCTCTTTTGTTGTCGGTGGAGGGTCGTAGACTTCGAGACCGTCCACACCCCTCGCCCACCGTCGCCCGGCCGTCTTTCCCGGCCGGCGCGCAGCGCGGCGCCGCAACGCTCATCCGGAGGTCTCCCGCCGTGGCCAAGCCGCCCTTCACGCATCTGCACGTGCACACCCAGTACTCGCTGCTGGACGGTGCCGCGCGGCTGAAGGACATGTTCGAAGCGTGCAAGGAGATGGGGATGACGCACATCGCCATGTCCGACCACGGCAACCTCCACGGCGCCTACGACTTCTTCCACTCCGCCCAGAAGGCCGGCGTCACGCCGATCATCGGCATCGAGGCGTACGTGGCGCCCGAGTCGCGGCGCACCAAGCGCAAGATCCAGTGGGGCCAGCCGCACCAGAAGCGCGACGACGTCTCCGGTTCCGGTGGTTACACCCACAAGACGATCTGGGCGGCGAACAAGACCGGGCTGCACAACCTCTTCAAGCTCTCCTCGGACGCGTACAAGGAAGGCTGGCTGCAGAAGTGGCCCCGGATGGACAAGGAGACGATCTCCCAGTGGTCCGAGGGCCTGATCGCCTCCACCGGCTGCCCCTCCGGTGAGCTGCAGACCCGGCTGCGCCTGGGCCAGTTCGACGAGGCCCTGAAGTCCGCCTCCGAGTACCAGGACATCTTCGGCAAGGACCGCTACTTCCTGGAGCTGATGGACCACGGCATCGAGATCGAGCGCCGGGTCCGCGACGGCCTGCTGGAGATCGGCAAGAAGCTCGGCATCCCGCCGCTGGTCACCAACGACTCGCACTACACCTACGCGCACGAGGCGACCGCCCACGACGCGCTGCTGTGCATCCAGACCGGCAAGAACCTCTCCGACCCGGACCGCTTCAAGTTCGACGGCACCGGCTACTACCTGAAGTCCACGGACGAGATGTACGCCATCGACTCTTCGGACGCCTGGCAGGAGGGCTGCCGCAACACCCTCCTGGTCGCCGAGCAGATCGACACCACCGGGATGTTCGAGAAGCGCGACCTGATGCCGAAGTTCGACATCCCCGAGGGGTTCACCGAGGTCACCTGGTTCCAGGAGGAGGTGCGGCGCGGCATGGAGCGCCGTTACCCCGGCGGCGTTCCGGAGGACCGGCAGAAACAGGCCGAGTACGAGATGGACGTCATCATCCAGATGGGGTTCCCGGGCTACTTCCTCGTGGTCGCCGACTTCATCATGTGGGCCAAGCGCAACGGCATCGCGGTGGGCCCTGGCCGTGGTTCGGCGGCGGGTTCGATCGTCGCGTACGCGATGGGCATCACCGACCTCGACCCGGTCACGCACGGTCTGATCTTCGAGCGGTTCCTCAACCCCGAGCGCGTCTCGATGCCCGATGTCGACATCGACTTCGACGAGCGCAGGCGCGTCGAAGTGATCCGGTACGTGACCGAGAAGTACGGCGAGGACAAGGTCGCCATGATCGGCACGTACGGCAAGATCAAGGCCAAGAACGCGATCAAGGACTCCGCGCGCGTGCTGGGCTACCCGTACGCGATGGGTGACCGCATCACCAAGGCCATGCCCGCCGACGTCCTCGGCAAGGGCATCGACCTGGACGGCATCACCAACCCGCAGCACCCCCGCTACTCCGAGGCGGGCGAGGTGCGCGGGATGTACGAGAACGAACCGGACGTGAAGAAGGTCATCGACACCGCCAAGGGCGTCGAGGGCCTGGTCCGGCAGATGGGTGTGCACGCGGCCGGCGTGATCATGTCCAGTGAGCCGATCATCGACCACGCCCCGGTCTGGGTGCGGCACACCGACGGCGTCACCATCACGCAGTGGGACTACCCGCAGTGCGAGTCGCTCGGCCTGCTGAAGATGGACTTCCTGGGCCTGCGCAACCTCACCATCATGGACGACGCCCTGAAGATGGTGAAGGCCAACAAGGGCGTCGACCTGGAGCTGCTGGAAGTCCCGCTGGACGACCCCAAGACCTATGAGCTGCTCTGCCGGGGTGACACCCTCGGCGTCTTCCAGTTCGACGGCGGTCCGATGCGTTCGCTGCTGCGCCAGATGCAGCCCGACAACTTCGAGGACATTTCCGCCGTATCGGCCCTGTACCGCCCGGGCCCGATGGGCATGAACTCCCACATCAACTACGCGGAGCGCAAGAACGGCCGCCAGGAGATCACGCCGATCCACCCGGAGCTGGAGGAGCCGCTCAAGGAGGTCCTGGGCCTGACCTACGGCCTGATCGTCTACCAGGAGCAGGTCCAGAAGGCCGCCCAGATCGTCGCCGGGTACAGCCTCGGCGAGGCGGACGTCCTGCGCCGCGTGATGGGCAAGAAGAAGCCCGAGGAGCTGGAGAAGAACTTCGTCCTCTTCCAGGCCGGTGCCCGCAAGAACGGCTTCAGCGACCAGGCGATCCAGGCCCTGTGGGACGTGCTGGTCCCCTTCGCCGGCTACGCGTTCAACAAGGCGCACTCCTCCGCGTACGGACTGGTCACGTACTGGACCGCCTACCTGAAGGCGAACTACCCGGCGGAGTACATGTCCGCGCTGCTCACCTCGGTGCGCGACGACAAGGACAAGTCGGCGGTCTACCTGAACGAGTGCCGCCGCATGGGCATCAAGGTGCTCCCGCCGAACGTCAACGAGTCGCTGGCGAACTTCGCCGCCCAGGGCGACGACGTGATCCTCTTCGGCCTCACCGCCGTCCGCAACGTCGGCCAGAACGTCGTCGACTCGATCATCCGCTGCCGCAAGGCCAAGGGGAAGTACAGCTCCTTCCCGGACTACCTCGACAAGGTCGACGCGGTCGTGTGCAACAAGCGCACCACCGAATCGCTGATCAAGGCGGGTGCGTTCGACGAGATGGGGCACACCCGCAAGGGCCTGACCGCGCACTACGAAGCCATGATCGACAATGTGGTGCAGGTCAAGCGCAAGGAGGCCGAGGGCCAGTTCGACCTCTTCGGCGGCATGGGCGACGACAGCGCCGACGACGGCCCCGGCTTCGGTCTGGACGTGGAGTTCTCCGACATCGAGTGGGACAAGACCTACCTGCTCGCCCAGGAGCGCGAGATGCTCGGTCTGTACGTCTCCGACCACCCGCTGTTCGGGCTGGAGCATGTGCTGTCCGACAAGGCGGACGCGGCGATCTCCCAGCTCACCGGCGGTGACTACGCCGACGGCTCGATCGTCACCATCGGCGGCATCATCTCCGGCCTCCAGCGCAAGATGACCAAGCAGGGCAACGCCTGGGCGATCGCCACGGTCGAAGACCTGGCCGGTTCCATCGAGTGCATGTTCTTCCCGGCCACCTACCAGCTGGTCTCCACCCAACTCGTCGAGGACACCGTCGTCTTCGTCAAGGGGCGCCTGGACAAGCGGGAGGACGTCCCGCGGCTGGTCGCCATGGAGATGATGGTCCCCGACCTCTCTGAGGCCGGCGCCAACGCTCCCGTGACGATCACGATCCCCACGGTCAAGGTCACGCCGCCGCTGGTCGAGAAGCTGGGCGAGGTGCTGACCAGCCACCGCGGCGCGACCGAGGTGCGGATCAAGCTCCAGGGGACGCGCAAGACGACGGTGCTCCGGCTGGACCGGCACCGGGTGACCCCGGATCCGTCACTCTTCGGCGACCTGAAGGTGCTGCTGGGGCCGTCCTGCCTGGCGGGCTGAGCCGGTGAGACGGTGCCGGGGGGGGGGGGGGGGCCCCCCCCCGCCCCCCTGCGTTTCCGCCCCCCCCCGTCCGTTGCGCTCCCTCCCCAAAAACGCCCGATTTGCTCCAACCCTAAACCCCCGTTTCCAAACGTGGGGGAGTC
>NZ_JBVIBD010000013.1:31072-275543 GCF_055573595.1 Streptomyces sp. NPDC030165 | reverse complement strand
TGCAGGGGGGACCCTGTGGGAGAGTAGGACGCCGCCGAACGATTTTTCAGCTCCGGTCTCTGAACCTTGATGGTTCAGGGACCGGAGCTTTTTTGTTCTCACGGTGCAGTGCGGCGCGTTACTTCATGTTCACTTCATGTGGTCAGGCTCCGTGGCATGGGGACAGTGGGAACGCTCAGGTCGGCCGGTGTCCGCGAAGGCGACGAGGTGGTGGTGCCGGCGTACGGCAACCCCGAGGTCGCCGAGGCTGTCGTGGAGCTGGGCGCGCTGCCGGTCTTCGCCGACGTGGACGCGGACAGCCTCTGCCTCGACCCGGCCGCGGTGGCCGACGCGGTCACGCCGCGCACGGCGGCCGTCGTCGCCGTACACCGCTTCGGCAGGCCCGCGGACATGGGCTGGATACGTGAGACCGGGCAGCGCCACGGCCTGCTCGTCGTCGCCGTCGGCGAGCCCGGAGCCGACCGGGCCGACCAGGATGGCGTGGGGCGCCGGCGGGACCGCGCGGCCTACCTGGACGCGCGGCTCACCGGTGTGCTGACGCCGCCCGCCGTCGCGGGCCACACCTACGAGCAGTACGTCGTCCGCGTCCCGGGGAACGGGCGGCCGGACCGGGACGCCTTCGCGCGGGCCCTGCGCTCCCGGGGCGTCGCCTGCCACGTGCCCGTACAGGCGCCCGTGTACCGCACGCCGGGGCTGCGGCGGGACGTGTACCTGCCGCAGACCGAGCGGGCCGTGGACGAGACGCTCGCGCTGCCGGTCCGCGGTGAACTGTCGCGGCGCGAACTGCACAAGATGGTCGGTGCCTGCAACGCGCTCGGGGGACTGCTGCAGCCGGCGTTCTGAAAATCCCTTTTGCGGGGGAGTGGGATGCGTCCGCCGGGGTGTGCGGTACGTGATTCGGTTTATCGGCTGGGTTCGGGTAGAGTTTTCTCCGTTGCCGCGCCCCAATAGCTCAGTCGGCAGAGCGTCTCCATGGTAAGGAGAAGGTCTACGGTTCGATTCCGTATTGGGGCTCAGAGGAAAAGGCCCCCGCCACACGGCGGGGGCCTTTTCCGTGTACCGAAAGGCTCGTACGCGCAAAGGGGGCCGGGCGGGCCCCCGGGTCACGCGGTGAGCGGGACCTCGGGGACCCGCATGGCGAGGATGGCCATGTCGTCGGAGGCCGGTTCGGCGGCGAAACGCTCGACCGCGCGCAGGATGCGGGCGGCCACGGCCCCGGCGGTCAGGCCCGTACAGGTCGTCAGGACGTCCATGAGGCCGTCGTCGCCCAGCATCCGGGTGCCTTCGCGGCGCTCGGTGACGCCGTCGGTGACGCACAGCAGGACGTCGCCCGGGTCGAGCGTGACGGTCTGCTCGTACAGTTCCAGGTCGTCCATGACGCCCAGCAGGGGCTGCGGCTCGGCGGCCGGCTCGACCGTGCCGTCCTGGCGCAGGCGCAGCGGCAGCGGGTGGCCGGCGCAGACGACCTTCAGGACGGCGCTGCCGTCGCGCTGCGGCCACAGCTCGCCGTACAGCAGCGTCAGGAAGCGGCTGCGGGCGCCCTCGTCGAGGATCGCGGCGTTCAGCCGCTCCAGGACGGCGGGGCCGCCGAAGCCCTCGCGGGCGAGCAGCCGCAGCGCGTGCCGGGCCAGGCCGGTGACCGCGGCGGCCTCCGGGCCCGTACCGCAGACGTCGCCGATGGCGAAGCCGTACGCGCCGTCCCGGATGGGGAACAGGTCGTAGAAGTCGCCGCCGACCTCGTTGCCCTCGCCGGCCGCGCGGTAGATGACCTCGACCTCGACGCCCGGGACCTCGGGCAGCTCCGGGGGCAGCAGGCTGCGCTGGAGGGACTGGCTGATGGCCGTGCGCTCCGAGTACAGGCGCGCGTTGTCCAGGGCGAGTGCGGCCCTGCGGGAGAGGTCCTCGGCGAGCTCCAGGATCTCCTGGCGGAAGTGCTCCTCGCTGGGCTTGCCGAGCGTGAGCATGCCGATGACGCGGTTGCGGGCGACCAGGGGCAGCACGACGGTCTCGCCGCCGACCGCCGAGGCGGTCGCGAGGGTGGCGCCGGGTCCCTTGGAGGGGCGGGCCGAGTTGCCCAGGCCCAGGCTGCGCAGGGAGGTGCGCAGGGCCGCGTCGTGGGCGGCGTCGGTCGGCGCGTTCCACAGGCGGGCGCCGGGGGTGGGCACCGGCTCCGGCGGGTCGACCTTCATCAGGAGCGACTTGAGGCCGTCGATGCGGTCCTCGTCCTCGTGCAGGACGTAGGACAGCTCCGGCTCGGACGCCTGGTCGGCGACGGTGTACACGGCGCACCAGGTGGCGAGGGTGGGGACGGTCATCTGAGCCATCAGGGCCAGTGTCTGGTCCCGGTCGAGGGTGCCGGCCAGCAGGTCGGAGGCCTCGACGAGGAAGGAGAGGGAGCCGCGGCGCAGCCGTTCCAGCTCGGTCAGGCGGGCCCGCTCGACGGCCAGCGCGATGCGGTCGGCGGCGAACTGGAGGCGCAGGGCCTCCTCGTTCGTGTACCGTCCGGGGGCTTCGGCGGCGACGCCCAGGGAGCCGGTCAGGCGGCCCTCGACCTTCAGCGGGACCGTGACGACCGAGCGCATGCCCGTACCGGAGAGCAGCGGTACGGCGCCGGGGACGGCGGTCAGGTCCTCGTGGACGGCCGGCATACGGGCGGAGCCGTACCGTCCGGAGCCCGCCTCGACCGGGACCCGGGCGAAGCGCTGGCGGGCCGAGGGCAGGCCGGTGGAGGCCCGTACCTCCAGCTCGGTCTCGTCGTCGGTGGCCAGCAGCAGGTACGCGGCGTCGCCGTCGAGCATGTCGCGGGCGCGTTCGACCGTGCGCTGGAGGAGGCCGTCGAGGTCGTCGGGGGCCGGCGAGCCGATGAAGACCTCGAACGGGTCGGCGGGGCCGCGTCCCTCGGGCGGCTGGGCGGCCTGGTCGGGGGCGGGGGTGCGCAGGGGGCTCTGGAGGACGGCGCGCTCGTGGTCGCGCACCAGGAGGCAGACCGTGTACGGCTCACCGTCGGCGTCGCGGACGCGCAGGTGGGAGGCGTACACCGGGACGACTCGGCCGTCGGCGCCCCGTATGCCGTACGAGCCCTCCCAGCGGGAGAGCTGGAGCGCCTCGGCGATGCCGGTGCCCGTGCCGGGGGTGTGCGGCCAGGCGGCGAAGTCGGTGAGGGGCTTGCCGACGACCTGCTCGGGTTCGTACGCGAAGAGGTCGCGCGCGTCCTCGTTCCAGAAGCTGATGCAGCCGCCGCGGTCGATCTGGACGACGGCGACGCGGACCCGGCTGTCGGCGACCGGCAGGGCGTCCACGGGCAGGGCGGGGCCCGCCGAGCGGGTGCCGGCCGGGCGCTCGGGCAGGTCGAGCTGGAACCAGACGTGCTTTTGCGAGGCGGTGTACTCCACGCCCCAGCGGCTGGCCAGCGCGCCGCACAGCAGGAGCCCGCGGCCGCCCTCGCGGTCCGGATGGGCGAACGCGCGGCCGGTGTTCTGCAGCGGGATCTCCCGCTCCGGATAGCGGTCCGCGACCTCGATGCGCACCCCGCCGTCCGTGCGCAGGCACAGTACGTCGGCGGCGGTGCCCGCGTGGACGACGGCGTTGGTGACCAGTTCGCTGGTCAGGACGACGGCGTCGTCGACGATGTCGCCGTAGCCCCAGCCCTGGAGGGTGTCGCGCACAAAGGCGCGGGCGGTGGCGACCGAGCGGCCGACCGGCTCGAACGTGGCAGCGGCCCGCGCGGTGATCACTGGTCTCCTCATGCGTGTGTCGGTGATCTGCTCTCCCACCATGGCGGCGCCCCTTAAGAAAGCCTGGTGTGCTCGCCCACTGCCCGTGCTGGACGGCCAGGGCGGGTGGACAGCCGGATGCCAGGTTACTTACCTTCGCCGCGCGTGCGGATGCCGGTCACCTCTGTTTGCGCCCCGATCGTGCTCGGGACGGTGTGCGATGCTGCCGAACTGTTATGGCCTGGTTGGGCCATGGTGAAACACTGGGCAAGCTCAAAGAGAAGGCCCGGGTAGAACGGTCGACCCTGCGGGAGGGACACGGTGGAGTCTGGCGCAGCGGCGCGGGGCACGAGCACGCGCGCGAAAGGCGGACGTTCCCGGAGCAACGGGACGACTGAGGTGGATACGGCTGCGCTGAACCGGCTGCTGGCTGCACTCGTCTCGATGCGGGACGGGAATTTCCGTAAGCGGCTGACGGTCTCCGGAGACGGAGTGCTGTCGGAGATCGCCGCTGTCTACAACGAGGTGGCGGACCGCAATCTGCACCTGACGGGAGAGCTGGCGCGGGTGCGCCGGGTCGTCGGCCGTGAGGGAAAACTCACGGAACGGCTGGAGGCCGGCGCCTGCGAGGGCTCCTGGGCCGCGGCCGTCGACGCCTCGAACGCCCTGGTCGACGATCTCGTACGGCCGGTGTCCGAGGTGGGCCGGGTGCTCTCGGCGGTGTCCGAGGGCGACCTGGAACAGCGGATGGACCTGCGCTCGCGCGGTACGGACGGGACCTCGGCGCATCCGCTGCGCGGTGAGTTCCTGAAGGTGGGCCGCACGGTCAACGGGCTGGTGGACCAGCTGTCGGCCTTCACCGACGAGGTGACGCGGGTCGCCAGCGAGGTCGGCACGGAGGGCAAGCTCGGCGGGCAGGCGCGGGTGCGCGGCATGTCCGGGTCCTGGAAGGACCTGACCGAGTCCGTCAACACGATGGCGTCCCGGCTGACGGCGCAGGTGCGGGACATCGCGCTGGTCACCACCGCCGTCGCCAAGGGTGACCTGTCACGCAAGGTGACCGTCCATGTCGCCGGCGAGATGCTGGAGCTGAAGAACACCGTCAACACGATGGTGGACCAGCTCTCCTCCTTCGCCTCCGAGGTGACCCGGGTGGCGCGCGAGGTCGGCACGGAGGGCGAGCTGGGCGGCCAGGCGCAGGTCCCGGGCGTCGCGGGGGTCTGGAAGGACCTCACGGACTCCGTCAACCTGATGGCCGGCAACCTCACCGCGCAGGTGCGCGGGATCGCCCAGGTCACCACGGCGGTCGCCAACGGCGACCTGTCGCAGAAGGTCACGGTCAGCGCGCGTGGCGAGGTCGCGCAGCTCGCCGACACGATCAACACGATGACCGAGACGCTGCGCACGTTCGCGGACGAGGTCACGCGGGTCGCCAACGAGGTCGGCGCCGAGGGCCAGCTCGGCGGGCAGGCGCAGGTGCCGGGCGCCGCCGGTACGTGGAAGGACCTCACCGACTCGGTGAACAACGCCTTCCGCAACCTGACGGGTCAGGTCCGCGACATCGCGCAGGTGACGACGGCCGTCGCCAACGGTGATCTGTCGCAGAAGGTCACCGTCGACGTCGCGGGCGAAATGCTCGAACTGAAGAACACCGTCAACACGATGGTCGACCAGTTGTCCTCTTTCGGTGCCGAGGTGACGCGCGTCGCCCGGGAGATCGGCGTCGAGGGCGAGCTGGGCGGCCAGGCCGCCGTACCGGGTGCCGCGGGGACGTGGAAGGACCTCACGGACTCCGTCAACACCGCGTTCCGCAACCTGACCGGTCAGGTGCGCAACATCGCGCAGGTGACGACGGCGGTGGCCAACGGTGATCTGTCGCAGAAGGTCACGGTCGACGTGTCCGGCGAGATGCTCCAGCTGAAGAACACCGTGAACACGATGGTCGACCAGCTGTCCTCGTTCGCCGACCAGGTCACCCGGATGGCGCGGGACGTGGGCACGGAGGGCCGCCTCGGCGGTCAGGCCCGGGTGGACGGCGTCAGCGGTACGTGGAAGGAACTGACCGACTCCGTCAACTTCATGGCGGGCAACCTCACCTCCCAGGTGCGGCAGATCGCCCAGGTGACGACGGCGGTGGCGCGCGGCGACCTGTCGCAGAAGATCGACGTGGACGCGCGCGGCGAGATCCTGGAGCTGAAGAACACCATCAACACGATGGTCGACCAGCTCTCGGCCTTCGCGGAACAGGTCACCAGAGTGGCCCGCGAGGTCGGTACGGACGGCAGGCTCGGCGGCCAGGCGCAGGTGCCGGGCGTCGCGGGCGTCTGGCGCGATCTGACCGACTCGGTGAACGGCATGGCCGGAAACCTGACCGCCCAGGTCCGCAATATCGCGCAGGTCGCGACGGCGGTGGCGCGCGGCGACCTGTCGCAGAAGATCGACGTGGACGCCCGGGGCGAGATCCTGGAGCTGAAGAACACCCTGAACACCATGGTCGACCAGCTGTCGTCGTTCGCCGACCAGGTGACGCGGGTGGCGCGCGAGGTGGGCACCGAGGGCATCCTCGGCGGCCAGGCCGAGGTGCAGGGCGTCAGCGGTACGTGGAAGGACCTCACCCAGTCCGTCAACTTCATGGCGAACAACCTGACGTCCCAGGTGCGCAGCATCGGCGAGGTGACCACCGCGGTCGCGCGCGGCGACCTGTCGAAGAAGATCACCGTCGACGCCAAGGGCGAGATCCTCGAACTGGTCACGACCGTCAACACCATGGTCGACCAGCTCTCGCTCTTCGCCGAGCAGGTGACGCGGGTCGCCCGTGAGGTCGGTACGGAGGGCCAGCTGGGCGGCCAGGCCCGGGTCCCGGGCGTCACCGGTATCTGGAAGGACCTCAGCGACAACGTCAACCTGATGGCCAACAACCTGACCATCCAGGTGCGCAACATCTCCCAGGTCTCCGCGGCGGTCGCCAACGGCGACCTGACCAAGAAGGTCACGGTCGAGGCGCGCGGCGAGGTCGCGCAGCTCGCCGACACGGTCAACACCATGGTCACGACGCTGTCGTCGTTCGCCGACGAGGTCACCAGGGTGGCCCGCGAGGTGGGCACCGACGGCATCCTGGGCGGCCAGGCCCGCGTACCCGGCGTCGCCGGTACGTGGAAGGACCTGACCGAGTCGGTGAACTCGATGGCCAACAACCTGACCGGCCAGGTGCGCAACATCGCGATGGTCACCACGGCCATCGCCAAGGGCGACCTGACCAAGAAGATCGACATCGACGCGCGGGGCGAGATCCTGGCCCTGAAGACGACCATCAACACGATGGTCGACCAGCTCTCCTCCTTCGCCGAGCAGGTCACCCGGGTGGCCCGCGAGGTGGGTACGGAAGGCCAGCTCGGCGGGCAGGCCCAGGTGCGCGGCGTGGCCGGCACCTGGAAGGACCTGACAGAGTCGGTGAACGAGATGGCGGGCAACCTGACCCGTCAGGTGCGCGCGATCGCCGCCGTCGCCGCGGCGGTGACCCTGGGCGACCACAACGTCCGGATCGACGTGGACGCGGCGGGCGAGATCCTGGAGCTCCAGGACAACGTCAACACGATGATCGCCACGCTCCGCGAGACCACCCTCGCCAACGAGGAGCAGGACTGGCTCAAGGGCAATCTGGCCCGTATCTCCGGCCTGATGCAGGGCCGCCGTGACCTCAAGGACGTGGCGACGCTGATCATGAGCGAGCTGTCCCCCGCGGTCTCGGCGCAGCACGGCGCGTTCTTCCTCGCCGCGCAGCCCGGCGACAGCAACGAGATCGGCGCGGACGGCGGTGAGCCGGGCGCCTACGAGCTGCGGCTGATGGGCTCGTACGGCTACTCCATGGGCACCATGCCGACCACGTTCCGGCCGGGTGAGACCCTGATCGGCACGGCGGCGGCGGAGAAGCGCACGATCCTGGTGGAGAACGTGCCCTCCGGCTACCTGAAGATCGCCTCCGGGCTCGGCGAGGCACCGCCGGCCAACGTGATCGTGCTGCCGGTGCTCTTCGAGGACAAGGTGCTCGGCGTGATCGAGCTGGCCTCCTTCCAGCCGTTCACCCAGATCCAGAAGGACTTCCTCAGCCAGATCGCGGAGATGATCGCGACCAGCGTCAACACCATCTCCGTCAACACCAAGACCGAGGTACTGCTCAAGCAGTCGCAGGAACTGACCGAACAACTCAAGGAGCGGTCGGGCGAGTTGGAAAGCCGCCAGAAGGCGCTGGAGCTGTCCAACTCGGAACTGGAGGAGAAGGCCGAGCAACTGCGCGCGCAGAACCGCGACATCGAGGTGAAGAACACCGAGATCGAGGAGGCGCGGCAGGTGCTGGAGGAGCGCGCCGAGCAGCTCGCCGTCTCGATGCGCTACAAGTCCGAGTTCCTGGCGAACATGTCGCACGAACTGCGGACGCCGCTGAACTCGCTGCTGATTCTGGCCAAACTGCTCGCCGACAACGCGGAGGGGAATCTCTCCCCGAAGCAGGTCGAATTCTCCGAGACCATTCACGGCGCCGGTTCCGACCTGCTCCAGCTGATCAACGACATCCTGGACCTGTCGAAGGTCGAGGCCGGCAAGATGGACGTCAGCCCGACCCGGATCGCGCTGGTCCAGCTCGTCGACTACGTCGAGGCCACGTTCCGGCCGCTGACCGCGGAGAAGGGACTCGACTTCTCCGTACGGGTCTCCCCGGAGCTGCCCGCCACGCTGCACACCGACGAGCAGCGGCTGCTCCAGGTGCTGCGCAACCTGCTGGCCAACGCGGTGAAGTTCACCGACAGCGGCGCCGTCGAACTGGTCATCCGGCCGGCCGGCGACGACGTGCCGACGGACATCCGCGAACACCTGCTGGAGCACGGCGCGCTGCGCGAGCCGGACGCCGACATGATCGCGTTCTCGGTGACGGACACCGGCATCGGCATCGCGTCCAGCAAGATGCGGGTGATCTTCGAGGCGTTCAAGCAGGCGGACGGCACCACGAGCCGCAAGTACGGCGGTACGGGCCTGGGCCTGTCCATCAGCCGGGAGATCGCGCGGCTGCTCGGCGGCGAGATCCACGCCGCCAGTGAGCCCGGCCGCGGCTCGACCTTCACGCTCTACCTGCCGTACAACCCGGGCGGGCTGCCGCCTCAGGGCTACCCGCAACTGGTCGCGGGCGGACTCGCGCTGGACGCCGAGGCGCGGGACGCGGAGATCGGACGGCAGGCCGCGGAGGACGCCGAGCAGACCGGCGCCGCACCGTCCCGGGGCACCGGTCCGGGGATCGGCCGGCGGCGCCGGCGCCCGGCCGGGGCGCCGTGCCCCGAGCTGCCGGCCGCGCCCACGCCGCCGGCGGAACCGCAGGCGGCCGAGGAGCCGCCGCAGGCGCCCGCCGAGGAGCCCTGGATCGGCAACGGCCAGGACCTGGTGTCGGCCGGCTTCGACGGCGGCTTCCACGGCGAGAAGGTGCTGATCGTCGACGACGACATCCGCAACGTGTTCGCGCTCACCAGCGTGCTGGAGCAGAACGGGCTGTCCGTGCTGTACGCGGAGAACGGCCGGGAGGGCATCGAGGTCCTGGAGCAGCACGACGACGTGGTGCTCGTCCTGATGGACATCATGATGCCGGAGATGGACGGCTACGCGACCACGGCCGCGATCCGGCGGATGCCGCAGTTCGCCGGGCTGCCGATCATCGCGCTGACGGCGAAGGCGATGAAGGGCGACCGGGAGAAGAGCATCGAGTCCGGGGCGTCCGACTACGTGACCAAGCCGGTGGACACCGACCACCTGCTGACGGTGATGGAGCAATGGATGCGCACGCGGTGACACGTTCGTCAAATGAGGCTCGTAAGGTTCCCCGCATGTTGACTCAGTGTGGCCGGCCACGTGTGGGAGAGCGGTATTCGGGGAACCTTCTGGTCTCTCACTGCGTTTGTGCTACGTGCACAGTGACATCGCGGTGACAGGGTGTGGCGACAGGCGGGGTGCGGCTACGATGACCGGCACAAGGACGGGCGGCATGACAGAGCCGTCCCCTGGGGCGGCGTCCGGTTCATTGCCGGGGCGAGGAGGACGGGCCATGGTGCAGAAGGCCAAGATCCTCCTGGTCGATGACCGGCCGGAGAATCTGCTGGCGCTGGAGGCGATCCTCTCCGCGCTCGATCAGACACTGGTGCGGGCATCGTCCGGGGAGGAAGCGCTCAAGGCACTGCTCACCGACGATTTCGCGGTGATTCTGCTCGACGTGCAGATGCCGGGGATGGACGGGTTCGAGACGGCCGCGCACATCAAGCGGCGCGAGCGCACCCGCGACATCCCGATCATCTTCCTCACCGCCATCAACCACGGCCCGCACCACACCTTCCGTGGTTACGCGGCGGGAGCGGTCGACTACATCTCCAAACCGTTCGACCCGTGGGTGCTGCGCGCCAAGGTCTCGGTCTTCGTCGAGCTGTACATGAAGAACTGTCAGCTGCGGGAGCAGGCGACGCTGCTGCGGCTCCAGCTGGAGAGCGGCCGCGCCGCGGCGGACGAGGCCAGCAAGGAGCCCGCGGGGCTGCTCGCCGAGCTGTCCGCCCGGCTCGCGGCCGTGGAGGAGCAGGCCGAGGCGCTGTCCAAGCAGCTGGACGAGTCGGCGGACGCGGCGGCCATCGCGACGGCGGCGCATCTGGAGCGCAAGCTCACCGGACTGCGGCGGGCGCTGGACGCCTTGGAGCCCGGCACGGGCAACGCCGCCTCCTGACGCGCGCCGCGCGCGGCGCCGTGCGACGCTCCAGCGGCCCGCTGGACGGCCCGCGGCTCCTAGGGACGGATTCTCCCCGGGGCGCGTCCTGACGCGCCATCACCAGGAGTGTGTACGGCCGACGTCGTGAGCCGTCGGCGTGAAGTGCGCGGTGCGGTGCGCGACACGAATGGGTGAAGGCCCGAGCGCTCGTGTCACTGTGGCCGTCGCCTGTAATCTCCTCACCATGGCCTCACGTACGTCCGGCAAGGGTTCCCAGAGCACGGCGGGCCCCTCGAAGCAGCGCGCCGGACAGCCCGGAGGCGCCGCCAAGAAGGCCGCCGCGAAGAAAGCACCGGCGAAGAAGGCGCCGGCTCCGGCCAAGAGGGCGCCTGCCAAGAAGACCGCACCGGCCAAGCGCGCGCCGGCGAAGAAGGCAGCCGCCAAGAAGGCGCCGCCGAGGCCCGCGCCGTCGCCCACCGGCGGCGTCTACCGCCTGGTGCGGGCCTGCTGGCTCGGGCTGGCGCACGGCGTCGGCGCGATGTTCCGCGGCGTCGGGCGCGGCGCGAGGAACCTGGACCCGGCGCACCGCAAGGACGGGCTGTCGCTGCTGCTGCTCGGGCTCGCCCTGGTCATCGCCGCCGGTACGTGGTCCAACCTCAGCGGCCCGGTCGGCGACCTCGTCGAGCTGCTGATCACCGGCGCCTTCGGCCGCCTGGACCTGGTCGTACCGATACTGCTCGGCGGCATCGCGCTGCGCCTGATCCGCCATCCGGAGCAGCCGGAGGCCAACGGGCGGATCGTGATCGGCCTGTCCGCGCTGGTCACCGGCGTCCTCGGGCAGGTCGCCATGGCCTGCGGATCGCCCGGCCGGGGTGACGGCATAGCGGCCATGCAGGACGCCGGGGGCTACGTCGGCTGGGCCGCGTCCAAGCCGCTGATCTTCACCGTCGGCCAGACCCTGGCGGTGGCGCTGCTGGTGCTGCTCACCGTCTTCGGCCTGCTGGTCGTCACCGCCACGCCGGTGAACGCCATCCCGCAGCGGCTGCGGCAGCTCGGGGCCCGGCTGGGCCTGGTCGAGGTGTACGAGCCCGAGCCGGTGGCCGCCGAGCCCGAGGAGTACGCCGAGGACTGGCGCGACCGCTCCGGACGGAGTCCGCGGCGCGCCGCGGCGCAGGAGTTCGCGAACGATCCGGACGCCATAGAGGAGGCGGCGCTGGCCAAGCGCCGCCGCGGCCGCCGTACACCGCTGCAGCCCGCCGACCGGCCCATGGACGCGGTGGACGTGGCCGCCGCGGCCGCCGCCTCGCTGGACGGCGCCGTCCTGCACGGCGTCCAGCCCTCGCCCCTCGTCGCCGACCTCAGCAGCAGCATCTCCGGCGAGCGCCGCGACGGCGAGGACCGCGACGAGCGGTCCACGGCCGGGCCCAAGCAGGACAGCGGCTCGGTACCGCCCGCCCGGGGCGCGGGCCAAGGCAGCGAGGACAAGCACTCGGGGCCGGTGCCGGACTTCACGAAGTCCGCACCGGAACCGTCCGGCGAGCTGCCCTCGCGCGCCGAGCAGCTGCTGCTGTCCAACGACATCACCTACTCCCTGCCGTCGCTGGACCTGCTCACCCGCGGTGGCCCCGGCAAGACCCGCAGCGCGGCCAACGACGCCGTCGTGGCGTCGCTGACCACCGTCTTCCAGGAGTTCAAGGTCGACGCGGCGGTCACCGGCTTCACCCGTGGCCCGACGGTCACCCGCTACGAGATCGAGCTGGGCCCGGCGGTCAAGGTCGAGAAGATCACCGCGCTGGCCAAGAACATCGCGTACGCGGTCGCCAGCCCGGACGTACGGATCATCAGCCCGATCCCCGGCAAGTCCGCGGTCGGCATCGAGATCCCCAACAGCGACCGGGAGATGGTCAACCTCGGCGACGTGCTGCGCTCGGCCGAGTCGGTGGGCGAGGACCACCCGCTGCTGGTCGGCCTCGGCAAGGACGTCGAGGGCGGGTACGTGACGGCCAACCTGGCGCGGATGCCGCACATCCTCGTCGCCGGCGCCACCGGCTCCGGCAAGTCCTCCTGCATCAACTGCCTGATCACCTCGGTGATGGCGCGCGCCACCCCGGACGAGGTGCGGATGGTGCTGGTCGACCCCAAGCGCGTCGAGCTGACCGCGTACGAGGGCATCCCGCACCTGATCACCCCGATCATCACCAACCCCAAGAAGGCCGCCGAGGCCCTGCAGTGGGTGGTGCGCGAGATGGACCTGCGCTACGACGACCTGGCGGCGTACGGCTACCGCCACATCGACGACTTCAACGCGGCCGTGCGCAGCGGCAAGGTCAAGCCGCCGGAGGGCAGCGAGCGCGAGCTGTCGCCGTATCCGTACCTGCTGGTGATCGTGGATGAGCTGGCGGACCTGATGATGGTCGCGCCGCGTGACGTGGAGGACTCCATCGTCCGCATCACCCAGCTCGCGCGCGCCGCCGGCATCCATCTGGTGCTGGCCACCCAGCGTCCGTCGGTGGACGTGGTGACCGGTCTGATCAAGGCGAACGTGCCGTCCCGGCTGGCGTTCGCGACCTCCTCGCTCGCCGACAGCCGGGTCATCCTCGACCAGCCCGGCGCGGAGAAGCTCATCGGCAAGGGCGACAGCCTCTTCCTGCCGATGGGCGCCAACAAACCCGTGCGCATGCAGGGCGCGTTCGTCCAGGAGGACGAGGTCCAGCAGGTCGTCCAGCACTGCAAGGACCAGATGGCGCCGGTCTTCCGGGACGACGTCACGGTCGGCACGGCCCAGAAGAAGGAGATCGACGAGGACATCGGCGACGACCTGGACCTGCTGTGCCAGGCCGCTGAGCTGGTGGTCTCCACCCAGTTCGGGTCCACCTCCATGCTCCAGCGCAAGCTGCGGGTGGGATTCGCCAAGGCCGGGCGGCTGATGGACCTGATGGAGTCGCGCAACATCGTCGGGCCGAGCGAGGGGTCGAAGGCGCGCGACGTGCTCGTCAAGCCGGACGAGTTGGAGGGCGTACTGGCGGTCATCCGGGGGGAGACGCCCTCCTAGAGGCCGTCACCCGGAGGCCGCCGCCCGGCGGGAGCCCGGGCGGTGTCCGGGGTCTGCCCGCGGGCAGCGCTCCGGGCCCGTCAACCGGGCGCGGCGACGGCGGAGGAAGTCCAGGCTTCACGCCTGCGGTTCACCCGTACGGGCGGTCCGAAGCAGGTGTCGGAGATCGTAAGCAACCGTTTCTTCCGCCGATACGTCAAGTTGAGGGAGGTGGTGGGAGGATGGTGCACCATCGGCACCCGGACCGGGCGTCCAGCGGCCTGACCCGGCCTTCTGATGGCGTACAAAGTCCGCTCTTCCGCTTGCCCGACCCTTTCGGTACACCCCTAGACTGAACCTCCAGCAGGTGGCTCACGCTCGAAAGGCGCCCACGTGTCCATCGGCAACTCCTCCGAAGACGACCGGCCCTCCATCGGCCGCGCCATCCAGCAGGCCCGTATCGCGGCGGGACTCACCGTCGACGAGGTCAGTTCCACCACACGGGTGCGCGTGCCCATCGTGCAGGGCATCGAGCAGGACGACTTCTCGCGCTGCGGCGGCGACGTCTACGCGCGGGGGCACCTGCGCACGCTCGCGCGCGCCGTCGGCCTCGATCCGGAACCGCTGATCGCACAGTTCGACGGGGACCACGGCGGCCGGCCCGAGCCGACCCCCGCCGCGCCGCTCTTCGAGGCCGAGCGCATCCGGCCCGAGCGCGGCCGCCCGAACTGGACGGCGGCGATGGTCGCGGCCATCGTCGTGGTCGTCGGGTTCGTGGGCTTCACACTCTTCAGCGGCGGGGGCAAGGGGAGCGCGGTCGCCGAGGGCGACAACACGGCGGCGCCGGTGCAGCCGACCAAGCCCGCCGCCGGCAAGTCCGGCAAGACCGCCAAGCCCACCACCGTCCCCGGCCCCGGGCCCTCGGAGAGCGCCGTCGCGGGCGTGCCCAAGGACAAGGTCACCATCAAGATCACCGCGAAGGACGGGCAGAGCTGGATCTCCGCCAAGGACGCCAACGGCCGGCTGTTGGAGGACGGCCTGCTCAAGAAGGGCGAGTCCAAGACCTTCACGGACAAGAAGCGCATCGACCTGGTCGTCGGCAATGCCGGCGTCGTGCAGCTGTTCGTCAACGGCAAGGAGGTCGAGAAGGTCGGCGCCGAGGGAGCGGTCGAGCGGCTGAGCTACTCGGCGGGCCCGCAGGCCGGCTGAGCAGGCCCGGTCCGGGGCGCCGGGCGGATGGGGCAACCCTGGCAGCGAGGGAGGTTGCCGGGACAAAGTAGGCTGACTCCATGCCCGAACGCCGTACCGTCGCCCTTGTCACTCTTGGCTGCGCCCGTAACGAGGTGGACTCGGAGGAGCTCGCAGGCCGCCTGGCAGCGGACGGCTGGGACCTCGTCGAGGACGCCGCCGATGCCGATGTCGCCGTCGTCAACACCTGTGGCTTCGTCGAGGCCGCCAAGAAGGACTCCGTCGATGCCCTCCTGGAGGCCAACGACCTGAAGGACCACGGCCGCACCCAGGCGGTGGTGGCCGTCGGCTGCATGGCCGAGCGGTACGGCAAGGAGCTGGCCGAGGCGCTGCCGGAGGCCGACGGCGTCCTCGGTTTCGACGATTACGGCGACATCTCCGGCCGGCTGCAGACGATCCTGAGCGGCGGCAGCGTCGAGGCGCACACCCCGCGCGACCGCCGCAAGCTGCTGCCGATCAGCCCGGCCGAGCGCCAGGACGCCACAGGCGTCGCCCTGCCCGGCCACGGCGCGGACGGGCCGGTCCCCGCCCCCGCGGACCTGCCGGAGGGCGTGGCGCCCGCCTCAGGGCCCCGTGCGCCGCTCCGGCGCCGCCTGGGCACCAGCCCGGTCGCCTCCGTGAAGCTGGCCTCCGGCTGCGACCGCCGCTGCTCCTTCTGCGCCATCCCGTCCTTCCGCGGCTCCTTCATCTCGCGCCGCCCCTCCGACGTGCTCGGCGAGACCCGCTGGCTGGCGGAGCAGGGGGTGAAGGAGATCATGCTGGTCTCCGAGAACAACACCTCCTACGGCAAGGACCTGGGCGACATCCGCCTGCTGGAGACGCTGCTGCCGGAGCTGGCCGCCGTCGACGGCCTGGAGCGCATCCGGGTCAGCTACCTGCAGCCCGCCGAGATGCGCCCCGGCCTGATCGACGTGCTGACGCAGACGGACAAGGTCGCCCCGTACTTCGACCTGTCCTTCCAGCACTCGGCGCCGGGCGTGCTGCGCGCCATGCGGCGCTTCGGCGACACCGACCGCTTCCTGGGCCTGCTGGAGCAGATCCGCGGCAAGGCGCCGCTGGCCGGCGCCCGCTCGAACTTCATCGTCGGCTTCCCCGGCGAGACCGAGGACGACATCGCCGAGCTGGAGCGCTTCCTGACCGGGGCGCGGCTGGACGCGATCGGCGTGTTCGGCTACTCCGACGAGGACGGCACCGAGGCCGCCACGTACGACAAGAAGGTCGACCCGGACGAGGTCGCCGAGCGTCTCGCGCACATCTCGCGGCTGGCCGAGGAGCTGACCGCGCAGCGCGCCGAGGAGCGGCTGGGCGAGACCCTCACCGTCCTGGTGGACAGCGTCGACGAGGAGGACGGGGTCGTGGGGCGCGCCGCGCACCAGGCCCCCGAGACCGACGGCGTGACCCTGCTGCGGACCTCACTCGACCTTGCGCCGGGTCGTATGGTCGAAGCAAAGGTCGTAGCGAGTGAAGGCGTCGACCTGGTGGCCGAGGTGCTGTCGCCGGACGGCGCGCCGTGTACTGAGGAGGCGGGCAGATGACCGGAGTCCCGGCTTCCGCGGCCGGTGGGCACCACCGCCCGGCGCCGGCCGTCCGGACGGCCGGACTGTGGAACATCGCCAACGTCCTGACGATGGTGCGGCTGCTGCTCATACCGGCCTTTGTGCTGCTGCTGATGCACGGCGACGGCTACGACCCGGCCTGGCGCTCGTTCGCCTGGGCCGCGTTCGCCATCGCCATGATCACCGACCTGTTCGACGGCCACCTGGCACGCCAGTACAACCTGGTCACGGACTTCGGGAAGATCGCCGACCCGATCGCGGACAAAGCGATCATGGGCGCGGCGCTGATCTGCCTGTCCGTGCTGGACGACCTCCCGTGGTGGGTGACCGGTGTCATCCTCTTCCGTGAGCTGGGCATCACGCTGATGCGGTTCTGGGTGATCAGGCACGGGGTCATCCCCGCCAGCCGCGGCGGGAAGCTGAAGACGCTCGCGCAGGGCACCGCGGTGGGCATGTACGTGCTCATCCTGTCCGGGCCGCTGGCGACGTTCCGGTGGTGGGTGATGGCGGTGGCCGTGGTGCTGACCGTCGTGACCGGCCTGGACTACGTACGGCAGGCGGTCGTCCTGCGGCGGGCCGGGCTGGCCGAGGCACGGGCCGTACAGGCCGAGGAGCGGGCCAGGACGGCCGCGGAGGCGCGCGGCGACGGCCCTGCCGGGAGCACGGCGGCCGCGGACCGGTCCGGGACCGCGGCGGACGACGGGAAACCCGTACGGTGAGGCCGGAGACGGCCGCCCCGGCGACCTTCCGAAGTGGCTGCGGAAATGCACGCTGAAACCGGGCGGGCAGCGGGCGTAGAGGCCCCTGAGGGCGGCAGCGCGCCACCCGGCGAGGGGATCCTGGATCCGGCTTACGAGGACGTCGCGTGCTCCGAGGTGCTGTCCACGGCAGCGCGGGCGCTCGACGTGCTCGCGGAGCGCGGGGAGAGTCTGGCGGTGGCCGAGTCCCTTACGGGCGGGCTGGTTGCCGGAGCGCTGACCGGGGTACCCGGAGCCTCCCGGGTCTTCCGGGGCTCGGTCACGGCGTACGCGACCGAGCTCAAACGGGACCTTCTCGGTGTCGACGGGCCGCTGCTCGACGCGCGCGGCGCCGTGGACGCGGAGGTTGCCCGCCAGATGGCCCGTGGTGTAAGGCGTGTGCTGAGCGCGCACTGGGGTATCGCCACTACAGGGGTTGCCGGCCCTGACCCCCAGGACGGACAGCCCGTGGGCACCGTCTTCGTCGCGGCCGACGGGCCCGGCGGCGCAGGCGGTGTGCTACGTCTCACGCTGGACGGCGACCGCCGGCGGATCCGCCGGGACACGGTGACGGCGGTGCTCCGGCTGCTGGTGAGCCAACTGACAGAGAACGCGGCGGCACAGGATACGGAACAACGGGGGGAATTTTGATGTTTGCAGCCCTGAGTGAACACGAACTCGCGCCCCGCACGGCCGAGGCCCGAGGCGGTACGGTGGGGCGAGAAGGATCCGGATCCGAGGTCCGAGGAGGGAGCCAGCGATGATTCTGCTTCGTCGCCTGCTGGGTGACGTGCTGCGCCGACAGCGTCAGCGCCAGGGCCGCACCCTGCGCGAGGTCTCCTCCTCCGCCCGGGTGTCGCTCGGCTACTTGTCCGAGGTCGAACGGGGACAGAAGGAAGCCTCTTCCGAACTGCTCTCGGCGATCTGTGACGCGCTGGACGTGCGCATGTCCGAGCTCATGCGGGAGGTCAGCGACGAGCTGGCGCTCGCGGAGCTGGCACGGTCCGCCGCCGCCAGCGACCCGGTGCCCGCACCGGTCCGTCCCAAGCTGAACTCGGTGTCCGTGACCTCGTTGGCCGGGGTCCCGGAGGATCGCGTGACGATCAAGGCGCCCGCGGAGGCCGTGGACGTCGTCGCGGCCTGAGGCCGGTGCCGCGGTCCGAGGCCGCGGAGGCGGTGGGCCGGGCCGGGCTTGCGTGCCCACCCTGACGGACGCCTCCCCTGTGCCTCCTGTGGACGAGAAGTGTCCTCCTCGGGCTCGCCGTGCTGTGGCGAGTGCCGAAAGCTTTCTGTCGGGTCCTGGAACCCCTTCGAAGCTCCCCCTCGACTTCCTTGAGCCCCGTCCGGTAGCCGCCGGACGGGGCTCAAGGCTTTCCCGGGCCGTTCGGCCGGGCCGAACGGAGGGGACGGCCGGGACTTCCGTCGTCGGCTGGGGGTACCCGCGCATTACCGCAGTGCATCTGGGTACCCGATCCGTACAGACAGGACCAATCGGTTGTACGGTGGGCGAAGCGGAGTCATTCGCCCTGAAAAGGAGTAAATGGATGTCTGTCGTCAAGAGCACGCTGTCCGACGACGACCGCAAGGTGGTCGGGGACGCACTGCAGGGAGCCCTCGTCGACCTGGTGGATCTCTCGCTCGTGGCGAAGCAGGTCCACTGGAACATCATCGGCCCGCGTTTCCGGTCCGTACATCTCCAGCTCGACGATGTCGTGGACACGGCTCGCTCCTACGCCGACACGGTGGCCGAGCGCGCCTCGGCGATCGGCGTCTCCCCAGACGGCCGGGCCGAGACGGTCGCGAAGACCAGCGGCATCGACACGGTGCAGGACAACTGGATCAAGGACGCCGAGGTGGTCCGCGTCGTGACCGACGCGCTCGGCGCCGTCATCGCCCGGATGCGTGAGCGCATCCGCGTCACGGACGAGCCCGACCCGGTCTCCCAGGACATTCTCATCGGCCTGACCGCTGACCTGGAGAAGCACCACTGGATGTTCCAGGCCGAGTCCGCCTAGACCGGTCGTGATCTTCTTCTGGCCTGTGCGACAGGCCGCTTCAGCGCCCCTCTGACGCCGTCAGGGGGGCGCTGGTGCTCGTCGGGCCGTGAAGCCGGACCCGCTGCCCTTCGGGAGTGACGGTGAGGCCGTGGCGGGCGACCCCCGGTTCGCCGGCGCGTACCCATCGCCGGTGGGCCGCCTCGACCTCGTCCCAGAGCCGGCGCGGACCGTGCTGCCGTACGCGGTAGGCGGCGGTCTGCCGGCCGTCGTAATCCACCGACGCCCACGAGGTCGCGGCATCGTCGGCCAGCCACAGACGGGTGTGGGCGTCGTCCGTGCCCGTGTCGGTGTCCCAGGAGTGCCACACATCGGGCACACGCAGACCGATCGCGAACTGTGCGTCCAGGCTGCTGCCGGCCACCGCCCAGGGGGACAAGGCCGTAGTGGAACGGCTGGGGCGCTGCCCCGCGCGCAGAAGGTCGCGGTCGAGATCGGCGGCCGCGCGCTGGCCGCGCATCACCATGTACGAGCCGTAGCCCGCGAACTGCCCGGTGGCCGTGCCGTCCGGATGACGGGTGAGCACGAGCGTTCCGTAGGTGATCCAGCTGGTGCTCCACGGCACGACGAGACGGGCGCCGGGCGCCGTCTGCGCGAGCCAGGCCGCGGGGACGGACCGTACGGAGCAGGTGGAGATGATCCGGTCGTACGGGGCGGCAGCGGTGTGGCCGTGGGCTCCGTCGCCGGTGATGACCACGGGAGCGTAGCCGGCGGCCTTCAGGCCGGCGCGGGCGGTTTCGGCGAGTTCGGGGTCGATCTCGACGCTCACGACGTTCCCGGACCCGAGCCGGTGAGCGAGCAGGGCCGCGTGGAAGCCCGTGCCGGTACCGATCTCCAGTACCCGGTGTCCGTCGGCGAGCGCGGCGTCCTCAAGCATGCGCAGCACCGTGCCGGGCGCGGAAGCGGACGAGGTGGGCTCCTGGAACCCGTCGTCGTCCTCGGTGATCTGCGTGACGAGCGGCACGTCGTTGTACGCGGCTTCGGCCCAGCGGACCGGGTCCACGCCGCGGTCGCAGGGCACGTACCCGCCGTCCCCGTCGCGGAGCCAGACCCGGCCGGGCAGGAACAGGTCACGGGGCACGGCTCGGAGGGCTTGGGCCCAGACGGGTGGGACGGGGTGGCCGAGTGTGGTGGTTACTTGGGATAGGAGGGTCTGGAGGCGGGGGTCGGGGTGGGGGAGGTGTGGGTCACTGGTGGTCCGGGGCCCCTGGTGGTCGTGGTCCGAGCTGCCGAAGGTAGCGGACGGTGACGCGGCTGTCCGCGCCGCGTGGAGGTGGCGCCGTAGTGGCGTGTCTGTGATTCGGGAAGGTGTGCGCAGACGATCATGTTGGGGAGACGAACGCCGGATCAGCAACGTATGGAGGAGTGTCCGCTATGTCGAAACCCCCGCTGCCGCAAGAGGCGGTCGACATGCTGCAGAAGGCCAACCCGGCCGTCATCACGACCCTGCGGTCGGACGGCCAGCCGGTCTCCACGGCGACCTGGTACCTCTGGGACGACGGCCGGGTGCTGGTCAACATGGACGAGGGCCGTAAGCGTCTGCAGCACCTGCGCAACGACCCCCGGGTGACGATCACCGTTCTCGACGAGTCGAGCTGGTACACCCACATCAGCATCATCGGCCGTGTCACCGAATTCCGTGACGACAAGGACCTGGCCGACATCGACCGGCTGGCCCGGCACTACATGGGCAATCCCTATCCGCAGCGAGATCGCGGCCGGGTCAGCGCCTGGATCGAGATCGACCGCTGGCACGGATGGGGGAGCCACAAGGACAGCAGCCAGGCCGGCTGAGGGTCATGTGCGGGACCTCCCCCGGGATTTCGGAAACCGCAAACCCCGGGGGAGGTCTTTTGTCGTGGGTGGGCTGCAAGTGGCGCCGTCTGCTCCTGTGCCGGGCGGGCGCTTCCGCTTTCAGGCGGCGAGTTCGTACGCTTCCAGGCGTTTGATCATTCGGCGGACCACCAGGAGCGGAATCACGCCGAAGATGCCGAAGGACATGTCGATCAGTTGCCAGTAAAACGGAATTCCGCGGACCGGCCCGCAGATGAGGGCCAGTGGGATGATTCCCGCGCAGGCGATCACGCCGAAGTCGATGACCCAGATGTTGCGGACCGGATCGCGGAACGGACCGTAGAACGCCACCGCGATGACCAGGTGCGCGAATGCCAGCCAGTCCGTGCCGTACAGCAGGAACGGATACTTCGCGTCGGTCGCCTCCAGCCCCTCCCTGGCCCTGCCGATCCACTCCGCCAGTCCCGGGAAATGCCCGGCGAGCGGTGACGCGTCGGACCGTAGCAGTGTGTCGGCCCACCGGAGTTCGGTGACGAGCGGAAAGGCCGTCAGCCCGCTCAGTACGAGACCGATGATGAAGACGGCCAGCCAGATACGAATACGGCGCCGAAGCGCCTTACGCCCCTCCATGATCGGAGCGTACGCCTGCCTTCGCCGGGCATTTCGGCCGGGGCCGGTCTGCGAAATGCCGAGGAGGCGAAGGCGGTTCAGAGGGGAACTCCGGTGTCGATCAGGGAGCGTGCGCCCTGGCTGAGGAGTTCGGTGGCGGCGTGCGCGCCGAGTGCCGCCGGGTCGTGCGGGGCGTCGCTGCACAGGTGGACCTGCGCGAAGGCGGTGCCGTCCGGGGAGAAGACCATGCCGCGCAGGGAGAGCCGGCCGTCCGGGCCGGTGACGCAGTAGCCCGCGATGGGGCTGTTGCAGTGGCCGCGCAAGCCCTGGAGCATGACGCGTTCGGCGGTCACCTCGGTGAGCGTGGGCTCGTGGTTGAGCTGTTCCACAAGGGCGGCGACGGTGCTGTCGTCGCGGCGGCATTCCAGGGACAGGACGCCGGCCCCGACGGCCGGCAGCAGTTCCTCGGTCTCGAACACCTGCCGCGCCCGGTGGGTCAGGCCCAGCCGCGCCAGCCCGGCGCTCGCCAGGACCATGGCGTCGAAAGTGGTGGGCGCGTCCTGTTCCTGTTCCTGTTCGGCTGGTGCGTTCCGCTTGCCGTCCAGGAGGTCCAGGCGGGTGCCCACCGCGCCGCGTACGGGAACGATCCGCAGGTCGGGGCGGGCGCGCAGGAGCTGGGCCCGGCGGCGTACGGAGGCGGTGCCGACCCGGGCGCCCGGCGGGAGGTCGTCGAGGTGGCGTACCGCCGAGTGCTCGGGGACGACCAGGACGTCCCGGACGTCGGCACGTTCCAGGTGGGCGGCGACGACCAGGCCCGCGCGGAGCGGCACGTCGCCGGGCACATCCTTGAGGCAGTGCAGCGCGAGATCGATGGCACCGCTCTGCAGCTGCGCGTCGAGAGCCTTGACGAACAGCCCCTTCCCACCGCTGCCGGACAGGTCGCCGTGCCAGGGACCGGCCTCGGCCCGGACCGGGACGGTCACGGTCCGCAGTCGCGGGTCGAGCTGGTGCAGCAGCCGGGTGACCTGGGCGGTCTGGGCGAGGGCCATGGGGCTCGTACGGGTGCCGATGCGCAGCTCGCGGGCGGGGAAATCGGCGCTCACGGGCGGTCTCCGTTCGTGGATCTCGGGCGGTGCCCGCCGTCGGGCAGTGATCATTCAGTGCAGCGTAAGAGACACCGGCCGACGGGCCGGGTAGATACGGGTTCGAGCTGGTGTGCGGGGGTGGCAGGGGGCGGCCGTACCGGTGCGCGCGCCTGCCGCGCCGGGCGGCGGCCGTGGGCCGTCTGGATGCGGGCCGGGTGGTGACGGGCGAAAATACCGGGAGACAGAGATCCGTGGGAACGGGGATGGACGAACGAGCCCCGTCGACATGTTCGCGCCGGTTGTGCCCCGGTGCGCCCTCCCGCTGGACGGCTGCGCCCGTCTAGCGTCGACCGGAGGAGGCAGCCATGGCTAGGGGGTGTCCGATGGGGCAGGGCCGGGGCCGCGGCGTCTGGCACGGCACCTCGCAGCGTTGCCGAAACGCCCAGGTAGCTCCGCTATCAGGACGCTCCAGCGCCTTGCGGTGCCCCGCACCAGACGCCGCGGCCTGTCCGCCCCTGGCCCATCGGACACCCCCTAGGCGCGATTTCCTCGCCCGGTTCGGCATATCTCCGGCCCGGATGGCGGCCAGGGCCGCTGCCGCGAGCCTGTGGTGGTGGGCGGTGCTACGGCTGACGCTGTGGCCTGGCACGCCGGGGATCGTCGAGGGGGCGGTGGCGGCCGGGGGATGGGGGCTGAGCCTGTTGCCGGTGCACTGCGTGCCGTGGGCGGAGCGGGCGCGGGGCAGGGGCGGAGGCAGGGGTGAGCGGTGGGATGGAAGGGGCGGAAGTGGGAGAGGGGGTGCGGGTCGGCTTTCCGGTCCTGGGGGCGTGTTGAGGGGTGGGGTGGTCAGGGCGTGGCGCGCGCGGGGTAGGGGTTCCGGCGGCCGCTCGTAGGGGCGAGGGTGGCGGGGTCACCCGATCGGCCGAAGGGGGTAAGACCCGGGAGCGGGGCGCGAGGAGAATTGTTTCGGCGGTGGCATGAGGGGTGACGTAGCGTCAGGTTTGCTGCTCCGGCGCTTCCTTGCGGTCCCCCGGGGCTGTGCCGTCCTCCGGCTGGCAGGTGGGGCACCAGTAGGTGACGCGCTCCTGGGTGGGCGGGCCCTGTTCTCCCGTACGGATCGATGTGCCGCAGCGGAAGCAGGGGCGGCCGGCGCGGCCGTAGACCCACTGGCGGCGGTCCGGGCGGGCGCTCGGCGTCGTGACGCGGGCGAGCCGGTCCTTGTTGGCTTCCAGGAGTTTCTTGGCGAGGGCGGTCGCGCGCTCCGGGGCGGGCAGGCGGCCGACCGGCAGCCAGGGGGAGGCGCGCAGCAGGAAGCAGAGTTCGCACTTGAAGACGTTGCCGATGCCGGCCAGGTTGCGCTGGTCGAGCAGGGCCTCGCCGAGGGGGCGGGCGGGGTCGGCGAGCAGGCGGCGCAGAGCCTCGGTGGGGTCCCAGTCGGGGCCGAGCAGGTCGGGACCGAGGTGGCCCACGGCATCGTCCTCGTCGGCGGTGCGCAGGAGGTCGAGGACGGGGAGGCGGTAGCCGACGGCGGTGCGGTCGGCGGTGGCGAGGATCGCGCGGATCTGGTGGGCGGGGCCGCCGCGCCAGCGTTCGGCGGGGGCGTAGATCTTCCAGGCGCCGTCCATGCGCAGGTGCGAGTGGAGGGTCAGGCCGCCCTCGACACGGGTGAGGAGGTGCTTGCCGCGCGGGACCACCTCCAGGACCGTACGGCCGGACAGGTCGGTGGTGGCGAGCTTCGGCACGCGCAGGTCGGTGCGGGTCAGTGCCTTACCGGCCAGCGCCGCGTGCAGGAGGCGGGCGGTGCGCCAAACGGTGTCGCCTTCGGGCATGGGGACATTGTGCCGGGTGGGGGCGGGCGACGGCGGGGCGTGGGGCGGACGGTCACCGGGTGCGGGCACGCGGCGGCAGGGTGTCGGGCGGTCACCGGGGGCATGCGGCGGCAGGGTGCCGGCGTGCGGTGGCCGGGTGCGCGTGTGGGGTGGCCGGGTGTGGGCGTGCGGTGACCCGGTGCGGGTGCGGGGCGTTCCGTCGTGGTGGTCAGGGGCGGAGGCGGAAGCCGCGTGGGGTGGGGTGGAATCCGGCGGCCTCCAGGGCAGGGGCGAGTGGGGCGGTGAGGGCTGCGGTGCCGTTGACACGTTCCACGGTGATCGTGCCGAGGGCGCCCGCGTGGGCGGCGTCGGTGAGGGCTTCGAGGGCGAGCCGCAGACGGGTGCCGGCGGGGGAGCCGTGGTCGGGCGCGGTGCCGTCGGCGGACTGTGTCCAGGCCAGCAGCGTCTTGCCGCCGCGCTCCATGTACAGCGTCAGTTCGCCGTCGACGAGGACGACGAGGGAGCCCGCCTTGCGGCCCGGCTTGTGGGTGGCGCCGTCGGGCGGTTCGGGCCAGGACAGGGCGGCTCCGTACGCGTTCGCCGGGTCGGCGGCGGCCAGCACCAGGGCCCGTTGCGGCCCGGTGGAGCGGCGGTCTCCGGGGCCCTCCGGAGCGTACTCGCCGGCGACGCGCTCGCGGCTGGTGTTGACGGCGCGGAGCCGGTCGACCGCCCCGTCCATAGCGAACTGCGCGGCGCCCAGCCCTTCGACCACATAGCCGCGCCGGGCCTGCCCGGTCTCCTCGAAGGCGGCCAGCACGCGGTACGCGGCGGAGAAGCCGCCCTCGACGCCCTCGGCGGACACGGCGCCGCGGGTCACGACGCCGTGGCGGTCGAGGAGGGCGCGTGCCCGGGCGTGGGCGCGGTGGGTGGGGTCCGGTTCGGGGGCGGGGAGCAGCGACCAGCGGCCGGCGACGGTCGGGGGGCCGGAGCGGGAGGCGGTGGGGCGGCCCGTACGGCCGGTGGCGGCGGTCAGGGTGCCGTACCGGCCGCGGGGGACGGCGCGCTTGGCGCGGTGGGCGGTGGCGCCGGACGTACGGCCGGAGCCGAGGAGGGACCGGAGCGGGGCGAGGGTGTCGTTGGTGAGGCGGCCGGACCAGGCCAGGTCCCATAGGGCGTCGGCGAGCTGGGGGTCCGTCGCTTCGGGGTGGGTGGTGGCGCGGACCTGGTCGGCGAGCTGGCGGAAGAAGAGGCCGTAACCGGGGGCGAGGGCCTGGAGGACGGACTGGTGCAGCGGGGACAGCTCCAGCGGGTGGGGCGGTGGCAGGAGCAGCGGGGCGGTGTCGGCGAGGTAGAGGGACACCCAGCCGTCCTTGCCGGGCAGGGCTCCCGCGCCGGCCCACAGCACTTCGCCGGTGGCGGTCAGTTCGTCGAGGAGGGCCGGGGTGTAGTCGCCGACCCGGGAGGGCAGGACCAGCTTTTCGAGGGCGGAGGCGGGCACGGACGACCCTTGCAACTGTTCGACGGCGCGGACCAGGCCGTCGATGCCACGCAGGCCGTACGAGCTGCCGCGCTGTGCCCCCGATCGGTGCGCTCCCGTACGGTTCGTCCCCGATCCGTACGGCGCCTTGGCTGCCAGGGGGCCCACTTGCTGCCACTGCGGGAGGAAGGATGCGAGGGCGGCGGGCGGTACGGGCTCCAGCTCGTGCCGGAGCGCGGCCAGGGAGCGCCGGCGCAGGCGGCGCAGCACCTGGGCGTCGCACCATTCCTGGCCGGTGCCAGGAGAAGGGTCGGCGCGCGGCGCTTCCGATGAAGGGTGGTGGGCGACGGGTGGGCGGAATTCACCTTGTACGACTCGGCCGGATGCCGCCAGCCGTTGCAGGGCGCCGTCCGTGACGGCTGTGCCGAGGCCGAAGCGGGCGGCGGCCTGGTCGGAGGTGAACGGGCCGTGCGTACGGGCATAGCGGGACAGGAGGTCCCCGAGGGGGTCCTTGACGGGCTCGGTGAACGACTCGGGGACGCCGACGGGCAGGGCCGTGCCCAGGGCGTCGCGCAGCCGGCCCGCGTCCTCGATCGCGGCCCAGTGGTCCCGGCCGGCGATACGGACCGTGATGGCCCGGCGGGCCGACGCGAGCTCCCGTACCCACCCGGACTCGGCGCCGCGCTCGGCCAGTTCGTCGTCGGTGAGCGGGCCGAGCATCCGCAGCAGGTCGGCGACGCCTTCGGCGTCCTTGACCCGGCGGTCGTCGGTGCGCCACTGCAGCTCGCTCTCCAGCTCGGCCAGGACGTCGGCGTCGAGCAGCTCGCGCAGTTCGGCCTGGCCGAGCAGTTCGGCCAGCAGCCGGGAGTCCAGGGAGAGGGCGGCGGCCCGGCGCTCGGCGAGGGGGGAGTCGCCCTCGTACAGGAACTGGGCCACGTACCCGAACAGCAGGGAGCGGGCGAACGGGGACGGCTCGGGCGTGCTGACCTCGACGAGGCGGACCCGGCGGGCTTCGATGTCACCCATCAGTTCCGTCAGGCCCGGTACGTCGAAGACGTCCTGGAGGCATTCGCGGACGGCCTCCAGAACGATCGGGAACGACCCGAACTCGCCCGCCACCTGGAGGAGCTGGGAGGCGCGCTGGCGCTGCTGCCACAGGGGCGTGCGCTTGCCGGGGGTGCGGCGGGGCAGCAGCAGCGCGCGGGCCGCGCACTCGCGGAACCGGGAGGCGAACAGGGCCGAGCCGCCCACCTGGTCCGTGACCACCTGGTCGACCTCGCCCTGGTCGAAGACGACGTCGGCGGCGCCCACGGGTGACTGCTCGGGGTCGTACTCCATGCCGCGGGCCACCGGGTCGAAGTCGCCGGTGTCGCTGTCGAGCAGGTCGAGGCCCATCAGGTCGGCGTCCGGCAGGCGCAGCACGATGCCGTCGTCGGCGTGCATGACCTGCGCGTCCATGCCGTAGCGCTCGGAGAGGCGGGCGCCGAGGGCGAGCGCCCAGGGGGCGTGCACCTGCGCGCCGAACGGGGAGTGCACCACCACCCGCCAGTCGCCCAGCTCGTCACGGAAGCGCTCGACGACGATCGTGCGGTCGTCCGGCACATGGCCACAGGCCTGCTGCTGTTCGGCGAGGTACGCGAGGACGTTGCCCGTCGCCCAGTCGTCGAGGCCGGCGGCGGACAGCCGCTCGCGGGCGGCCTCCGGGGCGAGGGAGCCGATCTCGCGGAGGAACGCGCCCAGCGCGCGGCCCAGTTCGAGGGGGCGGCCGAGCTGGTCGCCCTTCCAGAAGGGCAGCCTGCCGGGGACGCCGGGGGCCGGGGAGACCAGCACCCGGTCGCGGGTGATGTCCTCGATGCGCCAGGACGTCGTACCGAGCGTGAAGACGTCGCCGACGCGGGATTCGTAGACCATCTCCTCGTCCAGCTCCCCGACCCGGCCGCCCCCCTTCTTGGGATCGGCACCGGCCAGGAAGACACCGAAGAGACCCCGGTCGGGGATCGTGCCGCCGGAGGTGACGGCCAGCCGCTGCGCGCCGGGGCGGCCGGTGACCGTCTGCGCCACGCGGTCCCAGACGACGCGCGGCCGCAGCTCGGCGAAGGCGTCGGAGGGATAGCGCCCCGCGAGCATGTCCAGCACGCCGTTGAACGCCGACTCCGGGAGGGCCGTGAAGGAGGCAGACCGGCGGACCAGGGCCAGCAGCTCCGTCACGTCCCAGGTGTCCATCGAGACCATCGCGACCAGCTGCTGGGCCAGGACGTCCAGCGGGTTGGCGGGGACGCGCAGCGACTCGATGGATCCCGCGCGCATCCGCTCCGTGACCACCGCGGCCTGCACCAGGTCGCCGCGGTACTTGGGGAAGACCACGCCCCGGGACACCGCGCCGACCTGATGGCCCGCACGGCCGACCCGCTGGAGGCCGGAGGCGACCGACGGCGGGGACTCGACCTGCACCACCAGGTCGACCGCGCCCATGTCGATGCCCAGCTCCAGGCTGGACGTGGCGACCACGGCCGGCAGCCGGCCCGCCTTCAGGTCCTCCTCGACCTGGGCGCGCTGCTCCTTGGACACCGAGCCGTGGTGGGCGCGGGCCAGCAGCGCGGGCGCCCCCTTGGCGGCGCCGGCCTCGGCCATCAGCTCGGCGGGGGAGTGGTTCTCGGGCAGCGCTTCGCCGGTGGCGCGCTCGTACGCGATCTCGTTCAGCCGGTTGCACAGGCGTTCGGCGAGGCGCCGGGAGTTGGCGAAGACGATCGTCGAGCGGTGCGCCTGGACCAGGTCGGCGATCTTCTCCTCGACATGCGGCCAGATGGAGGGCTTCTCACCGGTGTCGCCTTCCTGGACGGGCGAGCCGCCCAGCTCACCCAGGTCCTCGACGGGGACGACCACCGACAGGTCGAACTCCTTGCCGGACGGCGGCTGGACGATCTCCACCCGGCGCTGTGGCGACAGGTAGCGGGCGACCTCCTCCACCGGGCGTACGGTCGCCGACAGGCCGATACGCCGGGCCGGGCGCTCCAGCAGGTGGTCGAGCCGCTCCAGGGAGAGCGCGAGATGGGCGCCGCGCTTGGTGCCCGCGACCGCGTGCACCTCGTCCACGATCACCGTCTCGACGCCTTCCAAAGCCTCCCGGGCGGAGGAGGTCAGCATGAGGAAGAGCGATTCGGGTGTGGTGATGAGGATGTCGGGCGGCCGGTTGGCGATCGCCCGGCGCTCGGCGGCCGGGGTGTCACCGGAGCGGATGCCCACCCGGATGTCGGGCTCGGGCAGCCCGAGGCGGACGGACTCCTGGCGGATGCCGGTCAGCGGGCTGCGCAGATTGCGCTCGACGTCGACCGCCAGGGCCTTCAGAGGGGAGACGTACAGCACGCGGCAGCGCTTCTTCGGCTCGGCGGGCGGGGGGACGCTCGCGAGCCGGTCGAGCGAGGCGAGGAAGGCCGCCAGGGTCTTGCCGGAGCCGGTCGGCGCGACCACCAGCACGTCCGAGCCCTCACCGATGGCTTGCCAGGCGCCCTCCTGCGCGGCGGTGGGCGCGCGGAACGCCCCCGTGAACCAGTCGCGGGTCGCGGGGGAGAATGAGTCGAGTGCTGCCTTGGCCATGTCCCCCATCGTGCAACGGACCACTGACAATCGGCGGTGACCCGCCGTTCACCTGCGGTGATGCCGGCGGGCTGCGGCGTCCACGTGCCGGACGGGGCGACCGCGGCGGGCCCCGCCGCAGCACAATGACGCCATGACGGGGAGCGGGGCCGAGGACGCGCGGGGCGCGGAGGACGCGAGGGCGGCGGGCGAGGGCGTCGGTACGGGCGCAGGACCGGTCGCCGCGCACACCGGCCGGAAGGGCGGTGAGTGGGCCCGGCACTGGCAGTACGCGGACCTCCCCGGCCTGGACCTGTTGCGCGCCCGCTACGTACGCCACTCCTTCCCCCGCCACTCCCACGACGGTTACGTCCTTGGCGCCGTCACCGGCGGCGTGGAGCGGGTCGGGCTGCCGGACGGCGCCACGGACGCCGGGCACGGCGGCATCATCATGATCAACCCCGAAGTGCCGCACACCGCGCAGGCCGGCACGCCGGAGGGCTGGTCGTACTCCACGCTCTACCCCTGCGAACAGCTCGTCGCGGGCATCGCGGCCGAGACGGCCGGCCTCACCGGCACCGCCGCGTTCACCGAGACCCTCGTGGCCGACGTTCACGCCGTACGCCTCGTCGACGGCGTCCACCGCGCAGCCGAGCAAGGCAACGCGCTGGCCGCCGACAGCCTGCTGCGCATCGTGGTGGCCCGGCTGCTGCGGCGCCACGGCGGCCCGATGCCGGCCCGTACGCCCGCCACGGCGGGAGCACGCACCGCCGAACGCGCCAGAGCGCTCCTGGAGG
The DNA here is from genome assembly GCF_055573595.1 of Streptomyces sp. NPDC030165. Taxonomy (NCBI): domain Bacteria; kingdom Bacillati; phylum Actinomycetota; class Actinomycetes; order Kitasatosporales; family Streptomycetaceae; genus Streptomyces; species Streptomyces sp. NPDC030165. Next base: position 245,334 of record NZ_JBVIBD010000013.1, on the reverse strand, counting down.
AGCGGCTCACCGCACCACCGACCCTGGAGGGGCTGGCTCGGGAGCTGGACACCAGCCCGTTCGCCCTGCTGCGCGCCTTCAAGGCCGCGTACGGGATGCCGCCGCACGCCTGGCTCACGGACGCCCGCGTGCGCCGGGCGCGCCGGCTCCTGGAGGCCGGTACGGCCCCGGCGGAGGCCGCCGTCGCCGTCGGGTTCACCGACCAGCCGCACCTGAACCGCCACTTCACCCGGATCGTCGGCGTGCCACCGGGCGCTTACCGGCGTGCGCGGGAGGGCGCGTGACGGCGAGAGCGGGCGTGCGCGTGTCGACGTGCGCGGGCGGGCGGCGCAAGAACGTACAAGACCGCTGGGGAGGGGCTTCCTAGGGTCCGGGGCGTGGCACAGCGAACAGAACAGACGCAGCAGACGCAACGAACACCGCAAACGGACCAGGTGGAGCGAGAGGAGCGCATACCGCGGCCGGCGCCGCGGCTCACGGCCGACGCCAAACCCCCTTCCGCGGTCGTCCGGGACGCGCTCGGCGTCGGCGTCGCCGTCGGGCTGTCCGGTTTCGCCTTCGGCGTGACCGCCGCGGGCGCGGGGCTGACGGTGTGGCAGGCCTGCGCGCTGAGCCTGCTGGTCTTCACCGGAGCCTCGCAGTTCGCCCTGGTCGGCGCGCTGGCCGCGGGCGGCAACCCGTTCACGGCGGCGGCCGGGGCGTTCTTCCTGGGCACCCGTAACGCGTTCTACGGCCTGCGGCTGTCCGGCCTCCTCGGACTCCGGGGCGCGGCCAAGCCATTCGCCGCCCACTGGGTCATCGACGAGACCTCGGCCGTCGCCCTGGCCCAGCCGGACCGGCGCAGCGCGCGCCTCGGGTTCACGGTCACGGGGCTGACCATGTACCTCCTGTGGAACCTCACCACCCTCGCCGGGGCCATGGGCGCCGACGCCCTCGGCGACCGGGCGGCCTGGGGCCTCGACGCGGCCGGTCCCGCGGTCTTCGTGGCGCTGCTGGCACCCATGCTGAGGTCGGCGGCGGAACGCGCCGTCGCGGGGACCGCGGCCGTGCTCCTCCTGGTGTCGCTGCCGTCGCTGCCGGCGGGCGTGCCGGTCCTGGCCGCGGCGCTCGCCGCCCCGGCCGTCCTGTACCTGGAGGGGCGCCGGGCCCGTACCGGCACACGGAAGGCGGACGCACGATGAGTGTCTGGATCGCGATCGGCGTCACCGCCGTGGGCTGCTACCTGGTGAAGTACCTCGGCCTCCTCGTACCGGCGGGCGCCCTGGAACGGCCGCTCGTCAAGCGCCTCGCCGCCCTGCTGCCGGTGGCGCTGCTCGCCGCGCTCACCGCTCAGGAGACGTTCAGCGACGGGCATCAGCTGCTGTTCGACGCCAAGGTGGCGGGCGTCGGCGCCGCGGTCGTCGCGCTGCTGCTGCGTGCGCCGTTCCTGCTGGTCGTGGCGGTCGCGGTGGCGGCGACGGCGGGGGTTCGGGCGCTGGGCGGCTGAGGGCGGGCGGTGCGGGCGCCAGGGGAGCTGAGGACGGTGGTCCGGGGCGCTGGGCGGATGAGCGCGGTCGAAGGCGGGGCCCGGCGCTCGAAGGCCCGTCGCGCTCCCCGTCTCACCCCCTCACCACCGTCGCCTCCGCCACCCCCAGCCGCCGTGCGTCCCGTTCGGGGCGCAGGAAGAGCAGGACGGCCACTCCGGCCAGCGCCGTCAGGCCCGCCATCGTCCCGTACGCGCCGAGGTACCCGTCCGCGATGGTCCCCCCGGCGTCCACCAGCCGTCCCGTCACCGCGGGCGCCAGGATGCCCGCGAGGGCGAAGACGCAGGTCAGCGTGCCGAGGGCGACGCCGCGCCGGTCCGCGGGGGAGATCCGGGAGACCGAGGTCTGGGCCACCGTCATGATGATGTCCGAGACGGCCATCGGGCCGAGCAGCAGGACGGCCTTCAGCCACAGTGCGTCCGTGGCGGCGAAGGCGAAGGTGGCCGCACCGGAGAAGAGCAGCACCAGCCCGTTCTTCACACCCGAGGGGAGCGGGATGCGGGGGCGCAGACCGGCTGCCGCGCGCCTGCCCGCGCGCTGTACGAGCAGGCCGTGGACAAGCATCGCGGCGCCCTTGGCCAGGGCCGCCAGCATGATCAGGAGGCTCGCCTGGCGCAGCCCCAGCCCGCCCACCTCCTGAAAGTAGTCCGCAGCCCAGGTCAGCGTGGCCGACACCGTCCAGAAGGCGGCGAACGCGCCGAGGGCCGCGGACAGCCAGGTCCCGGAGAGCAGCAGCTTGCGGTACGGGACGGAGCCGCCGCTCACGGAGGCGCGACCGGCGGACCGCCGCCCCACCGGGGGCGCCAGCGGGCCCTCCTCGCCGTACCGGAGCCACACCGCCGCCCACACCAGGCCGACGAGGCCCACCACGCCGAACGCCCAGCGCCAGCCCCACGCGGCGGTGACCGCGCCGAGCACCGGCGCCGCGACGGCGACCCCCACCGCCGCGCCGACGAGGAAGACCGCGGTCGGCAGCGTACGGTCGCGCTCCTCGAACCAGCCGTGCAGGTGGTGCACCGCCACCGGGGTCGCCGGGCCCTCCGCCGCACCCAGCAGCACCCGGGTGGCGATCAGGACGCCGAAGCCGGCCATGCCGAGCAGCATCGGCAGCTGGGCGGCGGACCAGAGCAGCGCCATACAGAGCAGCAGGACCGGGGTGCGTACCGTACGGGTGAGGAAGGAGCCGCCGAGCGCCGCCAGGCTGAAGAGTGCGAAGAACGCGGCGGATGCCGTACCGAACTGTTCGCGGGTCAGGTGGAGTTCGGTCATCACCGGGTTCGCGACCAGGCCCATCACCGTCTTGTCGGCGAAGTTGATGAGGATGAAGGCGACCAGCAGCCAGGTGGTGCGCCATGCCCGCCGGTGCTCGGAGGCGGTCATTCCGGACAGTGCGCCGGGCCGCGCCCCGGCCCCGGCCGTGCGGGTCACCGGACGGTCCCCCCGTCGGGTCCCGTGCCGCCGGTCCCGCTGCCGTCCTCCCGGCTGCCGCCTCCTCCGCAGGAGCACGCGTCCTCGTCGACCACGCCCACGCTGATCGCGCCGGCGGCCCGCCGCCGCCCTTCCTCGCTGCGCGTCAACTCGGTCGCCACATTCGTCCCTTCCGCCACTGCCGCCGACTCCGCCGCCGCCCAGCTGAAGATCCCCCGGGCCATCGTGGACGGCTCGGCGGCGGCCCGCGCCGCGTACACCTCGGCCCGTATGCGCGCGACCTCGCGGTCCTCGGGCGCGGCCAGAGCCGCGGTCTCCGCCAGGTGGGCGGCCAGCCGCTGTTCGTCGCCGGCCAGCAGCCACCGGGCGCGGCGGGCCAGGACCAGGGCGCCGCCCGCGGCGTCGGCGAGTTCGGCGGCCAGCGCCCGTTCCGGGGCGGGCTTGAGGTGGGCCGGGTTCTGGTCGTACCAGCCGCCCCACAGGCGCCACAGGTTGCGGACGACGAACTCCGGCTCGTCGTAGGCGGGATGCAGGTACGGCTTGTCCAGCAGTCCGGCCGGAGCCTGCACCCGGTGGATCACCTCGTCCAGCCGCAGCCCGGCATTCATCAGCTCGCGGGTCTGCGTGCACAGCGACTCCAGCAGCTCGGCGCAGTCGTCCAGCGCGGTCGCGACGCGGCCTGCTCCCCGGATCGGTACGCCGTGCCCCGGAAGCAGCACCTCCGCACCCAGGGCGCTCATGGCGCGCAGCGCGCGTGCCCAGTCCTCCGGGTAGCGCTGCGCCTTCTGGGGGTTGCCCGCGTTGGGGGCGTTCCAGATGAACAGATCACCCGTACAGAGGGTTTTGAGTTCCGGCACCCACACGTACGTGGCGTCATCGGTCTCGCCGCGCGCGTGGTGGAGCTCGAAGGTCAGTTCGCCGCGGCGCAGAGTGAGCCGGTCCCGGTAGGTGGTGTCCGGATAGCGGTACGTGGTGGGCCATTCGATGCCGGGCACGCCGAACTGGCGGCGGTTGATCCAGGAGTTGTACCCGGCCGTCGCGGTGTAGCGGTCGAAGCGCGCGGAAACGGCCTCATGGGCGACGACCTCGGGCAGTGCGGTGCCGCGGGCCCGCGCCGCGGCGTCGAAGGGGCCGACGCCGAAGACGTGGTCGATGTGGCCGTGTGTGTGGACGACCGTACGGACCTCTCTTCCAGGGCCCCCGAACGCGGACACGGCCGCGTACAACCGGTCCGCAGTACGGGCTTCGCCGGAGTCCACCATGACCAGGCCCTCGGACCCGGTGTCGAAGACCGCGACGTTCGCGAAGGCGGGGAAGAAGCCGGTGCGCTCTCCGACCCGGATGAGGCCCTCCCCGGCGTACGCGCCCGTGAAGTGGGCCAGCAGGGTCTCCTCGCCCGTCCAGACGCGGTCCGCGTACGCGAGGTACCCGGAGGCGGCCCCGGCCAGGGAAGTTCCCGTACCGGGTGCCCCGGCTGCGGGCACCCCGGCCCTGGGCGCTCCGGTTCCGTCCCCTGTGGTGCCTGCCTGCGGACTGTGCTGCGTCATACCATCCGTCATGCCGAGCGGCTCCTCGTGTACGCCGGGCGTCCGCGCTGGTCAGCCGCCCGTTGATCGGTCCTCCGGTCGGTCCCCGTAGGCACGAGTCTGATCTCCCGCAGGGCCCGGCGGCACCCGCCGGTGTCACACCCGTACCCGCTGCGTACTGTGACGCGTCACAGTCCCCGCACCGCAGCGAAGGAGCCGCCGTGCCCCTGTCCGACGCCGCCCGCGCCCTCGCCCTGCGCTGCGAGCCCCGGGTCAACGAACTGGCCCGGCGGATGGCGCGAGGCGCCTTCGAGGACCTTCCCGGATACGCCGAGCTGCCCGCCGACCTGAAGGACATGGAGGTCGCCGCCACGGTCCGGCACGGCCTGCGCCTCTTCCTGCGCCGGGTCCGCGACCCTGAGGGGCGGCACGGCGATTACGGCGTGTTCCGCGAGCGCGCCGCGCAGCGTGCCGAGGAGGGCATGTCGCTGCACCTGCTGCTGCGCACCCATGCGCTGGGGGAGTACGCGCTGTGGCAGGCACTGCGCCAGGAGGCGGGCCCCGACGAGGCGCAGGCGCTCGTCGAACTCGGGGACTTCCTCTTCCGGGCCCAGGGCGGCATCCTCGGCGCGGTCGCCGAGACCTACCTGGACGAGCGGGCGGCCCTGGACGCCGAGCGGCGCGAACACCGCCGTACGCTGGCGCGCGGCCTCCTCGACGGTGTACCGCACCGGGATCCGGCCGCCTTGGAGGAGCTGGGGCTGCACGGACCGGCCACCGTGATCGCCGTACGCCTCGGCCCGGCGCCGTCCGAGGCCCTGGGCCCGGGCCGGGCCGCGCCCTCCCCCGTAGCCGTCCGCAGGCGGCTGCGGCGCCTGCAGACCGCACTGGACCGGGAGTTCGCCACCGAGGTGCTTTCTCTCATGGACGCCGACGGCGGGCACGCCCTCGTACCGGGTGGGGCCGCTGTCCGTGACGGCCTGGGGGAGCGGCTGCACCGGGCGTGCGGCGTGGAGGTGCGGTGCGCCGCCGCCCGCGCCGAGCGTCCCGGGGGCATCCCGTACGCCGCCCGTACCGCCTCCGAAGTCGTACGCATCGCCCACGCCTGCGGCCGGCCCGCCGGACTCCACCGGCTCGACGACGTCCTGCTCGAATACCACCTCTCCCGCCGCGACGAGAGCAGCGGCCCCATAGCCGCGCTGCTCGACCCGCTCGCCGGCCGCCCCGAGCTGACCGGGACGCTCCGTACCCACCTGGAGCAGCGGCAGGACCGCCGGGCGACCGCCCGCGCCCTCGGACTGCACCCGAACACGGTGGACAACCGGCTCACCCGGATCAGCGAACTGACCGGCCTCGACCTGACGTCGCCGCGCGGCACCGCGCTCGCCCTGACGGCCCTGCTGCTGCGCCAGGAGGACGCGGGCGACGCGGAGGGCCCGGGGGACGCCGAGGACGCCGGCGACGCGGACGTCCCCGGCTCGCCGCCGCCCGCTACCGGGCGGTGAGACGCCCGTACGCACGCAGCGTCAGCAGCGCCTTGAGCGTGACCACCGGGCGGCCCTCCAGAGCCGTTCCGGGGGCCCACACACGCCAGTTCACGGGCCAGCCGCCGTCCTCCCGCTGGAGGGCGGCGAGATGGTCCAGCGCCCGGTCCGTCTCCGTGTCCGTGAACCAGCGGCGGGCGAGCGAGGTCGGCGTGGTCGCGTAGTCGTACGCGAAATGGTGCTCACCGGGCGCGTAGCCGTCGGGTACCGGTGAGTCCGCGGTCCGCTCCGGGTCCAGGAGGACCAGCCGGTGATCGCGTACCACGGTACCCAGGCGCTGCGCCGCGGCCTCGGCGCGCGGCCGGTCGGGCGCGCCCTCCAGGAAGGCGAGCGCCGCCCGGACCTCGTACGGATGGGTCCGCTCCAGGGACTCCACCTCCCGCCAGCAGAAGTCCGTGGCCCGGAACAGCCACGCGTGCCACACCTCGTTGCGGTGCAGCAGGCCCACGACGGGCCCGGTGGCCAGAAGGGCGCTCGGCGGGTCGTCGGGCACCGGCAGCCACGGCGCGGCCGGAAAGCTCCGCGAGGAAGGGTGCACGGCGGGCAGCGCGCCCTCCAGGGTGGACACCTCGGTCAGATAGCGGCAGATCCGCTGGGCCCGCTGGCCGCCGCAGCGCCCGATGAGGTCGAGGACGTACAGGGCGTGCGCGGTGTGCAGCGGCTGGCTGACCGGTCCGCGCAGGTCGGGCTCCAGGGCGTGCCCGTAACCGCCGTCGGGATTCGCGTACGCGGCGAGCGCGGCGTCGACACCGTCCGCGCTCCCGCCCAGGAAGTGGTACGCGAAACGGCGCTGTTCGAGCACCCGGGCAGTGAGCCAGATGAAACGCTCGGCACGCGCCAGTGAGGTCGGCTGTGGTGCTCCGTTTTCCGCCATGGACCGACGGTAGGGCCGTCCGCGCCGCCCGGCACCGGCGCGGACGGGGCTGCACTCTCAGGGGCGGGATACCGGACGTGTGCGGTTGACGGCCGCCCGGCGGCGGACGGGCCCGCCGCCCCGGCCACCTCGCTGTCACCGCCTCCTCCTCACACCGGAAGGAAGGCGCTCCCCAACCACCAGAATCCGCCAGACGCGACCCTGCAAGCGCTGTCGCAAACCAGGTGCACGGCAACAGATTGCAACGTAGCGGTCCGGTCCGAGCCCACCCGTCAGAAGAGGGCACACCGCGCGCGTACAGATGGCCGGAAGCCCGCTCCGCCTGAAGGACGGGCACCGGCGGGAACCGGTCTGTACCTCCCGTCGGCGACCCACAAGTATGGACCTGCGCGCACTGGCCACTCGGTGCCGCACCGCGGCACCCGATGATTGGAGCCCACGGTGACCTCAACGGCGCAGGCTGCGACGCAGACCCAGCAGGCGGAGACCGCACTCGGCTGCTTCTCCTACTCCTGGACCCCGGAAGTACACGACTTCTACGGCGACCCGGAAGCCATCCTCCACAAGATGGACGGCCTCGACATGGAACTCCCGGACCGCCGCATCTTCATCCTCCTCACGGAGAGCGCTGGACAGGCCCACGTCCGCTTCTTCGAGCGGGCCGAGGACGGCCGGTACACGGTGTCCACCTGGTCGGGCGAGTCGCTCGACGGGCTCGGCGGCCGGCTGGCCGACACCATCCTCGCCAACAGGGGCGTCCACTGCGTCGGCGAGCAGAGCCGCGCCGTGATCGCGCCCCTCGGCATGAAGGCGGAAGGGGCCGTTCCGGCGCCTGCCAACCACCGGGCCGCCTTCGCCCACACCGTGCGCAGCCACGGCGAGGGAACGTTCACCCGCGCCACCTGCGCCCTCCTCTGTTGAAAGTCGCCCCAGCAGTACGTCCTGACGGCCGCCCCCGATACGTCGGGGGCGGTCCTCCCTGTGCCCCGGAGACGCCGCCCACGGGCCCCCACCGGCACGGGCCGAGCGAACCCGAGAAAGGCCGCGGATGAGCACAGCTGCACCGCCCGCCGCGCGGCGGGACTTCGCCGGACTCTGGGCCTCCTACGGGCTGAGCAGCCTGGCGGACGGCCTCGTGATGATCATCCTGCCGCTGACGGCCCTCACCCTCACCTCGTCGCCCGGGCTCGTGGCCGGGGTGAAGTGGGCGCAGACGCTCCCGTACGTGCTGTGCACGCTGGCCATCGGCATCCTCATCGACCGGACGGAGCGCAGCCGCCTGATCCTGTGGGCACACGTACTGCGCGCCGCCGCCCTCGGCCTGCTGGCGCTCGCCCTGACGGGCGACGCGGCGCCGCTGCCCGCCCTGTACGTCGTCGCCTTCCTGCTCGGTACGGCCGAACTCGTGGCGGACCTGACCACCACCTCCGTACTGCCCATGATCGTGCCGCGCCACCGTCTCGACGGAGCCAACTCCCGCCTGGAGAGCACCCGCTCGTCACTGAACGAGTTCGCCGGCCCGCCACTGGGCGGCCTGCTCGTCTCCCTCGGCGCCGTCACCGCCACGCTCAGCACGGCCGGCCTCTACGTCGTGGCGGCCGGAGCGGTGCTCCTGCTCCTGCGCGGCCGCTACGACCCCCGCCCGCGCTCCACGCGGGACGGGGCGGGTCCCCCGACCGCCAAGCCCCGCCTGCGGGACGAGCTCGCCGAAGGGCTGCGGTACCTGCGGCGGCAGCCGGTCCTGTGGAACCTCGCCATCATGGTCTGCGTCATGGCGGCGGCGTGGAGCGGCTGGAGCGCGGTCCTGGTGCTGTACGCCGTGACGCCCGGCCCCATGGGCCTGAGCGGCACCGGATACGGCCTGCTGCTGACCACGCTCGCGGTCGGCGGCGTACTGGGCTCACTCGTCGCGGGCCGCGCGCGCAAGCTCCTCGGTGCGCGCAATCTCCTCGCGGTCGACGTGATCACCGGCGTACTCATGCTCGGCACGCCCGCGCTGACGGCAGAGCCGTGGCTCATCGGGGTGGCGACGTTCCTGGGCGGCTTCGGCAGCGGGCTGTGGAACGTCACCGTGGTCACCCTGCGCCAGCAACTGATCCCCGACGAACTGCTCGGCCGCGTCAGCAGCGCCAGCCGCCTCATCGGCTGGGGCGGCATGCCCCTGGGAGCCGCCCTGGCCGGCCTGCTGGCCCAATGGGTGGGGCCCCGTCCCGTCTTCGCCCTCGGAGCGCTCGCGTGCGCGCTGCTGTTGCTGCCCTTCCTCCGGACCATCCGCGAGGAAACCATCCGGGAAGCGGGCCGGCGGGTGGCCGCCCGGCGGGAATGACGCGGAGGCGGGCACTCGGCCGCTGTCGGGGGCGTCGGCCGATGCGGTAGAGGGCGTCGGCCGATGCGGTGGGGAGGCCGGGGGCGGTGACCGTCCCGCCGGTGTCCTTGGCCACCACGACGTACACGAGGAAGCGCCGGTGCCGGAGCGGTCGGGGGCACACCGGAGTGGCCGGTGGGACCAGGGTGTCCTGTGGCATCGCGGTTCCTCTTCGGGGAGCTGGCCGGTGAGGATCTACGCTGCGTACATGCACGCACTGCGCGCCGCCCCGGGGGCCGCGCCGCCGGGGGCGCGTGTCCCCTGACGGTCGCGCGACGTGCGCGATACGGGAAACGTGCAGGTCACAGCGAGTGCGGAGTGGATCTTATGCGGTTGACGGTCTTCTGGGAGCGGATGGCGGACCACTTCGGTGAGACGTACGCCGACTCGTTCGCGCGGGATCACGTGATGTCCGGGCTCGGCGGGCGGACCGTGCACCAGGCGCTCGCGGACGGGTGGGAGGCCAAGGACGTGTGGCGGGTGGTCTGCACGACGATGGACGTGCCGTACGACAAGCGCTGACACCGGCGGCGGCCCCGGAGCGGCTGCGGGCCGCACAGGGGCATCGGACGCCTGAGCCGCACAGGGGGCACCGAGCACCGGAGAGCCGCACGGAGGTACCGGGTCGGTGGCGGGCGGACGCGGTGAGCGGGGCAGGGCGGGAGTTGTCGGACCCGTGAGCGACACTGGGCCCGTGTCAGCGACCGAGAATCCCACCCGCCACGACGACCCACGCCCCGGAGGACCCGCCCAGCGGATGCCGCGGTGGCTGCCCCGCGCCATGGTGCTGGCGCTCGCCCTCGTGGCCTGCTTCCAGCTCGCCAGCTGGGCGTTCCACCAGCTCATCTCGCTCCTGCTGAACGTGCTGATCGCCTTCTTCCTCGCGCTGGCCGTCGAGCCGGCCGTGGACTGGATGGCGGCCCGCGGGATGCGCCGAGGGGCCGCCACCGGGCTGGTCTTCCTCGGGATACTCGTCGGGACCGCGGGGTTCTTCGCGCTGCTCGGCTCGATGCTCGCGGGCCAGATCGCCACCATGGTCCAGGAGTTCCCGCAGTACCTGGACTCGGTCATCAGCTGGATCAACACCACCTTCCACACCCACCTCTCGCGGGTCGAGGTGCAGAACAACCTGCTGAGGTCCGACTGGCTGCAGAAGTACGTCCAGGACAGCGCCAACAACGTGCTCGCCGTCTCCGCGACCGTTCTGGGCAGCCTGTTCAATCTCCTGACGGTGGCGCTGTTCTCCTTCTACTTCGCCGCCGACGGCCCCCGGCTGCGCCGCGCCCTGTGCTCGGTCCTGCCGCCGTCCCGGCAGACCGAGGTGCTGCGCGCCTGGGAGATCGCGGTCGCCAAGACCGGCGGGTATCTCTACTCCCGCGGCCTGATGGCGCTGATCTCCGGCATCGCGCACTACGTCCTGCTGGAGATCCTGGGCGTCCCGTATGCCCCCGCGCTCGGCATGTGGGTCGGGCTCGTCTCCCAGTTCATCCCCACCATCGGCACCTACCTCGCCGGCGCGCTGCCGATCCTGATCGCCTTCACCGTCGACCCCTGGTACGCGCTGTGGGTCTTCGGGTTCGTCGTGGTCTACCAGCAGTTCGAGAACTACCTGCTCCAGCCGCGCATCACGGCCAAGACCGTGGACATCCACCCGGCCGTCGCCTTCGGGTCGGTGATCGCCGGTACGGCGCTGATGGGCGCGGTCGGCGCGCTGATCGCCATTCCGGCGACCGCGACGCTGCAGGCGTTCCTGGGGGCGTACGTGAAGCGGTACGAGGTCACGGACGACGCACGGGTACGGGGCGGCAGCCGGCGCCGCCGCGCGTCCTCGGCCCTGCGGCGGCTGCGGCGGTCCCTGCACGACGAGCCGCCGGCCGCGCCGCTGGAGGGCCGGGGGACCGGTGGTGAGCGGGACGGGGACGAGCGGGGCGCCGGCGGGCCGGAGGCCGGTGGGCCGAGTACCGGCGGGCGGGGCGGACGTGAAGGGGACGAGCCCGGCAAGGGCGGCACGGGCGGCACCGGGGAGTGAGGCGTCCGGGGCAGGCAGGCACTGCCCCGGCACCGAGCCCGCCGGCCGCGCGTGGTGCGCTTGACACCAAAATCGAACATCTATTCTTATGAGACGTCCGACCCGTGTTTCCGCCCGGAGTTCCCGGGAGTTATCCACAGGCCGGAGCCGGGTCCGGGCGCATTGTCAGTGGCAGGCGTTAGCGTCATGGACGTGAAGCGATCGACTCAAGCAAACCGGGTGGAAGCCATGGCAGGCACTGACCGCGAGAAGGCGCTGGACGCCGCGCTCGCACAGATTGAACGGCAATTCGGCAAGGGCGCCGTGATGCGGATGGGCGAGCGCCCGAACGAGCCCATCGAGGTCATCCCCACCGGGTCGACCGCACTCGATGTCGCGCTCGGCGTCGGCGGCATCCCGCGCGGCCGTGTGGTGGAGGTCTACGGCCCGGAGTCCTCCGGCAAGACGACCCTGACCCTGCACGCGGTGGCGAACGCGCAGAAGGCCGGCGGCTCCGTCGCCTTCATCGACGCCGAGCACGCGCTCGACCCCGAGTACGCCAAGAAGCTGGGCGTGGACACGGACGCGCTGATCCTGTCCCAGCCGGACAACGGCGAGCAGGCCCTGGAGATCACGGACATGCTGGTCCGCTCCGGCGCGCTCGACCTCATCGTGATCGACTCGGTCGCCGCGCTGGTGCCCCGGGCCGAGATCGAGGGTGAGATGGGCGACTCCCACGTGGGTCTCCAGGCCCGCCTGATGAGCCAGGCGCTGCGCAAGATCACCAGTGCGCTCAACCAGTCCAAGACCACCGCGATCTTCATCAACCAGCTCCGCGAGAAGATCGGCGTGATGTTCGGCTCGCCGGAGACCACGACCGGTGGCCGCGCCCTGAAGTTCTACGCCTCGGTGCGGATCGACATCCGCCGTATCGAGACCCTCAAGGACGGCACCGAAGCGGTCGGCAACCGCACCCGCTGCAAGGTCGTCAAGAACAAGGTCGCCCCGCCCTTCAAGCAGGCGGAGTTCGACATCCTGTACGGCCAGGGCATCAGCCGCGAGGGCGGCCTGATCGACATGGGTGTGGAGCACGGCTTCATCCGCAAGTCCGGCGCCTGGTACACCTACGAGGGCGACCAGCTCGGCCAGGGCAAGGAGAACGCCCGCAACTTCCTCAAGGACAACCCCGACCTCGCCAACGAGGTGGAGAAGAAGATCAAGGAGAAGCTGGGCATCGGCGTCAAGCCGGAGGAGCTGGCGGAGCCCGGCGCGGACGCGGCGGGTGCGGCGGCCGACGCGGAGGCCCCGGCCAAGTCCGTTCCGGCACCGGCCGCCAAGGGCGCCAAGGGCTCCAAGGCCGCTGCGGCCAAGAGCTAGCCCGTCGTGACGCGGCGAACGGAATGGCCCGGCGACCATGGCTGCGGCCCCGGCACCGGAGTCGGTCACCTCGGGGGGCGTGACGACGACGGCCGGGGCGGCAGCGGCAGCGCCGCGGGCGGCGCCGAGAACCGTAGGAAACGCAAGGACGGCGGTGGTTCCTCCTCGTCGAGGGCCGAGGCGGGACCGCCGCGTACGCCCGAGGAGCAGGCGCGGGCCATCTGCCTGCGCCTGCTCACCGGGTCCGCGCGGACGCGCAAGCAGCTCGGGGACGCCTTGCGCGAGCGGGGCATCCCCGAGGAGGCCGCACAGGAGGTGCTGTCCCGCTTCGAGGAGGTGGGGCTGATCGACGACGCGAAGTTCGCCGGCGCCTGGGTGGAGTCCCGGCACCACGGCCGGGGCCTGGCCCGCCGCGCGCTCGCCTGCGAACTGCGCACCAAGGGCGTCGACCCGGCGACGGTCGACGAGGCCCTCGGGCAGCTGGACTCCGAACAGGAGGAACGCACGGCCCGCGAACTGGTCGACCGCAAGCTGCGCACGACCCGGGGCCTGGACCGGGAAAAGCGCATACGGCGTCTCGCCGGGATGCTGGCCCGCAAGGGCTACCCGGAGGGCCTCGCCCTACGGGTGGTCCGGCAGGCGCTGGAGGAGGAGGGGGAAGACCCGGAGCTGATGGAGTACCACCTGCCGGAGGGGTGAGGTGGCGGGGAGGCGTGATCTGGGGGAAGGCGTGATCTGGCGGAGGGGCGACTCGGCGGAGGGCTGACCGGGGGGTCGGTGGGGGACCGGGCTGGAGGAGGGCCCCGCCGAGACTGGGCCGAGGACGGTTCACTGAGGCTGGGTCGGAGGTGGGTTCCGGCGGAGATCGGGGCGGAGGAGGGTCAGGGCTCCGCCGAGACTGGGCCGAGGACGGCTCGCCGGGGCTGGGGCTGGGGCTGAGGGCTTCGACGAGACCGGGGCGGAGGCCTCGCCAAGACCCGCCCGGAGGAAAGCCCCGGCCAAGACCGGACCGGAGGAGGGCACCGCCGACCGCCTTCCGGGGGAGAACCTCCCTCCGGCAAGGAGGCTGGCTCCAATGTGCCGGGTATGTCGAGGTCGGCAGAGTGCGGTGCATGATTTTCACTCGACTTCGTGGACGGTTCAACGCGCCCGGCGCCCTCGCTCTGGGATGCGCCGCGGCCGTACTGGCCACGGCGACCGCAGCGACGACCACGGCGACAGCGACACCCAAGGGCACGGTCCCGGGCACGAGAACCGCTCCCGTGCCCGTCACCGCGCCCGTCACCGCGCCCGCGACCGCAATCGCGGCCGAAGCCGTCGCCGCCCGGCAGCAGGCGGTGCCCGTGTCCGTACCCGCGCCCGGATCGCTCGTATCCGTCACCCTCGTCGCCGACCTGGATGCCAAGGAGGTCGCGGCGTGCCTGGCCAAGGCCGGTATCGACGCGGCCCAGGTCCGCTACGGCGTACGTGCCCACCGCATCGTCTACCGCACCCGCGGCCTCCAGGGCCAGCCCACCACGGCCAGCCAGCTGGTCGCCACACCCGAGAACGGCAAGCGCGCCCTCCGGGTCGTGTCCTGGCTGCACGGCACGACCGTGTACCGGGGGGACGTGGCCTCGGTGAACGAGCGGTCCACCGACCGGGCGGCGGCCCTGCTCTTCGCCTCGACCGGCCGGGCCGTGTCCGCGCCGGACTACCTCGGCCTGGGCGAGGGCCCCGGCACCCATCCGTACGGCCATCCGCGGGCGACCGTCACCGCCTCGGTGGACGCGCTGCGGGCGGCCCGAGCGTTCGCCCGGCAGGAGCACCGCACCCTCGACAGGAACGTGCTGGTCAGCGGCTTCTCGCAGGGTGGGCCGGCCACCATGATGGTCGGCCGGGCCCTGCAGCGGGGCGTCGATCCGTACTTCCGCCTGGGGGCGCTCGCCCCGGTCGCCGGGCCCTTCGACCTGAGCGGCTTCGAGGCCGCCGCGGCCGACGACAAGATCGTCCGGTCGTCGCTCTACCTGGCCTACTTCGCGACCGCGTGGGACCGGATGTACGGCTTGTACGACACACCGGGGCAGGCGTTCCGCGCACCGTACGACAGAACGGTGGAGGCCCTCTTCGACGGCGACCACCAGGCGTCGGAGATCGCGGCCGCGCTGCCGGCGACCTCGAAGGACCTGTTCACCCCGGAGTTCCTCGACATGATCCGCAGCCCGCGGGGGAAGCTGCGGCAGCGGCTGAAGGCGCTGAACACCACCTGCGACTGGCACCCGGACGTGCCGGTGCACCTCTACCACGCCAAGGGCGACAAGGACGTGGTATTCAGCAACGCCCGCCACTGTCAGCGCCAGCTGGCCGCCAACGGGGCCGTCCACCAGCTCACGGACGTCGGGAACCTCGACCACAACGGGACGGTACGCAAGGCCCTGCCGCTCGTGGTCCGGCAGTTCGACGCCGCCTCCTGAGCCGACGGCGGGCCCGCCGTCACCTCATCCGCGGACCGGCAGGCCCGCCGCCCGCCACGCCTGGAAGCCGCCCACCAGGTCGGTCGCCCGGTACAGGCCCAGCTGTCGCAGGGAGACGGCCGCGAGACTCGACGCGTAGCCCTCGTTGCAGACGATCACCACCGCCAGGTCGTGGCCGGTGGCTTCGGGGGCGCGGTGGGCGCCGGTGGGATCCAGGCGCCACTCCAGTTCGTTGCGTTCGACGATCAGCGCGCCCGGAATGGTGCCGTCCCGTTCGCGCAGGGCCGCGTAGCGGATGTCGACCAGGAGCCCGCCGTCCCGCTGGACCGCCGCGGCCTGCTCGGGGGACACCCGGTCCAGTTCGGCGCGTGCCGCCACCAGGAGCGCGTCGACGGCGCTCACCGCCAGTCCTGGGGGCGCTCGACCTCTTCGAGGCGCAGGACGGGACCCGTACGGCTGTAGCGGCGCATCAGCGGCAGCGGCGGGTAGTAGGCGTGCACCGAGACGGCGTGGGTGTCCTCGGAGAGGTTGAGCACCTGGTGGACGTGGTGCGGGCCGAAGGCGCGGCCGCGGCCGCCGGCCAGCGTCCGCTGCCGGTCCACGCCGTCCGCCAGTTCCAGCGTCTTCCAGCCCTCGGTGGGCAGTTGGGCGGCGAGTGACTGCTCGGTCAGCTCGCCCGCGGCGGCGGCGAACGCGCCGTGCGAGCCGCCGTGGTCGTGCCAGCCGGTGCCCGTACCGGGCGGCCAGCCGATCAGCCACGCCTCACTGCCGCCGGGGCCGTCCAGGCGGATCCACGTACGGCCTTCGGGGTCGAGGGGCAGGGAGGCGACGAGTGCGGTGTCGGCGGAGGTACGGCGGGCGAAGTCGAGGAGTTCGGCGGCGCTGGGGCCGCCGGTGGCGGCAGGGCGCGGGCGCGCGGGGATACGTACGTCGGGCACAGGAACCGTCCTGAGTGATCGCGAAGAGGCGCGCGGGCAGCGTGCAGCACGGCGGCGCGCAGGGGAAGAGAATGCGGATCAGCAGGACGGACGACACACGCAGCCCGCGTAGCGGACCAGGTCCAGGTGGACCCTCCGCCAGAATCGCGAACCGTTCTCCGTCACGTTCCGGAGTCAAGCACGCGGCTTCCCACAGGGTCAACCGCCGGTCGGACCTCTCCCTCCGGCACGCCCCGGGCCGCGTCCCTGCCGGCCTGCGGGAACACCTCTTCGGCGGGCGGCGGCCCACTGGACGGCCGTGCCGCCTCCGGGAACGGTCCTTCCCCCACCGAGCCGGACCCGCCACCGGACCCGCCACCGGCCCCAGAACCGCCCCCGCCCATCGCAGCAGCCTCCGCCGCCCCCGCAGCCCCCGCCGTCTTCCCGCCCTCCGTGCAGCCTCCCGCGCCCCCGCCCCGTACCGCGTCGGCGCACGCGTACAGTTCGGCCGGGCGGACGCCGCCCATGGCCGTGACCAGGTGGCCGTCCGGCCGTACGACCAGGACGGTGTGCGCGACCGCGCCCGGGTAGGCCTCGGCGACCAGGACCTCGGCGGGCATCGGCAGGGCGTCCACCGTCTTCGACAGGCGTGGCATCAGGCCGGCCGACTTCCAGTGCCGCCGGTCCCACACGCCCGTACCCGGCGCCACCAGCACCACCAGCAGCCCCCGGCCCAGCCGGGTGCGGAGCGGCACCTGGGAGCCGTCCGAGGCCGTCACGGGGACGTCCGCGACCGGCGCGCCGGCCTGCGTCCCCACCGTCATCACGCACGACGGGTCGGTGGCGGGGGCGAGCGGGGAGCGGGCGTACGCGGGGGGCGCGCCGAGCGGTCCGCGCCCCAAGTGGCCGTCGGTGAGCATGGCCGTGTGCCCGCGCGCCGCCCCCGGGAGCACGGCCCGCCACCGGCCGCCCCGCTCGCCGTCGCGCAGCAGCGGCAGTGCCCGGTCGGCGGCGCGCAGCCGGGCTGTGACGGCGCCCCTGCGCTCCGCCTGGTAGCTGTCCAGCAGGGCCTCCGAAGCGCCCTGGTGCCAGGCCGACGCCAGCTTCCACGCGAGGTTCTCGGCGTCCCGAAGGCCCTCGTCCAGGCCCTGGGTGCCGAGCGCGCCGAGCAGGTGGGCGGCGTCACCGGCGAGGAAGACGCGCCCGCGCCGCCAGCGCCGCGCCAGCCGGTGGTGCACCGTGTGCACGCCGGTGTCGAGGAGTTCGTACGGCGGTACGGCCGGAACGCGCACGTCGCCCCCGGCACCGCCCCCGGCACCGTGCGACGGCCCGGCCCCGGCCCCCGCCTCCGCGGACCACACCGCCAGCGAGTCGCGGATCCGGGCCACCAGCGCGTCCGGGGTGACCAGGTCGCGGCCGGGCGGCAGCAGCCAGTCCAGCCGCCACACCCCGCCGGGCAGCGGCCGGGCCGTCACCTCGCCCCCGGACCCGCCACCGCCCTGCCGCGCGGGCGAGCGGTGCAGCAACGCCTCGCCGGGCCAGGGAAGCTCCGTACGCAGCGCCGCCACCGCGTGCCGCTCGACCGCCGTACGGCCGGGGAAGCGGATCTCCAGCAGCTTACGGACCGTCGAGCGCGGGCCGTCGCAGCCGACCAGGTAACCGGCACGCCACCACGCGCCGTTGGTGCCGCGGGTGTGGGCGCTGACCGCGTACTCGTCCTGCCGCAGCTCGTCGAGCCGGCTGCCGGCGACGATCCGGACACCGGGCTCCGCCGCGAGCGCGGTGCGCAGGGCCCGGGTCAGCGCGTGCTGCGGCACGTGTACGGGGGAGGGGTTCTCCGGGCCGAACTCCACCCGTTCCAGCAGCCGCCGCCGGCGCACCGAGCGCCAGGCGGTCCAGCGGGTGCCCGCCGACTCCAGGGCCGGGCCGCAGCCCAGGCGCTCCAGGAACGCGGCGGTGTCCGGCCGCAGGACGACGGTGCGGGCGGGCCGCGGGTCGACCGCACCGGGGGCTTCGTCCAGGACCACGCACGGTACGTCGAGGCGGGCGAGCGAGAGGGAGAGCGCGAGGCCGACGGGGCCGGCCCCGACGACGATCACCGGGTCCACGGCGTGGCTCCGGGCCGCAGGTACTTACGAGACGTACAGGAACTGGCAGTTGGAGCCCGGTGCGCGATCACACAGCGTATGCAACCCATTGCGGGCGCCCGCGTCAAGTGACGGGGGCAGCGGCGCACGCGGCACTGCCCCCGTCCACGGTGTCACACCGTCAGCCCCCGGCGCCGCCCCCGGGGTGGATGTCCGGCGGCCGCCGGGTGTCGGCCGGGCCGCCGGGCGTGCCGTCGGCTCCTTCCAGCGCGTCCGACGCGGTGACCGGCTCGGCCGCCTCGGCCATCACGATGCCGGTCTTGGCCCGGCGGCCGCGCCGCTCGATCCAGTTGGCCAGCGCGGACAGCGCCATACACATCGCCACGTAGATGGCGCCGGCCACGATGATCATCGGGACGTACGGGTTCTCGTCGTTGACGACGACGGTGCTGGCCATCTGCTGGATCGTGTACAGCAGTTCCTCGAAGGTGATGACGTAGCCGAGCGAGGTGTCCTTGAGGGTCACCACCAGCTGGCTGATGATCGTCGGGAGCATCGCCCGGACGGCCTGCGGCATCAGCACCGTCGTCATGACCTGCGTCTTGCTCATGCCGAGCGCGTACGCCGCCTCGCGCTGCCCCCGGGGCACCGCGTTGATGCCGGCTCGCAGCACCTCCGCCTGCACCGAGCCGTTGTAGACGGTCAGGCCGACGACCAGCGCCCAGAACTGCGGGCTGTCGCCGGTCAGGCCCAGCTCCTCCTTGTAGGAGAGCAGGATCACCCACAGGGCGTAGATCGTGATCAGCAGCGGGACGGCCCGGAAGAGCTCGATGAACCCGGTCGCCAGCCAGCGCACCGGCTTGTGGTCGGAGAGCCGGGCCACGGCGAGCAGGACGCCGAGCGCGAGGGAGAGCACGGCCGCCACCGCGAAGACCTGGAGGGTCGTCAGGACGCCGTTGCGGATGTTGGTCCGTACGCCCGCGTTGTTGAAGATGTTCCACATCTCCGGCTCGAACTGGCCTTTGGCGGCCAGCCGCAGCACGGCGAAGAGGAGCAGGCCGACGACGGCGAGTGCGCCGGCGACGGTGTAGACGCGGTTGCGGACCTTGGCCTTGGGCCCCGGGGCGTCGTACAGGACGCTGGTCATCGGGCCACCTCCAGGCGGCGTTCGAGCAGCCGGAAGATGCCGCTGATGGCGAACGTGATGATCAAGTAGGCGAGGGCGATCCAGAGGAAGATCCAGCCGATCGGCCGGCCCTGGTCGTTCAGGAGTTTGGAGACGTTGAACAGCTCGGCGTTGCTGAAGGCGCCCGCGATGGCCGAGTTCTTGGTGAGCGCGATCAGGATGCTGCTCAGCGGCGGGATCACGGTACGGGTGGCCTGCGGCAGCACGATGATGCGCAGGGTCTGGACGAAGGTCATCCCGATGCTGCGCGCGGCCTCCGCCTGGCCCAGCGGCACGGTGTTGATGCCCGAGCGCACGGCCTCGCAGATGAACGAGGACGTGTAGAAGCCCAGCGCCAGGGTCGCGAGCACGAACGGGCTGATGCCCGGGAAGAAGATCTGCGGGACGACGAAGAAGGCGACCAGGAACAGCAGGGTGAGCGGGGTGTTGCGCAGCAGCGTCACCCAGGCCGTCCCGAAGGCGCGCAGCGGGGGCACCGGCGAGACCCGGAAACCGGCTATGAGCAGGCCCAGCAGGAGGGCGAGCACCCCGCTGGCCGCGGTGAGCGACACGGTTCCGAGGAACCCGGTGCGGAACTCGGGGAGATAGTCGAGGAGTACGTTCATGGGTTCTCCGCGGTAGCGGTCAGGGTCAGCGGCGGGCGGGTGGACGGTCCGGCGCGGGGTGTGTGCGGCGCGCGGTGTACGGGAGCTCGGCCCGGCGTGCGGGCACTTTCGTGCGCGGCGTACGGGGGTACGGCCGGGGGTGCGGGCGTGGCCCGCGACGGCGTGCGCAGGGGCGGCCCGGCGCGTGGACCGTCAGGCACCCACGCCCCGTACGCCCGCCGGGGCGGCGTACGGGGCGTGCGGCAGCGGACAGCGGGTGTGCGACCGGGTCAGCCGCGCGGCAGCGGCGTCTCGGGCGTGACGAAGCTGGTCCCGGACTTGCCGAGGGTGCCTTCGTACGCCTTCTTGTAGTCGCCGTTCTTGATGTGCTTCTCCAGCGCGTCGGTGATCGCGTCCCGCAGCGCCTTGTCGCCCTTCTGCAGGCCGACGCCGTACGGCTCCTTGGTGAACTTCTGGCCGACCACCCGCAGCTTGGTCCGGCGCTCGGCCGCGTACCCCTTGAGGATCGCGTCGTCCGTGGTGACCGCGTCCACCTGGCCGTCGAGCAGCTGCTTGACGCACAGCGAGTACTTGGCCAGCTCGGTGGTGACCGCGCCGTACTTCGGCTTCTTGATCTCCTGGAGCGGGGTGGAGCCGACGATCGAGCAGACCTTCTTGCCCTTGACGGTGTCCGGGCCGGTGATGGACTTGTCGTCCTTGCGCACCAGGAGGTCGGCGCCCGCGGTGTAGTACGGGCCCGCGAAGTCGATCTGCTTCTTGCGCTCCTCGTTGATCGTGTACGTGCCGACGTAGTAGTCGACCTGGCCCTTGGAGATCGCGGTCTCGCGGACGTTGGAGTCGATCGTCTTGAACTCGATCTGCTTCTCGGAGAAGCCCAGGTCGGCGGCGATCATCTTGGCGATCTCGATGTCGAAGCCGGACCGCTTGCCGGTGGTGTCCTGGAAGCCGAGGTAGGGCTGGTCGGCCTTGGCGCCGATGGTGATCTTCCCGGCCTTCTTGGCCTTCTTCCAGGCCGGCGAGTTCACGTTCGCCTTGTCGTTGACCGCGTACGTGCCGCTGAAGACGTCCCCGCCGGACGCCTTGTCGCCGGCCGTGCCCGACTCGCCGCCGCATGCGGTCGCCGTCGCCGTCAGCGCGAGCACCACCGCACCCGCCGCGGCCGTCTTACGAATCCTCATGGTGAACATCCTTCGGTTCAGCGGAAGTTGGCAATCATGATGACCGGCCGCGTGGTCAGTGGTGGAGGATCTTCGAAAGGAAGTCCTTGGCCCGGTCGCTGCGCGGGTTGCTGAAGAACTGGTTCGGCTCGGCCTCTTCGACGATGCGCCCGTCCGCCATGAAGACGACCCGGTTGGCCGCCGACCGGGCGAAGCCCATCTCGTGCGTGACCACGGCCATCGTCATGCCGTCCCGGGCGAGCTGCTGCATGACCTCCAGCACCTCGTTGATCATCTCCGGGTCGAGTGCGGAGGTCGGCTCGTCGAAAAGCATGACCTTGGGGTCCATCGCCAGGGCCCGGGCGATGGCCACCCGCTGCTGCTGGCCGCCGGACAGCTGGGCGGGGTACTTGTCCGCCTGGACGCCGACCCCCACCCGGTCCAGCAGGGCCCGGGCCTTCTCCTCGGCCGCCTTCTTGTCCGTGCGGCGGACCTTGGTCTGGCCCAGCATCACGTTCTCCAGCACCGTCTTGTGCGCGAAGAGGTTGAAGGACTGGAAGACCATGCCCACGTCGGCGCGGAGCCGTGCCAGCTCGCGCCCCTCCTGCGGCAACGGCTTGCCGTCGATCGTGATGGAGCCGGAGTCGATGGTCTCCAGCCGGTTGATCGTGCGGCACAGGGTCGACTTGCCGGACCCGGAGGGCCCGATCACCACGACCACCTCACCGCGCCGGATGGTCAGGTCGATGTCCTGGAGTACGTGCAGCGCGCCGAAGTGCTTGTTCACGTTGTCCAGCACGACCAGCGGGTCGCCCGCCGGCGCGGGCCCCTTGTCGCTCTTGGTCACCGATACTTCGCTCATCGGCGTACAGCTCCGTCCTCCTCGGTTGGGGAGGACCCTAGTAACGCCCTGCGACCAGCGTCATTACATCTGAGCGGGATTTGAGCATAACGATACGGCCGCGGAGGGACACGCGGCGTGAACGGGGTGCGCGGGCCGGGCGCCCCGTTGTACCGGCTGCATAACGGAACCGTCCTTCCGGGAATACCCCCTTGACGTGCGTGCCGTCCATCGCCGTAGATGCCTTTTGGCCGCCCCGCGGACGGCCCGTGCCCGTACGCGCCCGCGTGCGGTCGTACATCCATGCGCCCGCGCGTCCAGGTATGCGCGGCCGGGCACACATCGTGAGGAGGGGGCCGGTGCGGCTGCTGCTCGTGGAGGACGACGACCATGTCGCGGCCGCCCTGTCCGCCGTGCTGTCCCGGCACGGCTTCGACGTCACCCATGCGCGCAGCGGGGAGGAGGCGCTCCAGGCTCTGCTCCCCGGTGGCCGGGAGCCCTTCGGGGTGGTGCTGCTCGACCTCGGCCTGCCCGACCAGGACGGCTTCGAGGTCTGTGGCCGGATCCGGCGGATCGGCAGCACTCCGGTGATCATGGTGACAGCGCGTGCGGACGTACGGTCGCGGATCCACGGACTGAACCTCGGCGCGGACGACTACGTGGTCAAGCCCTACGACACCGGCGAACTGCTCGCCCGTATCCACGCCGTCAGTCGCCGCCGCACCTCCGCGCCGGCCGCCGCGGGGGAGCCGCCCGCCGAGGAGGGCATGCCGCGCGACGGGCTGCGGCTCGGCGCCGTCACCATCGAACTGTCCACCCGGCAGGTGTCCGTGGACGGCACCACCGTCCCCCTGACCCGCAAGGAGTTCGACCTGCTCGCCCTGCTCGCGCAGCGGCCGGGCGTCGTCTTCCGGCGCGAGCAGATCATCAGCGAGGTGTGGCGCACCAGCTGGGAGGGGACCGGCCGGACCCTGGAGGTGCACGTCGCGTCGCTGCGCGCCAAGCTGGGGATGCCCGCGCTGATCGAGACGGTGCGCGGCGTCGGCTACCGGCTCGTGGCACCGCCCGCCGCCGTCTCGCCGGCCGGCCCGGCCTCCTGACGGCCGGCGGCACCGCACCGTGCGCACCCGACTCCTCCCGCTCCTGATCGTCCTGCTGGCCGGGGTGCTGCTCGCGCTCGGCTTCCCGCTCGCCGGCATCACCGCCGCCGTCGAACAGCAGCGGGTGGTCGTCGACCGGATCGACGACGCGGCGCGCTTCGCGTCCCTCGCCCAGTACGTCACCGCCCGGCCGGGCGCCGGGCGCAAGTCCCCCGACGAGGACGAACGGCAGTCCACGCTCGGCGCCGAACTCAAGCGCTACCACGAGCTGTACGGCATCCGCGTCGGCGTCTTCTTCCGTGACCGGACCCCCATGGCGGCGGCGCCCGCCGACTGGCGCGTACCGGAGCGGGGCGAGGGCGCGCGGGCCTTCAGCGAGGCGCTGGCGGGCCGCCGCAGCCACGATCCCCGCCGGATCATGCCCTGGAACGAGGACGGCCGGATCCCCGTCGCCTCGCCCGTCATCCGGGACGGCGACGTGGTGGCCGTCGTCGTCACCGACTCGCCCACCGGGCAGATGCGCTCCCGCATCCTGCACGGATGGCTGCTGATCGGGGCGGGGGAGTGCGCGGCCATGCTCGTCGCGGTGGCCGCCGCCTTCCGGCTCACCGGGTGGGTGCTGCGCCCGGTGCGCGTCCTGGACGCCGCGAGCCACGACATCGCCACCGGCCGGATGAAGTCCCGGGTCGCCGCCGCCTCCGGGCCGCCGGAACTACGCCGCCTGGCCCGTTCGTTCAACGAGATGGCCGACAACGTCGAGGACGTGCTGGAGCAGCAGCGCGCCTTCGTCGCCGACGCCTCCCACCAGCTGCGCAACCCGCTCTCCGCCCTGCTGCTGCGCATCGAGCTGCTCGCCCTGGAACTCCCCGAGGGCAACGAGGAGATCGCCTCCGTCCGTACGGAGGGCAAGCGTCTGGCCCGGGTCCTGGACGACCTCCTGGACCTGGCGCTGGCCGAGCACGCCGCCGCCGACCTCCAGCTCACCGACGTCGCCGCGCTCGCCGCCGAACGTGTCGACTCCTGGCGCCCGCTGGCCGACGACAAGGGCGTGCTGCTGTCCTACGAGGGCCAGCGGGCCGTGACGGGCTGGGCGGACCCGGTCGCGCTGTCCAGCGCCCTGGACGCGCTGGTCGACAACGCCCTGAAGTTCACGCCCGCCGGGGAACGGGTCACCGTCGGCGTGGCGCCGGAGGGCGAGCGCGTACGCATCACCGTCCGCGACCACGGGCCGGGCCTCACCGAGGACGAACTGGCCCGGATCGGTGACCGCTTCTGGCGCAGCGGCCGCCATCAGAACGTCTCCGGCTCCGGCCTGGGCCTGTCGATCACCCGCGCGCTGCTCGCCGCCGGAGGCGCCACAATCTCCTTCGCGCCGCACCGGCCGCACGGGCTGCGGGTGACCGTGGTGTTGCCGCGCACAGCGCCCTGACCACCGGTTCCGGTGCTGTCCCCGTACGGCCGTTCGCCGCCGTGGACGTGTGTTACCGTTGATGGTGTTGCAGTTGTGGTACCCATGAACTTTGTGCGCGCCCGGAGGCTGGAAGCCCCGGGCGTTCCTTGTTTTCCGGACCTTTCTCCGGTGTGGGGCGATCATCTCGGCGACAAGGAGGCCGCGAAGTGCGGTCTCCGGTTTGCCCCTAGAAGGAGAAAAACATGGCCACCGGCACCGTGAAGTGGTTCAACGCGGAAAAGGGCTTCGGCTTCATCGAGCAGGACGGCGGCGGCCCCGACGTCTTCGCCCACTACTCGAACATCCAGGCTCAGGGCTTCCGTGAGCTCCTGGAGGGCCAGAAGGTCAGCTTCGACGTGACCCAGGGCCCGAAGGGCCCGCAGGCGGAGAACATCATCCCCGCCTGACGGACCGCGCGTCCGCGGACGGGGCCCGCACCGGTCGGTGCGGGCCCCGTCCGTATCCGTACGGCCGGCCGGCGCAAGGGCGTCACCGTACGGCTCGCCGGCCGTCCCGGCCGTCCCCGCCCGGCCGCACCGCAGCAGCACGCCTCGTGTGCGTACGTCCCGTACCCACGCGGCCCCGAGACCGCACGGCACCGTGCCGTACGCGCTCGGCCTCCCCGCCACAGAAGGGCTTTCAGTGACCCGAGCGACCGCACCGCGACAGAGCGCCGCATCCACGCCGTCCCCGCGGACGGCCAGTCAGCCGCCTGCCGTCTCCTTCGACGAGCTGCCGCTGGCACCGGCTCTTCTCACCGCGCTGCGCGCGCAGGGCGTCACCGAGCCGTTCCCCATCCAGGCCGCTACGCTGCCCGCCACCCTCGCGGGCCGGGACGTGCTCGGCCGCGGCCGGACCGGCTCCGGCAAGACCCTGGCCTTCGGACTGGCGATGCTCAGCCGTACGGCGGGCCGCCGCGCCGAGAGCAAGAGCCCCCTGGCGATGGTGCTCGTGCCCACCCGCGAGCTGGCCACCCAGGTCACCCAGGCGCTCGCCCCGTACGCCACGGCGGTCGGCCTGCGTACGACCACGGTCGTCGGCGGCACCTCCATCAACCGCCAGGTCGACGCGCTGCGCAAGGGCGCCGAGATCCTGGTCGCCACCCCCGGCCGGCTCGCCGACCTGCTGGACCGCCGCGCCTGCAAGCTCGACCAGGTCGCCGTCACGGTCCTCGACGAGGCCGACCAGATGACCGACATGGGCTTCCTGCCGCAGGTCACCCGCCTGATGGAGAAGGTGGACCCGGGCGGCCAGCGGATGCTGTTCTCCGCGACGCTCGACCGCAACGTCGACAAGCTCGTCCGCCGGTTCCTGACCGACCCGGTCACCCACTCCGTGGACCCGTCGGCCGCGACGGTCACCACCATGGAGCACCACGTCCTGTACGTGGACGACACCGACAAGCGCGCCACCACGACCGAGATCGCCGCCCGCGACGGCCGCGTGATCATGTTCGTGGACACCAAGCGCGGCGCCGACCGGCTCACCAAGCACCTGCTGTCGCAGGGCGTACGGGCCGCGGCGCTGCACGGCGGCAAGTCCCAGCCGCAGCGCACCCGCACCCTGGAGCAGTTCCGCACCGGCCAGGCCACCGCGCTGATCGCCACCAACGTCGCTGCCCGCGGCATCCACATCGACGGCCTCGACCTCGTGGTCAACGTCGACCCGCC
The DNA here is from genome assembly GCF_055573595.1 of Streptomyces sp. NPDC030165. Lineage (NCBI taxonomy): Bacteria > Bacillati > Actinomycetota > Actinomycetes > Kitasatosporales > Streptomycetaceae > Streptomyces > Streptomyces sp. NPDC030165. The sequence continues at coordinate 219,223 of NZ_JBVIBD010000013.1, read as the reverse complement.
GACCGAGGCCAAGGACTACCTGCACCGCGGCGGCCGCACCGCGCGGGCCGGCGAGTCGGGCACCGTCGTCACCCTGGTCACGCCCGGCCAGCGCCGGGACATGACCCGGCTGATGGCCCGGGCGAAGATCACTCCCGGTACGGCGCGGGTCCGGCCGGGCGACAGTGAGCTGATACGGATCACGGGCGCGCAGACACCGACCGGACAGCCGGTGGTGATCGCCGTCCCCGCGCAGCAGGAGCGGACCAAGCCCGCGGGCGGCGGCGGGGGGCGGCGGCGTCCGCGCCGCGGCGGTTCCGGCGGCGGCTCGGCGGGCGGCGGCACCGGCGCCTCGGGCGGCGGCCGCCCGTCCCGCCGTCCCTCCCGCGCTCAGAAGGGGCCGCGCACCCCGCGGGCACCCAAGGCCTGACACGAACACCGGGGCGCGCACGGAAGTCCGTGCGCGCCCCGGCGTGTATCCGGGCCCGGCCCGCCTAAGGCTTCTCCGATACGTAATAGCGCCGCGCGCCCTCGTGCAGCGGCAGCGGATCGGTGAACACCGCGGTCCGCAGATCGACCTTCTGGGCGGCGTGCACCTCGGTACCGATCCGGTCCCGGCTCCTTATCACCGTCCGGGTGATCGCCTCCGTCAGCACCGCATCCTCCCGGTCGCTGGTCACCAGCAGGTTCGCGACCGCGATCGTCTTGACCGCCTGCCCCTTCTGGACCCGCGGATAGGCGTCGGCCGGCATCACGGCCGCCCGGTAGTGGCGGGTCCGCCCGCCCTGCCGGTGCAGCGCCGGGATCAGGTCCCCGAGCTGGACGAGCCGTACGGGCAGCCGCCGGGCCACCTGCTGCACGGCCGAGGTCGGCAGCCCGCCCGACCAGAAGAAGGCGTCCAGCTCCCCGTCCTCCAGCAGCTTCGGCATCCGGTCGATGCCGACCCGCACCGCCTCGATGTCCCGGTCGAAGTCGAGCCCGGCCGCCGCGATCAGCCGCCGGGTGATCAGTTGGACGCCGGAGCCGTCCGCCCCCACACCGACGCGCAGCTTCCTGAGGTCCTTGGCCGAACCGACCGGGGAGTCCGCACGGACCACCAGTTGCATGTAGTCGTCGTACAGCCGCGCGCAGGCCCGCAGCCGGGCCGCCTCCCGCGGCTTGAGGCGCTGCATTTCGGCCACCGCGTCCGCGGTCGCGATCGCGAACTGCGCGTTGCCCTCCGTCAGCTGGTCCAGATTGTCCAGCGACCCCGCGCTGTTCATCAGCCGTACGTCGACCCGCGGCAGGTCCCGGCGCAGGTCCTGCTTGAGGAGCTCCCCGTAGCGCGCGTACACGCCGGAGCGCACGCCGGTGGTCAGCGTGAGCTGCCCGCCGGGCGTGGGCGGGCTGCCCAGCGGCAGCAGCCACCACAGCAGCGGGCCGAGCACGGCCAGCGCCGCGGCCGCCGCGAGCAGCGCCCGGCGCCCGCCGGTGCGGGGGAGTACGGAAACCATGGGCGGGATCCTGCCAGCCCCGCACCGGGAAAGGGAGGGGCGAGGCGGCGGCGGGAGCACGTACCCTGGTCGATTGAGATGAGTGCGAAGACATACGAGGTGCGCACCTACGGGTGCCAGATGAACGTCCACGACTCCGAGCGGCTGTCGGGCCTGCTGGAGGACGCCGGATACGTGCCCGCGCCCCAGGGTGCCGACGGGGCCGATGTCGTCGTCTTCAACACCTGCGCGGTGCGGGAGAACGCCGACAACCGGCTCTACGGCAACCTCGGCCAGCTCGCGCCGAAGAAGGCCGCGCGCCCGGGCATGCAGATCGCCGTCGGCGGCTGCCTGGCCCAGAAGGACCGCGACACCATCGTCAAGAAGGCCCCCTGGGTCGACGTGGTCTTCGGGACGCACAACATCGGCAAGCTGCCGGTGCTCCTGGAGCGCGCCCGTGTCCAGGAGGAGGCCCAGGTCGAGATCGCCGAGTCGCTGGAGGCGTTCCCCTCCACGCTGCCCACCCGCCGCGAGAGCGCGTACGCGGCCTGGGTCTCGATCTCCGTCGGCTGCAACAACACCTGCACCTTCTGCATCGTCCCCGCCCTGCGCGGCAAGGAGAAGGACCGCCGCCCCGGCGACATCCTCGCCGAGATCGAGGCGCTGGTCGCGGAGGGCGTCTCCGAGATCACCCTGCTCGGCCAGAACGTCAACGCGTACGGCTCCGACATCGGCGACCGCGAGGCGTTCAGCAAGCTGCTGCGCGCCTGCGGGAAGATCGAGGGCCTGGAGCGGGTCCGCTTCACCTCGCCGCACCCCCGCGACTTCACCGACGACGTCATCGCCGCCATGGCCGAGACGCCGAACGTGATGCCGCAGCTGCACATGCCGCTGCAGTCCGGCTCGGACACGGTCCTCAAGGCGATGCGCCGCTCGTACCGCCAGGAGCGCTTCCTCGGCATCATCGAGAAGGTGCGCGCCGCGATGCCGGACGCCGCCATCTCCACGGACATCATCGTCGGCTTCCCGGGCGAGACCGAGGAGGACTTCGAGCAGACCCTGCACACGGTCCGCGAGTCCCGCTTCGCGCAGGCCTTCACCTTCCAGTACTCCAAGCGCCCCGGGACCCCGGCCGCCACGATGGAGGGCCAGATCCCCAAGGAGGTCGTCCAGGCGCGCTACGAGCGGCTGGTGGCCCTCCAGGAGGAGATCTCCTGGGAGGAGAACAAGAAGCAGGTCGGCCGCACCCTGGAGGTCATGGTCGCCGAGGGCGAGGGGCGCAAGGACGACGCCACGCGCCGCCTGTCCGGCCGCGCGCCCGACAACCGCCTGGTGCACTTCACGCGCCCCGAGGAGCCGGTGCGCCCCGGCGACATGGTGACCGTCGAGATCACCTACGCCGCACCGCACCACCTGCTCGCCGAGGGCCCCTCGAAGGCCGTCCGCCGTACGCGCGCGGGCGACGCCTGGGAGAAGCGCAACGCCGCCCCGGCCGACAAACCGGCCGGCGTCATGCTCGGCCTCCCGACGATCGGCGCGCCGGCCCCCACCCCGGCCCCGGCGGCGGGCTGCGGGTGCGACTGAGGGCCTGAGGGCGGGCGAACCGGTCGGGGGACGCCCGCGCCTGAGCCCACGTCCCCCACAGCGCGGCCTTGCTAGGGTTCCAGCCATGCTTGTCGCCGCCGCCGTCTGTCCGTGTCCGCCGGTGCTCGTCCCGGAGGTCGCCTCCGCAGCTGCGCCCGAGCTGGACGGCCTGCGGGCCGCCGCCCTCGACGCGGTCGGCGTGCTCGCGGCGGCCCGGCCGGACCGGCTGGTCGTCGTCGGCCCCGCCGGACAGGCCGGCCGCGGGCCGCACGGGCAGGGCGCGGTGGGTTCGTTCCGCGGCTTCGGCGTGGACCTGGAAGTGAGCCTGGGCGCCGCCGGGACGCCCCCGGAACGGCCGCTTCCGCCGTCGCTGTCGGTCGGCGCCTGGCTGCTGGCCCGTACGGACTGGGCGGACGCGCCGGTGGAAGGGCTGGGCGTCGGAGAACCGCTGGCCGCCGACCGCTGCCTCCAGGTCGGCCGGGAGATCGCGGCATCGTCGGAGCGGGTCGCCCTGCTGGTCATGGGCGACGGCAGCGCATGCCGCACGGTGAAGGCACCTGGCTACTACGACGAGCGGGCCGAAGGCTTCGACGCCGCCGTGGGGCGCGCTCTGGCAGCCGCCGACACCGAGGCGCTGACCGGGCTGGACGCGGAGCTGGCGGACGAGCTGAAGGCCTCCGGACGGGCCTGCTGGCAGGTCCTGGCAGGCGCCGCACAGGGCGCCGGGCTGCGCGGCGAGCTGCTGCGCGAAGAGGCGCCCTACGGAGTGGGGTACTTTGTGGCGGCCTGGTCCTGAGACGTACGGAAACGGTGTCCGCCGGGCGGGCACCCACACGACGGCCGCGGAGCGTCACGCTCCGCGGCCGTCGTGCCGCCCGGGCCACCCCGCCGCAGGCCCGGCGGGAAGGTCAGGAGGCCGGTCCCTGCGGGCCGGAGCCGCCGGAGCCCTGGCCGCCGGAGCGGCGGGACTCCTCGGACAGCCTGCCGAGGGCGTCCTTCGCCTTGCCCGCGCCGGTCCCGATCTGGCTGCTGTACTTGCCCTTGGTCTTCGCATCGACCGCCCGAGCGGCCTTGTCGAGCCCCTGCTCGATCTTGTCCCCGTGCTGCTGCGCGAGGTCACCGGCCCTGCTCTTCAGAGGACCGAGCCTGGCCTTGAGGTTGTCCAGCAGACCCATGGGCGCCTTCCTTCGTCTTCCTTCGTACGGCGTGCGCGTTACTTGCGGGCGCCTTCCCCGGCTTCGCTGTCCGCAGCCTCCCCGGCCGACTGCTGCTTGGGGATCTCGACGCCTTCCGCGGCCGCCGACTCGCCCGCCTCCTCCGCGGACGGCCTCCCGTCCTGCGGAGCCGCCCCGCCCTGCTCTGCCGCGGCGGCCTCGGCGGGCTCCCCGTCCTCCGGAGCCGCCGCTTCCGCCGTCAGTGTGGCGGCGGCAGCCTCCTCCGTCGACGCCTCGTTCTTGCGGCGACGAAACCGTGAAAACACGCCCATAACTACTCCATACCCTACTCGTGTGGGCGAAATCCCGTGGCGCCCGGAGCGTCCCATTGCGCCGCCCGCGGGCCCCGGTCCGTAAACCGGCGGCCGGAACCTCGCATCAGGCAACGAACACGGAGACGAGCCGTCACGTCGCTCGTTCGAGATGAGGCCCCGAGGTTTGCGAGACTGGGCCGGTGAACACCGCAGTTCCCGCACCCCGGGTCATCGCCGTCGTCGGTCCCACCGCGGCCGGAAAGTCCGATCTGGGCGTCGCGCTCGCCCGCCATCTCGGTGGCGAAGTCGTCAACGCCGACTCCATGCAGCTCTACCGGGGAATGGACATCGGCACCGCCAAGCTGACGGTGCCCGAACGCCGGGGCGTTCCGCACCACCTCCTGGACATCTGGGACGTCACCCGGGCCGCCAACGTCGCCGAGTACCAGCGCCTGGCCCGCGCCGAGATCGACCGCCTGCTCGCCGAAGGCCGTACTCCCGTCCTCGTCGGCGGGTCCGGCCTGTACGTACGCGGCGCCATCGACGCCCTCGACTTCCCCGGTACGGACCCGGAGGTGCGCGCCCGGCTGGAGGCCGAGCTCGCCGAGCAGGGCAGCGGCGCCCTGCACGCCCGGCTCGCCGCCGCCGACCCGGAGGCCGCCCGCGCCATCCTGGCGAGCAACGGGCGCCGCATCGTGCGCGCCCTGGAGGTCATCGAGATCACCGGCCGCCCCTTCACCGCCAACCTCCCCGGGCACGAGGCGGTCTACGACACCGTGCAGATCGGCGTCGACGTGGCACGCCCCGAACTGGACGACCGCATCGCCCGCAGGGTCGACCGGATGTGGGAGGAGGGTCTGGTCGACGAGGTGCGGCGGCTGGAGGGCGAGGGGCTGCGCGAGGGCCGTACCGCCTCCAGGGCCCTCGGCTACCAGCAGGTGCTCGCCCAGCTCGCGGGGGAGTGCACGGAGGAGCAGGCGCGAGCCGAGACGGTCCGTGCCACCAAGCGGTTCGCGCGCCGCCAGGACTCCTGGTTCCGCAGGGACCCCCGGGTCCACTGGCTCAGCGGCGGCGCCGGGGACCGCGCGGAACTCCCGGGGCGGGCGCTGGCGTTGGTCGAACGACCGGTCACAGCCTGATCACGTCATGGCATCGGGACGCTCCGCCCGTCATCCGGGCCCCCGGGAGCGTGTCATCATCGACCTTCGATCGAGGCGTGCAGTCGGAGTGGGGAGGGCGCGTGGCGATGGAGGCCGGCCCTCGCAACAGACCGCAGCAACCGGACGGGCCGCGTGACGGACAGCGGGACGCGACGGAGCCGCTGACCCAGGACGGACCCGGGGCCGTCGGCCCGGACGGGCCTGCCCTGGACCACGCCGCGGCCGTCGGGCCCGACGGCCCCGACGCCCTGGGGGAACCGGTTCGCCCGGCACCCCTGGACGCCGGGGACGGTCCCGAGGAGGCGGCCGAGGGCGGCGAGTCCTTCCGGGAACTGCGCCCGCCCCGCAGGCTGCGCATCTGGCAGCTCGCGCCCATCGTGGGCCTGGCCATCCTCGGCTCGCTGATGTTCGCCTTCCCGCTCGCCTTCGAGTTCGGCGGCGACGGCGGCGCGGTGATCTCCATGCTCGGCCTGCTGCTCTTCGGCTGCGCCGCGGGCTGGGGCATGATGGCCGCCCGCCGGGTCGGCCACACCTGGCCCGGCCTGCCCGCCCGCGGCTCCGGCCGCCGCCCGGACTGGCGCGTCGTGCTGGCGTACGCCGCGGTCGTGGCCGTCCTGGCCCTGCTCGCGGTCTGGCGGGTCGCGCGGCTGCACTGAGCGGCCGCCGCACTGATCACAGGCCGCGCTGACGGCCGGGGCCCCTACGCCCTGGGAGCGCGGTGCGGCGCACCCGGGCGACGCTCGGGCGGCCGAGGCCCGGACACGCAGCGACCGGGGCCGCGACACGGGCTGTCACTGGTGCGCCGTACGATGCAGGCATGACCGACGCACAGGGGACCGTAGAGGCCACGGGGGCCGCAGTGAGCGCCGCCACGACCGCCGCGGGCGGCTCCGGCCGGGGCATCGCCTTCCTCAAGGGGCACGGCACGGAGAACGACTTCGTGATCGTCCCCGACCCGGACGGCGTCCTGGAGCTGTCCGCGGACGCCGTCGCGCGGATCTGCGACCGCCGGGCCGGTATCGGCGGCGACGGCCTGCTGCGCGTGGTGCGCTCCGCCGCCGACCCCGAGGCCCGCGCCATGGCCGGCGAGGCCGAGTGGTTCATGGACTACCGCAACGGCGACGGCTCCGTCGCCGAGATGTGCGGCAACGGCATCCGCGTCTTCGCCCGCTACCTCCAGCACGCCGGCCTGGCCAAGGAGGGCGAGCTGGCCATCGCCACCCGCGCCGGCGTACGGACGGCGCGCCTGGCCGCGACCGGCGAGGTCACGATCTCCATGGGCCGCGCCGAGCTGCTCCCGGACGGCGTGACGGTCACCGTCGGCGACCGCAGCTGGCCCGCCCGCAACGTGAACATGGGCAACCCGCACGCCGTCGCCTTCGTCGAGGACCTCGACCACGCCGGAGAGCTGCGCGACGTCCCGCCGTTCGGCCCAGCCGCCGTCTACCCGGACGGCGTCAACATCGAGTTCGTCGCCGACCGCGGCCCGCGCCACGTGGCGATGCGGGTCCACGAGCGCGGCGCCGGCGAGACCCGCTCCTGCGGTACGGGCGCCTGCGCCGTCGCCGTCGCCACCGCCCGCCGGGACGGCACCGACCCCGCGGTCACCGGCACCCCCGTCACGTACGCCGTCGACGTGCTGGGCGGCAGCCTGACCATCACCGAGCAGCCGGACGGCACGGTCGAGATGACCGGCCCCGCGGTGATCGTCGCGCAGGGTGTCATGGACCCCGCGTGGCTGGTCACGGCCCTCGGCTGAGACTTCGCTCGAATGGGTGATCCGGTTCACGCTGGGCGAGAGCGGGACAGCGCTGCGTGATGGGCTCGGTAGCATCAAGCACCGGCCCGGGCGACTGACTGCGGGCGCCCAACCGCCGGTCGACGCCGCCGGAGGTGCCCATGAGCGCAGAGGCCACGAACCCTGGTAACCCCGTCGCGCCTGCCCAGGCCGGTCCGTCCGACCTGGGAGAAGCCTCCCACCGCAAACGCGGCCGCCCCCGCCTGGAGCTGCGCGGGCTGCGCCGCATCGGCCGGGCCGCGCTGCTCGGGCCGGCACCCCGCGACGGCCTGCCGGACGCCCTGGAGCACGTCGCCAAGGTGCACCGCGCCCACCACCCGGACGCCGACCTGGACACCCTGAGCCGGGCCTACGCGCTCGCCGAGTCCTCACACCGCGGGCAGCTGCGCAAGAGCGGCGAACCGTACATCACCCACCCGCTCGCGGTGACCCTGATCCTGGCCGAACTGGGCGCCGAGACCACGACCTTGACCGCCTCCCTCCTCCACGACACCGTCGAGGACACGGAGGTGACGCTCGACCAGGTGGGCCGGGAGTTCGGCAAGGAGGTCTGCTACCTGGTCGACGGCGTGACCAAGCTGGAGAAGGTCGACTACGGCGCCGCGGCCGAACCCGAGACCTTCCGCAAGATGCTGGTCGCCACCGGCAACGACGTCCGCGTGATGTCCATCAAGCTCGCCGACCGGCTGCACAACATGCGCACCCTCGGTGTGATGCGCCCCGAGAAGCAGGCCCGGATCGCCAAGGTCACGCGCGACGTGCTGATCCCGCTCGCCGAACGGCTGGGTGTGCAGGCGCTCAAGACCGAGCTGGAGGACCTGGTTTTCGCGATCCTGCACCCGGAGGAGTACGCCACCACCCGCGCCCTGGTCCTCGGCCACGCCGGCCGCCCGGGCCCGCTCGACGCCATCGCGGAACGGGTGCGCACCGTCCTGCACGAGGCCGACATCGACGCCGAAGTCCTCATCCGGCCCCGGCACTTCGTCTCCGTGCACCGGGTGCGCCTGGCGCGCGGCACGGTCACCGGCGCGGACCTCGGCCGGCTGCTGGTGCTCGTCGCCGAGGACGCCGACTGCTACGCGGTCCTCGGCGAGCTGCACACCTGCTTCACCCCGGTCGTCTCGGAGTTCAAGGACTTCATCGCCGCGCCGAAGTTCAACCTCTACCAGTCGCTGCACACCGCCGTCTCCGACGCGGACGGCGCGATTGCCGAAACGCTCATCCGTACCCACCGCATGCACCGCGTCGCGGAGGCCGGGGTGATCGCGCTGGGCAACCCGTACGCCCCCGCGGACGGCTCCGACCCGTCCGCGGCGGTGCCGGACGGCGCGCAGGGCGCGCAGCCGGCCGAGGACGGCGAGCGCGTCGACCCGACCCAGCCCGGCTGGCTGTGCCGCCTCCTGGAGTGGCAGCGCGCCACCCCCGACCCGGACACGTTCTGGACCTCGCTGCGCGCCGACCTGGCCCAGGACCGGGAGATCACGGTCTTCTGCGCGGAGGGCGGGTTCGGCGACGGGAGCGGCACGGTCACCGCGGAGCGTGCGGGCACGGGTGCGGCGGGCACCGGCACCGTAGGCCTTCCCGCCGGCGCGAGCTGCGTGGACGCCGCGTACGCGCTGTACGGCGAAGGGGCCCACCACTGCATCGGCGCGCGCGTCAACGGGCGCCTGGCGACGCTCTCCACCATCCTGTGCGACGGCGACAGCCTGCACCTGCTCATGGCCCCCGACTCCGCCGCCGGCCCCTCGCCGGACTGGCTCGACCACACCCGTACCCCGGCGGCCCGGCTCGCCATCTCCCGCTGGCTGACCGCCCACCCCGGGGCGGACACGGGAACGGGGGAGGGCCAGGTGGAGGCGGGCGCACCGAGCGGTGCCGGCGAGACGCGGGGCGCCGGGGCCGCCGCGGCGACCGGGCGCCACGGCGGCGACACCACCGCCCTGGCCACCGACCTCCCCGGCGCGACCGTGCGGCTCGCGGGCTGCTGCACCCCCGTACCACCGGACAACGTCACCGGCTTCGCCGTACGGGGCGGCATCGTCACCGTGCACCGGGCCCTGTGCCCCGTGGTGGCCCGGATGGCCGCGTCCGGTCGGCAGCCGGTCGGCGCACGCTGGCGCGGCGCGGGAAACCGCGCGCAGGGCTGCCGGGTCACCCTCCTCGCGGAAGCGTTCAGCAGGCCGCATCTGCTCGCCGACCTCACCGAGGCCATCGCCGCCGAGGGCGCGGCCGTGGTCGCCGCGGCCGTCGAACCGCCCCGCGAGCAGCGTGTACGGCACACGTACACGCTCCACCTGCCGGACGCGGCCAAACTGCCGTCCCTGATGAGGGCGATGCGGCAGGTGCCGGGCGTCTTCGACGTGCTGCGGGCGGGGCGGGCGCAGCCGAGGGTCGCGGCGCGGTCCTGAGTGGCCGTGGGTCCGGTTCCCACGCGATGCGGCGCCCACCCGCGCCCGTCCGGCCTCGACGGACGCACAGATCCCCTCGTTCGGGTGCCGTACTGTCGCGTCGGCCACGGGCGGGGACGCCGCGCTGATAGCGGTTTGTCATGCCGCTTTCCTCGTCCCACCCCGCCCCCGGCCCCGGACCGGGTTCCGAAGGCGTCCCGTCCCGCAACCGTCCGCGCCGCCCCTCCGGGGCCGCTGCCCGCCGCCGGAGCGCGCTCGGCCTGCTCGCCGCCGCCTCACTGGTCGCCGCCGGCCTGCCGGACGCCACACCGCTCGGCATCGGCGACCGGCTCTATCCGCACCTCGGCAACCCCGGCTACGACGTCCGCGCGTACGACATCGCTCTGAGGTACTCCGGACACAATGACCGGCCGCTCGACGCCGTCACGAAGATCACCGCACGGGCCACCGCCCGCCTGAAGCACATCAACCTCGACTTCGCGCACGGCATCGTCCGCTCCGTCGAGGTCGACGGCCGGCCCGCGCCCCACGTCAGCCGCGGCGAGGACCTGATCGTCACGCCGCACCGCACCGTGCGCGCCGGCACCCCGGTGCGGATCGTCGTCCGGCACACCAGTGACCCGCGGACCCCCAAGGGCGGCAAGGCCAAGGAGGTCGGCTGGCTGCGTACGAAGGACGGGCTGGTGATGGCCAACCAGGTCGACGCCGCGCACCGCGTCTTCCCGGGCAACGACCACCCCTCGGACAAGGCGCTCTACACCTTCCGCGTCACCGCGCCCAAGGACCTGACGGTCGTCGCCAACGGGTCGCGGGTGGCGCGCTACCCGGGTGCCGTGCCGGTCAGGAGCGTGGTACCGACAGGACAGGGTGTACGGCGGACAGCGGCGGCCCCGGCCACCACCACCTGGGTGTACCGGTCCGCCCACCCCATGGCCACCGAGGTGGCGCAGGTGTCCATCGGGCGCTCCGCCGTCGTCCGCCGCACCGGGCCGCACGGCCTGCCGCTGCGCGACGTCGTACCGGCCGCCGACCGCAAGCGCCTGGAACCGTGGCTGGCCAAGACGCCCGGCCAGCTCGCCTGGATGGAGAGCAAGGTCGGCCGCTACCCCTTCGAGACGTACGGTGTGCTGCTCGCCCAGGCCGAGACCGGCTTCGAGCTGGAGACCCAGACGCTGTCCCTCTTCGAGGAGCGGCTGTTCACCACGGGGCAGTACCCTCGCTGGTACGTCGAAGCGATCATGGTCCATGAGCTGGCGCACCAGTGGTTCGGCAACAGCGTCTCCCCGCGCACCTGGTCGGACGCCTGGCTCAACGAGTCGCACGCCACCTGGTACGAAGAGCTGTACGCGCACGAGCACTCCAAGATGTCCATGGACGAGCGGACGCGGCGCGCCTACAGCGTCTCGGACCGGATGCGCGCCGAGGGCGGCCCGCCGGGGGCACCGAAGGTCCCCACGCCCGGCAACAAGACCGGCATCTTCCGCCCGGTCATGTACGACGGCAGCGCCCTCGTGCTGTACGCGCTGCGCGCCAGGATCGGCCACGCGGCCTTCGACCGGCTGGAGCGCGCCTGGGTGGCCCGGCACCGCGACGGCGTCGCGGGCACCGCCGACTTCGTCGCGCTGGCCTCCCGTGTCTCGGGCCAGGACCTCGGCGGCTTCTTCCGCAGCTGGCTGTACGACGCGAAGACGCCGCCGATGCCGGGGCACCCGGACTGGAAGAGCCACTACCGGACCCCGCAGCCACCGGCGCACAAGCCGGGCGCGAAGCCCGCGGGCAAGCCGGCGCACAAGCCGGGTGGCAAGCCCGCGGGTAAGCCGGGCGGGAAGCCCGCGGGGAAGTCTCCGGGCAAGCCGGGCGCGAAAGCCCGCGGGTGAGCAGGCCGGGAAGCATGCCGCTCGGGCCGGAAAGCCCCGGTCCACCGCTGTACGCCGCGCGCACGGAAAACCCACGTGACGGTGACCAGCGGTCGTGCGAACATCGTCTGGCCGATGACGGGGCCGCCGCCGGGAATCTCCCGGGCGGCCCGGACGTTGTCACGATCGAGAGTCCCGGGGCCACGCGGCCCCGTACGGGACGTCCCAACGACGCAAAGGATCAAATGACCTCCTCTTCTTCCCTTCCACAGGACCGACAGCGCCTCCCCGAGAGCCGCCGGGCCGACGCCCTGATGGAAGAGGACGTCGCCTGGAGTTACGAGATCGACGGGGAGCGTGACGGCGAGCAGTACGACCGCACCGAGCGTGCCGCCCTGCGCCGGGTGGCCGGGCTGTCCACCGAGCTCGAAGACGTCACCGAGGTCGAGTACCGCCAGCTGCGCCTGGAGCGCGTCGTGCTGGTCGGTGTCTGGACCACGGGCACGGCGCAGGACGCGGAGAACTCGCTCGCCGAGCTGGCCGCGCTGGCCGAGACCGCCGGCGCGCTCGTGCTCGACGGTGTCATCCAGCGCCGCGACAAGCCCGACCCGGCCACGTACATCGGCTCCGGCAAGGCCCTGGAGCTGCGCGACATCGTCCTGGAGTCCGGCGCCGACACGGTGGTCTGCGACGGTGAGCTGAGCCCCGGCCAGCTGATCCACCTGGAAGACGTCGTCAAGGTGAAGGTCGTCGACCGTACGGCCCTGATCCTCGACATCTTCGCGCAGCACGCCAAGTCCCGCGAGGGCAAGGCGCAGGTCTCGCTGGCGCAGATGCAGTACATGCTGCCCAGGCTGCGCGGCTGGGGCCAGTCGCTGTCCCGGCAGATGGGTGGCGGTGGCTCCGGTTCCGCGGGCGGCGGTATGGCCACGCGTGGTCCCGGTGAGACCAAGATCGAGACGGACCGGCGGCGGATCCGCGAGAAGATGGCGAAGATGCGCCGGGAGATCGCGGAGATGAAGACCGGCCGCGACATCAAGCGGCAGGAACGCCGCCGTCACAAGGTCCCCTCGGTGGCCATCGCCGGTTACACCAACGCGGGCAAGTCCTCCCTGCTCAACCGCCTGACCGGGGCCGGCGTCCTGGTGGAGAACGCGCTGTTCGCCACCCTGGACCCGACCGTGCGCCGGGCCGAGACGCCCAGCGGGCGGCTCTACACCCTCGCCGACACCGTCGGCTTCGTCCGGCACCTGCCGCACCACCTCGTCGAGGCGTTCCGTTCCACGATGGAGGAGGTCGGCGACTCCGACCTCATCCTCCACGTGGTCGACGGTTCGCACCCGGTGCCGGAGGAGCAGCTGGCGGCGGTGCGCGAGGTGATCCGCGACGTGGGCGCCACCCACGTACCGGAGATCGTCGTCGTCAACAAGGCGGACGCCGCCGACCCGCTGGTCCTCCAGCGGCTGCTGCGCAACGAGAAGCACGCGCTGCTGGTCTCGGCCCGTACGGGCCAGGGCATCGACGAGCTGCTCGCGCTGATCGACGAGGAGCTGCCGCGGCCGCAGGTCGAGATCGAGGCGCTGGTGCCGTACACCCAGGGTGCGCTGGTCTCGCGGGCCCACGCAGAGGGCGAGGTGATCTCCGAGGAGCACATCGCGGAGGGCACGGTCCTCAAGGCGCGGGTGCACGAGGAACTGGCCGCCGAGCTCAAGCCGTACGTGGCAGCGGCGTGACAGCCGTACGTGCCTGCGGCGTGATGCCACGGCCGTAGGCCCAGGCTCCCCGCAGTACCGAAGCAGTACGAAGGCCCGCCCCCGGAGTCCGGGAGCGGGCCTTCGCCATGCTCTGCTTGCGTGAGCGGCGGCGGGACCGGCCCCGTACCCGCCGTACGGATACGGGGCCGCCCGCGCGCTCACCCGGCGCGTACCAGGTGCCCGCCGCTCACGCCGCTCACGCCGCCTACTTCGACGCGAACTTCTTGCTCATCGCGCCGTACATGCTCTTGGCCTCAGGGCCGAGGTGCGGGCCGGCCAGCCAGCCGGCCGGACGCGGGCCGATCGAGGTGTTGGACACCAGCGCCGGCTTGCCGTCCGAGCCCTTGGCGAACCAGGGGCCACCGGAGGAACCGGCGGTCATCAGGCAGCCGATGCGGTACATGGTCGGCTTCTTGGCGTCCAGCGAGAGCCGGCCCGGCTTGTCGGTGCACTGCTGGAGCGTCGCGCCGTCGAACGGCGCCTCGGCCGGGTAGCCCTGGGCGGTGAGGCTGGAGATGTCCGGGATCGCCGAGGCGTTGAAGTCCACCGAGTAGGCGCCGCCGGCGACCTCTTCGAGGGACTTGCTGCCCGCGCCCTTCTCCGGCGTCACGTGCATGATGGCGAAGTCGTACGGCGCCATCGGCACGCTGTTGCCCTGCGGACCGCCCTGGCTGATCCACTGGTTGGAGGTCGACGCGCCGTCGGCCCACCACACGCCCTTGGGGAACATCTGCTCACGCGAGGCGTTCTCCAGCTGGGCCGCGGACTTGCCGCTGTCGTTGAACGACGGGGCGAAGACCATGTTGCGGTACCAGCCACCGGTCTTGCCGGCGTGCACGCAGTGGCCCGCCGTCCAGACCAGGTTGGACTTGCCCGGGTGCGCCGGGTCCTTGACCACCGCGCCGGAGCAGACCGCGTGGCCCTCGGGGGTGTCGAAGAAGATCTTGCCGAGGCCGGGCGCGTTCTGGCCGAACGGCGGTTTCACGGCCTTGGCCTGCACCGCCCGCGGCTCCGGGTCGGTCCGCCCCTGGTCGCCCGAGATGTCCTTGGGCGTGGGCTCCTTCGGCGGCTTGGCCTTGCTCGCCCGGTCCGGGTCCCACAGGCCCTTGATGATCGGGTTGATGAACTCACTGGCCTCGCGGAGCCACTTGTCCTTGTCCCAGTTCTTCCACTCGCCGTTCTTCCACTTGTCCAGGTCGACGCCGTGTTCCTTGAGCTTGTCCTGGATGTCCTGGGGGATCGTGAAGCCACCCCCGCCCGCGCTGCCCTGTTCCGCGGACTGGCTGGGCTTGCCGTCCGCCTGGTTGCCCTCGGGCCCGCAGCCGGTGGCGGTCAGCGCCACCACGGTGGTGAGGGCGGCCGCGGCCAGGACCGGCCGACGTATGGATCGCATGGGTGAACTCCCCCTGGTCTGTTCAGGCTTGCCGTGGGCACGCGTCCGGCCCCGGGCGGCCGTACCGCGCCGAAGGTGATCGTGCCGTTCTTGCCCCGGACGTGCCCGCATCTGCTGTTTTGTCATGCACCGGAAAGCCGGGCGCAGGTCCCCACTATGCCGGTGCCGTTGGGGACGGTGGCGGGCGGGTCCCCGGTTCCGGTTCGGCGGGGATCTTTCCGAGGGGGTGGTGCGGGGGCGTGCACCGGGGGCTCGGGACGGGGCAGAGAGCGCGGGTGGCGCGCCGTCGGGCCCCCACCCACGCCCCGCGTCCGACAAGGATCTTGCGGAAGGCCGTGCTCTCCCGACGGCGGCGTCGTTGACACGTACGGGGGCGGCTGAGCCGTGTCCGGCGGCAAGGGAAGCGGTCCGCCGGCCAGGCCCGGCGACCTGCCGACAGCGGACCAGGCCCGGTGCGCGACGGAAGCGGCCCGACGGGGCGCGGCCGACGCGTGGCGGGCCCGCCCGCAGTTCAACAGAAGAGCCCAGCAGCAGGAGGACCGAACCGCCGTGGCCTTGACCCAGCCTCTGCCGATGTCACCCCCTCCCGCCCACGAGGGCATCCTGCGACGGCAGTCGCTCCGCGAGTCCGCCGCCCGTACGTACGCGCGCTCGCTTCCCATCGTCCCGGTGCGGGCCCGCGGACTGACCATCGAGGGCGCCGACGGCCGCCGCTACCTGGACTGCCTCTCCGGGGCGGGCACTCTGGCGCTCGGCCACAACCACCCCGTCGTCCTGGAGGCGATCCGCTCCGTCCTGGACTCCGGCGCCCCGCTGCACGTCCTCGACCTGGCCACGCCGGTCAAGGACGCGTTCGTCACCGAACTGTTCGCCACCCTGCCTCCCGAACTGGCCGCCCACGGCCGCATCCAGTTCTGCGGCCCGGCCGGCACGGACGCCGTCGAAGCCGCCTTCACACTGGTGCGGACCGCGACCGGCCGGGACGGGCTCGCGGCCTTCACCGGCGCGTACCACGGCATGACGGCGGGGGCGCTCGCGGCGTCCGGGGGCGCGCGCGACACCTCCGTGACCCGCCTCCCGTATCCGTACGCCTACCGCTGCCCCTTCGGTACGGGCGGCGAGCGCGGCGCCGAACTGTCCGCGCGCTGGACCGAGAACGTACTCGACGACGACAAGAGCGGCATCGCCGGACCGGCCGGAATGATCCTCGAACCGGTCCAGGGCGAGGGCGGGGTGATCCCTGCGCCCGACAGCTGGCTGCGCCGGATGCGCGAGATCACGGCGGCGCGCGGCATCCCCCTCATCGTGGACGAGGTGCAGACCGGCGTCGGCCGCACCGGCGCCTTCTGGGCCGTCGAGCACAGCGGCGTGGTGCCCGACGTCCTGGTCCTGTCGAAGGCGATCGGCGGCAGCCTGCCGCTCGCCGTCATCGTCTACCGCGAGGAACTGGACACCTGGCGGCCCGGCGCGCACGCGGGCACCTTCCGCGGCAACCAGCTCGCGATGGCCGCCGGCGCGGCCACCCTCGCGTACGTCCGGAAGAACGACCTGGCGCGCCGCGCCGGCGAGCTGGGCGCCCGCATGATGTCCCGGCTGAGCGGGCTCGCCGCCGAGCACGGCTGTGTCGGGGACGTCCGGGGCCGGGGCCTGATGCTCGGCCTGGAACTGGTCGACCCGGACGCCGCCCCGGACCCGGCGGGTGCCCGCCCGGCCGCCCCCGCGCTGGCCGCGGCCGTCCAGCAGGAGTGCCTCGACCGGGGCCTGATCGTCGAGCTGGGCGGCCGCCGCAGCTCGGTGGTCCGGCTGCTGCCCCCGCTCACCATCACCGACGAACAGGCGGACGCGATCCTCGACCGCCTCGCCGACGCGCTGGGGGCCGCGGCGCGGACGGGGGCGGGCGGGGGAACTGCCGGGTCTCGTGAGGGTGCCGGGGCGGATGTGGGGTCCGCGTCGGCCGGACAGGACTGTGCGGTATCGCGGCAGGAGCCGCCCCTCGGGGTGACGCCATGAGCAGGGGGGGCGCGCTGCGCCAGGCGTATGGGGGTGCGGCGTCCAGTGCTCCGCTGTGCGGCGTCGCTCCGGCTCGTGCGCCTTTGCTGCGCCGTACGTTTTTACGGGGGCGGGGGTTCTCGTGGGGGGACCGGTCTTTCCGGAAGCACCGGTTCTTGCGGATGTACCGGTTCTTATGGATGTACCGGTCCTTCCGCGTGCACCGGTCTTCATGGACGTACTGGTCCTCGCGGCTGCGCGGTTCAGCCCGGCAGCGCCGTTCCTCACGGCTGCACGGTTCCTCGCGTCTGCACTGTTCCGCACGTCTCCGCTGCTCCTCACGGCCGCGCGATTCTTCGCGGGCGCCCGCTCGCCCACCGCCTCACGCGCCCTCATCGCCCCACCACATTCCAGACCGCGTCGACCGCGCCGACCCTGCGAGGCACACCCCGATGAACGAACGCCCTGGCCCCGACGGGACTCCGGCCGACGAGCGCCGTCTGTCCCGTGAACCCCTGGCCCGGCTGCGGGAACCCGCCGTGCCGCGCCAGAACCGGCGCACCGGCGCCCACGACACCGGGGAGGGCGGTGAGCACGGCGGTCACACCGGCTGCTCCGTACGGCTCGGCCATTACGAGCGGCACGGTCACGAGGACTGCCACGGGCTGGGGGCGACCCGGGTCGTCACCGTGTACGCGGACGACGAAGCCGAAGCCGAAGTCGAGGCCGAGCCCCCGGCCGGGGACGCCCACCTGGCCGAAGACCCCGTACAAGTTCCTGGACAGGACGCCGTACGGGATTCCGCACAAGACCTGACGCAGGCCCCCGCGCAGGACCGGCTGGAGCACCAGGACCCGGCCGTCGCCGCCGACGCGGCCGGCGCCGAGAGCCTGCTCCGTTGCTGGATCCGGGAGAGCGGTACGCCCCGCCCGGCCGGCGACCGGCTGCGCATCCCCCTCGAAGCCAGCGCGACGGTCCTGCATGTACCCGTCCTGTACTGGTCGGACACCGGCTGGCACCGTCTCGGCGCGCCCGTACTGGAAGGCGCCCCCGCCGACGCGGCGCCCCTGGACGCGGTGACCCTCGCCGCCCTGCTGCGCCGCGAGGCCGTACGCGCCGGTACGGGCAGCGGTGGCACGGGCAGTGGCAGTACGGGCAGCGCCGGTATCGGTACCACCGCGCGCCCGACCGCCCACCCCTCCGGAACGCCGGACAGCGAGAGCACCGACCTCGTCGGCCGCGTAGCCGACTCCGTACGGCACACCGCGGCCTTCCTCACCGACCGGCGCGCCACCCCGGCCGACGACCCCGGCGGCTCACGCTTCCTCGCCGCCGAACAAGCCCTGCTCTTCGGCCACCCCATGCACCCGACCCCCAAGAGCCGGGAGGGGCTGACCGACGCCGAGACGCGCGCCTACTCCCCGGAGCTGCGCGGCGCGTTCCGCCTCCACTGGACGGCCGTCCACCGGGACGTGTTCACCGCCGCCTCGGCCTGGACCGAGCGCGGCCGGACCGTTCCCGCCGAGCAGCTGGCCGCCCGCCTCGCCGCGGGCGCGCCCCAGGCGCCCGCCGGCACCCTGCCGCTGCCGATGCACCCGTGGCAGGCCCGCCAGCTCGGCCATCGTCCGGACATCGCCGCCCTGTACGAGGCGGGCCTCCTCCACGACCTGGGCCCCGGCGGCCCCGTCTGGCACCCCACCTCCTCCGTACGCACCGTCTTCCGCCCCGGCTGCGACGCCATGCTCAAGCTCTCCCTGGGCGTACGCATCACCAACTCCCGCCGCGACAACCTCCGCAAGGAACTGGAACGCGGCGTCGAGGCGCACCGGCTGCTCCGTACCGGCCTGGCCGCGCAGTGGCGGGCCGCCTTCCCCGGCTCGCCGGGCTTCGACATCGTCCGCGACCCGGCCTGGTTCGGTGTCACCGGAGCGGACGGCGAGCCGGTGCGCGGGCTGGACGTGGTCGTCCGGCACAATCCCTTCGCCGCCACCGACGACGCCGTGTGCATCGCCGCCCTCACCTCGCCCCGCCCCTGGCCGGGCCACACCGGCCTGCGCTCCCGCCTCGCCGACATCATCGGCAGGCTCACCGCCCGCACCGGACGGCCCGCGGGCGCCGTCGCCACCGAGTGGTTCCTGCGCTACCTCGAAGCGGTGGTGCGGCCCGTCCTCTGGCTCGACGGCACCGCGGGGGTCGCCCTCGAAGCGCATCAGCAGAACACCCTCGTCCTGCTGGACCGGGACGGCTGGCCCGCCGGCGGCCGCTACCGGGACAACCAGGGCTACTACTTCCGCGAGTCACGCCGTACGGAGCTGGCACGGCGGCTGCCCGGCATCGGCGCCACCAGCGACACCTTCGTCTCCGACGAGGTCACCGACGAACGCTTCGCCTACTACCTCGGCATCAACAACGTCCTCGGCCTCATCGGTGCCTTCGGATCCCAGCGCCTGGCCGGGGAGAAGGTGCTCCTCGCGGCCTTCCGGCGGTTCCTCACCGATGCCGCCACCGGGCCCGCGGAACACCGTTCACCGCTGCCCGGCCGGCTTCTGGAAGCCAGCACCCTGCGCTGCAAGGCCAACCTGCTGACCCGGCTGCGCGGCCTCGACGAACTCGTCGGCCCCGTCGACACCCAGTCCGTCTACGTCACCATCCCCAATCCTCTGCACCCCTGACCCCCTGCCACCCGTCCCCACCGTCCCCACCGTCCCCCTCCCCGCTCCTTTCCTGTCCCCGGCCCCGGCCCCCAACCCGACTGTGTCCCCCGACCCCCTGCCCGCCCGCCCCGTGACCTCGTGAGGAGGCCCGGAAAGGAGAGAGCGCCATCGTGCCCCCCACCGAATCCGGCATCGACCCAGGATCCGACGAAACCTTCGACCGCCCCTTCGCACCTTTCGAAGCCTCTCCGGACGACGCGCTCGACGACACCCTCGACCTGCACCTGCCGCCCGACATCACGGCGCTGTTCAGCGCGGCGCCCCTCACCGCCGCCCCGGCCGACAGCCCGGGCGGTGAAGATCTGCTCGACCACGTCGCCGGCTGGGGCCCGGCAGCCACGGCCGCCGGACCGTTCCAGCTCGTACCGGTACGCATCGAGCGCGACCTGCCGCTGATCTCCGCCTGGATGAACGACCCGGCCGTCGCGGAATTCTGGGAACTGGCCGGGTCCCAGGAGATCACTGCCGCCCACCTGCGCACCCAGCTCGACGGCGACGGACGCAGCGTTCCCTGCCTCGGCGTACTGAGCGGTGTCCCCATGAGCTACTGGGAGGTCTACCGCGCCGACCTCGACCCGATCGCCCGTCACTACCCGGCCCGGCCGCACGACACGGGGCTGCACCTGCTGATCGGGGGCGTCGCCGACCGGGGACGCGGCATCGGGACCGCGCTGCTGCGGGCCGCCGCCGACCTCGTCCTGGACCACCGCCCGCCCTGCGGCCGGGTCATCGCCGAACCCGACCTGCGCAACGTCCCGTCCGTCGCCGCCTTCCTCGGCGCAGGATTCCGCTACGCCGACGAGATCGACCTGCCCGCCAAACGCGCGGCCCTCATGGTCCGCGACCGCGTCCACCGCCACCTCCTGTGACCACCCGCACTGCGCGCGCTCGCCGCCGACGTTCCCCCGCCGGTGGCTCCCGCCTGTCCTGCTCCACCCCCAGTGCCCCCACCGCGCCCCCAACCCCTCCCGTCCCTATCGCCCCACTGCCCCCGCCCGGCCTACCCGCCTTGCTCGTGCCAGCTGCCCCGCCCGTCCCACCGGTCCTACCCTCCCCACCGTCCTCAGGCCTCCCTGCCGCACCCATTTCCTCAGCCCCACCCCACCCACCGGCCCCGCCCGGCCGCTCGGTCCAGCCATGCCCGCCGGTTCGATCACGTCCGCTGGTCTGGTCACGTCCGCCGGTCCCGACGCCTCCGCCAGCCTGGCCGCGCCCGCCAGCCCAGCCATACCCGCCGGTCCCGTACGACTCGTCCGCCCGCCCCCTTCGCACTGTCCGCGTCTCCACACCTGACCCCCTTTCTTCGCGCACTGTCCGTGTCGCTCAGGTCTCGTCCCCAGGAGTCCCGCCTTGCGTCCTTCTTCCGAACCTCTCCATAGCCCCGCGTCCGGCGCCGGCGATCCCGGCAGCGACAGCCCGGACCCCCGCGGCCGCGGCGCCGACAGCCCCGAGGCCACCGCTCCCGGCGCCGCCCACCCCGGCCGCCCCGGCGTAACCGACCTCAGCAGCCCGGGCAGCCGCCCGGGCGACGCCGCCCCCACCGCCGACACCCCCGCTGCCGGTCATGTCGCCCCTGCCCCCGGGGCTCCCATCGCCACCGGCCACGCTTTCCCCGCCTCCGCGGCGCCCGAGGCCTCCATGGCTCCCACAACTGCCGCGGCGCCCGGACACGAGCCCCCCGGCAGGGAGACGGACAGCCACCATGCGTGGCAGAGAGCCGCCCGCCGGCTGCTCGCCAAGATCCTGGCGGAATTCGCGTACGAGGAGGTCATCACTCCCGAACCCGACCCGAGTACCGCCTCCGTCCCCGGCCCACGCGACGGCCAAGGTGCCCCCGGCAGCGGCCCGGACAGCGATCCCGTCCACGGTCCCGCCGATGCCCCCGGCAGCGATCCCGTCAACGGCCCCGAAGACGCCCCCGGTCGCGACACCGACCGCACCGCCGGCCGCCACGCCGACAGCGCCCGTACCGCCGACGGATCCCGCCCCTACCGTCTGCGCCTGAGCGACGACGTCACCTACCGCTTCCGGGCCCGGCGCGGCGCGTACGGACACTGGCGTGTCGACCCCGACTCCATCACCCCCACAGGCGACCCCCTTCACTTCCTCTTCCATGCCCACGACACCGTCCTGGGCCTGTCCGGTGACACCACCGGCCACCTCGTCCGCGAGCTGACCGCCACCCTCGCCGCCGACACCCGTCTGGACGCCACGGCCCTCGGCGCGGCGGAGCTCGCCGACCTCGATTACGCCACCCTGGAAGGCCACCAGACCGGCCATCCATGGCTCGTCGCCAACAAGGGGCGGCTGGGCTTCTCGGCGACCGACGCGGCCGTCTGGTCACCCGAGGCCCGCACCCCGCAGCGGCTGCCCTGGATCGCCGCGCACCGCCGGCTGGCCGTCTACCGGGGTGTCCCGGCCCTGGCCACCCCTGATCGTCTCTACGCCGATGAACTCACCCCCGAGGTCCGTGCCGCCTTCGCCCGCACCCTCTCCTCGCAGGGCCTCGACCCCGCCGACTACCTCTACCTCCCCGTCCATCCCTGGCAGTGGGACGAGACCGTCGCACCCCTCTTCGCCCCCCAACTCGCCGACAAATCCATCGTCCCACTCACCACTGACAACGACCTGCGACTGCCCCAGCAGTCCATCCGCACCTTCCTCAACACCAGCCGCCCCCGGGCCCGTACGGTCAAGCTGCCGCTCTCCGTCCTCAACACCCTCGTCTGGCGCGGCCTGCCGACCGAACGCACCATCGCCGCCCCCGCCGTCACCGCCTGGGTCCAAGGCCTGCGCGACGCCGATCCGTACCTGCGCGACGAGACCCGGGTGATCCTGCTCGGCGAGACCGCGTCCGTCACCGTCGAGCACCCCCTGTACGACCGGCTGCCCGGCGTCCCGTACCAGTACAAGGAACTGCTGGGCTGCATCTGGCGTGAGCCGATCAGCCGCTACCTGGACCCGGGGGAGCGGGCCCGTACCCTGGCCGCGCTCCTGCAGACCGACCCGCACGGGCGGGCCTTAACGGCCGAGCTGGTGCACCGCTCGGGCCTGGCCCCCCGCGTCTGGCTGCGCCACCTCTTCGCCGCCCTGCTGCCGCCCCTGCTGCACTTCCTCTACCAGTACGGCACGGTCTTCTCCCCGCACGGCGAGAACGCCATCGTCGTCTTCGACGAGCAGGACGTCCCCACCCGCCTCGCGGTCAAGGACTTCGTCGACGACGTCAACACCAGCGCCGAGCCGCTGCCGGAGCACGCCGCGATGCCCGCCGACGTCCGTGCGGTGCTGCTCGCCGAACCGCCGGACTTCCTCACCCAGTTCATCCACTCCGGTCTCTTCGTCGGGGTGTTCCGCTACCTGGCCCCGCTGTGTGAGCAGCAACTCGCCGTGCCGGAGGCCGAGTTCTGGTCCCTCGTACGGGCGGAGATCCTGCGCCACCAAGGACGTTTCCCGCACCTGAAGAAACGCCACGAGACCTTCGACCTGCTCACCCCCCGCATCGCCCGGCTGTGCCTGAACCGCAACCGGCTCCACCTCGACGGATACCGCGACCGTGCCCAGCGCCCGCACGCCGCCGTCCACGGCACCGTGCCGAACCCCCTCCACCACCCGTGACCGAGCAGATTGTCAGTGGGCCCGCGTAGGGTGGCAGCGCTATGACGAAGCCCTCCCTCCCCGATCTGCTGCACGCCGCCGTCACCGCTGTCGGCGGCACCGAGCGCCCCGGCCAGATCGCCATGGCCGAAGCCGTCGCCGAAGCGGTCGACGACGGTTCCCACCTGCTCGTACAGGCCGGTACCGGCACCGGAAAGTCGCTCGGCTATCTGGTGCCGGCGCTGGCCCACGGCGACCGTGTGGTCGTCGCCACAGCGACCCTCGCGCTCCAGCGCCAGCTGGTCGAGCGCGACCTGCCGCGTACGGTCGAGGCCCTGCACCCGCAGCTGCGCCGCCGACCGCAGTTCGCCATGCTCAAGGGCCGCTCGAACTACGTCTGCCTGCACCGGCTGCACGAAGGCGTCCCGCAGGAAGAGGAGGAGGGCCTCTTCGACCCCTTCGAGAACGCGACGCCCACCAGCAAGCTGGGCAAGGACCTGCTGCGGCTGCGCGACTGGGCGGACGAGACCGAGACCGGTGACCGCGACGATCTCACCCCCGGCGTCTCCGACCGCGCCTGGGGCCAGGTGTCGGTCTCCTCGCGGGAGTGTCTGGGCGCCTCGAAGTGCGCGTACGGCGCGGAGTGCTTCGCCGAGGCCGCCCGCGAGCGCGCCAAGCTCGCCGATGTGATCGTCACCAACCATGCCCTCCTGGCCATCGACGCCATCGAGGGCGCTCCGGTGCTGCCGCAGCACGACGTACTGATCGTCGACGAGGCCCACGAGCTGGTCTCCCGTGTCACCGGCGTGGCCACCGGGGAGCTCACCCCCGGCCAGGTCAACCGGGCGGTCAAGCGTGCAGCCAAGCTGGTCAACGAGAAGGCCGCCGACCAGCTCCAGACCGCCTCGGAGACCTTCGAGCGCCTGATGGAGCTGGCCCTGCCCGGCCGCCTGGAGGAGATCCCCGAGGACCTGGGCTACTGCCTGATGGCGCTGCGGGACGCGGCCCGTACGGTGATCTCGGCCCTCGGCGCGACCCGCGACAAGTCCGTTCAGGACGAGGACGCCGTCCGCAAGCAGGCCCTGGCCTCCGTGGAGAACGTGCACGCGGTCGCCGAGCGCATCGCCAACGGTTCCGAGTACGACGTCGTCTGGTACGAGCGCCATGACCGCTTCGGCGCCTCCCTGCGCGTCGCGCCCCTGTCGGTCTCCGGTCTGCTGCGCGAGAAGCTCTTCGCGGACCGCTCTGTCGTGCTCACGTCAGCCACGCTCAAGCTGGGGGGGGACTTCAACGGGGTCGGCGCCTCCCTGGGGCTCGCCCCGGAGGGCACGGAGGGCGAGGACGTCCCGCAGTGGAAGGGCCTGGACGTCGGCTCGCCGTTCGATTACGGCAAGCAGGGCATCCTGTACGTCGCCAAGCACCTGGCCCAGCCGGGCCGCGAGGGCAGCCGTACGGACATGCTCGACGAGCTGGCCGAACTGATCGAGGCCGCCGGCGGCCGCACCCTCGGCCTGTTCTCCTCCATGCGCGCGGCCCAGGCCGCCGCCGAGAACCTCCGCGGACGGCTGGACATGCCGATCCTCCTCCAGGGCGAGGAGACCCTCGGCGAACTGATCCGCACCTTCGCCGCGGACGCCCGTACGTGCTTGTTCGGGACGCTCTCCCTGTGGCAGGGCGTCGACGTGCCGGGCCCGAACTGCCAGCTCGTGGTCATGGACCGGGTGCCCTTCCCGCGCCCCGACGACCCCCTGATGAGCGCCCGGCAGAAGGCCGTGGAGGAGGCCGGCGGCAACGGCTTCATGGCGGTGGCGGCGACCCACGCCGCCCTCCTCATGGCGCAGGGAGCGGGCCGCCTCGTACGCGCCACGGGCGACCGCGGCGTCGTCGCAGTACTGGACCCACGCGTCGAGCGCGCCCGCTACGGCTCCTTCCTGCGCAAGTCCATGCCCGAATTCTGGTACACCACCGACCGCAACCAGGTCCGCCGCTCCCTGGCCGCCATCGACGCGGCGGCCAAGGCCGCGGAAGAGGCGTAAGAGCGGGGCCGGAGTCTGTAGCGGGCTCATGGCCTGGGAGGCGGGCCAAGGCCTCGCCCGGGGGCGGAAACGGCAGCACAGGCCCTCCAGCAGCCGTATTCAGTCCCCGGTACCAGCCCACCCACCCGCCCCACAGCAATGCGACGCAACGGGCCGACGTGCCCACCTCACCGGGCCTGCGCCGGAAACATGCCGACCACCCCGTGTTCGGCCAGCCACCGCGCCAGCCCCCGAGGATGGACGAGGGGACGCTCGCCGCCCCATCGCTCCCACTCCAGCCCTCCGCCAAGGTGGTGGGTCAGTACACCGAGGTCCTTCCCCATCTCCCCGCGAACGGTGAACCGCAGGTCGCCCGGGCACATGCACACGAAGGCGGAGCGTGTCGGGACGACTTCCAGCAGACCGGCCAGCTCGGCGATGTCTGCCGCATTGCCCACCAGCACATCCCGCTGAACGGCTTCGGGCCGCATCGAACACACCTCGACGGAACGAGCACTCGCCCATACCCCGTCGATCTCCCGCAGCCACGCCCAGCCCACCCGTCACCCTCCCTCGTGCATACGGGCCCCGCGAGCCCCAAGCATCCGTCACCGAGACGGTCGGAAACTCTCGGGCGAACGCACAACCACCTCGCGCCCACGCCGCCCCGCATTAAACCCCGCCATCAATTGAGCACCCCCCACCCCGAGCAATCCCCTCCGCGAAAGCGGCGCCGGTTTAGGCGCAAGGGCGACCTGCGCGCAAAACCGAGCCCCGGGACCGGCGCAGTGGTCCCGGGGCTCGGTCGAGGGGTGGGTCAGACCCGCCGCAGCACTGCCACCACCTTGCCGAGGATGGTGGCCTCGTCACCGGGGATGGGCTGGTACGCGGAGTTGTGCGGGAGCAGCCATACGTGGCCGTCCTCGCGCTTGAAGCGCTTGACCGTGGCCTCGCCGTCGAGCATGGCCGCGACGATGTCGCCGTTCTCCGCGACGGGCTGGCGGCGGACCGTGACCCAGTCGCCGTCGCAGATCGCGGCCTCGACCATCGAGTCGCCGACGACCTTCAGCACGAACAGTTCGCCGTCGCCGACCAGCTGCCGGGGCAGCGGGAAGACGTCCTCGACCGACTCCTCGGCGAGGATGGGGCCGCCGGCGGCGATCCGGCCGACGAGCGGGACGTAGGATGCGGCGGGTTTGCCGGTCGTGTCGGTGGGTGCGCTGCTCGGCTGGTCGGAGCCGCGGACCTCGTACGCCCGGGGGCGGTGCGGGTCGCGGCGCAGGAATCCCTTGCGCTCCAGAGCCATGAGCTGGTGGGCGACGGACGAGGTGCTGGACAGCCCGACCGCCTGGCCGATCTCGCGCATGGACGGCGGATAGCCGCGGCGCTGGACGGAATCCCGGATGACCTCGATGACCCGGCGCTGGCGGTCGGTGAGTCCCGAACTGTCGGCGCGGATGCCTGGAGGACGGCCGGGCAGTGAGCGGGCTGGCTTCTGCCCCTCGGGATTCATCGCGTCGTCCATCGGCGGTTTCCGGGTCGGATCGAATCGGCTCTGGGAGTGGCTCTGGGCGGTGATGGTGGCGCTGTCTGCGGTGGTGGTCACGTCGGCCCCTCTCGGAATGTGCTCCCTAGTTAGCCAACGGTAGTTGCTTTCGAAAGGTTGCGCCAAACACACGTTCGAGTGAAAATTTCCGGATTAGCTGACCTGATCACGGGCTTAGGTGTATAGCCGAAAGGCAATTCGGGTCATTGCGGTACTCTTCGCCCCGAGCTGATAGCAGGGGGCGCGCGCCGTCCCGCCGGGTCCGGTCCGGGTGCCGCGACATGCCGATTCTGCCATCCCCGCCCCGCCGGAGGCGTCCCCGGGGCCCGTCCCGTACCCTCGTCGGCGGCCCTGTGAGCGGCCGCAGACGGCCCGCCCCGCCTCGACACGCTGTGGGTGCGGATGATCCACCGACACCACATGTAGTGCTTTGATGACTACGACCGCCTACAAGTTGTGGTGCCGGTGTCTTTCGAGGCTCTGGGGATCGCCTATGCTTGGGGTCGCTCCGAGGGGCCCGTGAGGGCGGCCCGGAGGTCATCAGCCGTACGCCGGGACCA
This sequence comes from Streptomyces sp. NPDC030165, assembly GCF_055573595.1. Taxonomy (NCBI): domain Bacteria; kingdom Bacillati; phylum Actinomycetota; class Actinomycetes; order Kitasatosporales; family Streptomycetaceae; genus Streptomyces; species Streptomyces sp. NPDC030165. Next base: position 191,933 of record NZ_JBVIBD010000013.1, on the reverse strand, counting down.
TGGGCGTACGACCGTAATTTTTCGAGGGTGAGGAGGGTGAATTCATGCATTGCCCCTTCTGCAGGCACCCCGACAGCCGGGTGGTCGACAGCCGCACCACCGACGACGGCACTTCGATCCGCCGGCGCCGCCAGTGCCCGGACTGCTCCCGCCGCTTCACGACCATCGAGACGGCGTCACTCATGGTGATCAAGCGGAGCGGGGTCACCGAGCCCTTCAGTCGTAACAAGGTCATCGCCGGCGTGCGCAAGGCATGCCAGGGCCGGCCGGTCACCGAGGACGCCCTCGCCAAGCTGGGGCAGCGGGTCGAGGAGGCGGTACGCGCCACCGGCAGCGCCGAGCTGTCCACCCACGACGTCGGGCTGGCCATACTGGGCCCGCTGCAGGAACTCGACCTCGTCGCGTACCTGCGCTTCGCGAGCGTCTACCGGGCCTTCGATTCGCTGGAGGACTTCGAGGCGGCCATCGCCGAGCTGCGGGAGCAGCGCGATCAGGAGCCGCCCGCGCGGGAGTGCGGATGCGAAGGGGGCGCCGGGCAGCCGGCGGTCCCGGTGCCTGCCACCGCCGCCGACTGAGATCGGCGCACCACAGACCTGACCAGGGCATATGCAGGAGTCCTGGTTGCAGACAGACACACACCGTGCCACGGGAAGAATGTGCGCACATATGGGCGTTTGCCCGTACAGGGAGGCGGAATGACAGAGACGACGAGCGGCCCGGCACGAGGCTCCCGCGCCAAGGGCAGCAAGGCGAGCAAGGGTCTGCGCATCGAGCGCATCCACACCACTCCCGGCGTGCATCCGTACGACGAGGTGACGTGGGAGCGCCGTGACGTCGTCATGACCAACTGGCGCGACGGCTCGGTCAACTTCGAGCAGCGTGGCGTCGAGTTCCCCGACTTCTGGTCGGTGAACGCGGTCAACATCGTCACGAGCAAGTACTTCCGCGGCGCGGTGGGCTCCGACACCCGGGAATCGAGCCTCAAGCAGCTCATCGACCGGGTCGTCAAGACCTACACGAAGGCCGGCGAGGACAACGGCTACTTCGCCTCCCCGGCGGACGCCGAGATCTTCGAGCACGAGCTGGCGTACGCCCTGCTCCACCAGGTCTTCAGCTTCAACTCCCCGGTGTGGTTCAACGTCGGCACGAAGCAGCCGCAGCAGGTCAGCGCGTGCTTCATCCTCTCCGTCGACGACTCCATGGACTCGATCCTGGACTGGTACAAGGAAGAGGGGATGATCTTCAAGGGCGGCTCCGGCGCCGGCCTGAACCTCTCTCGCATCCGCTCCTCCAAGGAACTGCTGTCCTCCGGCGGCAACGCCTCGGGTCCGGTCTCCTTCATGCGCGGCGCCGACGCGTCCGCCGGAACGATCAAGTCGGGCGGCGCCACCCGCCGCGCCGCCAAGATGGTCGTCCTGGACGTGGACCACCCGGACGTCGAGGCCTTCATCGACACCAAGGTGAAGGAGGAGGAGAAGGTCCGCGCCCTGCGTGACGCGGGCTTCGACATGGACCTGGGCGGCGACGACATCACGTCCGTCCAGTACCAGAACGCCAACAACTCCGTCCGCGTGAACGACGAGTTCATGAAGGCCGTCGAGACCGGCTCGAAGTTCGGCCTGCGCGGCCGGATGAACGGCGAGGTCATCGAGGAGATCGACGCCAAGGGCCTGTTCCGCAAGATGGCGGAGGCCGCCTGGGCGTGCGCCGACCCCGGCATCCAGTACGACGACACGATCAACCACTGGCACACCTCGCCGGAGTCGGGCCGGATCACCGCCTCGAACCCGTGCAGCGAGTACATGCACCTGGACAACTCCTCGTGCAACCTGGCCTCGCTGAACCTGATGAAGTTCCTGCGCGACGACGACAAGGGCAACCAGTCGTTCGACGCCGAGCGCTTCGCGAAGGTCGTCGAGCTGGTCATCACCGCGATGGACATCTCCATCTGCTTCGCGGACTTCCCCACCGAGAAGATCGGTGAGACCACCCGCGCCTTCCGCCAGCTGGGCATCGGCTACGCCAACCTCGGCGCCCTGCTGATGGCCACCGGCCACGCGTACGACTCGGACGGCGGCCGCGCCCTGGCCGGTGCCATCACCTCCCTGATGACCGGCACCTCCTACAAGCGCTCCGCCGAGCTGGCCGCGGTCGTCGGCCCGTACGACGGTTACGCCCGCAACGCCGACGCCCACAAGCGCGTCATGAAGCAGCACTCGGACGCCAACGGCGCCGCCAAGCGCATGGACGACCTGGACACCCCGGTCTGGGCCGCGGCCACCGAGGCGTGGCAGGACGTCATCCGCCTCGGCGACAAGAACGGCTTCCGCAACGCGCAGGCGTCGGTGCTCGCGCCGACCGGCACCATCGGCCTGATGATGGACTGCGACACCACGGGCGTCGAGCCGGACCTGGCCCTGGTCAAGTTCAAGAAGCTGGTCGGCGGCGGCTCCATGCAGATCGTGAACAACACGGTCCCCAAGGCGCTCAAGCGGCTCGGCTACCAGCCGGAGCAGGTCGAGGCGATCGTCGCCCACATCGCCGAGAACGGCAACGTGATCGACGCCCCCGGCCTGGACCCCGCCCACTACGAGGTCTTCGACTGCGCCATGGGCGAGCGCTCCATCTCGGCCATGGGCCACGTACGGATGATGGCGGCGGCCCAGCCGTTCCTGTCCGGCGCGATCTCCAAGACCGTCAACCTGCCCGAGTCGGCCACCGTCGAGGAGGTCGAGGAGGTCTACTTCGAGGGCTGGAAGCTCGGCCTGAAGGCGCTGGCGATCTACCGCGACAACTGCAAGGTCGGCCAGCCGCTCTCCGCCAAGAAGAAGGAGGAGGAGAAGAAGGCCGAGGAGAAGCCGGCCGAGAAGGTCGTCGAGTACCGTCCGGTCCGCAAGCGTCTGCCCAAGGGCCGTCCCGGCATCACCACCTCGTTCACGGTCGGCGGCGCCGAGGGCTACATGACCGCCAACTCCTACCCGGACGACGGTCTGGGCGAGGTCTTCCTGAAGATGTCCAAGCAGGGCTCGACCCTGGCGGGCATGATGGACGCCTTCTCCATCGCCGTCTCGGTGGGCCTCCAGTACGGCGTGCCGCTGGAGACGTACGTCTCGAAGTTCACCAACATGCGCTTCGAGCCGGCCGGCATGACGGACGACCCGGACGTGCGGATGGCGCAGTCGATCGTCGACTACATCTTCCGCCGCCTGGCGCTGGACTTCCTGCCCTTCGAGACCCGCTCCGCGCTCGGCATCCACTCCGTCGAGGAGCGCCAGCGCCACCTGGAGACCGGTTCGTACGAGCCGGTCGAGGAGGAGGAGCTGGACGTCGAGAGCCTGGCCCAGTCGGCGCCGCGCCGCCTGGAGTCCGCGAAGGAGGCCTCGACGAACGAGATCGTCGAGGAGACCGCGGCTCCGGCCCCCAAGCAGGCGCACACCAACGCGGAACTGGTGGAGATGCAGCTCGGCATCAACGCCGACGCTCCACTGTGCTTCTCCTGCGGCACGAAGATGCAGCGCGCGGGCAGCTGCTACCTGTGCGAGGGCTGCGGCTCGACCAGCGGGTGCAGCTGAGGTCGGACGCCCTCGGGGTGACTGAGTGACCAGGGTGGGGAGCCGGAATTCCGGCTCCCCACCCTGCGTTCGTGTGCGAGGCCCGTCGGCCTACCTGAAGGCAAGGCGGAGAGATGCGTCCGACGGCGTTTCCTCCGCGGAGTCAGTGTGTGATGTCTTTCAGGCGCCCATGACGGTGACGAAGGTTTCCGGGTCGGTGTCGAAGCCCCGTACGGAGGGGTGGAACCGCCATTTGCCCGACGCGTCACGGTCGAATTCCGCTATCACCGCCGCGGTGGTCCCGGCGACCGCCGCAAAGTCGCCTGCTGCCAGCTCGTCGTAACCCTCGTTGACGCGGAAGGCGGTATTGGCCACCTCCCCGAACGTCTTGCGCCCGCCACGCTGCTGAATGGCCACGCCGACGACCACGCGTGCGTAGATGTCCGCCAGCCGGTTCAGCTCCAGCACCATGGCCTCGTCGGTGCCGAGGCCCAGGCCGGTGCGGCTGTCGCGGCTGAGGACGATGGTGCCGTCGGGCGAGCGGCTGTCGAAGTGCACGAGGTAGCCGGGCGTTCCGCGCGGGTCGTCCGTCGTGTAGGTCGCGGCGATGAGGTCCAGGTCGTGGGCCGGCGTGCCCGCGGGGCTCGGGTCCCACTTGAGGGTCACTTCGACTTTGCCGATCCCTTTGTTGAGGCTGCTCACAGAGATCCCTTCCGGTGTTGCAACTCCCGGGCTGTGCAAGGCGTTCCACCAATGGTGTCACGCTCCGCACGCCCTGCCCCGGCGGTCGGGGCGACGCTGTCCGGTCGCCAGGACTGGTACGCGTACTGCTCCTCCGACGTTTTCAGTACGACTGGAGTTCCATCAGTCCCCCGTCCGGGGTATGAGGGTGGGGCGTACGCAGGTTGAGGTCCAGGTCAGGGCGGTCCTGCGGCTGCGCCGCGATCTTGGCGCCGTGGGCGGCAAGTTGACGAGTGGCGTCGTCCACCCCAGGCATGCGCAGTGCCGGCAAGGTCGCGTCCTGGCCCGTCGGCCGGGGCGGCAGCGTGTCCGTGCCGACGGTCTGCGTCATGGTCGTGCGCGACTGGAGTGTCAGTAGGGCCTGGCCGCTGAGGTCCCGATCGGAGTACCTCGCCTGCGTGATGGCCTTGAGGGGCTCGATGCCCAGAGGGATGCTCAGGGAGCCTTCCCGGTAGCGCACGGCGGTTGCAGCGCTCCACGAGGAGGCGGGGAGGGGGAGCGTCCTTGACCGGGAGCCTGCTCACGGGCCGGCGCGGTCAGGTGGCCAGGTCGCCCCAGAGGCGCGCCAAGTGGCTGTCCAGGGCGTCGAGCGCCGCTTCCGGAGAGAGGTGACCGATCAGGGCATGGGTGGTCAGGCCGTCGGTGAGGGCCAGCAGGGTGCGCGCCTCGCGCTCCGCGTCGGGCGACGCGGTGGCCTCGGTGATCAGGCGCGTGAACAGGCCGTGCAGGTCGGCGTAGTTGCGACGCAGGATCTCGGCGAGCGCGGGGCTGACCGCGGCCTGGGCGACGAAGGCGAGCCAGACGCGTGCCTCGGCCCGGTGCTCGGGGTGCAGCAGGGAGATTTCGGTGGTCGCGTGCCCGAGTGCCGTACGGGCCGACTGCGCGGGGGACTCGGTGAGCCGCGCCACCACCCGCGCGGAGATCCGCGCGCCGATGTGGCCGAGCGCGAAGACCAGCATCTCCTCCTTGGTGCGGAAGCAGCGCTGGACCGCCCCCATGGACACGTCGGCGCGCGCCGCCACGTCCCGCAGGGTGACGCCCTCCAGGCCGTGCTCGTCGGCGAGACGGCAGACGGCCTCGGCGATCTGCCGGCGGCGGCTCTCGTGGTCCACCTGCTTGGGCATGCGGCGCTCCCGGTAATGCGATGCGTGTGTATCGATGACAAGGGTACGATGTGATGCACTTGCATCGGAACGTGTGGGCGGTGGGCCCGCACCCGTCATGGGGCATCTGAAGACGAAGGAGTACGAAGTGGGAGCGCAGCAGGCGCTGTGGAAGCTGTCGGCCGGGGCCCAGGCGGCCGCCGTACGGAGCGGAGAGGTCACCGCCGTCGAGGTGGTCGAGCACCACCTGGAACGGATCGCCGAGGTCAACCCGGCCGTCAACGCCGTCACCCAGCTCCTCGCGGACCGGGCGCGCGCGGACGCGGCAGCGGTGGACCAGCGCCGCGCCGCGGGCGAGGACCCGGGGCCGCTCGCCGGTGTGCCCTTCACGGTCAAGGAGACCACCGCCATCGAGGGCGTACCGACGACGTACGGCGCGGAACGCTTCCGTCACCATGTCGCCCACTCCGATGCGCCCCCGGTGGCGCGCTTGCGTGCCGCGGGCGCCGTGCCGATCGGCCACAGCAACATGCCCACGCTCATCCTCGCGGGCATCCACACCCGCAGCGAGCTGTACGGGGACACCGCCAACCCCTGGGCGCCGGACGTGACGCCGGGCGGGAGCAGCGGTGGCGACGGGGCTGCGGTGGCCAGCGGCATGGCCGCCATCGGGCTGGGCAACGACTCCGGCGGATCGGTGCGGTTGCCGGCGTCCTTCTGTGGCGTGGCGGGCCTCAAGCCCACCTACGGGCGCTTCCCCGCCGACCACCGTCTCGGTCCGGAGGATCCGGCGCTGGCCACTCAGGTGCTGGTGGTCGACGGGCCGATGGCTCGTACGGTCGGTGACCTGCGTCTGGCCTACGAGGCGCTCGCGGGTACGGATCCGCGGGACCCGAGGGCTGTGCCGGTACCCCTGTACGGTGCGCAGGCGCCGCGGCCGACGAAGGTCGCCATGGTCACCGACCCGGGCGGCAAAGGCGTGCACCCCTCGGTCCGTAAGGCCGTCGAAGACGCCGCTGACGCGCTGCGCGACGCCGGGTACGAGGTGTGCGAAGTCCCGGACGTACCGCGCCTGGACGAGGCGCTGGAGGTGTACGGCCGTATGACGCTGGCCGAATTCGCCCCTACCTGGCCCGTGGTGCGGAACTTCCTGGGCAAGGAAGGGCATCGCTACATCGAGATGTCGATGGAGGCGCGCGACGCCGTACCGGTGGACGTGCCGGAATACCTGCGACTGACAGGCGCGCGGCTCGGCATCCAGAGGGCGTGGGCCGAATTCCTGGACACCTACCCGCTGGTGCTGGGCCCCGTCTTCACCGAGCCGCCCTTCGAACCGGGGCTGGAGGTGCGCGACCAGGAGGGACACGCGCGCGTCCAGCGGGCGATGCGCCTGTGCACGGCCACGAGCTTCGTGGGCGTACCGGCGGTGGCCGTGCCGACCGGGGTGACGGAGGGGCTCCCGTACGGCGTGCAGCTCATCGGCCGCGCCTACCGGGAGGACCTGTGCCTGGAGGCGGCCGAGGCCGTGGAGCGGAGGCTCGGAGTGATCACTCCCATCGACCCGCGCTCGTAGGGGAGTTCGGTGTGGTGGGAGCGTGACACGCGGTGATGCCGGGCCCCTGCGGGCCGTACGATGGCGCGGTGCTGGTCAAGTGGATTAGATGCACGGTCGTGGACCGCCGGGGGTTCGAGAGGGGGCAGCGGAAATGGGCGGGGCTGCTCGGCGAACCGGGCTTCCGGGGGCAGGGCGGCGGATGGAGCCGGACACGGCCGTCGGTCGCGCATCTGGTCGCCTTCTGGGAGAGCAGGGCGTTCTACGACTCCTTCATGGCGCGCTCGCACGACCGGCTGGCCGCGGCCCAGGTCGGCACGTTCAAGGACTCCCGGGTGCGCCTGTTCGAGTACGAACTCGATGTGAAGGTGGGCTTCCGGCCGGTGTTCGCCGATGCCGACGTGCTGCGGATAGCCCACTGCCAGGTGCGTGCCGACCGGGTCGAGCACTTCATGCTGATGCAGGAGAAGGTGTGGAATCCGGCCATGGCCGGCTCTCCGGGAATGCTGCGCGGGCTGATGGGGCGCGCTCCTGGGGAGGAGTTCCTGATCCTGTCGATGTGGGAGTCGGCGGCCGAGCGGGGGAAATACCGGCCGGAACGGGTGGAGCGGCTCGGCCTCCGCGCGCAGACGGAGGCCGATGTGCGGGCCGTGACGGGCGATGTGGCCGATCTTGAGCCGTCGTGGACAGTGTGACCGGAGCTGGTTCCGTCTGTGCGGGCGGCCTGGGGCACGGGTGTGCGGGTGCCCTTGCGGCGCATTTGCGCGGGCGCCCGGCCGTAGGGGTGGGCGCCCGGCGAACGGCTACGTGGGCGCGTCGATCTCCTTCGGTGCGGCCATGTCGCCACCTGAAGCGGTGGTTGTGCTGCCCCTCGACGGGGTGAAGACTCCGGCGCGGGCGGCTGCCATCGCCGCCGCGGCGGCCTGGTCGGCGATGTGTCCGTCGACCGGTTCGCGGGTGATGAAAAGGCGGAAGAAGAGTGGCGCGCACGCGGCGCGCGCGAGCGCTCCGGGGTCGATGCCGTCCTTCCACGCGGCCGGGAGCTCGCCACGTTCGACCGCGCGCCGCACCAAGGGCTCGCAGCGCTTGAAGCGCTCCCCGTAATAGGCGCTCAGCGCTTCGGCGGCCTGCTGTGACTGGAAGGCGGCCGCGATGATCGCGGATCCGGAGGCCGACGTGGCCGGGTCGGCGAACGACTCCACCACCTCGTGGGCGAGCGCGCGCAGATCGCCTTCCAGCGACCCCGTGTCGGGGGGCGTCCAGCTGTCTTCGCCGGCCAGGTCGAGGGCGTCGGCCAGCAGCCCTTCGAGGCTGCCCCAGCGGCGGTAGAGCGTCGTCTTGTGCACGCCCGAATGCTCCGCGACGTACTCGACGGACAGGCCGGGGTAGCCGTGTTCGACCAGGCCGGCCAGCACGGCGTCGCGGACGGCGGCGCGGGTGCGGGCGGTGCGGCCGCCCGGGCGGCGGGTGCCGGGGCGCGGGGCGGAAGACTCCGGATCCTCAGACAACTGCAACTCCTGTTGCGTTAGTTCGGCGGGGTGTGCCATCATCGGCGTAACGCTACAAGCGTAGCGTTTGAGTTCGGGGTGCGGTGCCGCACCGTCGAGTCAGGGGGCCCGCATGACCACCCAGATCGCGCTGCACGGCGTGTCCAAGTCCTACGGCGACCGGCTCCTGCTGGACGGTGTCTCCCTGTCGGTGCGCCCCGGCGACCGGGTCGGCATCGTGGGGGAGAACGGAGCGGGCAAGTCGACCGTGCTGCGGATCGTGGCGGGCCTGGAGCGGCCGGACGAGGGCCGCGCCGTACTGATCGCCGACGGAGGTATGGGCTACCTGGGCCAGACGCCCGACCTGCCGGCCGACTGCACGGTCGGCCAGGCGGTGGACGCGGCCCTGGCGGAGCTGCGCGACATGGAAGGCCGGCTGCGCACGCTGGAGGCGCGCCTGGGTGCCGGCAGACCGGAGGACGTGGAGGAGTACGGCCGGCTGCTCGGCATCTTCGAGCTGCGCGGTGGCTACGAAGCCGACGCGCGGGTCGACAAGGCGCTGTACGGGCTCGGGTTGCGAGACCTGGAGCGGGACCGGCCCTTCGGCAGCCTCTCCGGCGGGGAGCAGGCCCGGCTGGGGATCGCCTGCCTGATCGCCGCGTCACCGGAGGTGATGCTGCTCGATGAGCCGACCAACCACCTCGACGCGGAGGCGCTGGACTGGCTGGAGGGCGCGTTGACGGCCCACCGCGGCACGATCGTCGCGGTCTCGCACGACCGGCTCTTCCTGCAGCGCGTGGCCGGCACGATCGTCGAGGTCGACGCCGACCGCCGGACCGTCGTCCGGTACGGCGGCGGGTACGGCACGTTCACCGCCGCCAAGACCGCGGCCCGCCGCCGCTGGGAGCAGGAGTACGAGCAGTGGAGCGCCGAGACCGCGCGGCTGACGGAGTTCGCGGCGGGCGCCGCCCATGCCGTTGCCCAGGGTCGGGCGATCAAGGACAACAACAAGATGGCGTACGACCGGGCCGGCGGCCGCGTCCAGGCTTCGGTGGCCGGCCGGGTGCGCAATGCCCAGGAGCGGCTCCGCCGGTTGAGTGCGGCCCCGGTGCCCAAGCCGCCGGAGCCCCTCCGCTTCCGCGCCGGGCCGACGGCCGGGGACACCGAGGGCACGCTCGTCGAGCTGGACGGCGTACGCGTGGGGGACCGGCTGGCCGTGGACGCACTGACCGTCGCCGCGGGGGAGCGGCTGCTGGTCCACGGAGCCAACGGCGCGGGGAAGAGCACGCTGCTGCGGGTGCTGGCGGGGGTGCAGCAGCCCGATGCGGGCACGGTCGTGCGGCGGGGACGCATCGGCTACCTGGCTCAGGAGGTACCGGTGTCCCGGCCCCGGGAGCGGCTGCTGTCGGCCTTCTGCCGCGGCCTCTCCGGGGGCCAGGAAGAGCTGGCCGGACTTCTGCTGTCGTTCGGACTGTTCCGGGAAGGTGACTTGCGGGTACCGGTGGGAGCCCTCTCGGCGGGGCAGCGGCGCCGACTGGCCCTGGCCCGCCTGCTGGCCCGTCCAGCCGATCTCCTGCTTCTGGACGAGCCGACCAATCACCTGGCGCTCGGCCTGGTGGAGGAGCTGGACGCGGCGCTCGCCGTCTGGCCGGGCGCTCTGGTCGTCGTCTCGCACGACCGGCTGCTCGGCCGTCGTTTCGGCGGCCGCCGGTACGAGATACGGGCCGGGCGGCCGATGTGCGAGGTCCGGTGACCGAGGGCGAGGACGGGGTGAGCGGGCTGCGACGGTGCGGCTGTCCCGGTGAGGACGGGGTACCGGGAGCATGAGGCATGTACAGAGCAACCGTTTTAGGGTGGCGGCATGGCACGGCCCCGACGCATCGTCCTCATCCGGCACGGAGAATCGGAGGGGAACACCGACGACACGGTCTACGAGCGGGAGCCCGACCACGCGCTGAGCCTCACGAAGGACGGGCTGCGGCAGGCGGAGGAGGCCGGCGGCTCGCTGCGCGCGATGTTCGGCGACGAGGGCATCTCCGCGTACGTGTCGCCGTACCGCCGCACGCACCAGACCTTCCAGGCGCTCGGTCTCGACATGGACCGGGTCCGGGTCCGTGAGGAGCCGCGGCTGCGTGAGCAGGACTGGGGCAACTGGCAGGACCGCGAGGACGTACGCCTGCAGAAGGTCTACCGCGACGCCTACGGCCACTTCTTCTACCGTTTCGCGCAGGGGGAGTCCGGCGCCGACGTGTACGACCGCGTCGGCGCGTTCCTGGAGAGCCTGTGGCGCAGCTTCGAGAGCCCGGACCACCCGCCCAATGTCCTGATCGTCACGCACGGCCTGACCATGCGGCTCTTCTGCATGCGGTGGTTCCACTGGACCGTGGCGGAGTTCGAGTGTCTGTCCAATCCGGGGAACGCGGAGTGGCGCTCACTGCTCCTGGGCCCGGACAGCCGGTACACGCTGGACCGGCCGTTCGAGCGCTGGTGTGAACCGGAGTCGTACGGCATCACCGGTTAGAGTGCACACCGATGAGCGCCGACCACCGTGACGCAGACCGCTTCGAGCGGGCTCTCAGCAGCCTGCGCGGACTTTCCCTGGGCGATGCCCTCGGCTCCCAGTTCTTCGTTCCCGCCAACTACCCCCACCTCAAGCGCCGCGAGCTGCCGCCGTCGCCGTGGCAGTGGACCGACGACACGGAGATGGCCTGTTCGGTCGTCGCCGTGCTCGCGGACCACGGCCGCATCGACCAGGACGCACTCGCCCGGTCCTTCGCCGATCACCACGACTTCGACCGGGGCTACGGTCCGGCGGTCAACCGTATGCTCCGGCTGATCCGGGAGGGTGGCGACTGGCGCGAGCTGGCCTCGGCGCTCTTCAACGGCCAGGGCTCCTGGGGCAACGGCGCGGCCATGCGCATCGCCCCGCTCGGCGCCTGGTACGCGGACGACCCCGAGCAGGCGACGCACCAGGCCGAGATCTCGGCCTACACCACCCACCAGCACCGCGAAGCGGTGGTCGGAGCCATGGCGGTGGCCGCCGCGGCCGCGCTGGCCGCCGCCCCCGGCCGTACGGGCGGCCCCGAGGCGCTGCTGGACGACGTGCTGGCGCTGATCCCGCGCAGCGCCGTACAGGCAGGTCTGCGGCGGGCCCGGGACATGCTCGACTACGGCAACGCCGGCACGGTCGCCGCGGTCCTGGGCTGCGGTCGCCGGACCAGCGCCCACGACACCGTCCCGTTCACGCTGTGGGCCGCCGCGCGCCACCTCGGCGACTTCGAGCAGGCGCTCTGGGTCACGGCCCAGGCAGGCGGTGACGTGGACACGACGTGCGCCATCGTCGGCGGAATCGTCGCGGCAGGGGGCGCCGCGCCGCCCCAGGACTGGCTGGACCGCACGGAACCGCTCCCGGGCTGGATGCCGAAGCTCTCCGGCTGAGCCGTAGTGGGGGCAATGGAGAAGGCACCGGTCGGAGGGCGGGGCCGGGAGAGCGGGGCGGAGGCCCAAGAACGCTCTTCGAGCGCGTAGTTGATCTATCCCCCCAGGGGGAGGGGGGCTGGCCGCGCCGGGCTTCCGCCCCTAGAAGTGCCTGATCGTAAACCCGCTGGTCAGTCCTCCGCGCCATCGCCCCCAGGGGCGTCGGCGATGATCGGCTCCGGGGGTGGGGCGCTCAGGCGGTACCCGGTGCACACGACCACCACGATTAGGCGTACGCTTGCTGGCGCCATGCCGTACGAGCCCCCAACCCACACCGTCGAGCGATCGCTTCGCGCCACCACGGGCGCCAAGATCATCGCTGGGGTGGACGAAGTCGGGCGCGGCGCCTGGGCCGGTCCGGTCAGCGTCTGCGCAGCCGTCACCGGACTGCGCCGCCCGCCGGACGGACTCACCGATTCCAAGCTGCTGACACCCAAGCGACGCACCGAACTCGCCGAAGTGCTCGACGGCTGGGTCACGGCGCACGCCCTGGGGCACGCCTCTCCGGAGGAGATCGACGACCTGGGCATGACCGCGGCGCTGCGGCTCGCGGCCGTACGCGCCCTGGAAGCGCTGCCGGTCCGTCCGGACGCGGTCATCCTCGACGGCAAGCACGACTACCTCGGTGGCCCCTGGAAGGTCCGTACGGTCATCAAGGGCGACCAGTCCTGCATCGCGGTGGCCGCGGCGTCCGTGCTCGCCAAGGTCCGCCGTGACGCGATGATGGGTGAACTGGCCGGCGTGCACGCCGACTTCGCCTTCGCGGAGAACGCCGGTTACCCGTCGCCCGCGCACCGTACGGCGCTCGAGGAGTACGGCCCCACGGCGTACCACCGGGTGTCGTGGTCCTACATGGACGCCCTGCCCCGCTGGCGCTACCTGAAGAAGGTGCGCAGCACCCCCGAAGCAGCCGCTCTGGAGGCCGGTGGCCAACTCGGCTTCGACTTCTGAGCGGTGCGGGCATGAATTCGGTACCCGATGACATGTTCCGCACCTACGTTTGATAGACATCCTTTTATGCCTCTCATCCCCGAGGAGCCTCAGATTCACGAGAGTGTCCCGGGTCCCCGCGCAACTCCGGCCGCCGGCCGCACCGCGTCGACCCCCCGTCCTGTTCCTGGCCCCGGTCCCCGCCCCGCGCCTCCGCGCGGCGCCCCCGCGGCCAGCGCCCGCCCCGGCAAGCCCGGACCCGCCACGCCGTCCCGCGGGCCGGCCGGCGCTCCTCCGGCGCAGCGCCCGGGCCCCAAGCAGCCCACCGCGACCGCCGGTGCCGCCGGCGCCGCTCCCGGAACGCAGATCCAGCTGATCCCGGCCTCGCAGTCCGGCGCGCTCGACGCCGCCGAGGAGGCCGTCGACCTGTTGCTGGACTCCGGGCGCGCGCCGGGCGACATCCTGGTGCTCACCACCGGTGAGATGCACCCGTGGGCCGCCCACGAACTGTCCTTCGGCGAAGCGGCCTACTGGGCGCAGCAGGACGCCGCGGACGACGTGTTCTATGCGGACGCCACCGCCGAGCGTGCGACCGGACGGCCCGTCGTGGTCGTCGCGGTCAACGGTGGCACCGAGCAGACCGTCGCCCGGGCCCTGCCCGCCGCGATGACCCGGGCCGGTGCGCTCCTGGTCGTCTGCGGTGACCCGCAGCGGATCAACGCCCTGCTGGGCGTCAACGCCTGACGGGCGCTGTCAGGGGGGCCCGGCGGCCACGGGCCGTCCGGGCGTCTCGCGCCGGGCACCCGCGGACCGTCAGTGGGCCGCGGCCCGTCGTCGCGCTTCCCGTGTGCCGGCCGTGCCGCGTCGCGGTGCGCGTCGTCCGTCGTCGTACGGCGGTTCCGAAGGGGACCGCGGTCCCTCGGCGTACGGCTGCGGGGTCGGCGTACGCGTCCGTTCCACGGAGCGGGACCGCTCCGCCGGAGCGAGCCGTTCCGGCGAGCCGGGCGGTGGCGGTGATCCGGACCGCTGCGCTTCGCCGGTGTGCTCGGACATCCCGGGCAGTGCGGCGCCCTCGGCCTGCCCCGAGGCCCCTGGCGGGGCCTGTCCTGCCGCTTCTCGCCGCTCGGCCGGCCCGGACTGTTCCGGTACATAGCGGTGCGGCGGTCGTTCCGTACCGCGAGGGCGATCGGGGCGCGTGGCAGAGCGCGGCCGCCGGCCGCCGCGGCCTTCGCCCAGTACCTGCCAGCCGCTGCGGGTCAGCGTGATGTACGCGCCGCAGCGCAGTCCGTGCAAGGTGCACGCGTCGCGCAGTCCCCACATCCAGGCGCCGTCCGCCTCCGTCCAACGCGGGTCGCCCTCACGGCAGTAGAGCAGGACGGCCGTGCGAACCGGCACCCGCAGCCGCAGGTCGTGCGGGACGACCCGGCGCAGCTGGGCCAGGAGCGCGTTGCGAAACTCCCAGCCGTCCGGCGCCGAGGCGTGCTGGACGAACGACGCACTGGCGACGATGCGTTCCTCCGGGCCGAGCACCGCCACGACGGCCGTCGAGAGCCCGGGCAGATGACGGTCGTGCAGGCCGGTGACGACCTCACGCGGGTTGCGCAGCAGGGGAATACCGGCCGACGCCCACTCGGAAGGCTCCAGCATGCGGCTCAGCCGGGCGGCGGAATCGGCGGACGTGGGCAGGGAAACGTCCGGGGGCTGGGCGAAGCCGAAGGTCACGGTCCTCCCTTCGTCTGCGCGTCCGCACTCCGGACGGCGGTCGGCCGTGCGGGCACGGTTCGGTACCGCCGTACCGGGCCGCGGACGACGGGTACGGGGAAGCGAGGGTCCAATTCTTACGTTCGTACAGACATGCGGCAATGAACTCGGCGCGCGCAAAGCCGGAATCGGGCGAGCGCCTGCTGTATTCATGCCCGCCGCACCGGCCCCTGACGCCCGACCACCCCCTTCACCTCACCCTTGTACGGCAAGGACCAGCGGAAACACTCCGGAGGCTCCCGCCTTGCGCAGCAGCCGAGCGGCCACGGCCAACGTCCAGCCGGTGTCCGCGTAATCGTCCACCAGCAACACCGGCCCGCCCGCCGACGCCAGAGCCTGCGCCAACTCCGGCGGCACACTCAACGCCCCGTGCAGCGCCCGCAGTCGCTGCGCGCTGTTGCTGCGCGGAATCCGGGGGTCCGGCCCGTTCTCCCCGTACGTCACCGTCCCCAGGAACGGCATCCGCCCGACGGCGGCGATGCGCTCTCCCAGGGAACGCACCAGCTGCGGACGGGTACGGGAGTCGAGCGTCACGACCCCCACCGGACGCGCCGGGGCGTCCGGAGCCCCCGAGGCCCAGCCGCCGGGACCCTTCGCCCAGTCGGCGAGCACCGTCACCACCGCGGACGCGACATCGTCCGGAACCGGCCCGTCGGGAGCCTGCGCGGTGAGCATCGGGCGCAGCCGGTTGCCCCACCCGATGTCGGACAGCCGGCCCAGCGCGCGCCCGGTGGCCGCCTGCTCACCCGCCGGGATGCGGCCCTTGAGATCGACACCGATGGCGGGCAGCCCCGTCGGCCACATCCGCCGCGGCTCGACCTCCACGCCAGGCCGCCCCAGCTCGCCGCGCGCCGCGTCCAGCGAGGCGGTGGACACCTCCGCCGTGAAACGCGCCCCCGCGCAGTTGTCGCAGCGCCCGCACGGCGCCGCGGCCTCGTCGTCCAACTGCCGTCGCAGGAACTCCATCCGGCAGCCCGTGGTCGTGGCGTAGTCCCGCATGGCCTGCTGCTCGGCCTCGCGCTGCCGCGCCACCCAGGCGTAACGCTCGGCGTCGTACGTCCACGGACGGCCGGTCGCGGTCCACCCGCCCTTGACGCGGTGCACCGCACCGTCCACGTCGAGCACCTTCAGCATGGTCTCCAGACGCGAACGGCGCAGCTCCACCAGAGGCTCCAGGGCCGGCAGTGACAGCGGCCGGTCCGAGCCCGCCAGGACGTCCAGCGTCCGGCGCACCTGCTCCTCGGGCGGGAACGCCAGCGAAGCGAAGTACTTCCAGATCGCCTCGTCCTCGCGGCCGGGCAGCAGCAGCACCTCGGCGTGCTCGACACCGCGCCCGGCCCGGCCGACCTGCTGGTAATAGGCGATGGGCGAGGACGGCGAACCGAGGTGCACCACGAACCCGAGGTCGGGCTTGTCGAAGCCCATACCCAGCGCGGAGGTGGCGACCAGCGCCTTGACGCGGTTGCCGAGCAGGTCGTCCTCGGCCTGCTGGCGGTCCGCGTTCTCGGTCTTCCCCGTGTACGAGGCGACCGTGTGGCCGCGTTGCCGCAGGAAGGCGGTGACCTCCTCGGCCGCGGCGACCGTCAGCGTGTAGATGATCCCGGACCCCGGCAGCTCGTGCAGATGGTCGGCCAGCCAGGCCAGCCGGTGCGCGGCATCCGGCAGGGGGAGCACACCAAGGCTCAGGCTCTCCCGGTCCAGCGGACCCCGCAGGACGAGTGCCTCGGCGGCCCCCTCGCCCGTCCCCAGCTGCTCCGCCACGTCGGCCGTGACCCGCGCGTTGGCGGTCGCCGTGGTGGCGAGCACGGGCACGCCGGGCGGGAGGTCGGCGAGCATCGTGCGCAGCCTCCGGTAGTCGGGCCGGAAGTCGTGGCCCCAGTCGGAGATGCAGTGCGCCTCGTCGACCACCAGCAGGCCGGTGGCGGCGGCCAGCTTGGGGAGCACCTGGTCGCGGAAGTCGGGGTTGTTGAGACGCTCCGGCGACACGAGCAGGACGTCGACCTCGCCCGCCGCCACCTCGGCCTGGATCGTGTCCCAGTCCTCGGTGTTGGACGAGTTGATCGTGCGCGCGCGGATTCCGGCCCGGGCCGCCGCCTCGACCTGGTTGCGCATCAGCGCGAGCAGCGGCGAGACGATCACGGTCGGTCCGCTGCCGCGCTCGCGCAGCAGCGCGGTCGCGACGAAGTAGACCGCCGACTTGCCCCAGCCCGTGCGCTGCACCACCAGCGCACGGCGGTGCTCGGCGACCAGCGCCTCGATCGCCCGCCACTGGTCCTCGCGCAGCCGGGCCGTACCGCCGGGGTCCCCGACGAGGCGGGAGAGGACGGCATCGGCCGAGGCGCGCAGGTCTTCGTTGCTCATGGCTCCATGCAACCCGATGCCACTGACAACGCGCGAACCGCCGCCCGATGCTGTGGACAACTTCCGTCACCCGCGAGTTATCCACAGGGGTCGCGGCGGCGTGGCGTTCCGCGGGATCTTCGAGCCATGAACCAGCACAGCGAAACGCCCAGCCAGCCTGAACAGCCCGACCGCCTGGGTCGGTCCGATCGGCCCCGTCGGCCCGGTCAGCCGGATCGGAACGACCGACCGGATCGGAGCGATCAGCCGGACCGGAGCGATCAGCCGGATCGGACCGATCAGTCCGACCGGGCAGATCAGCTCGATCGACTCGGTCAGTCCGTCCAGGATGACCGACTCAGCCGACCCGGCCATTCCGGCCATTCCGGTCGCTCCGACCAGGTCGGCCAGTCCGGCCAGTCCGGCCAGTCCGGCCAGTCCGAGCAGCCCGAGCAGCCCGACCTGCCGGGCTGTCCCACGAGGCTCGACCAGGCCACCAAGACCGACCGAGCGCGCCCGCCCATGCCGCCCATCCCGGCTCCGACCGAAGCCGCGGCCTCAGCTACAGCCGCAGCCGCGGCGAAAGGGACCGAGGGCGACGAGGAGGCCGAAGGGCCCAAGGTCACCCTGCGCGGGCCGGCCGAGCTGGCCGACGCGCTGCCGTATCTGCTCGGGTTCTTCCCGGACGACAGCATCGTCCTCGTCGGCCTGCACGGCGAGCGGGGGCGCTTCGGCAGCCGGGCCCGCCTCGGCATCCCGACCGACCGGTCCCAGTGGGCGTACGTGTCCGACCAGCTCGCGGGCTCGCTCGTGACGCTCGGCGAGGAACGCCGCTCCCGCCCCGAAGGGATCATCGTCTATCTCTGTCAGGAACCGGCGACGGGAGAGAGCGGCTGGGAGGTGAAGGAGCGCCTCCGCCCGCTCGCGCAGCGGCTGCGCACCGCCTGCGGGGCGCTGGACGTCCCGGTGCTCGACGCCTTGTGCATCTCCGACGGCCGCTTCTGGTCCTACTGCTGTCCCGACTTCCGCTGCTGTCCCGCCGAGGGCACGCCCCTGACCCCGCCGGGTACGTCGGTGATGGCCGCTGCCGCTGCCTACGCCGGCATCCAAGTGCGCGGGTCATTGCGTGAATTGGAATCCCGGCTGGCCGCGTGGACCGGACCGCGCGCGGCGGGGCAGACCAGCGCGTTGGACGCCGAGGCCCACGCGCTCGTCCCGCGCATGATCAAGGAAGGGACGGCGGCGCCCATGCGGGCGGAGACTCTGGCGCGGGCGAGCGACCTGGTCCGCCGGTTCCGCGAGGACCCGCCCACGGGCAGTCGGCGGGCCAGGGACGCCTGCGACGACGCGCTCCTGACCGATGCCGAGGCCGCCCGTCTCATCATCGGGCTCCAGGACCGCGTCGCCCGGGACCGCGCCGCGGAGTGGATGGAGGGGCCCGATGCCGAGCCCTCGCTGCGCCTGTGGCAGGCGCTCTCCCGCCGCTGCGTCGGCGGGTACGCCGAGTACGCCGTGGCGCCGCTCTCGCTGGCGGGCTGGGTCGCCTGGGCGACGGGTGACCAGCCGTCCGCCCGCGTCGCGCTCGGCCGCGCACTGACCCTGGACCCCGAGTGTCTCTTCGCCCAGCTGCTGCACAGCGGCATCAACCAAGGGCTGGACCCGGAAGCGCTGCGCCGCTGCCTGAGGGAGGAGCGGGACGAGCGTGCCGGTGGCGCGCCAGGAGGCGATGTCGTACTGGCGTCCGGGCGTGACTCCGTACCGGTGCTTGTGGACGGTCCTCCGCCCGTGCCCGGCTCCGCCCCGGGGGTGATCCGGTCGGGTGAGACCGGCCGCGGTGGTGGGGTGGAGCGGCCTGCCGCACCGGACGGTCCCGGCAGGCCGGGGCGCCCCGGTGGGAGCGGACGTTGCGGCGGATCGGACCGCCCGGGCGGTCCGCGCGGCAGTACGCGCCCCGGTTCGCGTACGACACCCGGCCGGGGCGGGCGGCGCTCCGCCCGCAACGGTGACCGGAGTCGGCCGTGAGCCCGCTGGTGCGGGGACGCCGGCGTGACCTGGGCGCCGGCCCCGGCGTTCACCTCTGTGGCGCAGTCCGTATGGATCCCAGACCCCAGCAGGGAGCGCAGAGAGTGTCAGGCATGGTCCCCACCGCTCAGCCGGCCCGCCGGGCATCCGGAGATCACCGTTCCGGGGTGCCCCGGCCACCGGAACCGCAGCCTGTCCACGGGACCTTGATCTGCGTGGCCCTTCCGGCCCTCGCCATCTCCTCCGAACAGGGCCAGCTCACCGGCCGGGGTACGGACGGCTTCTACCGCGCGGGGCGCCGCGTCCTGTCCCGCTGCCAGCTGAGCGCGGGCGGCGCCGAACCCGTCATCGTGCAGGGCAGGTTGACCGCGTCGGACCGCGCGCGGTTCGTCGGAACGGTCCGTACGGCTGTCGACCGCGGCCCGGACCCCGAGATCCGCGTGGAACGGCTGCGGTCCGCCGACGGCGTCGAACGGATCACGTTCCACAGCAGCGCGCCGCGCCGGGTGCGGCTGCCGGTGGAGCTGCGACTGGGCACGGACCTCGCCGATCTCGGCGCGATCGCCGTCGGCGTCGCCGGACCCGAACTGCCGGCCAGTGTGCACGGGTCAGGGCTGCGCTGGTCCGCCGGGGGAGCCCATGCCGTGATCGCCGCGTCGCCGGCCCCCACAGATGTCATGGCCTCGGCCGGACTGCTGTGCTGGGAGCTGGACCTGCCGCCCGGTGGCCAGCACACCATCGAGGTGCGGGTCCGCCTGGAGCATGCGACAACGGGGACCTTCGCCGGCAGACCGGGCCCGCCGCTCCCGGCCACCCGCGGCGGTGAGCAGCCGCCTCGCCCGTGGTCGCCGGCGCGGCTCCAGTGCGACGACCCCAGGGCCGACGCGCTGCTGGCGGCCGGGCTCGACGACCTGCACGGCCTCCTGATGCGTGGTCCAGCTGCTCCCACGGACACGTACGTCGCGGGTGGCGTCCCCTGGCGCTGCGGCCTCTCGCCGGCCGAGGCCCTCTGGGCCGCCCGCATGCTGCTGCCCCTGGGGACCCGGCTCGCGGCCAACACCCTGCGTACACTCGCACATGTCCAACTGGCCGGTTCGGGGGCGGATTCCGGCCGAATTCCGGGCGCGCTGCGGGACGCGGGTCCGTACGCACCGCCCAGTTGCACAGGCGTCGAGGCGACGCTGCTGTTCCCCACGGTCCTCGCCGAAGCCCGCCGCTGGGGGCTGCCCGACCGCGAGACCGAGCAATTGCTCCCGGCGGCGGAGAACTGCCTGAGATGGCTGCGTACGGCTGCGAGCGACGGAGACGCGCCCGGTGACGGAGCCCTGAGCGGAGGCAGCGGCTACGTCCCCGATCCGGCGCCGGGAGGGCCGTACCGCTGCGCCACCCAGGCCCACGCACACCGCGCCGCGCTGCTCGGCGCCGACCTCCTCGACGGCTGCGGCAGACCGGGGGCGGCCGCGCTGCGCGAGTGGGCGGCCGGGTTGCGGACGCGGTTCCGTGAAGAGTTCTGGGTGGAGAACCGCAGCGGTGGCAGCCCCGCCGTACTGCGGACCCCGGGCGGTCGCCTGCTGCCGCACTTCGGTTCCGCGGCCGTCCACCTCCTGGACACCGGGCTGCTCGGCGGCGGACGCACAGCCGTCGGCCTGCTCGACCCGGCCCGCACGGAGCGCCTCGCCCGCCTCTTGGGAAGTCCGGCCATGGACTCGGGGTGGGGCCTGCGGGGGCTCGGTGCCAAAGAGGGCGGCTACAACCCCTTCGGCCACCGCAGCGGCGCCGTACGGGTCCACGAGACGGCGGTCGCCGTCGCCGGCCTGGCCGCCGCGGGCCACGAGAAGGAGGCCGCCTCCCTGGTCCGCGGGCTCCTCGACGCCGCGCAGAGCTTCGCCTACCGGCTCCCGGAGATGTACGCGGGCGAGCAGCGCACCCGTGACGGCGCACCCGTGCCGCACCCCGCGGCCTGCCGCCCGGCTGCCGTGGCCGCCGCGGGGGCGGTGCACGCCCTGACCGCCCTGGCCGGGGTGCGCCCCGACGTCCCGGCGGGGACCGTGGCGGTCCGCCCGGTCGGCAGCGCGCCGCTCGGCGCCATGCAGTTCACCGGGCTCAGCGTCGCCGGGCAGCCTTTCGCCGTACGGATCAGCAGGCTCGGTCTCGGCCTGGTCGAGGAGGCCGCGAATGGCTTGCAACTGGGGGCCTGAGATACGCCAGGGCCTGATTATCGTCAGGCGGACGACTATGATCGCGCCATGCCTCCCTACGACCCGTCGGCCTTCCCCCCGTTCGCCGTTACCGTCGACCTGGTCGTGCTCACCGTGCGCAGGCACGCGCTGTGCGCGCTGGCCGTGCGCCGCGGCGAGCCGCCGTTCCAGGGGCGCTGGGCCCTACCGGGCGGGTTCGTACGGGCCGACGAGGACCTGGAGGCGGCCGCCGCCCGGGAGCTGGCCGAGGAGACCGGACTGCACGCCCACTGCCCGGCGGGCCCGCCACCGCCCTACGGCGCGCACCTGGAACAGCTCGCCACGTACGGCGATCCCAAGCGCGACCCCCGTATGCGCGTGGTCAGCGTCGCCCACCTGGTGCTCGCCCCCGACCTGCCCGCCCCGACGGCGGGTGGCGACGCCCACAGTGCGCGCTGGGCCCCGGTCGACACGCTTCTGGACCAGGACGGCGGCCTGGGCCGTGAGGGCGAGCAGGCCGCTCCGCTCGCCTTCGATCACGCCCGGATCCTCGCGGACGGGGTGGAGCGGGCCCGTTCGAAGATCGAGTACTCCTCGCTCGCCACCGCCTTCTGCCCGCAGGAGTTCACCGTCGGGGAATTGCGCAGGGTCTACGAAGCGGTCTGGGGTGTGGCACTGGACCCCCGGAACTTCCACCGCAAGGTCACCGGCACACCGGGCTTTCTGGTCCCCACGGGTGGGACGACGACCCGTCAGGGGGGCCGCCCCGCCCAGTTGTTCAGAGCCGGCGGTGCCACCCTGCTCAATCCGCCGATGCTGCGTCCGGAGGTCTGAGCGACAGGTCGGTGGGCCGCGGGTGCCCGGGGGAGAGGCGCAGGCGCGCGGGGCCTGGCAGCGGTTCGGAACGCCGTAGCGGCGCGGTGGGCAGCGGTCGTTCGGCGGCGGTATGGAGAGTGGGTGGCCCGGCGCCGCGGCGCCGTGGTCGGTGAGGTGTGACACGCGTGGCCCCAACTGCGGGTCATTGCCGACAAAACGGACATATGGGGTTACCGTGACCGCGTGAGTCCCCACCTCCTCCTCCGCACCGCTTCCCCAAGGTCCCGCACCCCGTGGGGGGCGCGATGATCCAGGCCATCGGGCTGACCGGCGGCTCCCGCGAGGGGCGGCGCCCCGCCGTCGACGACCTCAGTTTCGAAGCCCCCGCCGGCCGGATCACCGTCCTGCTCGGCGACGAGGGGGCCGGCAAGACCACCGCTCTGCGGCTCATGCTCCAGTTGGAGAGCGGCCGCGGCGTCGCGCTCTTCCGTGGCCGCCCGCTGCACCGCGTCCCGAACCCGGCTCGCGAGATCGGCGTGGTCTTCGGGGACGTCCCCGGGCACCCCGCCCGTACGGCGCGTGGGCACCTGCGGATGCTCAGCGCCGCCGCGGGGGTTCCGGCGTCCCGCGCGGACGACGTCCTGGACGTGGTCGGTCTCAGCGGCCTCGCCGACGAAAAGCTCGGCGCCTTCTCGCGGGGCATGGACCGCAGGCTCGGTCTGGCCGCCGCTCTCCTCGGCGACCCGCACACCCTCCTCCTCGACGAGCCCTCCCGGGAGGTGTCCCTGCGCGAGGCGGCCTGGCTGCACGGGCTGCTGCAGGGATACGCGGCGCAGGGTGGCACCGTACTGGTCACCTCCAGCGACGCGCGGGCGGCCGCCCGGCTCGGCCACCGGGTGGTCACCGTCGAGGACGGCAGGCTGGTCGCGGACCAGAACGTCGCCGACTTCGCCCGGACCCGGCTGCGCCCGCGCGTCGTCGTCCGTTCCCCGCACGCCGACCGGCTCGCGTCGCTGCTCGTCGACGAGGCACAGCGCGTGCGTCCGGGGGCGGATCCGCACACGGGCCGCGCGGTCGAAGTCGTACGGGAGAGCGGCAGTCGTATCGCTGTCTACGGCAGCAGCTGCGCGGCCGTGGGGGACACGGCGTTCCGGCACGGCATTCTCGTGCACCGTCTCGCCGATGAGGTGGGGGACACCGGCCCGGTCACCCCGCTGCATCGCGCCGACGGTCGTGCCCGTAAACGCGCCGTGTCGGCGGCCGCGGAGCCCGCCACGCCGGATTCGGCCGCATCTGCCGATGCGGCGGCCCCTGTGATCCATGCGGTGAGGGGCGCGTCTGCCGGCTCCGGTACCGGTGTCACCGCCTCCGCCTCCTCCGCCGCCTCCACCGACCCGGAGAGCGGTGATCGAGCGATCCCGGCCCGTCCCCCGCATGTCCTTACAGGGCAACTCGTCGAGCGTGCGTCGTCAGCCGGCCCCACGCCGGCAGCCGACCTCACCGAACTGCTCAACCACGCGGCACCGACCGCCCACACACAGCCCCTCGGCCACACACAGCCCCTCGACCACGCGCTGTCAACGGCCCCCGAGCCCTCGGTAGCCCCCGCTCCATCGTCCGCCCCGTGCAACGGGACGCCTCCCGCGTACGTATTCCCCTCGCCCTCGCCCACTCCACCCGGCCCGGAAGGCGCGACTGAAACTTCCACCCCTGCCTCCCCGTCGACCTCGGACACCTCACCAACAAATCCGGCCTCCCCACCCCCGCCCTCACCCACCCCGACCGTCCCCTCCACCTACAAACCCCTCAAACCCCTCCGCGACTCCCTCCCCCCAGGCTCCCCCGGCCCCGCACCGGCCTCGCCGGAAGACGCGGCCCGGAAGCTCGTCAGTCTGCGCCTGTCCGGTCGTGGCCCGGAATGGCCGCTGCTCTACGAGTTCCGCCGTGCCACGACCGACCCCGCCGGTCCGATCGTCTTCGTGCTCGCGCTGGCGGTGGCCCTGGTCTTCGCGCTGGTGCTGGCCCGGTCCGGCGACAGCTCGCGGGTGCATGTGCTCACCGGCTGGCCGCGTCAACTTCCGTTCCCTCCGGTGGCGCTCGCGGCCGGGCTGATCGGGGCGCTCTCCTTCGGTCAGGAGTTCCGCTACCCGGCGCTCGCCCCCGACCAGGGCACCGTGCCCCGCCGCCTCGGCCTGCTGGCGGCCAAGCTGCTGGTCAGCGGTGCCGCGGCGGCGCTGCTCGCGATCGCTACGCTGCTGCTCGACGGTGTTGCGGTGGGTGGACTGTTCGGTGCCGCGGGCCTGCCTGCCGGGGGCGACGTGAAGATGCTGGCCGTCACTTGGGTGGCCCTCATGGTCGGTTGCGCGTGGGCGGGTGTGCTGGCGGCGGGTGTCTTCCGGTCCACCGCGACGGGGTTGGCCGCGGTCCTGGCTGTGCCGGTGCTCGTTCTGCCCCTCGTACAACGGGCGTCGGCCGCACCGGGTGCCCGGTCCCTGGTCGGGCTCCCCGCGCGGCTGCGTTCGGCGGCGCTGGTGCAGTGGCCGTCCGGGTTCGATCAGGCGGTCGAGGTGGCGCTGCGGCTGGCGGCCCAACCAGTGGGCGGCGCACTGTCGTTGTCGCTCACGGCACTGGTCCTCGCCTATGCCCTGACCGCCCTGCGAAGCCGGTCCCGCTGACCCTTACGGCCCGCTTTCGAGTGCAGTTGGTGCGGCGACGCGTGGGCCCTCCCGTGGGGAGCACCTTTCTTTCCGATAAAGCGTCAATTGGGGAATGATGGGCGATCACCCTTTCGTGTGCTTTTCACCAAAGACCTCAAGGGGTCCCGGGGCGTCGCCGACAAATGATGCGTGAGTACCCTTGCGCACACCATGATGACCGCGGCTCGCCCCGCCGACGCCGGCCTCGCCGGCCCGGGCGAGCTTGACCGCTACTCCTACGCCGCCGCGGGCGCACCCGGCGCCGGCGGTGTCGCCCACGCTCCGGGCGCCGAGCGGGCCGACCGCGTGCCGCCCGTCTGGGACGGGCCCGAGGCGGACATGGCCCGGGCCGGCCGCCGCGCGGCGGGCAACCGCGGCCGCGGGCTGCACGGCCAACTCGTCCAGCAGCTCGGCCAGATGATCGTCTCCGGCGACCTCGGGGCGGACCGTCCGCTCGTGCCCGAGGAGATCGGCCAGCGCTTCGAGGTCTCCCGCACCGTGGTCCGCGAGTCGCTGCGCGTCCTGGAGGCCAAGGGCCTGGTCAGCGCCCGGCCGAACGTGGGCACCCGGGTGCGGCCGGTCAGCGACTGGAATCTGCTCGACCCCGACATCATCGAGTGGCGGGCGTACGGCCCGCAGCGCGACGACCAGCGCCGTGAACTGTCCGAGCTGCGCTGGACCATCGAACCCCTCGCCGCCCGGCTCGCCGCCGGCCACGGCCGCGACGACATCCAGCAGCGTCTCGCCGACATGGTCGAGATCATGGGGCACGCCGCCGCCCAGGGTGACACGCTGACCTTCGGCCGTGCCGACTCCGAGTTCCACGCCCTGCTGCTCCAGCTCGCCGGCAACCGCATGCTGGAGCACCTCTCCGGCATCGTCTCCTCCGCCCTGCACGTCTCGGGCGGCCCGTCCGGCGGCTGCGAGCGCCCCGCGGAGAAGACCGTGGGCCAGCACATGCGGATCGTCGACGCGATCGGCGCCGGCGACGCGGCGGGCGCCGAGGCCGCGATGCGCGCCCTGCTGACCGCCCACGGCGAGACCGGCGGCCAGGGCGCCGGCGGGGCCGGGGACCACACCGTCCCGCCGCCCCGCGAGCACTGAGGAACCGGCGCCGCCGAAGACCCCCCGCCCACCGGAGGCCCGTAACGGCCGGGAGGAACCGGCCGAGGGCGCGAGCCCGTACGGAACGGGAGGCGCCACCGTACGGGACGGAACGTCGAAAAATGTGCGGGCCACCCGGGGCGCGAGGGGTGGACGCCAGGCGCGCAGAGTGCATGGGGGCGCACAGGGCGTGCGGCCGCCGGCGGAGTGCACGGGCGTGGGCGCGGGGCCCGCGGCGGTGCGCCGCCGCGAGTGAGGTGCGCCGTCGTGAGTGAGCGGCGAGCGCAGGCCGATGTACGTCAGGCCGCCGGGCCCGGGAGCGTGATCCGGGCCCGGCGTTTGCTTGGGAGGATTGCGCACCGTAGAGGGGGGAATGTCTCGTTATGTGGTGTGACTCGGGCCACGCAGATTGGGCGTAACGCTCGCCGGGGAGGCGCGATGACTTAAGAGGTGATAGCCGAGGAGGGAATGCGAGCGGCGTTTTCGGCGCTGTTCAACTCCCCGGCTTCCCCTGCGCCGTCGGTCCATCCCCGCCGACGGTCGTCGGCTCCGATCCACCGTGGACGGGGTCGGAAGCCGTTTCCATCGTTCCGAGAGGTTGTTCGTGTCGGCCAGCACATCCCGTACGCTCCCGCCGGAGATCGCCGAGTCCGAGTCAGTGATGGCGCTCATCGAGCGGGGAAAGGCTGATGGGCAGATCGCCGGCGATGACGTGCGTCGGGCCTTCGAGGCTGACCAGATTCCGCCAACCCAGTGGAAGAACGTTCTGCGCAGCCTCAACCAGATCCTCGACGAGGAGGGTGTGACGCTGATGGTCAGTGCCGCAGAGGCGCCCAAGCGCACCCGCAAGAGCGTCGCAGCGAAGAGTCCGGCGAAGCGCACCGCCACCAAGACCGTCGCGGCCAAGACGGCCACGGCGAAGAAGGCCACCACCGCGGCCGCCCCGATGGGTGACGCGGCGTACGGCGAGGCCGAGGGCGGTCCCGAGAAGAAGACGGTCGCCAAGAAGGCCACCGCCAAGAAGACGGTCGCGAAGAAGACCGCCGCCAAGAAGACCGTGGCGAAGAAGACCGCCGCCAAGAAGGACGTCGACGAGCTCCTCGAGGACGAGCCGATCGAGGAGGCGGCGCCCGCCGGCAAGGGCGGCGAGGCCCCGGCCGAGGTGCCCGAGGGTGCCGAGAACGCCGGGTTCGTCCTGTCCGACGACGACGAGGACGACGCGCCCGCGCAGCAGGTCGCCGCGGCCGGCGCCACCGCCGACCCGGTCAAGGACTACCTCAAGCAGATCGGTAAGGTCCCGCTGCTCAACGCCGAGCAGGAGGTCGAACTCGCCAAGCGCATCGAGGCGGGCCTGTTCGCCGAGGACAAGCTGGCCAACTCCGACAAGCTGGCGCCGAAGCTCAAGCGCGAGCTGGAAATCATCGCCGAGGACGGCCGCCGCGCCAAGAACCACCTGCTGGAGGCCAACCTCCGTCTGGTGGTCTCGCTGGCCAAGCGCTACACCGGCCGCGGCATGCTCTTCCTGGACCTGATCCAGGAGGGCAACCTCGGTCTGATCCGTGCGGTCGAGAAGTTCGACTACACGAAGGGTTACAAGTTCTCCACGTACGCGACGTGGTGGATCCGCCAGGCGATCACCCGCGCCATGGCCGACCAGGCCCGGACGATCCGTATCCCCGTCCACATGGTCGAGGTCATCAACAAGCTGGCCCGTGTGCAGCGCCAGATGCTCCAGGACCTGGGCCGCGAGCCCACCCCGGAGGAGCTGGCCAAGGAACTGGACATGACCCCCGAGAAGGTCATCGAGGTCCAGAAGTACGGTCGCGAGCCGATCTCGCTGCACACCCCGTTGGGTGAGGACGGCGACAGTGAGTTCGGTGACCTGATCGAGGACTCCGAGGCGGTCGTGCCGGCCGACGCGGTCAGCTTCACGCTCCTGCAGGAGCAGCTGCACTCCGTCCTGGACACGCTCAGCGAGCGGGAGGCGGGCGTGGTCTCCATGCGCTTCGGTCTCACCGACGGCCAGCCCAAGACGCTGGACGAGATCGGCAAGGTCTACGGCGTCACGCGTGAGCGGATCCGCCAGATCGAGTCGAAGACGATGTCGAAGCTGCGCCACCCGTCGCGCTCGCAGGTTCTTCGCGACTACCTGGACTGATCCGGAAGCGGCCGCTCCGGACGGCCGTACGAGTGCATTGCGGGCCCGGTCCCCCTCGGCGGGGGCCGGGCCCGCGGTGTGTCCGGGTGCGTGATGCGCCCAACTGTCTCACCCTGGGTGTGCGAACACTTCCGCACAGTCAGGAGCGTGTATGCGTGCCTACGTCCGGGCCGCCTTCGGGGCCCTCGTCCTGGTTCTCGTCGTGCCGGTCACCGCGCAGGCGGACGAGTCGGTGGTCGGGGGTCGGCAGGTGAAGGTCTCCGACAACCCGTGGATGGTGGCCGTCGCTTCCCGTTCGCGCTTCGGCTCCGACCGTTCCGGCCAGTTCTGCGGCGGTGTGCTGGTCGGCCGCGCGACGGTGGTCACGGCGGCGCACTGCCTGAGCCGTGCGGTGCTGGGCGTGGAGTGGCAGCAGGTCAAGGACCTGCGGATCATCGTGGGGCGCGAGGACATGCGGGGCAGGGGCGGGGAGGAGCTGGTGCCGCGGCGGGTCTGGGTGAACCCGTCGTACGACAGTTACAGCAACGCCGGTGACATTGCGGTCCTCACCCTCGGGAAGCAGATGCCGAAGGGGCGGGCGCTCCCGATGGCCAAGGCCGGTGACCCCGCGTACAAGGCGGGTACGAAGGCGAACGTGTACGGCTGGGGCGACACCACGGGCAACGGATCGTATTCGGCCACGCTCCGCTCGGCGCAGGTCCAGATGTTCTCGAACGCGGCCTGTAGCAGGGCGTATCCGGGCGATGCGGACGGCAGGTATCTGTCCGGTTCCATGCTGTGTGCGGGCACCTCGGCCGGCGGCCGGGATGCCTGTCAGGGTGACAGTGGGGGGCCGCTGGTGGCGCGGGGCCGTCTCGTGGGGCTGGTGTCCTGGGGGACGGGCTGCGGAAAGGTGGGGAAGCCGGGCGTCTATACGCGCATCTCAGCGATGATCAAGCATGTGACCGCCCATGGCGCTGGCTGAGGGCCGTGGGGCGGGCGCCCGGACCTGTGGTCGGAGCGTGTGGCGGCGGAGCCTCAGGACGCCACGAGGGGCGCTTGTAGGCGCAACCGTAACGTGGTGGCGGGCAGAGGGGTCGCGGGCGCGGGAGCAGACGAGTGCGGGCGGCCCCCCGGTGGTGCCGGGGGACCGCCCGCCGCACGGCCCTAGGCCGCTACTCGCTCGTCGTCGGATGCGATGTGTCAGCGTTCCTCATCGGACGCAGACGCGGGAGAGGCGGTCAGCCGCTCCGTCTCGTCCTGTATTTCCGCGGCGATCTTCTTGAGTTCTGGCTCGAACTTGCGGCCGTGGTGGGCGCAGAAGAGCAGTTCGCCGCCGGACATCAGGACGACGCGCAGGTATGCCTGGGCGCCGCAGCGGTCGCAGCGGTCAGCGGCCGTCAGCGGGCTCGCGGGGGTCAGAACAGTAGTCACGTCGCCTCTTCTCTAGCTCGACGAGCTGTCGTACCAGGGTCAACATCCAACCAGGCCGAAAACGTTCCCGCTCGTGCCTTATTCCCTGAAAATTTTTTTCCAAGGGGGCCGGGTGTTGCCGGGTGGCGGCGAATGAGCCGTATTGCGTGGTGGTCTGATTCACGTTGGTTGCTGGGCTTTTGTCCTCCCGGCTGGCTTGCCGGTTGTTCAAGAGGACGTGCCCGGAGCCTAAATGGTTCATGCCTCGAAGGGAACGTGATGTGCGCGGCACTGCGCTCTCACTCCTTCGAGGGATCGAACACGTGAACGAAAGTCTACTACCATGGACACCGTCACGGGTGGCGTCACATCGGCTCTACCGGGCCTCGGTACGCTCTCACCGGCGACACCGCCACGACCGGGTCCGCGGAATGCGGACCACCAGTAATTCAGCGAGGAGCGAACCGCGTGACCGCCGAGATGTCCGTGCCGTCCACCGCCGTGCTGACCGGGGCAGACCGGGACGGGTCCAACTACACCGCGCGGCATCTGCTCGTCCTGGAGGGACTGGAGGCCGTCCGCAAGCGCCCGGGCATGTACATCGGCTCGACGGACAGCCGCGGCCTGATGCACTGCCTCTGGGAGATCATCGACAACTCCGTCGACGAGGCGCTGGGCGGCTACTGCGATCGTATCGACGTCGTCCTCCACGACGACGGGTCGGTGGAGGTCCGGGACAACGGCCGCGGCATCCCGGTCGACGTGGAGCCCAAGACCGGCCTGAGCGGCGTCGAGGTCGTGATGACCAAGCTGCACGCCGGCGGCAAGTTCGGCGGCGGCTCGTACGCGGCCTCCGGCGGTCTGCACGGCGTCGGCGCCTCGGTGGTCAACGCGCTCTCCGCCCGGCTGGACGTCGAGGTGGACCGCAACAGCAAGACCCACTCGATCAGTTTCCGCCGCGGGGTGCCCGGCATCTTCACCGAGTCCGGCCCCGACGCCCCCTTCGATCCGGCCAACGGCCTGCTCAAGAGCAAGCGCATCCCCAAGACCCGGACCGGCACGCGGGTGCGCTACTGGGCCGACCGGCAGATCTTCCTCAAGGACGCCAAGCTGTCCCTGGAGACGCTGCACGCCCGGGCGCGCCAGACGGCCTTCCTGGTGCCCGGCCTGACCCTCGTCGTACGGGACGAGCGCGGCGTCGAGAGCGAGGGCCCGACGGAGGAGACCTTCCGGTACGACGGCGGCATCAGCGAGTTCTGCGAGTACCTCGCGCAGGACAAGGCCGTCTGTGACGTGCTGCGGCTGTCCGGGCAGGGCAGCTTCAAGGAGACCGTCCCGGTCCTGGACGAACGCGGTCACATGACGCCCACCGAGGTGACCCGGGAGCTGGGCGTCGATGTCGCGCTGCGCTGGGGCACCGGCTACGACTCCACCGTCCGGTCCTTCGTCAACATCATCGCCACCCCCAAGGGCGGCACGCACGTGTCCGGTTTCGAACGGTCTGTGACCAAGACCGTCAACGAGGTCCTGCGATCGTCCAAGCTCCTGCGCGTCGCCGAGGACGACGTCGTCAAGGACGACGCCATGGAGGGGCTCACCGCGGTCGTGACCGTACGGCTCGCGGAGCCCCAGTTCGAGGGGCAGACCAAGGAGGTGCTGGGCACCTCGGCCGCCTCCCGGATCGTCGCGCAGGTCGTCTCCAAGGAGCTCAAGGCGTTCTTGACCTCCACGAAGCGGGACGCCAAGCAGCAGGCCCGGGCCGTCCTCGACAAGATCGTGGCGGCGGCCCGTACGCGCATCGCGGCCCGCCAGCACAAGGAGGCTCAGCGCCGTAAGACGGCCCTGGAATCCTCCTCGCTGCCCGCCAAGCTGGCCGACTGCCGCAGCGACGACGTCGAGCGCAGCGAGCTGTTCATCGTCGAGGGCGACTCGGCGCTGGGCACCGCCAAGCTGGCGCGCAACTCCGAGTTCCAGGCGCTGCTGCCGATCCGCGGCAAGATCCTCAATGTCCAGAAGTCGTCGGTCTCGGACATGCTCAAGAACGCCGAGTGCGGCGCGATCATCCAGGTCATAGGAGCGGGTTCCGGCCGCACCTTCGACATCGACGCGGCCCGTTACGGCAAGGTCATCTTCCTCGCGGACGCCGATGTCGACGGTGCGCACATCCGGTGCCTGCTGCTGACGCTCTTCCAGCGCTACATGCGCCCGATGGTCGAGCAGGGCCGGGTCTTCTCGGCCGTGCCGCCGCTGCACCGGGTCGAGCTGACCCAGCCCAAGAAGGGCCAGGACAAGTACATCTACACGTACTCGGACAACGAGCTGCGCCAGACCCTGCTGGAACTGCAGCGCAAGAACATCCGTTACAAGGACAGCATCCAGCGCTACAAGGGTCTGGGCGAGATGGACGCCGACCAGCTCGCGGAGACCACGATGGACCCCCGCCACCGCACCCTGCGCCGGATCAACATCAGCGACCTGGAGGCCGCCGAGAAGGCCTTCGACCTGCTCATGGGCAACGAGGTCGCGCCGCGCCGGGAGTTCATCACCAGCTCCGCCTCCACGCTGGACCTCTCGCGCATCGACACCTGACGAACCGCCGCGGGGGCGTGTGATGCGTCTGCGCGCGCTGGTACGGGCGCCTCTCCATCCGCGGGTGGAGAGGCCGCCTACCGCCTTTCCACCCGGAGCCCACCCGCACGCCGATGCGGGCGGTGGGGCCCGCTTCGTAGCGTCGGGACGGTTGTTGTTCCCGTGCCACGGAGGCCCAGGTCATGAGCGGCTTGCTCAACATTCTCGTCATCGTCGCGATCACCGCTCTGCTGGTCGTGCGGCAGCTCAAGCCGCAGCGGCTCGCGGCGGAGAACAAGCGCTGGTGGCTGCTGCCCGCCGTCCTCGCCGTCCTGGCGGTCCGTGAACCGGGCCTGATCGACAACGCGCATCCCACCGGATCCGCCGTCCTGCTGGCCGTCGGCGTGGTCCTCGGCCTGCTCACCGGCGCGGCCTGGGCGTGGACCATGCGGATCTGGACCGACGCGGACGGGCAGGTCTGGTCCGCGGGCCGCGCGGTGACCGCCGCGGCCTGGGCCCTCGGCGTGGGGCTGCGGTTCGCGCTGTACGGGGTCGCGGTGCTGGTGGGGGTCCACATGGGCACCCAGGCCACGATGCTGTCCGTGGCCGCCACGCTGCTCGCCCGTACGGGCACCATGGTGTGGCGCGCCCAGACGCTGCGTCCGACGTACCGTGTTGCTGTCGGTGGCTGAGATCGCGACGGCGCTTCCCGGCGCTACGCGCCGGTGGCCCAGCCCCGGGATCACCGTGCCGGAAGGATCGTTTGTGCCGCTGAGTTTCTGGACGAGCTGGCCCTCGCGGGAGGCGCTCACCCGAGAAGGATCGAGCAGGACACGAGTGTGGGTCGGCAGGACCATCCGCCTTGTGGTCATGGCCGGTCTGCTGTGGAGCGCGCTGGCGAACCGACAGTTCCAGAACGCGGGAGTGGTGCTGGGACTGGCCGCGGTCGCGCTCTGCGGCCTAATCCTGTGGAGGTTCTTCCGGGCGACGCTCCAGCGCCGGCTGTGGCCGGCGCTCGGTCTGCTGGCGCTTCTGGAGGGCGGCGCGTTCTGGTTCGACATGGAAGGCGCGAGGGTGCCGGCCGCCGTGGTGTGGGGTGCGAGTGCCATCGTCTCGATGGCTCAGCTTCCGCTGGCGGCGGCGATGCCGTGCACGCTCGTGTCCCTGACGGCGTACGCCGTGCGCAGCCCGGACGGCTGGCTGTCGATCACGGCGACCGTCGTGGGGCTCGGGCTGGCCGGGTACGTCGTACGGCTGGACTCCGAGGCGCGGGGCAACGCGCAGCGGCTGCTGGCCCAGGAGCGGGCCGCCCGTAAGGCTGAGGCCGAGACGGCCGCGCTGGCCGAGCGGGGCCGCATCGCCCGTGAGATCCACGACGTCCTCGCGCACAGTCTGAGCGCGCAGCTGGTGCACCTGGAGGCGGCGCGGCTGCTGATCCAGCGCAGTGTGAACCTGGAGGCGGACCGGCAGCAGATCCTGGAGCGGGTCGTGGCGGCGCGCGGAATGGCCAGGGAGGGCCTGGACGGCACGCGTCAGGCGCTGTCGGCGCTGCGTGGCGAGATGGCCCCGGTGGAGGATTTTCTGTGCCACCTGACAGCCGCTGACAACGCCCGCCTGGAGGTGACGGGGGAGCGGCGCGAAATGTCGCCCGAAGCCGGCCTGGCACTGCGCAGGGTGGCCCAGGAAGCACTCACGAATGTACGCAAGCACGCGCCGGGGGCGCAGGTGACGGTACGGCTCGCCTACGCGGAGGACGAAGTGGAGCTGGAGGTACGGGACTCCGGGGCGCGCAGGAACCTCCGTGGCGGCAGGCCGGGGGCCCTGGGCGATCTCGGCTCGTCGGGTTCCGGGTACGGTCTGCTGGGGATGCGGGAGCGCGCCGAACTCCTCGGTGGAACGCTGGATTCCGGTCCTGCCGAGGAGGGTTTCGTGGTCCGGTTGAGGGTGCCGGTATGACGGCGCGCGTGGTGGTTGCCGATGATCAGACGGTGGTGCGCGAGGGAATCGTGATGCTGCTGGGACTGTTGCCGGGCATCGAGGTCGTGGGCTCGGCCGGGGACGGTGAGGAAGCGGTACGGCTCACCGCCGAACTGACCCCTGACGTCGTCCTGATGGACCTCCGGATGCCCCGCTGCGACGGCGTCGAGGCCACGCGGAGGATCCGGACGGAGCACCCCGGCACCGAGATCGTCGTGCTGACGACCTACGCGGACGACGACCACCTCTTCCCCGCGCTGGAAGCCGGCGCCCGGGGCTACCTGACGAAGGACGCGGACGGCGACGAGATCGTCCGGGCCATCGAGGACGTGCTGTCGGGCGAGGCCGGACTGTCGCCGAAGGTGCAGCGGCGGCTGCTGGAGCGGTTCGCCGAGCCCGTACGGAAGGCCGCTTCGGCAGCGCCGGCCGAGCCCCCGGACGGGCTGACCGCGCGCGAGGTGGAGGTGCTGAGGCTGGTCGCCGAGGGGCTGTCCAACCCGGAGATCGCCCGGTCGCTGCACGTCTCGAACGCCACCGTGAAGACCCACATCAACAACCTCTTCGCCAAGGCCGGGCTGCGGGACCGGGCCCAGGCGATCCACTACGCCTACCGGCACGGTCTCGCACAACTGCCCGGATCGTCCATCACCTGATGGGATGAAGTGCCCTCCAGGGCGGCGCCCGGCCGTCAGACCCAGACGTAACGGTGTTCGGGACGGCCGGTCTCCCCGTACCGGAGACTGAGACGGACCCGTCCGGCACGTTCGAGGAGCTTGAGGTAGCGCTGCGCGGTCTGCCGGCTCACGCCTGCTTGTCCGGCCACTTCCTGGGCGGACAGGGGCGCGTCGGCCGAGCGCAGGACGGAACGGACCCGGTCGGCGGTGGCCGTCGAGTGGCCCTTGGGCAGCTCGGTGGGGCCGGCGTTGGCGGAACCCAGTGCCCCGAAGAGCCGGTCGACCTCGGACTGCTCGGCCTGGCCGCCGCCCTCGAAGGTGCGGTGGAGGGCCGCGTACCCTTCGAGCTTGGAACGGAGCCCGGCGAACGTGAACGGCTTGACCAGGTACTGCAGCGCGCCCTGGCGCATGGCCGCCTGGACCGTCGCGATGTCGCGGGCCGCGGTCACCATGATCACGTCGGTCTGCAGGCCGCGCTGCCGCAGCCGCGAGACGAGCTGCAGACCGGTCTCGTCGGGCAGGTAATGGTCCAGCAGGACGAGATCGGCGGCGGTGGTCTCCAGGGCGGTCAGGGCCTCGGCGGCGGAGTGGGCGAGGCGGCCGACGCGAAAGCCCGGGATCTTCGCGACATACGCGGCGTTGATCTCGGCGACCCGTACGTCATCGTCCACGACCAGTACGTCGATCATCGGGCGGTTCCCCTCATGTCTCCGGGGCCGCGACCATCGGCCACGCGCCCCTCCGGCCCCCGCGCGCCCCCGTCGACCACGCTCGCGTCCGCGGCGGAGACACCGTCCGGCCGTTCCTCCGCCACCTCTTGCGAAAGCGCGTCGGACAGCGCGTCAGGAAGCGTGACGGTGAACTCCGCGCCCCCTTCGGGACTCTCGGCCACTTCGGCGGTGCCCCCGTACCGTTCGGCCAGCCGACGTACGAGCGCGAGGCCGATACCGCGCTGCCCGTGGGCAGGAGGTTCCTTGGTCGTCCAGCCCTCGGTGAAGATCTCGGCACGCCGGCCCTCCGGCACTCCGGGGCCGTTGTCGCGGACCCGGACGACCGCGGTACGGCCCTCGGCGCGGATCTCGACCTCGACGTGCGCCCCAGGGCTCCCGGCGGTGGCGTCCAGGGCGTTGTCGACCAGGTTGCCGAGGACGGTGACCAGGCTGTGCGGGTCCACCACACGGTCCGGCAGACGGCTGTCGGGCGCGATGCTCAACGAGACACCGCGTTCCGTGGCGACCGTCGCCTTGCCGACCAGCAGGGACGCCAACAGAGGATCGTGCACCCGCTCGGTGACCTGCTCGGCGGTCGCCCGGTGCACGCCCACCGCTTGGGTGACGAATTCCACGGCCTCCTCGTGCAGGCCCAGTTCAAGGAGGCCCAGCAGGGTGTGGAGGCGGTTGGCGTGCTCGTGATCCTGGGCGCGCAGCGCGTCGATGAGCCCGCGGGTGCCGTCCAGCTCGCGACCCAGCCGTTCCAGCTCGGTACGGTCGCGCAACGTCACCACGGCCCCGCCGTCGTCGGTCGACATCCGGTTGGCCACCAGGACACGCTGCCCGCTGACGGTGAGCAGATCGGCGCCGCGGACCCGGCCGGAGAGCACCTCGGCGGTACGGCCGGGCGGCAGCGCTTCCTCCAGGGGGCGGCCGGTGTCCTCGGCACGCAGATCCAGCAGGCGCTGCGCCTCGTCGTTCAGCAGACGAATCCGGCCGTGCGCGTCGAGCGCGACGAAGCCCTCCCGGATGCCGTGCAGCATCGCCTCGCGCTCGGTGAGCAGGGCGGAGATGTCGGAGAAGGCCAGGTCGTGGGTACGGCGCTGGAGGCGTCGGGCGACCAGGTAGGCGGCCAGCGCGCCGACGGCGAGTGCCCCGCCCGCGTAGGCGAGCAGTTGCGGCACCGTGCCCAGCAGCCGCTGCTGCACGCTCTCGTACGCGATGCCGACCGAGACGGCGCCGACGATGTCCCCCTCCTCGTCCCGCAGCGGCACCTTCCCGCGTGCGGAGCGGCCCAGGGTGCCCTCGTCGATCTGCATGACCTCGCGGCCTGCCAGGACGCCGCTGGGGTCGGTGGAGACGTGCCGCCCTATCTCGTCCGGATCGGTGTGGGACCAGCGCACTCCGCGCGTATCCATGATCACGACGTACTCCGCT
This sequence comes from Streptomyces sp. NPDC030165, assembly GCF_055573595.1. Classification (NCBI taxonomy): domain Bacteria; kingdom Bacillati; phylum Actinomycetota; class Actinomycetes; order Kitasatosporales; family Streptomycetaceae; genus Streptomyces; species Streptomyces sp. NPDC030165. Next base: position 155,260 of record NZ_JBVIBD010000013.1, on the reverse strand, counting down.
CCGGTGGCTCGGCGGATCCGCTCCGCCTCGTTCTGCACGGGGCTGCCGCGGCCGGGGTGGGAGCTCTCCAGCGCGTCGTCGAGGCGTGATTCCGCGGCGGTGGTCTGGGCGATGGCCAGGGCGCGCCGCATCGCCTGGTCGTCGAGCTGCGCGCCGAGCGGAGCGAGGAAGAGACCGGTGGCGAGCGCTGTGACGCCGGCGGCGATGGCCAACTGCATCAACAGCACCTGCGCGAAGACACGGCGCGGCCAGCCCACACGCAGACGCAGCCCGGACCGCACGGCTCGCATCCCGCTGCCGGCGGGCCGGTCCGCACCCGGCCGCGCGTCGATCTCGCCCTTTACGCCCATACGGACGAACAGTAAGCGGGGCCGAGCGCGGTCAGGTAGTCATCTCGGCGCTGAGCGGTGGACGGCTACGGAGCGTGGTTGCGGAAACGCCTGTGGACAGGCGGCGAAGAGGTTTTCCACAGGGCTTTCGCGAACCTTCCGCACCCGTCTAATCTCGCAGAGTCATAGTCCATCACTGTCCGTGACGGGCCGAGGGTCGGGTCGGGCGGTCGAGGCAATTCAAGGAGGGGGCGTATGCGGTCAAAGGTGGCAGGTGTAGCCGACAGGTGCCGCGGAAGGTGCGAGCACACGGCCGGGTCAGTCGAGAGGGTGGACGGAAAGCACGGCGATTCGGGCGGGCCTCCCGAGCGGAGAACCGCAGCTGACCGGCGCGGGAGTACCGTCGGTGCGCTGCTGGACCGTGACCCGCCAGGACCGGCCGTCACGGTGTGCGACGGTGACGGCCCAGGCGGGGGCGGGAGCGTCGCGATGGCCGGCCGCCGGGGGCGCCGAGGTCGAGGCTTCGCGGTACGGGCTGCTTCCGGGTCCCTCCGGCGCGTCGTGTCCGCGGTCCTCGGGTGGCGGCACGGACGCGCTGTCCACCACGTCGATCGCGTCCGCCCGGTCCTCGCGGATCAGCTCGCGCACGGCGAGGTCGGCGGCCTGCGCCGGGCGCTCCCAGGCCGAACGGCCGCGGCAGTGGTCCAGCAAGATCCGCCCGTCCCGCGCCGACGCCACGGCCTCCTTGACCAGCGGAGCGGAAGCCCGCCCGTAGGCATAGCCGTACGGAAGGACGAAGAGGGTGGGGGAGAAGCGGTGACCGCCGATGTGGGTGACCTCCCACGCCTCGGCACCACTGTCGGCGAGCTCGGCGGCCAGCGGACGCCCGAGGACGGCGCAACAGCGGTCCCGCCTGCCGTTGGTGCAGACGAAGACCAGCGGCTCGCCGTCATACGGCTCCCAGAGCCCGTCGTGCTCACCTGTGCCCAGTCGGGCGAAGCCGAGGCGCAGCAGTGTTTCCGGGTCGGTGACGGAGGAGGTCCGGATCCAGGAGCGGTTCGGCGCGGTGTGGGCGAGAAAGGCCCGGCGGGCAGGGGCTCCGTGGCAGTCCGGGTGCCGGCCCGGTCGGCGGACGAGAGCCACCCGTACGCCGGTGCCGTCCGCCGCCGCTTCCAAGGCCCGGCCGATGCGGGGATCGAGACGGCTCTCGGTCAGCGCTTCAGTGCCCCAGGGGCCGGTCTGCTCGACGAGCAGCCAGGTCCGGGCGGTGGCCGAAGTGCCCGCGACGGGCTCGGCGGCATCGCGGGAAGCGGTTGCGCACGTGCTCACATAGGTAACCCTAACCTGCCGCGGAGCGACCGGAATCCCGAACCGAAATCGCACGAATCGGGGGCCGAAAACGTACGGATGCGGAGGCTGACAGGGAGGGCTCGGAGCCGAACGGGGAGGGTGTGCAGCCGAATTGGAGGGCTGGTTGACGGTGCCACCGGACCGCCTGTCGTGGTGGCCCGCGGGGGGCGCCCGTGAAGCCCGCCTCGCCCCGGGGCCGGTCTTCTTCGTGGGCAGTGAGACGGTCTGGCCGTGCCAGAGATGACGAGTGGGTTGGAGGCGGCCTTGGCTGAGGCGTTGTCTCCTTCGTGGAGCCGGGCGGTGCGCTGGGCGTTGCGGCGGCCTGCGGGAAGCTCGCCTGCGATCCGGAAGAAGCTGTCCGGCGAGGTGCCGCAGATATCTGGGCGTGGACAGGACGCTGATGCGCTGGTGGGCGAGGAGGGGCTTCGTGGCCGGGGTGAACCTGGCATGGGACATGGGAGGTGAGGTGAGCGGCGCTGGAGAAGCTGGTGGCATCGTCGGCGGTGAACGGCAGGACTGCGGAGGTCCTGAACGCGCCCCCTGACATCGAGGTCAAGGGCACGGGAAAGCGGGTGGCCCTCTGGCGGGGCTTGGGCCGAATGGCTTCGACGGGTCTGCGCAGGCCGGCTTTCCGCAGTGCGGCCGCCGGGGAGCGGTGGTCTCCCAGCAGTCACGTGACCAGGGGTGATGCAGGCGCGGGCCCCGGGGCGCGTCACGGTGAGGAGGGAATCGGGCGAGCAGGCCGTGTATCGAGTTGGAGGTGAGGGCTGTGTCGGCCGCGAGGACTGGTTGAAGCCGCCCAGTACGGCCAGTACGGCCAGTACGGTGGTGATCTTGGCGGTCAGTGTTCAACGAGCGCAGGGGGTGCGGCGTGGTGCGGGCGGCGTCCGTGATCGCCGCGGTGTTCTTGGCGTCGGTCTGGCCTCGTTGAGCCCCACGCAGGTCGGCGATCCGGCGCTTTGACTGGCCGGTAGGTGGCGTTCGGCTCGCTGTTGAGCAGCAGCTTGTTGAGGAGCGCCTTTCCGACTGGGGGAGTTCATGGCCGTGAATGAGTGGTGTGGCTGACCTCCAGGCCGAAGAACACGCCCACGTCTCCAGGGGCGAACACCGCGCTCTTCCGGCGGTGTTGTGGGTACCGGGCAGACCTCTCATCGGCGTCTCCGACGACACTTCCCGGGACCGGCGACACGCCCAGGTCACCCGTTCGACAGAACGGACACGGCCATGCCGGGCTCGGAGGTCAGCGGCCCGCTCATGGCGCCGCGAAGGCCGGGGGCCGTCCGGGACCCGCGCTGAGCCGCCATCGGCATTCGGAGGCCCGAGCGCTTGGTGGTGAGGGGCGAGCGGTGCATGTGCGGGGAGGTGAGCAGTGCATCCGGGAGGAGGAGGGAGAGGGAGGGGGAGGGGGTGGGGGTGGGGGGAGGGAAAAGGAGGCTCTTCGGGAGGGCTGGGGCGGCAGTCGGGAGGCGACTGGGGCTCAGTGACATCCGCTCGGTGGGAACGTGGGGTCTGACGCGCCGCCCCGGGGTGCCTGAATCCCCGCCCGCGGGTTCACGGTAGGGCTGTGGTGGGGGCTCGACGGGAACGCGGGCCACGGCGCGCGCCGCCCCGGGGCTGCCCCCGGCCGTGGGTTCACGGTAGGGGCTGTGGCGGGCGTAGGCCTGTGTAGTGGCCGGTGGGGCGCAGACGCATGGGGCGTTCCTCGTACTCCTCCAGGGCGTGGGCGATCCAGCCGGCGGTGCGGGCGACCGCGAAGACGGTTTCGCCGGCCTCGGGGGTCATGTCTGCCGTGACGGTCAGTACGCCCAGGGCGAGGTCGACGTTGGCGTGCAGTGCGGTGTGGCGGGCGGTCGTCGCGGCCACCTCGCGTGCTGCCTGCAGCGCCGGGCCGGCCTGCGGTACGTCCTCCAGGAGGCGGAACAGGGCGCGGGCGCGCGGGTCCTCGCCTCGGTAGATCCGGTGGCCGAGGCCGGGTACCCGGCGGCCGGCGCGCAGGTGGTCCGCCACGACGGCCGCCGCGCTGCCCCGTTCCAGTACCTCTTGCAGCATGCGGTGCGTGAGGCTGCTCGCGGCGCCGTGCAGGGGGCCGTCCAGGGCGCCGAAACCGGCCGACACGACGGTGTAGGGATGGGCCCGCGCGGAGGCGGCCACCCGGGCGGCCAGGGTGGAGGCGGCGAGGTCGTGGTCGATGAGGAGGACAAGTGCCGCGTCCAGTACGCGCAGTGACGCCTCGTCGGGTGGCTGCTCCGTGAGGCGTGACCACAGGCGGCGGGGGATCGGAGCCGAGGCGGGGTCGGTGCCGCTCTCCAGGCGGGGCAGGGCGTCCACGAGGACGGGGATCAGGGCGCGTGCCGTGCCCAGGACGGCGTCCTCGGACAGGTCGAAGCGCAGCGGGTCGGCGGCGGCCGCCGCTACCACCGCGACGCGCAGCCGGTCCATCGGGCTGCTGTGCGCGGGCAGCGCGTCGACGGCACGGCGGGCGGCCGCGAGGGCTTCCGCCGGGGCGGTGAAGCGGACGCCGGGGCTCAGCACGCCGGTCCAGAGCCACTCGGCGACCTCTTCGTAGCCGTGATGGGCGGCCAGCTCGGTCGTGTCCACGCCACGGAAGTAGCAGCGGTCTGCGTCGATGAGGGTGATGCCGGTACGGAGTGCCAGGTCACCGCTGCCGGCAGGGGACGGCTCGCGGCGGGCGCCGCGGCGGGCGAGGGCGTCCACTTCCGTGGCGTCGAAGGTGCTGCCCCGGCCGCCCGGGGCCCGTCGGCTGGTCAGCTGGCCGCGGCTGACGTAGGCGTAGATCGTCTCGGGTTTCACGCCGAGCCGTTCGGCCACTTCCCGCGTGGTGAGCCGCCGCCCGCCGCCCTCGCCGCCGTCGGCCCCAACACCGCCGGTCCCACCCCCGTAGCCGTAGCCGACGTCGCCGTGCCCGTCGCCACCCGTTTCGTGATCTGCCATGACGCCCACCGTATCGATTGACCCTGCCTGCACATTGATTCAATCAATATTGACAGCTAAGTCATCCAGAATAGACAGTCGAGTCAATGGTGAGTGCTCGGGAGAGAGGGAGGACCGTCATGTCGATTGCCGGGGCAGGCGCGACGTTCGACGCGCCCCGCGGGCTCGCGGGAGTGATCGTCACCGAGACCGAGCTGGGGGACGTACGGGGTGGGGAGGGTTTCTACCACTACCGGCAGTACTCCGCCGTGGAGCTCGCACAGAGCCGTACCTTCGAAGATGTCTGGCACCTGATGCTTCGCGGCAGCCTGCCGGACATGGAGCAGCGCGCGGCCTTCGAGGCGGAGACCGTGGCGCTGCGCCACCTGCCCGATGCCGTGCGGGACGCGCTGCCCGGTATCGCCCGCGCGAGCGCCCGCAGCGGCCCGCTCGCCGGCCTGCGCACCGCGCTCTCCCTGCTCGGCGCCGCAGCGGGCTTCCAGCCTCTGTACGACATCGACTCCCGGCAGCGCGGCGCCGACGCGCTCACCGCGAGCGCCGCGGTGCCCACCGTACTCACCGCGCTGCACCGTATCGGCCGCGGTCTGGCGCCGGTCGAGCCGCGGGACGACCTTCCGTACGCCGCCAATTACCTGTACATGCTCACCGGTGAGGAGCCCGACCCCGCGCGCACCCGTGCCATCGAGCGGTATCTGATCTCCACCATCGACCACGGCTTCAACGCCTCGACGTTCACCGCGCGCGTCATCGCCTCCACGGGCGCGGACCTCGCGGCCTGTCTGGCGGGCGCGCTCGGCGCGCTCTCCGGGCCGCTGCACGGCGGCGCGCCCAGCCGGGCCCTGGACGCCCTCGACGCCATCGGTGGCCCGGACCGTATCGACGCCTGGATCCGCGAGCGTGTCCGCTCAGGTGAGCGGATCATGGGCTTCGGACACCCCGTCTACCGGACCGAGGACCCGCGTTCGCGGATGCTGCGCGACATCGCCCGGGGTTTCGGCGGACCGCTCGTGGACTTCGCGGTGCAGGTGGAGGAGCGCGTCGAGGCCCTGCTCGCCGAGCTCAAACCCGGCCGGGAGCTGCACACCAACGTCGAGTTCTACGCGGGCGTGGTGATGGAGCTGTGCGGCCTGCCGCGTGAGATGTTCACCCCCACCTTCTGCGCGGCCCGGGTGGTCGGCTGGAGCGCCAATATCCTGGAGCAGGCGGACGACTCGAAGATCATCCGCCCGGCGGCCCGCTATGTGGGTCCGCCCCCGCCGCAGCCGGTGCCCGCCGCGCTGAACTGACGGCGTGCCGGACCGACGGCGCGCCGCCGCACCGACGTACGACGATGGAGGCGCCCCCTTGGCCCCGCAGGCCCCGCGACAGATCCCGGTCATCGTGCTCGCCGGATTCCTCGGTTCCGGCAAGACGACCCTGCTCAACCATCTGCTGGGCCGCAGCGGCGGCAGCCGTGTCGGAGCGGTCGTCAACGACTTCGGCAGCATCGAGATTGACGCCATGACGGTGGCCGGCCAGGTCGACTCGATGGTCTCGCTGGGCAACGGCTGTTTGTGCTGCGCCGTCGACACCAGCGAACTGGACGAGTACCTGGAACGGCTGGCCCGGCCGTCGGCCCGTATCGACGTCATCGTCATCGAGGCGAGCGGGCTGGCCGAGCCGCAGGAACTCATCCGCATGATCCTGGCCAGCGAGAACGACCGCATCGTCTACGGCGGGCTGGCCGAGGTCGTCGACGCGGCGGAGTTCGGGGCCACCCGGGCCCGGCATCCGGAGATCGACCGGCATGTGGCCATCGCCGACCTGGTGGTCCTCAACAAGGCCGACCGCATCGGGGAGGCGGAACAGCGCTCGCTCCTGGGCACCCTCGCCGAGCTGAGCCCGGGGACGCCCGTCGTGCCCGCCACGTACGGGCGGATCGACCCGGAGCTGTTCTTCGACCGCAAACCGCGCGACGCGGACGACGAGGCGGTCCGTCAGCTGTCCTTCGAGGACCTGTTCCGCGAGGAGGCGGACGCGGAGGCCGAAGCGGGCGGGGAGGTGTCCGGGGAGCACGTGTGTGACGAGCACGGGCCGGGGTGCCACGGCCATGGGCCCGGCCGCCACCTGCACGCCGCGTACGAGAGTGTCGAGTTCGTCTCGGACGATCCGATGAATCCGCGCCGGCTGATGGCCTTCCTGGACAGCAGGCCCGCCGGTCTCTACCGGATCAAGGGCTTCGTCCACTTCGACGTACCGGAGAACCGCCAGAAGTTCGCCGTGCACGCGGTCGGCGACTTCCTGCGCTTCTATCCCTCGCCGTGGCAGCCGGACGAGGGGCGCCGCACCCAGCTCGTCCTGATCGGCCGCGGGGTCGACGCGGCGGCGGTACGCAAGGAGCTGACGGACTGCCGGGAGACGGGCCCGGAGCGCGGTGACGTGAACAGCATGTGGGGCGTGCTTCGGTACGTACCGTCCACCGGTGAGCCCGGTGAGCCCGGTGAGCCCGGTGAGCCCGGTGGCTTCGCAGCTTCGGAGGAGCCGCAGCAGCCGGGAGAGCCCGACGACCAGTAACCGTCCCCGGCACCGTGCCCTCCGAGGACGTCACCCTCCGACAGCACGACACCGCCCTCCACCAGCACAACACCGCCCCCGGCCCGGCCGCAGCCGTCCCGGGGGCGTCGTCGTCCTCAGCGTGGAACCGGGCCCGCTACACCGGCCCCGCCAGCGCCGCGACCCGCTTCGTCAGCGGTACGCCCGAGCCGTCCCGGCGCGGGTCCGGTTCCGGCAGGCCGACCGGGGCGCCCTTGGCGTCGGCCGCCCGTACCGGAGCGGCGCCGGCCCAGGCCAGGGACAGGGAGTCCTCGCCCTTCAGGAACCGCTGGCAGCGCACGCCGCCGGTCGCCCGGCCCTTGCGCGGGTACTGGTCGAAGGGGGTGAGCTTGGCCGTGGAGACCGAGTCGTCGAGCGTGCCGTGCGAGCCGGAGACGGTGAAGACCATGGCGTCGGCGCCCGGGTCGACGGCCGAGAAGAAGATGACCTTCGCGTCCGGGCCCAGCTTGATGCCCGTCATGCCGCCCGCGGGGCGGCCCTGCGGCCGTACCTGCCCCGCCGGGTAGCGCAGCAGCTGGGCCTCGTCGGTGATGAAGACCAGGTCCTCCTCGCCCGTACGCAGCTCGGCGGCGCCCACGATGCGGTCGCCCTCCTTGAGGGTGATGACCTCCAACTCCTCCTTGTTGGACGGGTAGTCCGGCACCACGCGCTTGACGATGCCCTGCTGGGTGCCGAGCGCCAGGCCCGGCGAGGACTCGTCGAGCGTCATCAGGCAGATCAGCTGCTCGCCGTCCTGGAGGCTGAGGAACTCCGAGACCGGCGCCCCGCCGGACAAAGTCGGCGCCGAGATGGTGTCCGGGAGCTGCGGCAGGTCGACCACCTGGAGGCGCAGCAGCCGGCCTGCGGAGGTCACCGCGCCCACCTCGCCGCGGGTGGTGGCCGGCACCGCCGAGACGATCACGTCGTGCTTGACGCGCTTGGCCTCCGCGTCGAAGTTCACCTCGCCGTTGGCCGTACGGGCCAGCAGGCCCGTGGAGGACAGCAGTACCCGGCACGGGTCGTCGGCGACCTCCAGCGGCGCGGCCACCGGGGCGCCTGCCGACTCCAGCAGGACGGTGCGGCGGTCCGTGCCGTACTTCTTGGCCACCGCGGCCAGCTCGCCGGAGACGAGCTTGCGCAGCTCGGCGTCCGATTCGAGGATCTTGGTCAGCTCCTCGATCTCCGCCTTGAGCTTGTCGCGCTCCGACTCCAGCTCGATGCGGTCGAACTTGGTCAGGCGGCGCAGCGGCGTGTCGAGGATGTACTGCGTCTGGACGTCGCTCAGCGCGAAGCGGTCCATCAGCCGCTCCTTGGCCTGGGCGCTGTTCTCGCTGGAGCGGATGAGGCGGATCACCTCGTCGATGTCGATCAGGGCCGTCAGCAGCCCCTCGACCAGGTGGAGGCGGTCGCGCTTCTTGCCGCGCCGGAACTCGCTGCGCCGGCGCACCACGTCGAAGCGGTGGTCGACGTAGACCTCCAGCAGCTCCTTGAGGCCCAGCGTCAGCGGCTGGCCGTCCACCAGCGCGACGTTGTTGATGCCGAAGGACTCCTCCATGGCCGTGAGCTTGTAGAGCTGCTCCAGGACGGCTTCCGGGTTGAAGCCGTTCTTGATCTCGATGACCAGGCGCAGGCCGTGCTCGCGGTCGGTGAGGTCCTTGACGTCGGCGATGCCCTGGAGCTTCTTCGCGCCCACCAGGTCCTTGATCTTGGAGATGACCTTCTCGGGGCCGACGGCGAACGGCAGTTCGGTGACGACCAGGCCCTTGCGGCGGGCGGTGACGTTCTCGACCGAGACCGTGGCGCGGATCTTGAACGTGCCGCGGCCGGACTCGTACGCGTCGCGGATGCCGCCCAGGCCCACGATCCGGCCGCCGGTCGGCAGGTCGGGGCCCGGCACGTACTTCATCAGCGTGTCGAGGTCCGCGTTCGGGTGCTTGATCAGGTGGCGGGCCGCGGCGATCACCTCGCCGAGGTTGTGCGGCGGCATGTTCGTCGCCATGCCGACCGCGATGCCGGACGCGCCGTTGACGAGGAGGTTCGGGTAGGCGGCCGGCAGGGCGACCGGTTCCTGCTCCTGGCCGTCGTAGTTCGGTGCGAAGTCGACCGTGTCCTCGTCGATGGACTCCGTCATCAGGGACGTGGCCGAGGCCATCTTGCACTCGGTGTACCGCATGGCGGCGGGCGGGTCGTCGTTGCCGAGCGAGCCGAAGTTGCCGTGGCCGTCCACCAGGGGCAGCCGCATCGAGAAGGACTGCGCCATCCGCACCAGGGCGTCGTAGATGGAGGCGTCACCGTGCGGGTGGAGCTTACCCATCACCTCACCGACGACGCGGGCGCACTTGACGTAGCTGCGCTCGGGGCGCAGGCCCATCTCGTTCATCTGGTAGAGGATGCGGCGGTGCACGGGCTTGAGGCCGTCGCGGGCGTCCGGGAGGGCGCGGGAGTAGATGACCGAGTACGCGTACTCAAGGAAGGAACCCTGCATCTCGTCGACGACGTCGATGTCGAGGATCCTCTCCTCGAAGTCGTCCGGCGGCGGGGTCTTCGTGCTACGGCGGGCCATCGCGGCTGCGGCTCCTTCGCTTGCGTCCTGCTGCTTGCCGATGCGGGATCAACGTTCGGGTCTTTCGCGGACCATTGTGGCCCGCCCCACTGACAACGCCGACCGCGACCCTCCCCGGAGCCCCCGGACGGGGTGGCGGTGAAGTCCGCTCGTACGAGGCAGCCCGGTCGGGAACTTCGCCATACCTCGGCGCGCTTGCATACAGTGACAGAACTTCCTCGCAAGCGGATCGAAGGGACGTACATGCCCATGGGTCACACGGCCACAGAACAAGCCGGCTCCGGCGGCCTGACAGCGACCGAGCACCGGCTGGCCAACGGCCTGCGTGTGGTGCTCTCCGAAGACCACCTGACCCCGGTCGCCGCGGTCTGCCTCTGGTACGACGTCGGCTCGCGCCACGAGGTCAAGGGCCGTACGGGCCTGGCCCACCTCTTCGAGCACCTCATGTTCCAGGGCTCCGCCCAGGTCAAGGGCAACGGTCACTTCGAACTGGTCCAGGGCGCCGGCGGCTCCCTGAACGGCACCACCAGCTTCGAGCGCACCAACTATTTCGAGACCATGCCCGCCCACCAGCTGGAGCTCGCGCTGTGGCTGGAGGCCGACCGCATGGGCTCCCTTCTGACGGCGCTCGACGAGGAGTCCCTGGAGAACCAGCGCGACGTCGTCAAGAACGAGCGCCGGCAGCGCTACGACAACGTCCCCTACGGCACGGCCTTCGAGAGGCTGACGGCCATGGCCTACCCGGAGGGCCACCCGTACCACCACACCCCCATCGGTTCGATGGCCGACCTGGACGCCGCCTCCCTGGAGGACGCGCGGGCCTTCTTCCGTACGTACTACGCGCCCAACAACGCGGTGCTGTCGATCGTCGGCGACATCGACCCCGAGCAGACCCTCGCCTGGGTGGAGAAGTACTTCGGCTCCATCCCCGGCCACGAGGGCAAGCAGCCGCCGCGCGACGGCTCCCTGCCGGACGTCATCGGCAAGGAGCTGCGCGAGATCGTCGAGGAGGACGTCCCCTCCCGCGCGCTGATGGCCGCCTACCGCCTCCCGCAGGACGGCACCCGTGAGGCCGACGCGGCCGACCTGGCGCTGACGGTGCTCGGCGGCGGCGAGTCCTCGCGCCTGTACAACCGGCTGGTGCGCCGCGACCGCACGGCCGTGGCGGCGGGCTTCGGCTTGCTGCGCCTGGCCGGCGCGCCCTCGCTCGGGTGGCTGGACGTGAAGACCTCCGGCGGCGTCGAGGTGCCCGCCATCGAGAGCGCCGTCGACGAGGAGCTGGCCCGTTTCGCCGCCGAGGGGCCCACCCCGGAGGAGATGGAGCGCGCGCAGGCCCAGCTGGAGCGCGAGTGGCTGGACCGGCTCGCCACGGCCGCCGGCCGCGCCGACGAACTGTGCCGGTTCGCGGCCCTGTTCGGCGACCCGCAGCTCGCCCTGACCGCCGTGCAGCGCGTCCTGGACATCACCCCGCAGGAGGTGCAGGAGGTCGCCCAGGCCCGGCTGCGCCCCGACAACCGCGCGGTCCTCGTGTACGAGCCGACCGCCGCCGAGGACAACGACGAGGAGGCGGCCCAGTGAGCGACGCCGTCAGCACCCCGATGACCTTCCACCCGCAGCCGTCCGGCGGCGACCCCAGGCCGTGGGCCTTCCCGGCCCCCGAGCGCGGGCAGCTGCCCAACGGCCTGACGGTCCTGCGCAGCCACCGCCCCGGCCAGCAGGTGGTCGCCGTCGAGATCGACATCGTCGCGCCCCTGGAGGCCGAGCCCGTGGGTCTGGACGGGGTCGCCACGATCATGGCGCGTGCCCTGTCCGAGGGCACCGACAAGCACGACGCCGAGGAGTTCGCCGCCGAGCTGGAGCGCTGCGGCGCCACCCTGGACTCGCACGCCGACCACCCCGGCGTCCGCGTCTCCCTGGAGGTCCCGGCCTCCCGGCTGGACAAGGCGCTCGGCCTGCTGGCCGACGCCCTGCGCGCCCCGGCCTTCCCCGACAGCGAGGTGGAGCGCCTGGTGCGCAACCGCCTCGACGAGATCCCGCACGAGCTCGCCAACCCGGCGCGCCGTGCCGCGATGGCCCTCTCGAAGGAGCTGTTCCCGGCCGACTCCCGGATGTCGCGGCCGCGCCAGGGCACCGAGGAGACCGTCTCCCGTATCGACGCGGCGGCCGTACGTGCCTTCTACGAGGCGCATGTGCGCCCCGCCACGGCCACCGCCGTCATCGTCGGCGACTTCACCGGCATCGACCTGGACGCGGCCCTCGCCAAGACCCTGGGCGCCTGGACGGGCTCGCCCGCCGAACCGGTGAAGGCCAGCCCGATCACCGCCGACGACACCGGCCGCGTCGTGATCGTCGACCGCCCCGGCGCCGTACAGACCCAGCTGCTGATCGGCCGGATCGGCGCCGACCGGCACGACCGTGTCTGGCCCGCCCAGGTGCTCGGCACGTACTGCCTGGGCGGCACCCTCACCTCCCGTCTGGACCGGGTGCTGCGCGAGGAGAAGGGCTACACCTACGGGGTGCGGTCCTTCGGGCAGGTGCTGCGTTCCTCGGCCGACGGCGACGGTGCCGCGATGCTCGCCATCAGCGGTTCGGTGGACACCGCCTCCACCGGTCCGGCGCTGGAGGACCTCTGGAAGGTGCTGCGCACCCTCGCGGCGGAGGGCCTGACCGACGCCGAGCGCGACGTGGCCGTACAGAACCTGGTCGGGGTCGCGCCGCTGAAGTACGAGACCGCGGCGGCCGTCGCGGGCACCCTCGCCGACCAGGTCGAGCAGCAGCTCCCGGACGACTACCAGGCCCGGCTGTACGAGCGGCTGGCGCGCACCGGCACGGTCGAGGCGACCGCCGCGGTCGTCAACGCCTTCCCGGGCGACCGGCTGGTGACGGTCCTGGTGGGCGACGCCGCCGAGATCGAGGAGCCCGTCAAGGCGCTCGGCATCGGCGAGGTGACGGTCGTCAAGGGCTGACGGGACTTCACCGGGCGCGGGGCGGCCGTCGGCGGCCGTCCCGCGGCCCGACGGCCTGTGACCCGCGTGCTGTGACCCGCGTGAGTGACGAGCGGTCACATAAGGGATCCAGTGGCGCGCAGGCGCCACTGGGTCTTCTTTATGTCCCAATTGTTGTGGGTGGTTGCGCGGTGCCCGTGTGGCGTACGGCACAAAACCGGGGTTCTGTTTGCCGATCGAAAGTTGCCCCGTTTAGCGTCGATCCGGCTGTCTGCGGATGACCGCCGCAACCGCGGCACGGACAGTCATCGCCGAGTCCCCGTACGGCGCGAGCCAGGGGAGCCGGGGACCCACCCTCCTGTCGCCGACTTCGACGCGGGAGGGGCCCGTTCCTTGGGGTGAATCGGACGCCTTCCCGGAGGCGTCCGTAGGAGACCTTCCTGCTCCGAACCCGTCAGCTAACCCGGTAGGCGAGAGGGAAGGAAAGGACACAGCCAGCTCATGGCGTTCACCCGTGCCACCGGGAAGCACCGTGGTCCGAGCCGCAGCGCGCGGACGACCCGTAACCTCGCCGGCATAGCCACGCTCGCCGCGTCCGGCGTCATCGCCTCCGTCGCCTCCCCGGCACTGGCGGCCGGCAACCCGGACGACGCGAGCACCCACGACACCGGCCTCCACCAGGCCGTCGTCCTCGGTGACGAGCTCGCCGAGCAGATCGAGGCACAGGCCGACGCGCAGCAGGAGGCCGCCGAGGCCGCCGCCGCGCAGGCCAGGGCCGAGGCCGAGGCGCGCAAGCAGGCCGAGGAGGCCAAGCGCCAGGCCGAGGCCGAGGCGAAGAAGGAGCGCGAGGCCAAGGAGCGCGCCGCCCGCGAGGCCGAGCGCAAGCGCCTGCTGATGTACGTCGCCCCCGTCGACGGCTCCTACGTGTCCACCAGCTACAAGGCCTCCAGCGGTCTGTGGTCCTCCGGCAGCCACACCGGCGTCGACTTCCACGCCGCCTCCGGGACCACCGTCCACGCCGTCGGCTCGGGCACCGTCGTCGAGGCAGGCTGGGGCGGCGCGTACGGCAACAACGTCGTCATCAAGATGAACGACGGCACCTACACCCAGTACGGCCACCTGTCGTCCATCAGCGTCTCGGTCGGCCAGACCGTCACCCCGGGCCAGCAGATCGCCCTGTCGGGCAACACCGGCAACACCACCGGGCCGCACCTGCACTTCGAGGCCCGTACCTCCGCGGAGTACGGCTCGGACATCGACCCGGTCGCCTACCTGCGCTCGCACGGCGTGAACGTCTGACGCACACCCGTCCCCCGTACGGCGCCCCGGCCCGCGTGGCCGGGGCGTCTGCGTGTGCGGGTCCGCGAATCCGGGCCCGGTCCCGGCGGACGGTCCTGCCCGTATGCCGCCCCGCGCGTTCCTGGCCAAAATATATCCATGAATTCGCCGTGGCCACCGGACAACGCCTTACCGTCGAATAGAGTCACGTCGAATGCCGCCGCCCGGTGGCATTTCCGGATGTTCCCACGGGATTACGGCGGAGGCACAGGCGATGCGAGGCCCCATTTCCGCGCATGTGGTGTGCACGGCGATCCGCGACGAGATCGTATCCGGCGTTCTCCCGCCGGGCAGCCGGCTGATCGAGGAGCTGCTGGCCGGCCGTTACGGCGTCTCCCGCGTTCCCGTGCGCGAGGCGCTGCGTACGCTGCAGTCCGAGGGCTTCGTGACCATCCGGCACCACGCGGGCGCCTGCGTGGCCGAGCCGACCGAGCGCGAGGCGGCCGACGTCCTGGACATGCGGGGGCTGCTGGAGCCGCTGGGCGCCGCGCGGGCCGCCGCCCGCCGCACCGCGGCGCACCTCAAGGTGCTGCGCGGCGTCGTACGGCTGGGCCGTGAGCGCGCCCGGCACGGCCACCGCGCCGAGCTGCGCCAACTCGACGGCTGGTTCCACGAGACGCTCGCCCAGGCGGCCGGCAGCGCCAGCATGGCAGCGCTCCTCACCCAGCTGCGGCGCAAGATCGACTGGATGTACGCGGTCGACCTCCCGGCCCGCGACGAGCGCTCCTGGGAGGAGCACGGGGCGGTGCTGGACGCGGTGAGCCGCGGGGACGCCGAGCGGGCCCGCGCGCTGATGGCGGCGCACATCGAGCGCTCGCGCCCGGCGTACCGGCTGCGCCCCGTGGTTCCCGGGCCGGCCGTGAGGAATCCGAAACAGACCGTAAACACGGCGCGCGAGCGGAATTAACAGGGGGGCCGTATACAAGCGGTATGCGGTCTCTCCCGGACCTCCAAAATGGGGCGGGTGGGAAAGCGGCCCGGAATTAGCGGGGAGTGGCCCGGGAATTGTGCGTCCCCGCGTTGTGGCGTACGGAATTCTCCGGCCGGGCCTGCCCGATTTCGCGCGGGCGGCGCGGTCGGTGAAGCTGCGCGACACGTGCGGGAAAGCTGCGTGGCGCGGCGGTGCGGTCTCCATCCTGTGGCGGTGCAGCCTCCGCCCTGTCAGGGCGTACGCGACGGCCGACGAAGAACGGCCCCGCCCGGTAGCCGGAACCCCGGCTACCGCGGCGGAGCCGCGAACACTGTGACCCGCTCAGCGGTTCAGACGGTCTCCGGGAGCTCCTCAAGGCCCTCGGCGACCAGCTTCGCGAGGCGGTCGAGCGCGGCGTCGGCGCCCTCGGCGTCGGAGGCCAGCACGATCTCCTCGCCACCCTGGGCGCCCAGGCCCAGCACGGCCAGCATGGAGGCCGCGTTGACCGGGTTGCCGTCGGCCTTGGCGATCGTCACGGGAACCCCGGCGGCGGTGGCCGCACGGACGAAGATCGAGGCGGGGCGGGCGTGCAGACCCTCGGCCCAACCGACATTGACGCGGCGCTCAGCCATGGTGTTGCCCTTCAAGTCGTTGAGGTTGTCTAGACCAGTGTCTCATGTCGCCGGGAGTGCTCCGGCAGCCCGCGGCGGTGCCCGTCGCGGGTCGTCGGCACGCTACCGGCAGGTCACGGGCGCACGGCCGGACCGTCCGTCATCCGGGACCCGTCGCCACGTCCATCGCCACGTCCCAGCCTGCCCGGCCTCCCACGGCCGTGCACACCGAGCCGGTTGTCGGTGGCGGACCGTACGCTGTCCCCCATGCAGAGCCCGTCGGACAGCGTCTACCCGGCCCACTGGGAAGCCGATGTCGTGCTGCGCGACGGCGGCACCGCGCGCATCCGCCCCATCACCCCCGACGACGCCCAGCGCCTGATCTCGTTCTACGAACAGGTCTCGGACGAGTCGAAGTACTACCGCTTCTTCGCGCCCTACCCGCGCCTGTCCGACCGCGACGTGCACCGCTTCACCCACCACGACTACGTCGACCGGGTCGGCCTGGCCGCCACCGTGGGCGGCGAGTTCATCGCCACGGTCCGCTACGACCGCATCGACGACCGCGGCCGCCCGGCCAAGGAGCCCGGCGCCGACCAGGCCGAGGTCGCCTTCCTCGTCCAGGACGCCCACCAGGGCCGCGGGGTGGCCTCCGCGCTCCTGGAGCACGTCGCAGCGGTCGCCCGGGAGCGCGGCATCCGCCGGTTCGCGGCCGAGGTGCTGCCCGCCAATACCAAGATGATCAAAGTCTTCACGGACGCCGGGTACACCCAGCAGCGCACTTTCGAAGACGGCGTGGTGCGTCTGGAGTTCGACCTGGAGCCCACCGAGCAGTCCATGGCCGTCATGCGCGGCCGCGAGCAGCGCGCCGAGGCCCGCTCCGTGCAGCGCCTGCTGGCGCCCGGCTCGATCGCCGTCATCGGCGCCGGCCGCGCCCCCGGCGGCGTCGGCCGCTCCGTCCTGCGCAACCTCCTCGACTCCGGCTATCCGGGCCAGGTGTACGCGGTCAACCACGCCTTCCCCGAGGGCGGCACCCGCCTCGACCCGGAGGGCGTGCCCGGCCACCGCTCGGTGCCCGAGATCCCCGAGCCGGTGGACCTCGCGGTGCTCGCCGTCCCCGCCGCCCAGGTCCCCGACGTGGTCCGCGACTGCGGTGCGCACGGCGTGCGCGGCCTGGTGATCCTCTCCTCCGGGTACGCCGAGTCCGGCCCCGAAGGGCGGGAGCGGCAGCGCGCCCTGCTGCGCCAGGCCCGCTCGTACGGCATGCGGCTCATCGGACCGAACGCCTTCGGCCTGATCAACACCGCGCCGGACGTCCGCTTGAACGCCTCCCTCGCTCCGCAGATGCCCGGCGCCGGGCGCATCGGCCTGTTCACGCAGTCCGGCGCGATCGGCATCGCCCTGCTCAGCGGCCTGCACCGGCGCGGCCCCGGGGACGGCTCGATCGCCGGCATCTCCACCTTCCTGTCGGCCGGCAACCGCGCCGACCTCTCCGGCAACGACCTCCTCCAGTACTGGTACGACGACCCGGCCACCGACGTCGCGATCCTGTACCTGGAGTCCATCGGCGACCCGCGCAAGTTCATGCGGCTCGCCCGCCGTACGGCCGCCGTCAAGCCCGTCGTCGTCGCCAAGGGCGCCCGCCACACCGGCACCGCGCCGCTCGGCCACACCGTCCCCACGGTCCGCATCCCCGACAGCACGGTCTCCGCCCTGATGCGCCAGGCCGGCGTGATCCGGGTCGACACGGTCACCGAGCTGATCGACGCCGGCCTGCTGCTCGCATCCCAGCCGCTGCCGAACGGCCCGCGCGTCGCCATCCTCGGCAATTCCGAGTCCCTCGCCCTGCTGACGTACGACGCCTGCCTGACCGAGGGGCTGCGCCCGCTGCGGCCGCACGTCCTCGCCGCCGCGGCCACCCCGGAGGACTTCCGTACGGCGCTGGCCGCGGCTTTGGCCAACGGGCTGTGCGACGCCGTCGTCGTCACGGCCATCCCCTGGGTGGGGGAGGAGGGTGTGGCATCCCCGGGCGAGGGCGCCGACCTCGCCGCCGCGCTGCGCGAAGCGACATCGTCCGCCGCGCCCGCCAAGCCGGTCACCGTCGTGCACCTCGCCATGGACGCCCTCGCCGACTCGCTGGCGGCCCCGCCGCCGTCCGGTGACGCCCCGCGGCCGTACGACGACGGCTCACAGCCGTACGGCGGAGGTCCGCAGCCGCCACACCGCACCTCGCAGTCCTACGACGACGCCTCGCAGCCGTCCCACAACGCCCCGCCGCCCTCCCACGGCGCCCCGGCCCGCCCCGGGGGCCCCGTGGCCCCCGGCGCCACCTCCAAGGCCCCGCAGGAGCCCGCCACGCCCCCGCCCGGCACGCCGGGCACATCCGGCCCGTCCGACGGCAGCATGCCCACCGGCTCCCCGGCCGCCCCCTTGATACCGGCCTTCCCCGCCGCCGAGCGCGCCGTCAGGTCGCTCGCCCAGGCGGTGCGGTACGCGAAATGGCGCCGGGACGCCGCCGATCCGGGCCGGGTGCCCGAGTACGAGGACATCGAGGAGGCCGCCGCCGGCGCCGACATCGACCGGCTGCTCGACGACCTGGCCCGGCACGCCGACATCACCCGCTCCGTTGCGCTGCCCGCCGAGGACGCCCACGCCCTCCTGGCCCGGTACGGCATCCCGGTACGCCCCGCCCATCCGGCGCCCGACCCGGACACCGCCGTACGGGCCGCCGCCCGCCTGGGGTACCCGGTCGCCCTGAAGACCACCGCACCGCACCTGCGGCACCGCCCCGACCTCGGGGGCGTCCGCCTCGACCTGACCGGCGAGGCCGAGCTGCGCCGCGCCTACGCCGAGCTGACCGACTTCCTCGGCAAGCCCGAGGAGCTGCGCCTGGTCGTCCAGCCGATGGTGCCCCGCGGCGTCGACACGGTCGTCCGCGCCGCCATCGACCCGGCCGCCGGCGCCGTCCTGTCCTTCGGCCTGGCCGGCGCCCCCTCGCAGCTGCTCGGTGACACGGCACACCGCCTCATCCCCGCGACGGACCGGGACGTCGCCGAACAGATACGGTCCATCCGCACGGCTCCGCTGCTGTTCGGCTGGCGCGGCAGCCAGCCGGTGGACACCGCTGCCCTGGAGGATCTGCTGCTGCGGGTCTCCCGGCTGGTCGACGACCACCCCGAGGTCGTCGGCGTCGACCTGGAGCCGGTCGTGGTCGCCCCGCACGGCCTCGCCGTCCTGGACGCCACGGTCCGCCTGGCCCGCCCGCCGGCCACCACCGACCTGGGCCCGCGCCGGATGTCCACGTACTGACAGCCGGTCGCGGGGCCGTTCCTGCCGGGCGCGGACCGTACCGGGTGTGGGGCTGCCGGGGCACGAAAGTCCGCCCGGTGTCGCTGCCGGGCGTCCGGGCCCCGGCCGCAGAGCCCTGACGTGCGCCCACAGCCCCCGCCCGGCCCCCCGGCCCCCGGACGTGCCCTCTCGGACCCGCCCCGGCCGGTACGCCCCGTAAGATGGCCGCATGGCTAAGACCGGTACGACGACCCAAGGGCTGCGCGCGGCGATCGAGCGCAGCGGCTATTACCCGGCCCTGGTGGCCGAGGCGGTGCAGGCCGCGGTCGGCGGCGAGCCGGTGGTGTCGTACTTGGTCCACCAGGAGACGACCTTCGACGCCAACGAGGTCCGCCGCCACGTCACGGTCCTGGTCCTGACGGGCACCCGCTTCATCGTCAGCCACACCGACGAGCAGTCCGCCGACGACACCTCCCCCTCGCCGTACGCGACGACCTCCACCGAGTCCGTGAAGCTGGGCCGGATCTCCTCCGTCGTGCTCAGCCGGGTGGTCGCCAACCCCGAGTCGTACACCCCGGGCCGGCTGCCCCGCGAGGTCGTGCTGACCATCGGCTGGGGCGCGGTCGCCCGGCTGGACCTGGAGCCCGCCACCTGCGGCGACCCCAACTGCGAGGCCGACCACGGCTACACCGGCTCCTCGACGGCCGACGACCTGTCGCTGCGCGTCAGCGAGGCCGGCGACGGCCCGGACACCGTGCGGCAGACCCTCGCCTTCGCCCAGGCGCTGTCCGAAGCCACCGCGGCGACCACCCGCTGATGGCGCACGCCGTCCCCGCCTGGCCGGAACCGGAACCCCTCGACCTGGCCGGCGCGCCGGTGCCCCGCTACGGCACCGGCTCGCTCGCCGACCTGCTGCCCACCGTCACCGCCGGCCAGGGCCTGACCCTGCCCGGCGCCGGGCGGGCGGGCGCGCCGGGCATGGACCTGGACCCCGCCGACCGCGTCTGCGTCTTCCTCGTCGACGGCCTCGGCTGGGAACTGCTGCGCGCCCACCCGCAGGAGGCGCCGTTCCTGACGTCCCTCCTGGACAGCTCGTTCAACCGCACCGGCCGTCCGATCACCGCCGGTTTCCCGGCCACCACCGCGGCCTCGCTCGCCTCGGTCGGCACCGGTCTGCCGCCGGGCGCCCACGGCCTGGCGGGGTACACCTGCCTGAACCCGGACACCGGCGAGCTGATGAACCAGCTCCGCTGGTACCCGTGGACCGACCCGCACGCCTGGCAGCCGTATCCGACCGTCTTCCAGCAGGCGCACGCCGCCGGCATCCACACCTGCCAGGTCTCCTCGCCGAACTTCGAGCGCACCCCGCTCACCGACGTCGCGCTCAGCGGCGGCACGTTCCACGGCCGGCTCGCCGGCGAGGAGCGCATGGACCTGGCGGCCGAGCAGCTGGCCGCCGGCGACCGCTCGCTGGTCTACACGTACTACGCCGAGGTGGACGGCGCCGGGCACCGCTACGGCGTCGACTCCGACGCCTGGCGCGGCCAGCTGATGTACGTCGACCGCCTTGCCCAGCGCCTCGCCGAGCAACTGCCGCCGCGCAGCGCCCTGTACGTCACCGCCGACCACGGCATGATCGACATTCCGTTCGGTCCCGAGCACCGCGTCGACTTCGACGAGGACTGGGAACTGCGCGCCGGAGTGCGGCTGCTGGGCGGCGAGGGACGCGCGCGGCATCTGTACGCCCATCCCGGCGCGGCCGGTGACGTGCTCGCGGTATGGCGGGAGGTGGTCGGGGAACATATGTGGGTGGCGGGCCGCGACGAGGCCATCGCCGCCGGGTGGTTCGGCCCCCGGGTCGACGACCGGGTCCGGGCCCGTATCGGTGACGTCGTCGCCGCCGCGCACGCCGACATGGTGATCGTGGCGAGCGAGACGGAGCCGCGCGAGTCCGCGATGGTCGGCATGCACGGCTCGATGACTCCGGTCGAACAGCTCGTCCCGCTCCTCGAAGTCCGCACCTGAGCCTCGTACCCGAGCCCCGCCCTGAGTTCCGTACCCGAGCCGTGAGCACCTGAGCCCCGCCCCACCACCTGCCCGCCCCGCCGTCCGGCGAGCGCGCCCCCACGCCCGCCGCCGACCGTCCCCCACTCGATACGAGCCCGAAAGGCCCGCGTTCTCCCATGCCCGAGCTGGTGTTCTTCTCCGGAACGATGGACTGCGGAAAGAGCACCCTCGCTCTGCAGATCGAGCACAACCGCTCGGCCCGCGGCCTGCAAGGAATGATCTACACGCGCGACGACCGGGCGGGCCGCGGCAAGCTCTCCTCGCGCCTGGGGCTGGTCACCGAGGCCGTCGAGGCCACGGACGAGATGGATTTCTACGCGCACATCGTCGCCGCCCTGAGCTCCGGCGGCCGGGTGGACTACGTCATCGCCGACGAGGCCCAGTTCCTCGCCCCGGACCAGATCGACCAGCTCGCGCGCGTCGTCGACGACCTGGAGCTGGACGTCTTCGCCTTCGGCATCAGCACCGACTTCCGCAGCAAGCTCTTCCCCGGCTCTCAGCGCCTGGTCGAATTGGCCGACCGCATAGAGGTCCTCCAGGTCGAGGCCCTGTGCTGGTGCGGTGCCCGCGCCACCCACAACGCCCGCACCCTCGACGGCCAGATGGTCGTCGAGGGTGCGCAGGTCGTCATCGGTGACGTCCACAGCGCTCCCGCGGAGGTCGGCTACGAGGTGCTCTGCCGCCGCCACCACCGGCGCCGCCAGACCTCCGCCAGTGCCCACGCCGCGGCGCTCTCCCCGGACGTCCTGCCGGTGTACACCGCCGAGTAGCACCGGCCGGCGGAGGCGGAGGGGCGCGCTGCGCAGGCACCGCGCGCCCTTACCGGCCGACGCCCGCGCGCCGGTCCGGCCCGCTGCTCAGCCCGGCTGCTGGAGCACGGCGAACACGGCACCCTCGGGGTCGGCGACCGTCGCCACGCGCCCGTACGCGGTGTCCTGGGCGGACCGCACCTCCTGGCCGCCCAGCTCCACCACGCGCCGGACCGCGGCATCGGTGTCCGAGACGGCGAAGTACGTCACCCAGTGCGGCCCCAGCTCCCGCGGCAGCGCCTCGCCGACGGCGTGGACGCCCGCCACGGGCCGCCCCTTCAGGTGCAGCGTCAGGTAGTCGGGGACCGTGCCCTCCGGCCGGGTCTCGTAGCCGAACACCGCCTCGTAGAAGGCGGTCACGCCCGTCTCCCGGGTCACCAGCTCGTTCCACACCGGCGCCCCCGGCACGCCGACCAGCGCCGCGCCCACCATCTGTTTGCCCTGCCACAGCCCGAAGACCGAACCCTGCGGGTCCGAGGCGATCGCCATCCGCCCCGCCTCGTCGTCCGCGTCCAGCGGCCCGACGGCGACCGTGCCGCCGCAGCAGCGGATCTGCTCGGCCGCCGCGTCCGCGTCGTCACTGGCCAGGTAGGTCGTCCACGCGACACGCAGGTGGCGGTCGGGAGCCAGTTCCCCGATCCCGGCCACCTCCCGCCCGTGGAGATACGCCCGGACGTACGGACCGAAGTGCTGCGGTCCCGGTTTGAACTCCCAGCCGAACAGCGCGCTGTAGAACTGCTCCGTCGTGGCCAGGTCGTGCACCATGAGACTCACCCAGCAAGGCGCGCCGGGCGTCCGCCGAGTCGTTGCCTCGGTCGTCATCGTCACTCTCTCCTCGGACCATCGGGGTGGTGGCCGTGCGGGGACCGGGCGCGAGTGCGCCGTCCCGTGCAGATGCTCGCACCCCTCATCCGCTGCGCGCCCCGGCCGCGCCGTCTTCGGCGCGTTCCCATGGGAGAATGCCCGATTTGATGTTTCGCACCCGTTTCGGCGACGTTGCCGTTCGGGGACGCGCGACGTGTACGTCCGGACGAGCCCCGCACGGGCTGGGACACCGCTTCACCACCGGGCCCGCCTGCGCGAGGATGAGGTCCATGAACGCCATCATCACCGCCGCCGAGTTGGCGGACGAACTGGCCTCCGGAACCCCGCCGGTCCTCCTCGACGTCCGCTACCGGCTCGGCGGCCCGCCCGGCCGCCCCGAGTACGAGGCGGGGCACGTACCCGGCGCCGTCTACGTGGACATGGACGCCGAACTCGCGGGTCCGGCGGGCCCCGCCGGCCGCCACCCCCTCCCGGATCTCGACGCCTTCGCCGAGACGATGCGCCGGGCCGGGGTCTCGGCGGACCGCCCGGTCGTCGTGTACGACGGAGGGCAAGGCTGGTCAGCCGCCCGTGCCTGGTGGATGCTGCGCTACACCGGGCACCCCTCGGTACGGGTCCTGGACGGCGGCCTGGCCGCCTGGACGGCGTCCGGCGGAGCTCTCGGCACCGACGTACCGTCCCCGGCGCCCGGCGACTTCGCCGCGGCGCCCGGCGCGCTGCCGCTGCTGACGGCGGACGAGGCCGCGGCCCTGGCCCGGCGCGGCGTCCTCCTGGACGCGCGGGTGGGGGAGCGCTACAGGGGCGAGGTGGAGCCCATCGACCGCGTGGCCGGGCACATCCCGGGCGCGCTGTCCGCGCCGACGACGGAGAACCTCACCGAGGACGGTACCTTCCTGCCGCCGGAGGAGCTGACCGCCCGCTTCAGCGCCCTCGGGGCCACCGCGGACGCCGAGGTCGGGGTCTACTGCGGTTCGGGCGTCTCCGCCGCGCAGGAGGTGCTGGCCCTGACGATCGCGGGCGTCCCCGCGGCGCTGTACGTGGGCTCCTGGAGCGAGTGGTCCAGCGACCCGACGCGCCCGGTGGCCACCGGCGCGGAGGCGGGCTGACAGCTGGCCGGAAACGTTCGGTACGCCCGTTCGTGAGGACGGGCGGGCGTACGGAGCGACGGCGTACGGGAGCAACCGCATACGTACGGCCGTACAGGAGCAACGGCGTACGGCCGGACGTGGGGCGTGCAGGACGGGCGTCGGCCTGGCAGCCGGCAGTGTCCCCGCCGCCAGGCCGCCGTAGGCGTCCCGTCGCTACTCCGGTTTCTTGCGCCGCGTCCCGAAGACGATCTCGTCCCAGCTCGGTACGGCGGCGCGCCGGCCCGGCCGTACGCCGTCGGCCTCGGCCTGCCGGTCGGTCGTCCCCGTGAGGCGGTCCCGGTGGCCGGCCACCGCCCGTGGCATGAGCACATCGGCGTAGGCCGAGCCGGCCCCCGCGCTGGCCGCCGGCGCGGCCGGCTCCTCCAGCTCCTCGTCCTCGGCGGACTCCTCCTGCGCCGGAGCCTTCGCCGGCTCCGGTACGACCATGTCGCCCCGGAAGCTGGGCACCGCCTCCAGGAGGCTGGTGAGCGAGTCGCGCTCCCGCTCGCCGGAGCCGTCCTCGGCCCGCGCCTGCTCGTCGTCCTCGCCGCCCGTACGGTCCCGGTCCCGGTCGCGGTCCTGGGCCGTCTGGCGGTCCAGGGCGCGGTCCAGCGGCCGGTCGCGCGGCAGCCGCGCGATACGCGGCACGAACGGGAAGCTGGGCTCCGGGGTGTCGTCGGTCTCGCCGATCAGCGCCCGCGCCTCGTCGTCGACGGCCTGGACGAGCCGCCGCGGCGGGTCGTAGGTCCAGCTCGCCGAGTGCGGCTCGGCCGCGACGCGGTAGACCAGCAGGACTTCCCAGGTGCCGTCGTCGCGCCGCCAGGAGTCCCACTGCACGGAGTCCTTGTCGGCGCCGCGCAGCAGCAGCCGCTCCGCGACGGCCTCGCCGAGCTGCGGACCGGTGTTCTCCCCGGGGCGGCGCACGGGCGTCTTACGGGCCCGCTCGGCCATGAAGGCGCGCTCGGCGAGCACCGGGCCCTCGAAGCGCCGCACCCGGTCGACCGGGATGCCGGCGAGCTGGGCGACCTCCTCGGCGGAGGCACCGGCCCTTATACGGGCCTGGATGTCCCGCGGCCGCAGGTGGCTCTCGACCTCGATCTCGATCTGGCCGAGCCGCGCGCGGTCGTTGCGGACCGCGGCGCGCAGCCGCTCGTCGATCGGAAGCGTGTACTCGGTGCTGTCCGCAGCTTTGAGCACCAGCCGTGTGCCGTCGTTGGAGACGGCCACGACACGCAGTTCGGGCATGGGGACCTCCCGGGTGGTGCCTGCCGACGTCACGTGCGTCGCTGCTTCCGCTAGTCGAGTGTGGCCTGCCCGGGTGCAGCCTGCCACAACATTGCCGAGTTACCCGGCGTGTCGAGGCTTGGCCCAGAAACGCCGTTATGACACGGTTACCTGTTCGCAACGCTCAGTGACCATGTCCTGTTCCTGCTCCCAGTCACCCGTGCCCGGTGGCGGCACCCGGGGGTGAGTGCCACCTTCCGGCCCCCTCCCGTGTATCCGGGCAGCCGGACGGGATTCCGGGGCCAGGGCTCGCCACAGTACTCCATTCGGGCCACGGAGGTGGACCGCCGCGCCGCCGAAGTTCACCTGCGCCAAGGGAGTTGGTCGCCTTGTCGATCTCTCTACACGGTGTGACGGGTGGCGAGGTTCACAGAATCCGCAGAATCGGAACTACCGGCTTCGCCCATAGGTCACTTGTCCGTGCAAGATGGATCGAAGGGGCGATCAAAGGCTGGAGATGGACAACAAAAGCGATACCGACACGAAAAACAAGGAGAAACGGCTCGACCTGAGCGTTCCTCAGGTCGCGGGCTCTGCCCTGGCGGCCGCGGTCGCCGCCTTTCTCGCCGGGCAGCTCGGCGTGTACGGGACCATCATCGGCGCGGGTGTGGTGAGTGTCGTGGCCACGACCGGTGGCTCGATCTTCCAGCACCTCTTCCGGCGTACCGGCGAACAGCTCAAGGAAGCCGCCACCGTCGGCACCCGGCCGAAGCCGCGCCGGTCCTCGGGCTCCCGCAGACCGCCGGGCACCGGGTCCGGCACCGGCATGGTGCTGCCCACCTTCGACCGGCACGGCGCGGAGGACGAGGTCACGTCCGTCGCGGCCCAGGACCGGGGCCGCACCGGCGACACCGACCGTACGCAGCTGCTCCCGCAGGCCGGGGACACGGACCGTACGCAACTGCTTCCGCAGGCCGACGGGGCGGACCCCGGGGCCGCCGACAAGACGCAGCTGGTGCCGCGCCTCGACGACCGGACCATGGCCCTGGGGCAGGCCCGCCCCGGCCACCCGCCGGTCGGCGCCACCGCGGTGCCGCGGACGGCCGACGAGGTCAGCACCGCCACGTACGGCACCCGGCTGCGCGGCTGGAAGCGGCCGGCGCTGGCGGCGCTGGCGATCTTCGTGCTGTCGATGGGCGCCGTCACCTGCGTCGAGCTGCTCTCCGGGCAGAACGCGTCGGGCGGCCAGGGCACCTCGGTGGGCAACGTCTTCACGGGCAACGGGCACAAGTCCGAGCCGAAGACCCCGCCCGCCACGGACTCGCCGTCCCCCGGCACCTCCCACGGCGACGGCACGACGGGCAGCACCGGCGGCACGCCGTCGCCCGGCCCCAGCGGCTCCACCGGCACCGGCGAGGACGGCGGCACCGGCGGTACGGGCAAGCCGTCCACGCCGACGCCGAGCCCGGACGCGAGCCGGAGCGGCAAGCCCACCCCGCCGCCGAGCCCGCAGCCGTCGAAGTCCGGCGGCGGCACCGGCAACGACACCGGCAAGGGCGGTGACGACTCCCAGGGCGATTCCGGCGACCGGAACAAGCAGGAGCCCGGCGGACAGCAGGCCCCGGACCCGAAATCCTCGTGAACGCGGGACGGAAATCCGCACCCGGGCGGGACGTAATGCCGCCCCGCCCGGGGACCTAATCCCCTTAAGCGGCGCGGAATTTCCGTCCCGTCCGGGGACCGAATCCCTTTCCGCGGGAGAACCGACCATGCCGCCCCGCGCGGGCGGCGGGCGAACCGGCCCGGACCCGGCAGTGCGCCGGGTCCGGGCCGGTCCGCTGCCGGGCCCGCGGGCCCACCGGGCCGTTCATCCCTGCGGAACGTTGGGCCGAATGAGCGTTTCAGCCGTCCGGGCGGTCCTGCCGTCCCGGTCCGGGCTCACTCGCCCAGCACGCGCCGCAGGTAGGCGTTGGTGAACAGGCGCTGCGGGTCCAGCCGGTCGCGCAGCGCGGTGAACTCGCCGAAGCGCGGGTACACGCCGGCCAGGTAAGCGGCGTCGCGGCTGTGCAGCTTCCCCCAGTGCGGCCGCCCGCCGTGCGCCGTCATGATCCGCTCGGCCGCGGTGAAGTACGCCCGGTACGGCGTCCCCCGGTACATGTGTACGGCGATGTAGGCGGTGTCCCGCCCGGAGGCGGTGGACAGCGGGATGTCGTCGGCCGGCGCGGTCCGCACCTCCACCGGGAAGCTCACCCGGAAGTCCGAGCGCTCCACCAGCGCCCGCAGCTCGCGCAGCGCCTCGACGGCGGCCTCCCGCGGCAGCGCGTACTCCATCTCCACGAAGCGCACCCGGCGCGGGCTGGTGAAGACCTTGTGCGGGATGTCGGTGTACGTACGGGCCGACAGCGCGCGGCTGGAGAGCCGTGCGATGCCCGGAACGGTGGCGGGCACCGCCCGGCCGACGGCGCACGCGGCGCGGAAGACCCCGTTGGACAGCAGTTCGTCGTCGACCCAGCCGCTGACCCGACCGAGCGGGGCGGCGGGGCCCTGGCTGCGGTTGTTGCGCTTGGTGCTGCAGTTGCCGGTGTGCGGGAACCAGTAGAACTCGAAGTGCTCGTTCTCGGCCACGAGCTGGTCGAACTCGGCCGTCACCCGGGTGAAGGACATCGGTTCCTCACGGGCCGAGAGCCAGAACTGGGGCTCCACGGCGAAGGTGACGGAAGTGATCACGCCCAGCGCGCCCAGCCCGACCCGGGCCGCCGCGAAGACCTCCGGGTTCTCGGTGGCGGAGCAGGTGAGCACCTCGCCGTCCGCCGTGACCAGCTCCAGCGCGGTGATCTGGGCGGCTATGGAGGCCGAGTCGCGGCCGGTGCCGTGGGTGCCGGTGCTCGCCGCCCCGGAGACCGTCTGCTCCATGATGTCGCCCATGTTGGCCAGCGACAGGCCGTGCGAGGCGAGCACCAGGTTCAGGTGCTTGAGCGTGGTGCCGGCGGCCACGGTCACCGTGCCGGCGGCGCGGTCCACCTCCCGTATGCCGGTCAGCCGCTCCGGCCGTATGAGAAGCCCGTCGGTGGCGGCGGCCGCGGTGAAGGAGTGGCCGGTCCCGGCTGCCTTGACCGTCAGCCCGTCGGCCGCCGCCCCGCGGATCGCCGCGGCCAGTTCACCGGTGGAGGCCGGCGCGACGCTCCGCGCCGGCCGCACGGCGACGGTGCCCGCCCAGTTACGCCAGGCGGGCCGGGGCCTGGTCCCCCGTATCGCCCGGACCGTGCGGGCCGCCCCCGTCCGTACGGCTGTCCTGTTCCTGCCGGTCGTCCTGTGTGCCTCGGTCATCCGCGCCCGTCCCCTCCCGCTGCGCCGCCGGCCGCAGCCGGCGGTATCCGAGGAACGCCACCGCCGCCGCGAGCGCCCCCGCCACGGCCGGCACCAGGTAGCCGCGGCCGGCCCCGGCCGCGTCCACCACCCATCCGGCGGCCGACGAGCCGAGCGCCACCCCGACCGCGAGCCCGGTACTGGTCCAGGTCATGCCCTCGGTCAGGTTCGCGCGCGGTACGTGCTGCTCGACGAGGGCCATGGTGGTCACCATCGTCGGCGCGATGGCCAGACCCGCGAAGAAGAGCGCCACGGCCAGGAACGGCAGGTTCCCGACCAGTTGGAGCGGGATCATACTCACGGCCATCGCACACACGCCCACCAGCCACCGGCGGGCGGCCGGGCCCTTGAAGTGGATCGTCCCGAAGACCACGCCGGCCGCGCACGAGCCGAGCGCGTAGGTCGCCAGCACCAGGCTGGCGGCGCCCTGGTGGCCCTCCTCCTTGGCGAACGCCAGCGTCACCACGTCGATCGCGCCGAAGATCGCGCCGGTCGCCACGAACGTGACCACCAGCACCTGGAGGCCGCGCGAGCGCAACGCCGAGCCCTTGGCGTGGTGTTCGCGCGGATGCGGCGCCGGCTCGGTCGCGCGCTGCGCCGTCAGCCAGAAGACCCCCGCCACCAGGAAGACGGTCGCCAGCAGCGGGCCCGCCTCGGGGAACCAGGAGGTGGACAGGCCGATGGAGAGGATCGGCCCGACGATGAAGCACGCCTCGTCGACGATCGACTCCCACGAGTACGCGGCGTGCAGCAGGCGCGGTGAGCTGTGGTGGACGGCCGCCCAGCGGGCCCGCACCATCGAGCCGACGCTGGGCACACAGCCCGCGCAGGCCGTGAAGACGAACAGCGTCCAGTCGGGCCAGCCCTGCTGCGCGCTGACCAGCAGACCGGCGATGGCGGCCGCCGAGACCAGGGTGACCGGGCGCAGTACCCGGCGCTGGCCGTGCCGGTCCACCAGCCGGGATATCAGCGGGCTGAGCATCGCGGCGGACATCGCGATGGTCGCCGCCAGGACGCCCGCCAGGCCGTACCGGCCGGTCAGCAGGGAGACCATGGTGACGATGCCGATGCTGGTCATCGACAGCGTCATACGGCCGAGGAAGCCGGCGGCGGTGAACGACTTGGTGCCGGGCGTGTCGAAGAGCGCGCGGTACGGGCTTGGCATGGGGGAGCTCCGCCGGTGAAGAGCCGATGCCGGGCGTTCCGGAGATCGGTAAGGCATGTCTGAGGCCGACACAGCTTACGCGTGCTGTCCGGGTGGCCGCCTCCGGTTTTCCGCCTGTCAGTGGCTGGTGGCAGGATCGAAGACATGCCCGAACAGTGCGATCCGCCCCTTCCGACCGCCGGGGGGACCCCCGGTCCCTACGACGCCCTGCTGCTGCTGTCCTTCGGCGGCCCCGAAGGCCCGGACGACGTCGTCCCCTTCCTGGAGAACGTCACCCGCGGCCGCGGCATCCCCCGCGAGCGCCTGAAGGAGGTCGGGCAGCACTACTTCCTGTTCGGCGGCGTCAGCCCGATCAACGCGCAGAACCGGGAGCTGCTGGACGCGCTGCGCAAGGACTTCGCCGAACACGGCCTGGACCTGCCGGTCTACTGGGGCAACCGCAACTGGGCGCCCTACCTGGTCGACACGCTGCGCGAGATGGTCCGCGACGGCCGCCGCCGCATCGCCGTCCTGGCCACCAGCGCCTACGCCTCGTACTCGGGCTGCCGCCAGTACCGCGAGAACCTGGCCGACGCGCTGGCCACCCTCCAAGCCGACGGCCTGCCGGTGCCCCAGGTGGACAAGCTCCGCCACTACTTCAACCATCCCGGCTTCGTGCGCCCGATGGTCGACGGCGTGCTCGCCTCCCTCGCCGAACTGCCCGCCGACGTCCGCGACCGCGCCCACATAGCCTTCACCACCCACTCCATCCCGACGGCGGCCGCCGACACCTCCGGCCGTCCGGAGGACCATACCGAGGGCGGCGAGGACGGTGAGGGCGGCGCGTACGTCGCCCAGCACCTGGACGTGGCCCGGGTGATCGCGGAAGCGGTCCGCGAGGAGACCGGCGTCGACCACCCGTGGCGGCTGGTCTACCAGTCCCGCAGCGGCGCCCCGCACATCCCCTGGCTGGAGCCGGACATCTGCGACCACCTCGAAGAGGTGCACGGCGCGGGCGTCCCCGCCGTCGTCATGGCCCCCATTGGCTTCGTCTCGGACCACATGGAGGTCAAGTACGACCTCGACACCGAAGCCACCGCCAAGGCCGCCGAACTGGGCCTGCCGGTCGCCCGCTCCGCCACCGTCGGCGCCGACCCGCGCTTCGCCGCGGCCGTCCGCGACCTGGTCCTGGAGCGCGCCGCCGCCGAGCGGGGCGGCGCCCCGGCGCGCTGTGCCCTCGGCGAGCTGGGGCCGAGCCACGACCTGTGCCCGGTCGGCTGCTGCCCGGCCCGCGCCCCGCGCCCGGCCGCCGCCGGCGCGGACTGGACGGGCCCGGTGGCGGAGGTCCAGGGGTAGGGCCCGGGTCCGTACGCAGACGACATACGGCGCCGCGCCGCGCCGCACGGCCGTCACCAGCGGCCGCCCCGCACGGCCGTCACCAGCGGCCGCCCCGCACGGCCGTCACCAGCGGCCGCCCCGCACGGCCGTCACCAGCGGCCGCCCCGCACGGCTGCCCATGAGCGGCCGCCCGTACGAGCAAGGAGCACCGTGTCCGATCCGCTGCAGGATGAACTTCTCGGCCTCGCCCTGGAGGCCGCCCGCCGCGCGGGCGAGCTGCTGCGCGACGGCCGCCCCGCCGACCTCGGTGTGGCCGCCACGAAGTCCAGCCCCATCGACGTCGTCACCGAGATGGACATCGCCAGCGAGAAGCTGATCACCGGCTTCCTCGCCGAGCACCGCCCCGCCGACGGCTTCCTGGGGGAGGAGGGCGCCAGCAGCGCGGGTAGCAGCGGGGTGCGCTGGGTCATCGACCCGGTCGACGGTACGGTCAACTACCTGTACGGACTGCCCTCCTGGGCCGTGTCCATCGCCGCGGAGAAGGACGGCGAGGCCGTCGTCGGGGTCGTCGCGGCGCCGATGCGCGGCGAGACGTACCACGCCGTCCTGGGCGGCGGCGCGTTCCGCAACGGGGAGCCGGTCCACTGCCGCCCCGCGCCGCCGCTGTCCCAGGCCCTGATCGGTACGGGCTTCGCCTACACCGCCGAGCGCCGCGCCGCCCAGGCCGAGGTGGTGCGCGCCCTGCTGCCGCAGGTCCGCGACATCCGGCGCGGCGGCTCGGCCGCGATCGACCTGTGCGACGTCGCCTGCGGCCGGCTCGACGGCTACTACGAGCGCGGGCTGAACCCGTGGGACATGGCGGCCGGCGCCCTGATCGCCCGCGAGGCCGGCGCGCCGACCGGCGGCCGCCCCGGCGAGCCCGCCTCGAACGAGCTGACCGTGGCCGCCTCGCCGGAGGTGTTCGCGACGCTTCAGCCCCTGCTGGAGGAGCTGGGCGCCTGGCACGACTGAGCGCCCGCCCCACGGGAACGCGACAGCGCCCCGGACCCTGCGCGGGTCCGGGGCGCTGCCGTCGTACGCGGCCGGGAGATGGTCAGGCGCTGGCTGCCGTGACCTGCACGCCGTGCTCGGCAGCGAGGCGCTGCAGGTCTTCCAGCTCGGCCTGCTCCACCTCGACGAGGAAGTCGTCGCCCGACTCGCGGGCCCGGTCCAGGTCGGCTTCGGTGTTCCGTATGCGCTGCAGAATGCCTGCGGTGAACGCGTCCATGGTGCGCCCCCTCGTCGTGGGTCGGTGGCACGGGGGTGTGCCGACGGGCGGGGCGATCACGGCGTGGTCCCTGCGAATGGATCGGAGCGCGGCATGGCGCCGTACAGGGCGTGATCGCGGATGTGCAGACGTCCTCCCCATGGGCAACCTCACGGAAACCTCAAGCAGCACGGGAATTCGAAAACCGCCCGGAAGGCGCCGTTCCGGGGCCGCGCCCCGACGCCCCGGGAGCCCGGGGACCGCGGCCACGGGACGGTGTCCACCCCTCTTACTGCCGGTTTACAGCTGTTCGGGGCAGGATGGAGGGGCTCCGATTGTGCCGTGCCCCGGAACTTCCAGGGCCGTGAGGAAGGATTTGCGACGTGCGTGTTCTCGTCGTCGAGGACGAGCAGCTGCTCGCCGATGCGGTGGCCACCGGGCTGCGCCGGGAGGCCATGGCCGTCGACGTGGTGTACGACGGCGCGGCCGCCCTGGAACGCATCGAGATCAACGATTACGACGTGGTGGTCCTGGACCGGGACCTCCCCCTGGTGCACGGCGACGACGTCTGCCGCAAGATCGTCGAGCTGGGGATGCCCACCCGCGTCCTGATGCTCACCGCCTCCGGTGACGTCAGCGACCGCGTCGAGGGCCTGGAGATCGGCGCCGACGACTACCTGCCCAAGCCGTTCGCCTTCTCCGAGCTGACCGCCCGCGTACGGGCCCTGGGACGCCGGACGACGGTCGCCCTGCCGCCCGTCCTGGAGCGGGCCGGCATCAAGCTGGACCCGAACCGCCGGGAGGTCTTCCGCGACGGCAAGGAGGTTCAGCTCGCGCCGAAGGAGTTCGCGGTGCTGGAGGTCCTGATGCGCAGCGAGGGCACGGTCGTCTCGGCCGAGCAGCTGCTGGAGAAGGCCTGGGACGAGAACACCGACCCCTTCACCAACGTCGTACGGGTCACGGTCATGACCCTGCGCCGCAAGCTGGGCGAGCCCGCGGTGATCGTCACGGTGCCGGGCTCCGGCTACCGGATCTGACGCCGATGCCCGCTTCGTCCAAGGCGCCCACCCCGCCGGCCGCCACCCCGCCCATGCCCACCTGGGATCCCAAACCGGTCAACGTCCGGCCCTTCCCCTGGCTGCGCCCCACCATCCGGATACGGCTCACGCTGCTGTACGGCGGCATGTTCCTGATGGCCGGCATCGTGCTGCTCACGATCATCTACATGCTGGCCGCCAACGCGCTCCAGGAAGGCAGCGAGCTGCCCGTCAAGATCCTCCGGGGCAACTTCGCGGCCACCAGCAACGTCTGCGACCTGCCCAGCCAGTCCTCCGGGGAGATCTTCACCCAGGCGATCCAGAGCTGCCTCCAGCACCAGCGGGCGCAGGCCCTGAACACCCTGCTCAACCGTTCCCTGCTGGCGCTGCTGGGCCTGACCGTCGTGGCGTTCGCCTTCGGGTACGCGATGGCGGGCCGGGTGCTGTCGCCGCTGGGCCGTATCACCCGTACCGCGCAGCGGGTGGCCGGTTCGGACCTGCACCGCCGCATCGAGCTGGGTGGTCCGGACGACGAGCTCAAGGAGCTGGCCGACACCTTTGACGAGATGCTCGACCGGCTGGACCGGGCTTTTGAGTCGCAGCGCCGTTTCGTGGCCAACGCCTCGCACGAGCTGCGCACACCGCTGGCGATCAACCGCACGCTGCTGGAGGTCCAGCTCGCCGATCCGGATGCTTCGCCGGAGCTGGCGCAGCTGGGCAAGACGCTGCTGGCGACCAATGAGCGCAGTGAGCAGCTGGTCGAGGGCCTGCTGCTGCTGGCCCGCAGCGAGAACAAGATCGTGGACAAGAAGCCGGTGGACCTGGCCGAGGTGGCCTCGCAGGCCGTCGACCAGGCCCGTGCCGAGGCGCAGGCCAAGGGTGTGGAGATCCGCGGCGTACGCCGGCAGGCGTTCGTCCAGGGCAACGGGGTGCTGCTGGAGCGCATCGCGCTCAATCTGGTGCAGAACGCGGTGCGCTACAACGTGCCGCAGGAGGGGCGGCGCGAAGCGCTTGCGGTGGAGGGTGGCGGTGGGCGACGGGAGGGCTGGGTGGAGGTCACCACCGAGCCGCAGCAGGGGTGTGCGGTGCTGGTGGTCTCCAACACCGGTCCGGCCGTCCCGGCCTATGAGGTGGAGAACCTCTTCGAGCCGTTCCGGCGCCTGCGTACGGAGCGGACCGGCAGCGACAAGGGCGTCGGCCTCGGCCTGTCCATCGTGCGGTCCGTGGTTCGCGCACACGACGGCAGCATCACGGCGACGCCCCGCGAGGGCGGCGGTCTGGAGATGCGGGTCGTCCTGCCGCTGTGAGGGCCGCAGGCAGGCTGGGAGCCACGGGACGAGGGGTACCGCCTCCGTCGTGGCTCCCGGCCCGTCCTGATGTCCTTTTTGACCCGGGACCCGACCTCTTGGCACTCTTGGTCGCCCTCCGCACGCCGACCACCCCGGCTTGACGTGACGGCGGGCGGCCATGGATCCTTCGCCGAGTTCGCTTTGCGCTGAATTCCTACGGTCCGCCCGGCGGCCCGTCCGTGTGTGATCCCTCACAGGCGCGAGATTCGAGCCACCCACTCTCCGTGATCGAAGGGGTCGGCGGAAGGCCGGGAAAATCCGGGTTTCCAGGGGCCTTGATCACGGGAAGTACACGTGATGGCGTGCGCGAGGTGCGACATTCGGACCGTGTACGGTCCTGATCGCCATCCAAACCGATCACCTCTTCAGGGGTGCGGTTGGGTGTCGATTGAGTAACAGACCTTGATGTGAGGCAAAATCTCCGCCTCAGGTCGGGCACAAGTCCGGCCTCTCACGCGTTACGTGCGCTGGAGACACCGCAGACACCCAGAGGGGGAGAGCGACATGGCTACGGATTACGACACCCCACGCAAGACAGATGACGACCTCAACGAGGACAGCATCGAGGAACTGAAGTCGCGGCGGAACGACAAGTCCGCCTCGGCCGTCGACGTCGACGAGTTCGAGCAGGCCGAGGGCCTGGAACTGCCCGGCGCCGACCTTTCCAACGAAGAGCTCGCCGTCCGGGTGCTGCCCAAGCAGCAGGACGAGTTCACGTGCATGAGCTGCTTCCTGGTCCACCACCGCAGCCAGCTGGCCGCCGAGGACAAGAACGGCCAGCCGATCTGCCGCGACTGCGCGGCCTGAGGACCGGTCGACGCCGTGGCAGGCGTGAACCCGTTCCGTAAGGGACGCAAGGGCGAGAAAGGCCCGGCGGCCGGCGCACGATCACGCGACGAAAACGCGCCCGTGCCCGCCGACCCGACCGCCCTGCCCCCGGAGCGGACGACCGGTGCACTGGAGGAGCGAGGCCGTGCGGCCTCGCTCGCGGCGGCTGTGGGCCGCGGCACCAGGAAGGGCCGCGCGGGCGCCCGCAAGGGCCTGGCGGCGGTCGCCGAGCGCATCATCGACAACGCCCCGCGGATCCCGGTCCGCGACCTGGCGACGTTGCGCCGGCAGTTCCCCGGACTGACCCCCGAGGAACTGGCCGACAAACTGGTCGCCGGTGGCGCGCGGGGCACCGCCACCGTGGGCGCGGGGGTGGGCGCGGCGGCGATGCTGCCGGTACCGCCCGCCATGCCGGCCGAGCTGGCCGCCGAGATCGTCGGAGTGGCCTCCGTGGAGATCAAGCTCATCGCCGAGCTCCACGAGGTCTACGGCCTGCGTCCGCCCGGCAACCTCAGGCAGCGCACCACCGCCTACCTGACGGCGTGGACCGAGGAACGCGGCATCGACGTCACCAAGCCCACGACGGTCAACGCGGCGCTGGGCGGCCAGATGAAGCGCGAACTGCGCCAGCAGATCATGAAGCGCACGCTGCGCAACCTGCCCAACCTGACACCGTTCATGGTCGGCGCCGCGGTCGGCGCGGTCATGAACCGGCGGGACACCAAGAAGCTCGCGGACAAGATCCGCAAGGACCTGCGCGCCAGACAGGTGCCGTGGGACGCCCTGCCGGACGCCGGTGCGCCGCCGGACACCGGTACGAGGCCGCGGCCGCCGGGGAGCGCCGCCTGAAGGCCCGACGAGGCGCCGAACGGCCGCCGGAGACCGGCTGACGCGCCCCGGGCCGCCGCAACGCCCCCGCGGCACCTCCAGGAAGGCCGCCAAGGCCGCTGTGCCGCCCGTCGGCGTCCGGTCCGCCCCCGCGACCCCTCCGGGACGCTTCAGGCCCGTACGGCCGTCAGCGCGGCCACCAGGCGCTCCGGGTCACGGGTCGAGAGATACGCGTACGGAGTCGGGTCCGCCGGGTCGGTGATCTCGATCCGCACCGCGGTCCGTACGTAGCTGCGCAGCAGCATGAAGGCGCGCGTGTCCGCCTTGTGCGTACGCCACGCCAACGCCTCCTCCGGGTCCAGCGGCTGTGCCTCGCCCAGCGCCGAGACCGGGATCCGGGCGTCGCCCGCGATCAGCGAGTCGCCCACCACGCGGATCCGCACCGAGCCGTACGAGCTGACCGCCACCGCGGACAGCGCCGCGCCGCCGATCAGCCCGCCGAGCATCGGCAGCGTCCCCAGCGGGAGCAGCATCAGGGCACAGGCCACGCCGATCAGGCCGGCGATCACCCACCAGGACCGGGGCGCGGTGAGGCGTTCTTCGTACGACTGCATGGCTCCAGCTTGGCACGGCGGCGCGGACCGGTTACGCGCGCGGGTAGGGTCTGCACTCGTGAGTGGAACCGACAAGGCCCCGACGCGGCTGACGCCACCGGCCGACGCCGTCGCCCCGGTGCGGCACCCCGACGCCCCCGCGCCCGGAGAACTCCTCGGCGCGCACTACGACCACTGCTTCGGCTGCGGCGCGGCACAGGCCCACGGCCTCCAGCTGCAGACCCGCGCCGAGGACGGCGTACGGGTGACCGCCGAGTTCACGGTCAAGGAGGCCCACCAGGGCGCGCCCGGCCTCGCACACGGAGGCGTGCTGGCCACTGCCCTGGACGAGACGCTGGGCTCGCTGAACTGGCTGCTCCGGGTGATCGCGGTGACCGGCCGCCTGGAGACCGACTTCCTGCGGCCCGTACCGGTCGGCACGGTGCTGCACCTGGACGCGGAGGTGACCGCCGTCCACGGCCGGAAGATCTACTCGACGGCGGTGGGCCGCATCGGCGGCCCCGAAGGCCCGGTCGCGGTGCGCGCCGACGCCGTCTTCGTCGAGGTCAAGGTCGACCACTTCATCGACAACGGACGGCCGGCCGAGATCCAGGCCGCCATGGCCGATCCGGACCAGGTCAGACGAGCTCGTGCTTTTGAGGTGAACCCGTGAGTCAGGTACGCAATCCGGTGGATGTGCTGATCCGGCGTCTGGACCCGGAGGTGCCGCTTCCCGCGTACGGTCACCCCGGTGACGCGGGCGCCGACCTGGTGACCACCCAGGCGGCGGAACTCGCGCCGGGGGAGCGGACGGTGCTCCCCACCGGAGTGTCCATCGCCCTGCCCGACGGGTACGCGGCGTTCGTGCACCCCCGCTCGGGCCTGGCGGCCCGGTGCGGAGTGGCGCTCGTGAATGCCCCCGGGACGGTGGATGCCGGGTACCGTGGGGAAATCAAGGTGATCGTGGTCAATCTGGACCCGCGCGAGAGCGTGCGGTTCGAGAGGTTCGACCGGATCGCCCAACTGGTCGTCCAGCAGGTCGAGAAGGTGCGCTTCCACGAGGTGGCGGAACTTCCCGGCTCGGCGCGGGCCGAGGGGGGATTCGGTTCCACCGGCGGTCATGCGGCGGTGGACGGCTCCACGGGTGGGAATGGATACGCATCGGTCGGTGCCGACCGGGAAGGACAGTGACGTGTTCGGTCGTCGCAAGAAGAACGAGGCTCCCGCAGAGTCGGCCCGGCCGGCGGAAGCAGCCGACGAGACGGCCTCGGACGAGACCTTTGCGGACGAGGGTGCCGGGTCCGGCGAGGACGAGCGGCGGGTGAACCTGCCCCCGGCCCCCCGTCCCGACGGCCCCTGGGACCTCTCCGAGGTCACGGACCCCGCCGAGGGGCGGGTGGACCTGGGCGGCATGTTCGTGCCGGGCGTCGAGGGCATGGAGCTGCGCGTGGAGGTCGCGGGGGACGCGATCGTCGCGGCGACCGTGGTCCTCCAGGACAGTGCCGTACAGCTCCAGGCGTTCGCCGCCCCCAAGAAGGAGGGCATCTGGGGCGAGGTCCGCGAGGAGATCGGCGCCGGGATCACCCAGCAGGGCGGCATCATCGACGAGGTCGAGGGCCCGCTGGGCTGGGAACTGCGCGCGCAGGTCCCCGTACAGCTCCCGGACGGCACCAACGGCGTCCAGGTCGTCCGCTTCGTCGGCGTCGACGGCCCGCGCTGGTTCCTGCGCGGCGTCATCTCCGGCCAGGGCGCGGTCCAGCCCGAGGCCGCCGGCATCCTGGAGCACATCTTCAAGGACACCGTGGTCGTCCGCGGCGAGGCCCCCATGGCCCCCCGCGACCCCATCGTCCTCAAGCTCCCCCAGGACGCCCAGATGGTCCCCGACGGCGTCCAGCAGGAGCCCGCGGAAACCTCCCGCTTCGGCGGCGGCGTGGAACGCCTCGAACGCGGCCCCGAAATCACCGAAATCCGCTGACGCGCGGCGCTCCCCCGGAGCGCCCGCGCGGCCGAAAATCCGCGTCCTGATGGGTCGCACCTTCTTTCGAGGGGTGCGGCCCATCGGTGTTTTTGCAGGTCAGGTCAGGGGGCGTATGAGAATCGTCAACGGGGTGCTAATGGCCGTAAGGGAGGCGTCAACGGTGGTCGGAAACGGTCAGGTTGGAGGTTTGCTCTAGGGGTCCGTTTCACCGAAACCACTAGGAGCACACGATGGCCGACGTGGCCTTCGTCGTCACCACGCTCGCGGTCTTCGCGCTGGTGGCCCTTGTCGCCAAGGGGGTGACGAGGCTGTGACCGTCGAGAACATCGTCGGACTGATCGTCGCCGTCGCCCTGCTCGGCTACCTGGTCCTCGCCCTCGTCTTCCCGGAGAGGTTCTGAGCGTCCCGATGAGCCCCATCCTGGCCGGCGTGCTCCAGCTCACCGCGCTCGTCGCGGCGCTCGCCCTGGCGTACCGTCCCCTCGGCGACCACATGGCCGCCATGTACAGCTCGCGCAAGCACCTGCGCGTCGAGAAGGTGATCTACCGCTGCATCGGCGCCGACCCGGACGCGCAGATGCGCTGGCCCGCCTATCTGCGCGGCGTCCTCGCCTTCTCCGTGGCCGGCGTGCTCTTCCTCTACCTGCTGCAGCGCCTGCAGGGCGGCCTGCCGCTGTCGCTCGGTTTCGCGTCGATCAGTCCGGACCAGGCGTTCAACACGGCGGCGTCGTTCGTCGCGAACACCAACTGGCAGTCGTACAGCGGTGAGCAGGCCATGGGCCACGTCGTGCAGACGGCCGGCCTGGCGGTGCAGAACTTCGTCTCGGCCGCGACGGGCATGGCGGTGGCCATCGCCCTCGTACGCGGTTTCTCCCGGACCCGTACCGGCGACCTGGGCAACTTCTGGGCCGACCTGGTGCGCGGCACCGTGCGCATCCTGATACCGATCGCCGTCATCGGCGCGCTCGTGCTGGTCGCGTGCGGTGCGATCCAGAACTTCTCCGGCATCCACGGGCTCGGGCAGTTCATGGGCGGCACCCAGCAGACCAACGGTGGCGCGGTCGCCTCCCAGGAGGTCATCAAGGAGCTGGGCACCAACGGCGGCGGCTACTTCAACGCCAACTCGGCCCACCCCTTCGAGAACCCGAACGGCTTCACCAACCTCTTCGAGGTCTTCCTCATCCTGGTCATCCCGCTCGCGCTGACCCGTACCTTCGGCCGGCTCGTCGGCAACGTACGGCAGGGCTACGCGATCCTCGCCACGATGGGGATCATCTGGCTCGGCTTCACCGCCCTGATGATGTGGACCGAGTTCGCGCACGGCGGTCCGGCGCTGCAGGCGGCCGGCGGAGCGATGGAGGGTAAGGAGAACCGCTTCGGCATCGGCGGTTCGTCGATCTTCTCGGTCGCCACCACGCTCACCTCGACCGGCGCCGTGGATGCCTTCCACGACTCCTTCACGGCCTTCGGCGGCGGCATCCAGCTGCTGGGCATGATGCTGGGCGAGATCGCCCCCGGCGGCGTCGGATCCGGCCTGTACGGCATGCTCGTGATGGCCGTGATCGCGGTGTTCATCGCCGGCCTGATGGTGGGCCGTACGCCCGAGTACCTGGGCAAGAAGATCGGCACCCGCGAGATCAAGCTCGCGGCCTGCTACATCCTCGTCACCCCGACCCTCGTGCTCGGCTTCACCGCCGTCTCGATGGTGCTGCCGGACGCGCTGGGCTCGATGCTCAACACCAAGGCGCTGGGCGCCGGTTCGCACGGCTTCTCCGAGGTGCTGTACGCGTTCACCTCCGGCGCCAACAACAACGGCTCGGCCTTCGGCGGCCTGAACGCGAACACCCCCTGGTACAACACCACGATCGGGCTGGCGATGCTGCTCGGCCGCTTCCTGCCGATGGTGTTCGTCCTCGCCCTGGCCGGCTCGCTCGCCGAGCAGCAGCCGGTCCCGGAGACGGCGGGCACGCTCCGTACCGAGAAGCCGCTCTTCGCGGGGCTGCTGGTCGGCACGATCCTGATCATCACCGGCCTGACGTACTTCCCGGCACTGGCCCTCGGCCCGATCGCGGAAGGGCTGTCATGAGCACCGACGTCAACAACGCACAGCAAGAGGAGCACCGCTCCATGTCCACCGCAACCCCGACCCGCGCGCCCCATCAGGACGTACCGAGCGGGCACGCGCCGGACGGCGGCGGCCGTGTCGGTGGCGGTCTCTTCGACCCCAAGCAGCTGGTCAAGTCGCTGCCGGACGCGCTGCGCAAGCTGGACCCCCGGGTGATGATCAAGTCCCCGGTGATGTTCGTGGTCGAGGTCGGTTCGGTTTTGACCACCTGCTTCGCCGTCGCGTCCCCTTCGGACTGGTTCGGCTGGGCCATCGCCGTCTGGCTCTGGCTCACCGTGATCTTCGCCAACCTGGCGGAGGCGGTCGCCGAGGGCCGCGGCAAGGCCCAGGCGGACACGCTGCGCAAGGCCAAGACGGACACCGTGGCGCGGCGGCTGGAGGGCGGTACGGAGACCCGCGTCCCCGGCACCGACCTGCGCATCGGCGACCTCGTCGTCTGCGAGGCCGGTGACATCATCCCGGGCGACGGCGACGTGGTCGAAGGCGTCGCGTCGGTCGACGAGTCCGCCATCACGGGCGAGTCGGCCCCGGTCATCCGCGAGTCCGGCGGTGACCGGTCCGCGGTCACCGGCGGTACGAAGGTGCTCTCCGACCGCATCGTCGTCAAGATCACCACCAAGCCCGGCGAGACCTTCATCGACCGGATGATCAACCTG
Source organism: Streptomyces sp. NPDC030165 (assembly GCF_055573595.1). NCBI lineage: Bacteria > Bacillati > Actinomycetota > Actinomycetes > Kitasatosporales > Streptomycetaceae > Streptomyces > Streptomyces sp. NPDC030165. Next base: position 113,864 of record NZ_JBVIBD010000013.1, on the reverse strand, counting down.
GTCGAGGGCGCCGCCCGGCAGAAGACGCCGAACGAGATCGCGCTGAACATCCTGCTCGCCTCGCTCACCATCGTCTTCCTGCTGGCCGTGGTCACCCTCCAGCCGTTCGCGATCTACGCGGGCGCCGAGCAGCCCATGATCGTACTGCTGGCGCTGCTGGTCTGCCTGATCCCGACGACGATCGGCGCGCTGCTGTCGGCCATCGGCATCGCGGGCATGGACCGCCTGGTCCAGCGCAACGTGCTGGCGATGTCCGGGCGCGCGGTCGAGGCCGCCGGCGACGTCTCCACGCTGCTGCTGGACAAGACCGGCACCATCACCCTGGGCAACCGCCAGGCCGCCGAGTTCGTGCCCGTCAAGGGCGTGACCGAGGCCGAGGTCGCGGACGCCGCCCAGCTGTCCTCGCTCGCCGACGAGACCCCCGAGGGCCGCTCGATCGTCGTCCTGGCCAAGGAGAAGTACGGGCTGCGCGAGCGTCACCAGGGTGAGCTGGCCGACGCCGAGTGGGTGCCGTTCACCGCCCAGACCCGCATGTCGGGCGTGGACGTGACCGAGGACGGCTCCGTGCGCAAGGTCCGCAAGGGCGCGACCGGTTCGGTCATCGCCTGGGTCGAGGAGCAGGGCGGCACCGTCCCCGACGACGCAGACCGGCTGGCCAACGCCATCTCCGAGGCCGGCGGCACGCCGCTGCTGGTCGCCCTGGAGGACGCGCGGGGCGCCCGTGTGCTCGGCGTCATCCACCTCAAGGACGTCGTCAAGGACGGCATGCGCGAGCGTTTCGTCGAGCTGCGCAAGATGGGCATCAAGACCGTCATGATCACGGGCGACAACCCGCTGACGGCCAAGGCCATCGCCGACGAGGCGGGCGTGGACGACTTCCTCGCGGAGGCCACCCCCGAGGACAAGATGGCGCTGATCAAGCGCGAGCAGGCGGGCGGCAAGCTGGTCGCCATGACCGGCGACGGCACCAACGACGCGCCGGCCCTGGCCCAGGCGGACGTCGGCGTGGCCATGAACACCGGTACCTCGGCCGCCAAGGAGGCCGGGAACATGGTGGACCTGGACTCCAATCCGACCAAGCTCATCGAGATCGTCGAGATCGGCAAGCAACTGCTGATCACCCGGGGCGCGCTGACCACTTTCTCGATCGCCAACGACGTCGCGAAGTACTTCGCGATCATCCCGGCGATGTTCGCGGTGGCCTACCCGGGCCTGGACACCCTCAACATCATGCGGCTGCACAGCTCGCAGTCCGCGATCCTGTCCGCGATCATCTTCAACGCACTGATCATCGTCGCGCTGGTACCGCTGGCCCTCAAGGGCGTGCGCTACCGCCCGGTGAGCGCGGACCGGATGCTCCGCCGCAACCTCGGCATCTACGGACTGGGCGGCCTGGTCGCCCCCTTCGTCGGCATCAAACTCATCGACCTGCTCATCTCTGCGATCCCCGGGATCGGGTGACTTCCTCATGAACAACTCGGTACGCAACACCGCCCGCCTCCTCGGCGCCGGACTGCGCGCCCTGCTCGCCCTGACCGTGGTCTGCGGCGTGCTCTACCCCCTGGTCGTCACCGGCGTCGCCCAGGCAGCCTTCCACGACAAGGCCAACGGCTCCGAGGTACGGCAGAACGGCAAGGTGGTCGGCTCCGAACTCCTCGGCCAGCGCTACGACAAGGGCACGGACAAGGACGGCAACCCGGTGCCGGACCTGCGGTACTTCCAGCCGCGCCCGTCCGCCGGCCTGGGCAGCAACCGGACCAACGGCGTCAACCCGCAGTACGACCTCCAGGTCTCCGGCGCCACCAACCAGGGCGCCACCAACACCGACCTGATCGCCGCGGTCGAGGAACGCAAGAAGTGGGTCGCCGAAACCTACGGCGTCCCCCAGTCCGAGGTCCCGGCCGACGCCGTCACCTCCTCCGGCTCCGGCCTCGACCCCGACATCTCCCCGGCGTACGCGAAACTCCAGACCGCCCGGGTGGCGAAGGAGAACCACCTGGACCGCGCCAAGGTCGAACGCCTGGTGGAGGACACCACGGAGGGGCGGGTGCTGGGGTTCATGGGGGAGCCCCGGGTGAATGTGCTGAAGCTGAACATGGGGCTGCGGGAGCTGACCAAGTAATCAGGCCCGGCGCTGGCACACGGCCGGGGCCCGAGCGACCGGCCCGCCCGTACGGAACGGGCGGGCCGTCGCCGTTTCCGGCCACGCTCCCCGGCACTGGACCGGACCGGAGAGGCGGCTACCAGACGTCCCCGCTCCGCCAGTCGCACGCCAGTTGCCCCGTGAGGTCCAGCGGGGCGTCGCCCGGAAGGACGTAGATGGCGCCGTCCTCCTCCGTGGTGAGGTGCAGGCCGGTCGGGCTGAGGGTGGCGGACGGACCCCGCCAGAGCCGCCAGCCGCGGGCGGCGTAGAAGTCGGCGGCGGTGTCGGAGGCGCTGAGGGCGCCCAGGTCGTAGGTGCTGCGTACGACCTGTTCGAGGGCTGTCATCATGGCGGCGCCGTGGCCCCGGCCGCGCCGGTCCGCGCGGACGCCGACGCCTTCCACGTAGCCGCACCGCAGGGGCCGGCCGGCGTGCAGCATCTGGCGCTGTACGACGGAGGCGTGGCCGATCAGCTCGTCGCCCTCCCAGACCAGGGCGTGCACGCCGCCCAGCGCGTGGTCCCAGTCCTCCTCGGTCAAGTCGCCCTCGAAGACGTCGTGGAGGAGCGCCTTGGCCGCGACGCGGGTACGGGCGTCGAGTTCCGCGGTGTGGGTGAGGTGGGTGTGTGTGTCGGTCATGGCTGCCATGATCGTGGAGTTGGCGGGGGAGTGCCGTCAGGGCAGCGGTCGGGCGGCCCGGGGCGCGTTGTCATGTACTGCTCCGCGGTGTGGTTCGAACGGAACCGCCTGGTACTGCGACAGCAGGAACGGGCTCCCGGCTCATTCGTCTCGGCCTCGTCGAGATACCGGGTGTGGATTTCTTGGCGATCCCGGGAGAGAGTGGCGATTGGGCAACGGGGGACTTGCCCAGGTATTTCTGAGTGCCGCGGGGAGAGCGCGTCGGGGCAGGCGCTCGGCCATGGCTCGGGATTGTCGGCTCGATCCGGCCGCTACGGCGACACGTTCGCGGTGGTGCCCCCGCTGTCACTGTGTGTACGTTGCGTCGCAGATGCAAAGGCGTCCGATGTCGGGCGCCCATCGGCAGCGTCACATCCGGCACAGCGGGGATGATTCGCTCTGCTCGTACCGGTTCCGTGCAGTGTTGAAGGGGACGCGCGAAGGTTCCGGTCGGCACTGGGCGGGTCGTCGTCCGGATCGGCTGTCGCTCCTGCGAATGCCTCCGCCTCGCTGGCGGTTCCGTGTGCTGTCCGTACACCACTTGCCAGAAAAGGGCTGCCTTTTGGGAGTGTAAGGCACCGGCACTCGACCGTCCTGACCGGCATGCATGAGTCGCATCCTCATCACAGCGGCAGCACCGGAATATAACGATGCGGTGAAGGAATGTGCTGGCGACAGATCAAGCCCGGCTCGTACCGAGTTGACGGCTACCTGCCGGATCGTTAAGACTTCACGACTTATCCATCTCGTGCATATTTGGGTTGCCCGTACGGGGGGCTAGAGGGGTTCCTGCACACCGAAATGAGCACAGACGACAGCACCTTCGCGTGTATGAGGACGGTCAGCACGCGCGGAATCGACACGGCCTCCGCCCCGGGACTGTCAGTCGGTGCCGAGATCAGCGACGAGCAGCGGACCGACGCCGCGTCCCTCTCGCACCCCGACCCGAGCGCGGACGTCCTCCTGCTCAGTGGCCATGACTTCGTACGCGAACTGATCCGCCTCGCCCCCGCTGACGCTCACGGGATGGAGCTGTTCGAGGCCGCCCGGGGGCCGGGAACAGTTGTGTCCCGGCGGACCGGTGGTCATTCCGCACTGCGCGGCCGGTACACCCGCCGGACCAGCCGCGTCACCGCCAAGGACTTCGCCCGCGACGCGACGTGGAAGATCTCCACCCCGCTCGCCCGCTGACCACTGCCGCTGAACCCACCCACGTCACTGACTGAGGAAGAAGATGAACCCCACCATGTCTCGGAGCATCCGAGCCACGCTGGCCATCGCCGGCAGCGTCGCCGCGCTGGCCGGCGGCGTGACCACCGCCCACGCAGACCAGGCCACGCCCCGCGCCGCCGCCTCCGCGCCCACCTTCGTGCAGCTGCAGGCCGCGCACAGCGGCAAGTGCCTCACCATCGACAAGGGCAGCTTTGCCAACGGCGCCAACGCGGTGCAGCAGACCTGCGCCGACGACCTGGACAACCAGGTCTTCGAGCTGGTGCCCACCGGGTCGGCCAGCTTCGAGGTGCGGGCCCGTCACAGTGGCAAGTGCCTCGAAGTGGAGAACAGCGGCCAACAGCCCGGTGCCAACGTCCAGCAGTGGTGGTGCACCGGAAATCCCCAGATGCTCTGGGAGATGAACATGGTCGACATGGCCAAGGAACTCTACGAACTGCGCCCCACGCACGTTTCTGACCGCTGCCTGGACATCGACCACGCCAAGACGAACGACGGCGCGAACGCACAGCAGTACACCTGCAATGGGACCAACGCCCAGCGGTGGCGCATCCTGCCGGTAAAGGCCTGAAGGCCCCACCCGGTATTCCTGAAACGCGCAGAGCCGGTCGCCTCGGAAATCGGCTCTGCAGCGCCAGGCAGAGCATCATGCCCAGCTGTCGCGGGCAACAACGACTATCAAAGGAGACGGATTCCACGATGTCTCGGACCATTCGAGCCACGCTGGCCATCGCCGGCAGCGTCGCCGCGCTGGCCGGCGGCGTGACCACCGCCCACGCAGAGACTGCCTCCCCCCGGCCTGCCGCCGCCGACGAGGGAACGGTCGTGCAGTTGAAGGTGGCGCACAGCGGCAAATGCCTGGACCTCGACCACGCGAAGAAGGAGAACGGTGCGGGGGTCCGGCAGAACACCTGCGATGGGACCATCGCCCAGCAGTGGCGTGTGGTTCCCGTCGCGAATTCCGCCTTCGAACTGCGGTCCGTGGCCAGTGGGAAGTGCCTTGAGGTCGAGAACAGCGGCAAGCAGGTCGGCGCCCGTATCCAACAGTGGGCGTGCAGCGGCGGCCCCAACATGCGGTGGCGGTTCTTCCTGGTCGACCCGGTGAAGCATCTCTTCCAGCTGCGTCCCATGCACGTCGAGAAGCGATGCCTGGACATCGACGACGCCAAGATGACGGACGGCGCGAAGGCCCAGCAGTGGTACTGCAATCAGACCGACGCCCAGCTTTGGCAGTTCGAGCCGGTCAAGTGAGTTTCCGCCGCCTGATGTGCGAAGGCGGCGGACTCACGTCGTGAGCCGTCAAGGGACAGTGCCGTACGGACGGCACTGTCCCTTTTCGTGTTTCGTGCCTTCCTTCGCCCGCCGCCCACCGCTCGGCCCCTTGCACGCCTGCGAGCAGCGACTCGCGACGGCCACCGCGCACGGCGTCCTCGGCCGGTGCCGCCCCCGGGCGGCACCGGCCCAGCCGGCCGCCCTCGCCGCCGTACCCCGTATCAGAGTCCCGTAAAGACCTGCCCCGGAGCCGTCACCTGCGGCTTTCTCGGGGGTGTGGGGTCGGTAGGGTCGGCTCAGGTTCAGCCCGGCGGGGGCAGCCTTCACGTAAGACAATGGGGCCATGGCACGCGGCAAGCTACGGATCTATCTCGGCGCTGCACCGGGCGTCGGCAAGACGTACTCGATGCTGTCCGAGGCGCACCGCAGGGTGGAGCGCGGTACGGACGTCGTGGTGGCGTTCGTCGAGCACCACGACCGGCCCCGTACGGAGGTCATGCTGCATGGCCTGGAGCAGACCGAGCGCGCGGAACTGGAGTACCGCGGCTCGGCCTTCACCGAGATGGATGTGGACGCGGTGCTGCGCCGCGCGCCGGCCGTTGCGCTGGTCGACGAGCTCGCGCACACGAACGTGCCCGGCTCCCGCAACACCAAGCGCTGGCAGGACGTCGAGGAGCTGCTGGAGGCCGGGATCGACGTGATCTCCACGGTCAACATCCAGCACCTCGAATCGCTGGGCGACGTCGTCGAGTCGATAACGGGGGTGCGGCAGCGTGAGACCGTGCCGGACGAGATCGTCCGCAGGGCCGACCAGATCGAGCTGGTCGACATGTCGCCCGAGGCGATCCGGCGCCGCATGGCGCATGGCAACATCTACAAGCCGGACAAGGTGGACGCCGCCCTGTCGAACTACTTCCGGCCGGGCAACCTGACCGCCCTGCGAGAACTGGCGCTGCTGTGGGTCGCCGACCGGGTCGACGAGTACCTCCAGCAGTACCGCTCCGAGCACAGCGTCTCCAAGATCTGGGCGGGGCGCGAGCGCATCGTCGTCGGCCTCACCGGCGGCCCCGAGGGCCGTACGCTCATCCGCCGCGCCTCCCGGATGGCGGCCAAGGGCTCGGGCAGCGAGGTGCTGGCCGTCTACATAGCGCGCAGCGACGGGCTGACCTCCGCCTCGCCCAAGGAACTCGCCGTGCAGCGCACCCTCGTCGAGGACCTCGGCGGCACGTTCCACCACGTCATCGGCGACGACATACCGAACGCGCTGCTGGAGTTCGCGCGCGGTGTCAACGCCACGCAGATCGTGCTGGGCTCCAGCCGCCGCAAGACGTGGCAGTACATCTTCGGGCCGGGTGTCGGCGTCACCGTCGCCCGCGACTCGGGGCCCGACCTCGACGTCCACATCGTCACGCATGACGAGGTCGCCAAGGGGCGCGGCCTGCCGGTGGCGCGCGGCGCCCGGCTCGGGCGGGCCCGGATCATCACCGGCTGGCTGGTCGGCGTCATCGCGCCCGTCCTGCTGTCGCTGCTGCTCACCGCCATCGACAACGGCCCGGGCCTGGCCAACGACGTCCTGCTCTTCCTCTTCCTGACCGTCGCCGCCGCGCTGCTCGGCGGGCTGATGCCCGCCCTGGCCGCGGCCGCCGTCGGCTCGGTGCTGCTGAACTTCTACTTCACCCCGCCCACCCACTCGATCACCATCGCCGACCCCAAGAACATCGTCGCCATCCTGATCTTCTTCGCGGTCGGCGTCTCGGTCGCCTCCGTCGTCGATCTGGCCGCCCGCCGCACCCACCAGGCGGCGCGGCTGCGCGCCGAGTCGGAGATCCTCTCCTTCCTGGCGGGCAGCGTGCTGCGCGGCGAGACGACGCTGGACGCGCTGCTGGAACGGGTAAGGGAGACCTTCGGCATGGACTCGGTCGCGCTGCTGGAGCGGGCCGGCGACGTCGAGCCGTGGACCTGCGCGGGCCGCGTCGGCGGCCCCGCGGACGGCGCCCCGGACGCCAGACCGCTGCAACGGCCCGAGGACGCGGACGTGGACATGCCGGTCGGCGACCACATGGCGCTGGCGCTGACCGGCCGGGTACTGCCCGCCGAGGACCGCCGTGTGCTGGCCGCCTTCGCCGCGCAGGCCGCCGTCGTACTGGACCGCCAGCGGCTGGTCGGCGAGGCCGAGCGGGCCCGCGAGCTGGCCGAGGGCAACCGGATCCGTACGGCGCTGCTGGCCGCCGTCAGCCACGACCTGCGGACGCCCCTGGCGAGCATCAAGGCGTCGGTGACCTCGCTGCGCTCCGACGACGTCGCCTGGTCCGAGGAGGACGAGGCGGAGCTGCTGGAGGGCATCGAGGCGGGCGCCGACCGGCTGGACCACCTGGTCGGCAACCTGCTGGACATGTCCCGCCTGCAGACCGGCACGGTCACCCCGCTGATCCGCGAGATCGACCTGGACGAGGTGGTGCCGATGGCGCTCGGCGGCGTCCCCGAGGGCAGCGTCACCCTCGACATCCCCGAGGAACTGCCGATCGTCGCCGTCGACCCGGGCCTGCTGGAGCGATCCGTCGCCAACCTGGTGGAGAACGGCGTCAAGTACAGCCCGGAGGGCGAGCGCGTACTCGTCTCCGCCAGCGCCCTCGGCGACCGCGTCGAGCTGCGCATCGCCGACCGCGGCCCCGGCGTGCCGGACAGCGCCAAGGGCCGCATCTTCGAGCCCTTCCAGCGGTACGGTGACGCCCCGCGCGGCGCGGGTGTGGGGCTGGGCCTGGCCGTCGCCCGCGGCTTCGCGGAAGCGATGGGCGGCACCCTCGCCGCCGAGGACACCCCCGGAGGCGGCATGACCATGGTCCTCACCCTGTGTGCCGCGCCCGGCGGTCCGCCGGCGCGGCCCGACCTCCCGGCCCAGGCGACGACGTGAACGGGTGCCCCGCCGCCCACGGAGCGGCACCGCGCGTGCCGCTTCCCGGCCCACTGGAGCCGCCATCCAGCCGACACCCCGCGGGCGCGGCCCGGCGGGTTTCCCCACCACGAGGAGAACGACAGTGAACCGGGTGCTTGTGGTCGATGACGAGCCGCAGATCGTACGGGCCCTCGTGATCAACCTGAAGGCGCGCAAGTACGAGGTCGACGCCGCCCCCGACGGGGCCACCGCCCTCAAGCTGGCCGCCGCCCGCCACCCCGACGTGATCGTCCTGGACCTCGGCCTGCCCGACATGGACGGCGTGGAGGTGATCAAGGGGCTGCGCGGCTGGACCCGGGTGCCGATCCTGGTGCTCTCCGCCCGGCAGACCTCCGACGAGAAGGTCGAGGCGCTGGACGCCGGCGCGGACGACTACGTCACCAAGCCGTTCGGGATGGACGAGCTGCTGGCCCGGCTGCGGGCCGCGGTGCGCCGCGCCGAGCCGACCGGGCCGGTCGAGGACGAGGTGGTCGTGGAGACCGAGGGCTTCACCGTCGACCTGGCCGCGAAGAAGGTCAACCGCGACGGCCGGGACGTGCGCCTTACGCCGACCGAGTGGCATCTGCTGGAAGTCCTGGTCCGCAATACGGGCCGTCTCGTCAGCCAGAAGCAGCTCCTCCAGGAGGTCTGGGGGCCCTCGTACGGCACCGAGACCAACTACCTGCGGGTCTACATGGCCCAGCTGCGCCGGAAACTGGAGGGCGACCCCTCGCACCCCCGGCACTTCATCACCGAGCCCGGGATGGGCTACCGCTTCGAGCAGTGACCGCGAGGCCCGGAAGACCGGGCGGTACGGCGCCGTGCGGGGCCGTGATCCGGGGCCCCGCGCACCGGTACGCTGGGTTCATGAGCGCTGGGACCCGATCCGAGAAGCCGGCAGGCCGTTTCCGCCGGATGCTCGACAGGCTGTCCTCCTCCGAGGAGGAGCTGGACTCCGCCGAGCTGCAGCAGGACGCGCAGAACACGGGCTGTACCCGGATCTGCGACTGCGACGACCGGCAGATAGTCAAGGTCACCGGCACCCTGCGGCATGTGACGCTGCGGCCGCGCGCCGGTGTACCTGCCCTGGAGGCGGAGCTGTTCGACGGCTCCGCCGCACTGGACGTGGTGTGGCTCGGCCGGCGTGCCATCACCGGCATAGAGCCGGGCCGCAAGCTCATCGCCTCCGGCCGGATCTCCATGAGCCACGGCCGCCGGGTGCTGTTCAATCCGAAATACGAACTCCGACCACTCGGACAGGAGTAGCCGGTGACGTCTGACGACCGACCGAACCGAACCAACGGACCGGCCGGCGAGCCGGCCCAGGAGCAGGACGCCGCCCCGGACGGCAGAGCCGTCACCGAGGCCGCCCTGTTCGAGGCCTTCGGCGGCGTGCGCGGCATGGTTGAGACCGTGCTGCCCGGCCTGCTGTTCGTCACGATCTACACGGTCAACAAGGACCTGCACATCTCCGCGATCGCCGCCCTGGCGGTCTCGCTGGTGCTGGCCGTCGCCCGCCTGGTGCGCAAGGACACCGTCAAGCACGCCTTCAGCGGCGTCTTCGGGGTGGCCTTCGGCGTGGTCTTCGCGATGATGACCGGCAACGCCAAGGACTTCTACCTGCCCGGGATGCTCTACACCCTGGGCCTGGGCGTCGCCTACATCGTCACCACGCTGGCCGGCGCGCCGCTGATCGGCCTGATCCTGGGGCCGGTGTTCAAGGAGAACCTCTCCTGGCGCACCCGCAACCCGGGCCGCAAGAAGGCGTACGCCAAGGCCAGCTACGCCTGGGGCGCGATCCTGCTCGCCAAGTGCGCGGTCCTCTTCCCGCTGTACTGGTGGGCGGACACCACGCACCTGGGCTGGGTGCTGATCGCGCTGAAGATCCCGCCGTTCCTGTTGGCGGTCTGGCTGACCTGGCTGTTCCTGGCCAAGGCGCCGGCGCCGATCGACGTCTTCGCGGAGACGGAGGCCAAGGAGAAGGCCGAGGAGGAGGCGAAGGCGCGGCGCGAGCGGGAGAACGGCATTCTGGACGGGGTGGCCACCGACCTCGCCGCGGACGTCACACCGCAGGCGCTGGCCGCCGAGCAGCCCCGTACCTCGCAGCACCGGGGCTGACGCCGGACCGTACGCACGCCGAAGGGCCCGGGAACCGCTCGGTTCCCGGGCCCTTCGGCGTCAGAGCCTGTGTGGTGACACCGGCTCGCAGGTGTCACCCGCCCGCGGTCACGCTTCGCGGCGTACCGACAGCAGGTCCTCCAGCTGCTCCTCGCGCGACTGGGCCGCGACGAACAGCAGCTCGTCACCGGCCTCCAGCGCGTCCTCCTGGTTGGGGGTGAGCACGCGGTTCCCGCGGATGATCGTGACCAGGGAGGTGTCCTCCGGCCACTCGACGTCCCCGACGCGGGTGCCGGCCAGCGCCGCCTCCGGGGGCAGCGTCAGCTCGACGAGGTTGGCGTCGCCGTGGCTGAAGCGCAGCAGCCGTACGAGATCGCCGACGCTCACCGCCTCCTCGACCAGCGCCGACATCAGGCGCGGGGTGGAGACGGCGACGTCCACGCCCCACGCCTCGTTGAACAGCCACTCGTTCTTGGGGTTGTTGACGCGGGCCACCACCCGCGGCACGCCGTACTCGGTCTTGGCGAGCAGCGAGACGACGAGGTTGACCTTGTCGTCGCCGGTAGCCGCGATGACGACGTTGCAGCGCTGCAGCGCGGCCTCGTCCAGCGAGGTGATCTCGCAGGCGTCGGCCAGCAGCCACTCCGCCAGCGGCACCCGCTCGACCGAGATCGCCGTCGGCGCCTTGTCGATGAGCAGGATCTCGTGCCCGTTCTCCAGCAGCTCGCCCGCGATGGACCGGCCCACCGCGCCCGCGCCCGCGATCGCGACCCTCATGCGTGCGCCTCCTCGGGCCCTTCGGCGAACACCGCTTCCACCTTCTCGACCTCGTCGGTGCGCATCATCACGTGCACCAGGTCGCCTTCCTGCAGCACGGTCTGCGACGTCGGCAGCATCGCCTCACCCAGGCGGGTGAGGAAGGCGACGCGGACGCCGGTCTCCTCCTGGAGCTGACTGATCTTGCGGCCCACCCAGGCCGGCGAGGTGTGCACCTCGGCGAGCTGGACGCCGCCGCTCGGGTCGCGCCACAGCGGCTCGGCCCCGGAGGGCAGCAGCCGGCGCAGCATCTGGTCGGCGGTCCAGCGCACGGTGGCGACCGTGGGGATGCCCAGGCGCTGGTAGACCTCGGCGCGGCGCGGGTCGTAGATCCGGGCCGCGACGTTCTCCACGCCGAACATCTCGCGGGCCACCCGGGCCGCGATGATGTTGGAGTTGTCGCCGCTGCTGACGGCGGCGAAGGCGCCCGCCTCCTCGATGCCGGCTTCGCGCAGCGTGTCCTGGTCGAAGCCGACCCCGGTGACCCGGCGGCCGCCGAAGCCGGAGCCCAGGCGGCGGAAGGCGGTCGGGTCCTGGTCGACCACCGCGATCGTATGACCCTGGCTCTCCAGAGTCTGTGCGAGCGCGGAACCCACCCGCCCGCACCCCATGATGACGATGTGCATCGGCCCCTACCTCGCACCTTTCCCTGTGCTGTGACGCCGGCTGCTTCGACCTGGCGTGTTCGGCGACCACGCTACCTGGCGTGGGAGCCGCTGCATCCACGCAGTCCGCCCGCACGGCCCTCCCGGGCGTTAAGAACGCGACAAGAGGGCATAAGGGGAGGGTAAGTTTCCTTGCGGTACGACCGGGAATCTGGTCGTGGATCAAGGACGGGGCGCTCACGGCGGGCGCGCCCGGCCGGTCCGGGGCCGGCCCCTTCGCTCTGGGCGAAGGCCGCGGCCGGCTTTCCCGGCTTCGGGGCGGGGCCCGCCGCCGGCCGTGATCGTGTGCGCCGGGCCCGCTCCGTGAGGCACGCTGAGCGTCGTGTCCACCGTGCCTCAGCAGCCCCAACAGGGCGCACCCGCCCCGCATATGGTCGTCTGCGGCGACGACGCGCTCGCGCGCCGCCTCGCCGCCGAACTCAAGGACGTCTACCGGGAGCGGGTCACGCTCGTCGTCCCCTCCGCCAGAGAACCGCACCGGCCCCGCATCCCACCGCCCCCCGGAGCCCTGGGGCGGGCCCAGGCCCTGCTGGGGCGGGTCTCGGCCGCCATGGTGCGCACGCAGACCGGCGCACCCGACGCTCCCGGCGGCGACGCCGGGGCAGCCGAGGACCCGCCCGACGAGCCCATACGGGTCCTGGAGGCGGCGGAGGCCGACGACGACACGCTGGCCGAGGCCGGCATCGGCGTGGCCGGCGCGCTGGCGCTGGTGTACGACGACGACGAGACCAACATCCACGCCGCGCTGCGCGCCCGGCGGCTCAACCCCCGGCTGCGGCTGGTCATCCGGCTCTACAACCGCAAGCTTGGCCAGTACCTGGAACAGCTGCTCGACCAGGCCGCTGCGGTCGGTGCCCTGGACGCCGAGGGGGCCGACGCGTCCACCACGGTCCTGTCCGACGCCGACACCGTGGCTCCCGCGCTGGCGGGCACCGCCGTCGCGGGCACCAGCAAGGTCATCGAAGCCGACGGCCTGCTGCTGCGCGCCGTGGAACGCAGCCCCGCCCGGCAGGGCCAGGCCGCCGCCTCCGAGCTGTGTCCGCTGGCCGTCCTGTCCGGCACGGCGGACGTGGCCGCGTACGCGACGGACCCGTCGCCGGGCGGGGACGGGCCGTCCGCCGACGACGGACCCGAGCTGCTCCCCGACGAGGCCACCGCGGCGGCGGCCGCCGGGCGCGGCACCGTCGTCCTGGAAACCGTCACCTATCAGAGCCGCCAGCCGCGCCCCGGCAGACGGCACGAGCCCGGTCGCCCGGGGCGGCGTGACGGCGCGGGCGCCCGGTGGGGGCTGGGCAGCCTGCGCGGCCGGGGCGTGCCGTTGGGCTCCTTCTTCTCCCGCAGGCTGCGCTGGTCGCTGGCCGGCGTCGTCGGCGCCGTCCTCGCGCTGGCCGTCGCCTCCTCCCTGACCACCGGCGACTCCCCGCTGCACGCCACCTACCTCTCCCTCCTCGACCTCTTCGCCATCAACGAACCGGCGATCGGCGAACCGGTCTCCCGCAAGGTGCTGCAACTCCTGTCCGGCCTCACCGGCTTGCTGCTGCTGCCGGTGCTGGTGGCCGCCGCGCTGGAAGGACTCGGCACCTTCCGTAACGCCACCGCGCTGCGCCGTCCCCCGCGCGGGCTGTCCGGGCATGTGGTGCTGCTGGGCCTCGGGAAGGTCGGTACGCGGGTGCTGACCCAGTTGCATGAGCTGGGCACCCCCGTGGTGTGTGTGGAGGCGGACCCCGAGGCGCGCGGCATCGCGCTGGCGCGCCGACTGCGGGTGCCGACCGTGGTGGGAGATGTCACGCACGAAGGCGTACTGGAAGCCGCGAAGATTCAGCGCGCGCACGCCCTGCTTGCCCTGACCAGCGATGACACCACCAATCTGGAGGCGGCTCTCTACGCCCGCTCGGTCAAGCCGCAGCTGCGGGTGACACTGCGCCTGTTCGACGACCGCTTCGCCACCGCCGTGTACCGCACGCTGCGCGCCGCGCACCCCCAGGCGCGCACCCGCAGCCGCAGCGTCAGCTTCCTGGCAGCGCCTGCCTTCGCGGGCGCGATGATGGGCCGCCAGATCATCGGCGCCATTCCCGTCGAGCGCCGGGTGCTGCTGGTGGCCCGGTTCGAGGTGCGCGGCCACGCCGCACTGGAGGGCCGCACGATCGCCGACGTGTTCCGGCCCGGCCTGCTGCGCGTCCTGGCCGTGGACACCTCCGCCCCCGACGACCCGGCGGACACCGCGCCCGGCCCCGCCCACGAAACGCCGGAGCGCGGCCGCGCCAGGCTCGTACGGGAACTGGGGGACGGGTACGCACTGCGCCCCCAGGACCGCGTCCTGCTCGTCGCCACCCGCCAGGGGCTGGGTGAACTGATCTCCCGGCACCCGCGCGCGGCGGAAGCGGTCCGGCAGGAGGCGTAGGACGCGGACCCACCAGGTCGGACGCCCCGGCCCCGTCCGGCAGGATGGACGCTGCCCCGAAGGCCGGGGCGGTGCACGACGCGGCGGCAGGGAGTACGGACGGTGAAGGACGGCGGGATGTCCCCGGAGTACCTGGAGGGGTACACCTCCCTCCTCGCCGAGGTGTCCGACACCGGACGGCTGCCCCGGCGCGCGGAACTGGACGCGCTGCGGGAACTGGGGGAGCGGGCCGCCGAGTCGGGCCACGGGCTGCGCGAACTGGTCGGTCTCTTCCTGGGGGAGACGCGGCGGGTCTGGGGCACGCTGCCCGGGGTGGCGCGGGCCGCCGGCGCGGCGGAGCGGGCGCGTACCGGCGACGCCGTGCTGGGCGCGGTGGACGCCGCCATCGCCGCGTTCGGCGAGGGGCACGAGCGCGCGCAGCGGCTCGCCGTACGCCAGGAGGAGGCCGCGCGGCGCGAGTTCGTCGACGACCTGCTGTACGGCCGCAGCGACCTGGGGCGGCTGGCCGAGCGGGCCGAGCGGTTCGGGCTGCGGCTGGCCCACGAGCACGCCGTCGCCGTCGCCGAGGGCGACGAGCCCTTCGACGACGTCCACCCGGTCGCCCGCCGGGTCGAACGCGAACTGCTCGGCCGGTTCGGCGACCGCGACGTACTGATCACCACCAAGGAGGGCCGGCTGGTCTGTGTCGGCGCGAGCCGCGAGCACTCGGTCCTGGACGCTTTCGCCTCGTACGCGCGCTGGCCCGACGTGGGGCGGCCCGGCGCGCGGCGGGTCGCCATCGGCCGGGTGCACTCCGGCGCGGGCGGCGTGGTGCACTCGTACGAGGAGGCCCTGGGCGCGCTGGAGCTGGCCGAGCAGCTGGAGCTGGACGAACCGGTTCTGCGCGCCGCCGACCTGCTGGTCTTCCCCGTCCTGCTGCGCGACCGTGCCGCCATGGCCGACCTCGTCCACACGGTCCTCGGGCCGCTGACACGGTCGCGCGGCGGCGCCGGGCCGCTGCTGGAGACGATCGGGGCGCTCGCGGCGTCCGGGTACGTCAACGCCGAGGCCGCCCGCCGCCTGAAGGTGAGCGTGCGCACCCTGTCGTACCGCCTGGAGCGCATCAAGTTCCTGACCGGCTACGACCCGGCGGACGGCCTGCAGCGCTTCACGCTGGAGACGGCGGCGATGGGCGCACGGCTGCTGGGCTGGCCGGACAGACCGCTGTAGCTCCTGAGGGGCGAAGCCTGTCGCAAAGGGGCGGATTCCGGCCCGCACTCTTACCGCCCGGCCGCCCCCGGAAGCAAGACCGTGTCCCGTTAACAGGTCATCAGGAACGCATAAAGATTGCCGGGATCCGGCAATGTGCGGCCCCCCTTCGCCCTGTCACGATCCTGGAACCGGCAGGAACACACGCGAACGGGAGACGGTCATGGGGGACTTCGGGGCGTTCACACGAGCCGCACTCGCCTTCCCGGCCGTCTTCTTCACCTTCGCCCTGCTGGTGGTGGCCGCGTACTGGCTGCTGGTGCTGATCGGCGGAGCAGGCGTCGACATCCTCGACGGGGGTGAGGGTGTCGACGGCGGCTCCGCCGGCACCGCCGGGCTGCCCGTGACGGTCACCCTCTCGCTCGGCGTGCTGATCGCCTGGGCCGTGTCCCTGGCCGGTGCCGCATTGACCGAGAACGTGTCGCTGCGCGCCGCCACGCTGGCGCTCGCCCTGCTCGCGGCCTGGGCCGGCACCCGCGTCGCGGTGCGCCTGGCCCGCCGCCTGCTGCCCCCTGAACGGGTCGCCTCCCGGAACGACTTCGTCGGCCGGGTGTGCGTCATCCGCACCGGCCGGGTCTCGTCCGACTTCGGCCAGGCCGAGGTGCGCGCCGACGACGGCTCGACGGCCGTCATCCAGGTCCGTACGGAGGAGACCGGTCTCACCGCCGGCAGCAGCGCGCTGATCTTCGACTACGACGCCGACGGCGAGTTCTTCCGGGTCGCGCCCTTCGACGCCGCCCTGGACCCGTACGGCCCGGCCGCCTGAGCGCCGACCGACCACCGACCGGAGCGCCGCGCCGCGCCCAACGCGCCGCCGCGCCCGTCGCACTCCCCGACACACCGCAGGGACTGATGTACCGATGGATGCCATCACCGTAGGAATCGGCGTGACCGTCGCCGTGGCCGTACTGATCGTGCTCGTCACGGTCCTCGCCCTCACCCGTCTCTACCGCAAGGTCCACCAGGGCCAGGCGCTGATCGTCTCCAAGTACCGCAAGGTCGATGTCACCTTCACCGGCTCGGTGGTGCTGCCGGTGCTGCACAAGGCCGAGGTGATGGACATCTCGGTGAAGACCATCGAGATCGGCCGCACCGGCCACGAGGGCCTGATCTGCCGGGACAACATCCGCGCCGACATCCGCATCGCGTTCTTCGTACGGGTCAACAAGACCCGTGAGGACGTGGTCAAGGTCGCCCAGGCCATCGGCACCGAGCGCGCCAGCGACGTCGGCACGCTCCAGGAGCTGTTCAACGCGAAGTTCTCCGAGGCCCTCAAGACCGTCGGCAAGCAGCTCGACTTCCAGGACCTCTACACCAAGCGCGACGAGTTCCGGGACCGCATCATCGCCGTCATCGGCACCGACCTCAACGGCTACAGCCTGGAGGACGCGGCGATCGACTACCTGGAGCAGACCCCGCTGGAGCAGCTCGACACCGACAACATCCTCGACGCCCAGGGCATCCGCAAGATCACCGAGCTGACCGCGATCGAGCACGTCCGCACCAACGAGTACCGGCGCAACGAGGAGAAAGAGATCACCCGGCAGAACGTCGACGCCCGGGAAGCCGTGCTGGAGCTGGAGCGCCGGCAGGCCGACGCGGAGATCCGCCAGCAGCGCGAGATCGCCACCGTACGCGCCAAGGAGGAGGCCGAGACGGCCCGCGTCCAGGCCGAGGAGCGGCTGCGCTCGCACTCCGCGCACCTGAAGACCGAGGAGGCGCTCGGCATCCAGAACGAGAACCGCGAACGCGAGATCGCCGTGGCGCAGAAGAACCGCGAACGCGTCATCGCCATCGAGAACGAGCGCATCGAGAAGGACCGCCTGCTGGAGGTCATCGCCCGCGAGCGGGAGACCCAGCTGACCCGCATCGCCGCCGACAAGGAGGTCGAGGCCGAGAAGCGGGAGATCGCGGACGTCGTACGGGAGCGGATCGCGGTCGAGAAGACCGTCGCCGCCCAGGAGGAGGAGATCAAGAAGCTCCGTACGGTCGAGGAGGCCGAGCGCGAGCGGCAGTCGCTGGTCATCCGCGCCGAGGCCGAGGCGCAGCAGCGGCTGGTCAAGGACATCAAGGCGGCCGAGGCCGCCGAGCAGGCCGCAGCCCACCGCGCCGCCGAGGCGCTGGCCCTGGCCGAGGGCCGGCGCAAGGCCGCCGACCTGGACGCCCAGGCCAAGATCCGGCTCGCCGAGGGCACCCAGGCCGAGGCGGCGGCCGCCGGACTGGCCGAGGTCAAGGTACGGGAGATGAACGCGGCCGCCGTCGAGCAGGCCGGACGGGCCGAGGCCCAGGCGGCCGAGGCGCTGCTCAAGGCCGAGGCGGCCGGGCTGACCGAGAAGGCCGCGGCGATGGCGGCGCTGGACGCGGCGGGCCGGGAGCACGAGGAGTACCGGCTGCGCGTCGCGGCCGACAAGGAGGTCCGTCTCGCGGGCCTGGACGCCCAGCGGCAGATCGCCGAGGTGCAGGCGAAGGTGCTGGCCGCCGGCCTGGAGAACGCGAAGATCGACATCGTCGGCGGGGAGAGCGTCTTCTTCGACCGGCTGGCCGGCTCGATCGGCGCCGCCAAGGGCCTGGACGCGCTGGTCGAGCGCTCCGAGACGGTCCGTAGGGCCGCCGGCCCCTGGCTGGACGAGAACGGGTCCACCTTCACCAAGGACCTGACCACGATGCTCGGCGGACTCGGCGCGGCCGGACTGCGCGACCTGACCCTGGCGGGGGCCCTGACCAAGCTCATCGACCGGGGCGGCCCGCAGTCCGGGCAGCTGAAGAGTCTGCTGGACGCCGCACACGCCAACGGCCTGGCGGACACCCGGATCGCCGAGGCGGTCGGGGGGCCCTCCCTGGCCAACGGCGCGGCGGTGGCGGCGAAGTAGCCGCCGCCCGGGGCGGAGCGGGCCGTGGGGGAGTGCTTCCGGGGGGATGCACTGCCCCGCGGCCCGGCCGCCACGGGCAACCCGGTTGCGTACGGGCGGATAACCGTACGCAGCCACACACAGACGTGACAGCAGGCAGTTGGCCAGCGCGCGCAGGCGGCGGGCGCGAGGCCGTGCGGACCGGGAGACGGTCCGCGCGCAGGGACAGGAGAGGCATCTCGTGCAGGACGACCTCGTGACGGAGACGGGTGGCCGTGACGGACACGGCCACGGCCCCGAGGGCCCCGATGGCACGCCGCCGCAGGACACCGGCCACAGCCCCGACGGCACGCCGTCCCAGGGCACCTCCCACGGCGACGGCCTCGCCGACGGTACGTACGAGCTGCTGCGCGACCGCCTCGCGGGCGCCGCCGCCGACCTCGCCGACCGGGCCCGTACCCTCAACACCCGCCGCGTCGAGACCTTCGGCGGCTCGGAACTCGCCCTCCTCGGCACCGACGGCCTGCGCACCGCCGACCCCTCCGTGATCCGGGACGCCGCCCAGGTCGGCGGCCTGCTGCTGACCGGCCGCAACGGCCGCCCGGAGCCCGGCGCGCCCGCGACCACCGTCCCGGACGTCTTCGCCCTGCACCGCCTGCACACCACCGGCGACGCCGTACGCCTCGAACCGGCGGAGCCCGACGCCGTACCCGGGCTCCTGGACGACCCGCGTTTCCAGCGGGACTTCGAGGAGCTGTACCGCTACTACCGCCAGGCCCGGCTGCTGCGGCTCCACCGCACCGGCGCCCTGCTGCTCGCCGTCTTCCGGACCGGCGAACGGCTCGACGACATCCGCGTACTGCGCTGGAAGATCTCCGTCTCCGGGGAAGGGGCGCCCGTCTACCTGGACGCCAAGGGCGAACGCGACCACGTCGCCCCGCCCTCCCACGACTTCACGTGGACCCCGGCCACCCGCGAGGACCACGTACCCGGCCGCTACCCGCAGCTGTCCGTCCAGGGCGAGGTGTTCCTCTCGACCGCCGGCGGCGCGCTCACCCTGAAGGCCGAGGCCGGCACGGAGACAGCCGGCACGGAGACGGACGACGGCCTCTACTCCGAGCCGGTGGACGAGCCCCTGCAGTCGCTCGCCGACGCCGAGGTCGCCCACGCCCGCGTCGGCCCCCTGATCCTGCTGCGCGTCCGCCCGTACAACGAGACCGCCGACCGCTACCTGGTCTACAACACCCGCACCCGCGACGTGCGCCGCATCGACGCGATCGGGCAGGCGTGCCGCGCGCTGCCCGAGGACCAGGGCATCGTCTTCCCCGGCGGCCACTACCTCACCACCGGCACCGTCAGAACCTTCGACACCGACACCACCGGCCTCGCCTTCGACCGCGAACACCGTTCCCCCAACGGTGAGGACGTCCTCTACGCGTTCCACGACCGCGCCGAAGGCCGCACCCTGCTCCTGCCGTACAACATCGTCCGCGAGGAAGCCGCCACCCCGCTGACCGCGTACGGCCACGCGCTCCTCGACGACGGCACCCTGGTCGTCCTGCGCGGCACCCGCGAGCCCGGCCGTGTCCACCCCGTCCAGATCTGGCACACCCCCTTCACCTCCGACGCGCACGCCGCGGCCCAGCCGGCCATGGGCGGCCCGCTGGCCCGGATCGGCAACGCCGAGCTGGTACGCGGCATCTCCGACGCGCTCTCGGTCGCCCGTATGGCCACCGACATGGCACCCGCTGGCCCGGTGTTCGAAGCCATCGCCGCCGCCGCGGCCCGGGTCGCGGACCGCCACCACTGGCTGGACGAGACCGCGCTCGGCGCGCTGGGCGAGCCGCTGGAAGCCGTACGGGCCGCCGCTCTCCAGGTCGTCGAGGAGTTCGCGCGCGTCACCGAACTGCGCCGCCGGGCCGCCGCCGCACTGGACGAGGCCGCCGGCCGCACCACCGCACTGGTCCGGCGGGTCCGCGGCGAACAGCCCGCGACCGCCGACGCCTGGGTCCGCAACCTCACCGCGCTGCGCCACGCCCAGGGCCGCCTGGAGACCCTGCGCGAGACCCGCCACATCGACCTGGACCGGCTCGCGGAACTCTCCGCGGGCGTCGCCGACGACCTGGCCGCCGCCGGACGCCGGGCCATCGCCTTCCTCAGCGGCGAGGACGCCTTCACCGCCACCCACCGCGCCGTCGCCGGGCTGACCGCCGAGGCCGCCGCGGTGGCCACCGCCGCCGACGCCGAACCGCTCGCCGCCCGCATCGACGAACAGGCCGAAGGGCTGCGCGTCGTCACCGAGGTCGTCGGCACCCTCGACCTCGCCGACACGACCGTACGGACCACCGTCCTCACCCGCGCCGGCGAGGCGCTCGGTGCCGTCAACCGGGCCCGCGCCACCCTGGACACCCGGCGCCGCGCACTGCTGGACGCGGAGGGGCGCGAGGAGTTCGCGGCCCAGTTCGCGCTGCTCGGGCAGGCCGTGGCGGGGGCGCTGGCCGCGGCCGGCACCCCCGAGGAGTGCGACGACGAACTCGGCCGCCTGCTCCTGCAACTGGAGAACCTCGAAGCCCGCTTCGGCACGTCCGACACCCACCTGGAGCGGATCGCCGCCCAGCGCGAGGAGATCCACGAGGCGTTCGCCGCCCGCAAGCAGGCCCAGCTCGACGCGCGCGCCCGGCACACCGACCGGCTCGCCGGATCCGCCGCACGCGTCCTCGCCACCGTTGTCCGCCGGGCCGCCGCCCTGACCACCCCCGACGAGATCAACGCCTTCTTCGCCGCCGACCCGCTCGCCGCGAAGGTCCGCGCCACCGCCGGCGAACTGCGCGACCTCGGCGACGGCGGACGCGCCGACGAACTCGACGGGCGGCTGCGCGCCGCCCGCCAGGAAGCGGCCCGCGCCCTGCGCGACCGCACCGACCTGTACGACGCCCCCGGCACCATCCGGCTGGGCCGCCACCGCTTCGCCGTCAACACCCAGCCCGTCGACCTGACCCTGGTCCCGCACGGCGACCACCTCGCGTACACCGTCACCGGCACCGACTACCGCGCGCCCGTCCACGACGCGCGGCTGCTGGCCCACCGCGCCTTCTGGGACCAGCCGCTGGTCTCCGAGTCACCGGAGGTCTACCGGGCGGAGCACTTGGCGGGGGTGATCCTGGCGGGGGCCGGGACGGGGACGGACGCAGTGGTTCCCGGCCTTGCCGCGCTCCGGGAGGCGGCGGCCGCGGACACGCTGCTGCCCCTGGTCCGCCAGGTGGCCGAGACCCGTTACGACGAGGGGTACGACCGGGGCGTCCACGACCATGACGCCGCCGCGATCCTCGCCGTACTCCTGCGCCTGCACAGCACCGCCGGACCGCTCCGCCACCCGCCGCACCTGCGCGCGGCCGCCCAGCTCTTCTGGGCGTACGGCACCGACGCCCGCGCCCGCGCGCTGTGGGCCACACGCGCCCACTCCCTGGCGCGCGCCCGGTCGGTGTTCGGGACGCCTACGGGGTGGGACGCGCTCTCCGCCGAGCTGGGCGGGGCAGCGTACGGGTTCTTGCGGGAGGCAGGACTCTCCGCGCACGTCCTGGCCCCTACGCACGGCCCCGCCTCCTCATCCGACTGCGCCGACGCCGCTGCCTTTGCACCTGACTGCGCCGACGCCGCTGCCTCCGGCCTGGGCGACTACCTCATGGCCGAGCTGGGCGAGCCGGCTGAACCGGCCTCGCCGGCCGGACCGGCCGGCGGCGGGCGCCCCCGCTTCGCCACCAGCGCCGCCGCCCGCGACCTGCTGACCGGCTTCCGGGACGCTCTCGGCGGACCGGACGCGCCCGCCGCCAAGGAACTCGCCGAGGACCTGCGCGCTCTCGACGGAGACCTGGCCGCCCGCCACCAGCTCGTCACCGGATGGCTCGGCGCGTACACCCAGGCGCGCGGCGCCGCCGCGGACGCGCTGCCCGAGGCCGTCGCGATCGAGGTCTGCGGCCCGGCCCTGGACCGCCGGGAGCTGGCCGCGCCCACCGGCGCCGCCGTCCGCGGTCTGCTCGGCAGCCACCCGCGGATCGCCGCCGGCGGCACCCTCCCCGTACGGCTGGACGAGCTGCTCGCCCGGACCGAAACGTTCCGCCGCACCCGCGTGCCCGCACACCGCGCCTACACCCGGCGCCGCACCGAACTCCTCGCCGCCGAACGCGACCGGCTGCGCCTGGACACGTACCGCCCCCAGGTCATGTCCGGCTTCGTCCGCAACCGCCTCATCGACGAGGTCTACCTGCCGCTGATCGGCGACAACTTCGCCAAGCAGCTGGGCGCCGCGGGGGAGCGGCGCCGTACCGACAGCCAGGGTCTGCTCCTGCTGCTGTCGCCGCCTGGCTACGGCAAGACCACGCTGATGGAGTACGTGGCGGCCCGCCTCGGCCTGCTCCTGGTGAAGGTGGACGGCCCGGCCCTCGGCCACCGCACCACCTCCCTCGACCCCGCCGCGGCGCCCGACGCCGCCGCCCGCCGCGAGGTCGAGAAGATCTCCTTCGCCCTGGAGGCGGGCAGCAACGTCCTCCTCTACCTGGACGACATCCAGCACACCTCGCCGGAACTGCTCCAGAAGTTCATCCCGCTGTGCGACGCCCAGCGGCGGATGGACGGGGTACGCGACGGCGAGGCCCGTACGTACGACCTGCGCGGCAAGCGCTTCGCGGTGTGCATGGCGGGCAACCCGTACACCGAGTCGGGCCGGCGCTTCCGGCTGCCGGACATGCTCGCCAACCGCGCCGACGTGTGGAACCTCGGCGACGTGCTCAGCGGCAAGGAGGCGCTCTTCGCCCACTCCCACATCGAGAACGCGCTGCCCGCCAACCCGGTCCTCGCCCCGCTCGCCGCCCGCGACCGCGCCGACCTCGGGCTGCTGGTCCGGATGGCCGAGGGCGACGACTCCGTACGCGCCGACCGGCTCGCCCACCCCTACGGCACCGCCGAACTGCGCGAGACCGTCTCCGTACTGCGCGGACTGCTCCGGGTGCGCGAGGTCGCGCTGACCGTCAACCGCGCCTACATCGCCTCCGCCGCGCAGGCGGACGCCACCCGCACGGAGCCGCCGTTCCTCCTCCAGGGGTCCTACCGCAACACCAACAAGATGGCGGCGCGCCTGGTCCCCGTGATGAACGACACGGAGCTGGCGGCGCTCGTCGATGATCACTACCGCGGCGAGGCGCAGACCCTCACCACCGGCGCCGAGGCCAATCTGCTGAAGCTGGCCGAGCTGCGCGACAGCCTCACGCCCGAGCAGGCGCGGCGCTGGGCCGAGGTGAAAGAGATGTGGAGAACCCGGGAGAACCCGGGAGATCACGGATGACGGGGAAGGCACGGACCGCCCCGCCCGTTAAGAAACCGTAGAAATCCCGGGTCGCCGGACGCCGCTCTTCATGAAGGCACGGAAAACCCGCGGCGTTAAGAAGGCGTAGAGAAGAAGAAGGGACCGGGGAGTGCCGGCCCGTGTTGTGCAGGGACGATGAAAGCGCTGGTGGCCGCTGCGGCCGCGGAATTCGGTCCCGGCATACGGGCCCATCGCCCCCGCCCGCACGGGTGGCGGGTGGGCGGCCACCTTGACGAAGGCTTAGCATCCTCTGCGTGTCCAAACTGACCGACGTGCCCAAACGGATCCTTATCGGGCGCGCACTGCGCAGCGACAAGCTCGGAGAAACCCTTCTCCCCAAGCGCATCGCGCTCCCCGTGTTCGCCTCCGACCCGCTCTCGTCCGTGGCCTACGCCCCGGGCGAGGTGCTGCTCGTCCTGTCCGTCGCGGGTGTGTCGGCGTACCACTTCAGCCCCTGGATCGCGGTCGCGGTCGTGGTGCTGATGTTCACGGTGGTGGCGTCCTACCGGCAGAATGTGCACGCCTATCCGAGCGGCGGCGGTGACTACGAGGTCGCCAACACCAACCTCGGGCCCAAGGCCGGGCTGACCGTCGCCAGCGCCCTGCTGGTCGACTACGTCCTGACCGTCGCCGTCTCCATCTCCTCCGGGGTGGAGAACCTGGGCTCGGCGATCCCGTTCGTCACCGAGCACAAGACGCTCTGCGCCATCGTCATGATCGTGCTGCTGACGCTGATGAACCTGCGCGGCGTCAAGGAGTCGGGCAAGCTCTTCGCGATCCCGACGTACATCTTCGTCGCCGGCGTCTTCATCATGATCATCTGGGGTGTGGTGCGCGGCGCGATCATGGGCGACACCATGAAGGCGCCCACCGCCGACTTCACCATCCACGCCGAACAGGGCGGCCTCGCGGGCTTCGCCCTCGTCTTCCTCCTGCTGCGCGCGTTCTCCTCCGGCTGTGCGGCGCTCACCGGCGTCGAAGCGATCTCCAACGGCGTCCCCGCCTTCCGCAAGCCCAAGTCGAAGAACGCCGCCACCACCCTCGCGCTCATGGGCGGCCTGGCCGTCACCATGTTCTGCGGCATCATCGGCCTGGCCATGGCCACCGACGTGAAGATGGCGGAGACCCCGGCCAAGGACCTGCTGCACAACGGCGTCCCGGTCGGCCCCGAGTACACCCAGAACCCGGTCATCTCGCAGGTCGCGGCCGCGGTCTTCGGTGACGGCACGTTCTTCTTCGTCGTGCTCGCCGCCGCCACCGCCCTGGTCCTCTTCCTCGCCGCGAACACCGCGTACAACGGCTTCCCGCTGCTCGGCTCGATCCTCGCCCAGGACCGCTACCTGCCGCGCCAGCTGCACACCCGCGGCGACCGGCTGGCCTTCTCCAACGGCATCGTGCTGCTCGCCGGCGCGGCCATCGTCCTCGTCTACATCTACGGCGCGGACTCCACCCGCCTGATCCAGCTCTACATCGTCGGCGTCTTCGTCTCCTTCACGCTCAGCCAGGTCGGCATGGTCCGCCACTGGAATCGCCACCTGCGGACCGAGAAGGACCAGGCCAAGCGTCGCCGGATGCACCGCTCCAGGGCCATCAACGCCTTCGGCGCCACCCTCACCGGCCTGGTGCTCGTCGTCGTCCTGCTGACGAAGTTCAGCCACGGCGCCTGGGTCGCCGTCCTCGGCATGGTCATCTTCTACGCCACCATGACCGCGATCCGCCGCCACTACGACCGGGTCGCCGAGGAGATCGCCGCCGAGGACGTGCCGGGCGACGAGGCCGTACGCCCCTCCCGCGTCCATTCCATCGTCCTCGTCTCCAAGGTCCACAAGCCCACCCTGCGCGCCCTGAGCTACGCCAAGCTCATGCGCTCGGGCACCCTGGAGGCGGTCAGCGTCGACGTGGACCCCGCCGAGACCAAGGCCCTGAAGGCGGAGTGGGAGCGCCGCGGCATCGACGTACCCCTGAAGGTCCTCGCCTCCCCCTACCGCGAGATCACCCGCCCGATCATCGATTACGTCAAATCCCTGCGCCGCGAGAGCCCGCGCGACGCCGTCTCCGTCTACATCCCCGAGTACGTCGTCGGCCACTGGTACGAGCACCTGCTCCACAACCAGAGCGCCCTGCGCCTCAAGGGCCGCCTGCTCTTCACGCCCGGCGTCATGGTCACCTCCGTCCCCTGGCAACTCGACTCCTCCGAAGCCGCCAAGCGACGGGCACGCAAGCGCGCCGAGTGGAACGCGCCCGGGGCGGTGCGCCGAGGCCCGGTGGCCCAGCCGAAGAAGGAGAAGGCGGCTACGCGGAAGTAGGAGCGCGTCCGTACAGCTCCTGGGCCCGGACCTGCCATCCGGCAGGTCCGGGCCCTTGTGCTTCTGCTCCCCCATCCGATTCGGACTCCGCCCGGCCGCCCCGTAGACTTGCAGGTCGGCATCGGCCACTCCCGCCTTCCTCCACCCCACCCCGATCACCCCACCCCAGGAGCTCCCCCACCATGCAGACCGAACCCAAGAAGTCGCTGGTAGGCGAGGAGTACGAGGTCGAGGTCGGCCCCGTCGCGCACGGCGGCCACTGCATCGCCCGTACGGACGAGGGCCAGGTCCTCTTCGTACGGCATGCCCTGCCCGGCGAACGCGTCATCGCCCGCGTCACCGACGGCGACGAGGGCGACCGGTTCCTCCGCACCGACGCCGTCGAGATCCTCACCCCCTCCAAGGACCGCGTCGAGGCCCCCTGCCCCTTCTCAGGTCCCGGCAAGTGCGGCGGGTGCGACTGGCAGCACGCCGCACCCGGCGCCCAGCGCCGCCTGAAGGCCGACGTGATCACCGAGCAGCTCTCCCGCCTGGCCGGCCTCACCCCCGAGGAGGCCCGCTGGGACGGCACCGTCGAACCGGCCCCCGGCGACAAGGTCCCCAAGGGCGAGGTCCCGGCCTGGCGCACCCGAGTCCAGTACGCCGTGGACGCTGATGGCACCCCCGGCCTCCGCAAACACCGCTCCCACGACATCCAGCCCATCGACCACTGCCTGATCGCGGCCCCGGGTGTCTCGGAACTCGGCATCGAAAAGCGCGACTGGCCCCAGATCGCCACCGTCGAGGCCATCGCCGCCACCGGCTCCAACGACCGCCAGGTCGTCCTGACCCCCCGCCCCGGCGGCCGCCTCCCCATCGTCGAACTCGACAAGCCCGTCTCGGTCCTCCGCGTCCACGAGAAGGACGGCGGCATCCACCGCGTCCACGGCCGCCCCTTCGTCCGCGAACGCGCCGCCGACCGCACCTGGCGCGTCGGCAACAGCGGCTTCTGGCAGGTCCACCCCAAGGCCGCCGACCTCCTGGTCGAAGCCGTCATGCAGGGCCTCATGCCGAAGAAGGGCGACATGGCCCTCGACCTGTACTGCGGCGTCGGCCTCTTCGCCGGAGCCCTCGCCGACCGCGTGGGCGAAAAGGGCGCCGTCCTGGGCATCGAATCCAGCAAGCGCGCGGTGGAGGACGCCCGGCACAATCTCCAGGACCTCGACCGCGTCCGGATCGAGCACGGCAAGGTCGAACAGGTCCTGCCACGAACCGGAATCTCGGACGTGGACCTGATCGTGCTGGATCCGCCGCGAGCGGGAGCCGGGCGGGCGACGGTCGCACATCTGGCTTCGCTGGGAGCCCGCCGTATCGCTTACGTGGCTTGCGATCCGGCGGCGCTGGCGCGCGATGTGAAGTACTTCGCGGGGGAGGGGTATGTGCCGCGGAGGATGCGGGCGTTTGATTTGTTTCCGGTTACGCATCATGTGGAGTGCGTGGTGATTCTTGAGCGTGCTGAAAAGGGTCGCTGACTTACGGTTCAGAGCTAGCGCCGGTGGCGCTCGATCTGGTTTGTGATATCCGGCAGGTCGAGCCCCTCGGCCCCGTCACACCCACGGATCTGTGCTGGTGTGACTGGTGGGAGCGGCTGTGAGCAGTGTCGGGGCGGACGGGTCTTGGCGCGGCACGCATCATGTACGAGGTCGACGTCATCGCCTGGCCCGGGGTGAGTGCCCGAAGGCCCATCACGCCCGGATTGCTCCCCGGTGTGGCCATGGCCACCGCCGTCCGCCGTGGCACCGGTGACCTGCGATGCCTGAATCGCAGCCGCATCTTGCTCGCCGACCAGGTCACGAGATCACGGGCGCAACCCTGGTCCTGTTCTCTCCGCGCGGTTCCTGCCGGACCTGATCGAGTCAGCGGCCAGCCGTGGTGGCACCTGGACCGATGACCAGCCAACCGGTCGACAGCGTTCGCTTAGACCGCTTCCTCCTGTGGGGGCGGTTCACTCCGCGAGGGACGTCTTCGGCGGGCGGTTGGCTGTGAGGGAGCGAGAGTGGTCATGAGATCGATCAGGCCAACGGTCCACCGTATACGCCAGGTTGTGGGCAGGGGCGTCGTCCAACCGTTTCTGCTACTCGATGTCGGGCTCGCGGTCGCGGAAGCCGAACTGCTTTCGGAGCATCTGTACGCCGCCGATGCGGTAGTTCCAGACCTCAGGGTCACGGGGCAGGTGGCGCCAGCTCCTACTGCGAGGGCGCATGGTTTCGTGTTGTAGGCCGTCATGGTGCTGACGTCCCGCCATCGCCACAGTCACTGTGTCGAGGAGCGGCGTTGTCGCGTGTTTTCGTCAGGAGTCGGTCGGGAGTTGGCTGCGGTACAGGGCGATGGCCGCTTCCGGAGGGAAATTGGGGACGGTGGTTGTTTCGCCGGTGTCCTTGGCTACGACGATGTTTGCGCCGCCGGGCGGGGGAGGCGTCGGCGGGGCTGCCGGGTCCACCGGTTCGGTGGGAGGGAAAGTGGCGTAGACGAGGTAGCCGATGTCGAATTCGTGGACGTGCATGGGGGCGGGTGAGCCGTCCGCCAGCCGTGGCCGGGCGTATCGGCTGTGGACGATGGCGAGTGCTTCCTCAGGGGTGGTCGGGGGGACAGGGGTGTCCTGTGCCATGGAGGTTTCCGTCCTGTTCAGTGCGGTTGCCGTACGGACGAGCGCCCCCGGTCACGGAAGCCGGCCAGGGGGC
Source organism: Streptomyces sp. NPDC030165 (assembly GCF_055573595.1). Classification (NCBI taxonomy): domain Bacteria; kingdom Bacillati; phylum Actinomycetota; class Actinomycetes; order Kitasatosporales; family Streptomycetaceae; genus Streptomyces; species Streptomyces sp. NPDC030165. The sequence continues at coordinate 85,129 of NZ_JBVIBD010000013.1, read as the reverse complement.
GCCTGCGGTAGTCAGCCCGGGAACGTCCTGTCCTCGGTGAGGTTGCCGTCCTTGTCCCATTTCTGGCGGCTCACTCGCCTGCCTTTCTGGTTGAAGACGGTATGTTCGGCGAGTTGGCCATTGGGATACCACTTGCGCCAGTCGCCCACGGCCAGGCCGTATCGGGTAAGCCCTTCGAGCTTTTTGGTTCCGTCCGGGTGCCACGCGAATTGCGGTCCGGACGGAACTCCCTCGTGGTAGGAGACGAGGCTGGTGATCCGGCCTTCCTGGTCGCGGGAAACGACTTCACCTGTGACGGGGCCGTCTTCGCACAGCACGCGCGCGGCATCATCCCGGTAGGTGTCTTCGTATTCGATGCGTACAGTCATTCCGTGTCAGTCCGTTTCGGGTGGTAGTTCGCTGTCCCTGCGTCGATAGTCACCAATTGTATACTGATGGCGCCCGGCGTAGCTGGGCACACCCTGAAGAATGCCGTGGCAATTCGGGCAGGCTGGCGCTGACTGGCCGGGAAGATGAATGACGGCCCCCCTGGTCTTCCTGTTCTTCGAAATGGCTTCTTCGATCCATCGCGGGTCGAACCGCATGTCACTCAAGACATCACGGCTCAGCGGGGGCGGTGTGGAATTCTCGCCGTGTTCCTCTCTCCAGCTCTTCTCCATCTGTCGCTGCCGCGCCCAGAGCAGTTCGTTCACGGCCTTGACTTCGGCGTGCCGCAAGGGTTCGTCGAAGTAAGCCCGACCAATGAGGGCCATCTCTTCTTTGATGACGTTCCCGTTCTCGTCCCGTGCCGCCTTTCCGTCCGGGCCGAGCCGGTCGCCGATACGAACTTCGTCCTCGCTCTTCATGATCGGATGCACCCAGGCAGCCATACCGAGGTAGTTGTCCCGCAGCAGCGGGTGCAAATTCTCAGGTTCGATCAAATCGCTCGCGAGGCCATTAAGGCCCTCAGTGATCATTCCGGTGCGGCGATCGATCGCCAGCGCGGAGCAAGGTCCCTCCAGGTTGGCATCTCGCATCAGAGCATGCCGACGTGCCCGCTCCTCGGACATTTCTTGGATGTATTCCCTGACGGATTTTCCGTCGATGCTGGTGATCAGGCCGTCTTCGTCGACCTTCACCCGGTCGGTGTTGTCGAGGTCGAGCTGCTCCACGAGCCCGCCACGGCTCTTGTCATCCACCCCGGAATCGAGGTCATGGGTGTCGGGGGTTTCGCCAGGGTCAACGGGGTCGGGAAACTCGGGTTGGGGGTCCACGCGGACGTCACCGGCCGAAGGTACTTTGAAGCGCTCGGCCGGATCCTGTTCCTCGCCCCGGTCGTTGCCGCTGTCGTCATGATGCTGGTCGTGGGCTTGCTGGTCGTGGCCCGGGTCGTCGTCGGACAGGTCCGGCTTGTCGTCCGAAAGGGCGGCCGGTGGATCGTTCTCGTTTGTGTGGTCAGGGACCTTGTGATCGGCACCGGCGGGTTCGGCCGGGCGGTGCGGGTGCGGGTCCGTGGGATGCGGTGCCTGCGCGGCTGTTCCACCATCGCTTGTTTCGACGGTGGGTCTGCCGTACATCATCGGGTTGGGGTTGTTGCGCAGGTGATCAGCGAGGTACTGCGAAATGCTCGCGCTCCGATTCGCTGGCACACTTTCGCGGTTGCTCGGCGGGGTGTCTGGCGCCTGTCCGTCGGATGGCGTGTGCTGGGATTCCGTTGTGCCGTCGACGGTCGGGGAGTGGTCCGTGACGTCGGCAGTGCTGTCGGCAGAGGTGTCCGGAGTCTTGTCGGCAGGCGAGGGGTCGGGGTCGGTCCCGGTCTGCTCGGTAGTGGAGTCCGGCTTGCCGTCGGCCTGTTCGGAGGAAGTGTCCTCGGGCTTCTCCACGGCTTTGTCGGCGTGGAGCGGCTGGCGGTTGGCGTCGAGCGGGATGTGCCAGACGTGCTCGGCGATTGAGATGTGGAGCGGGTCCGTGCTGACGGCACCGGTCTGGGTGTCCACCCAGATGATCTTGCCGTGGTGATTCACCGCGTTGAAGGCGTGACCGCCACCGTTGTCGGGCCAGGCGACCTGCACGATGGCAGCCGCACCGTGGCCGGCTTGCTGGAGATCGTGTGCGATCCGCGCGGCGGTGTGGGGATCGTCGCCACGACCGGCGTACGTGTGGCGGGCGCCGCTCCAGCGGATCTGGTTCTCGTTGGCGTTGTTCTCGGGAGACCAGGTGTCCGGGGTGCCGTCCGCCTTGGTGTCGGGCGTACGCGGAGCGGAGACCTGGGGGTTGCCGTACCAGGTCTCCAGGAAGGAGCGGGAGCAGTCGGCGCAGTTGTTGCCGCGACCGGGAACTGTGCTGCCGCCGTCGTTCTGCAGCCGGCCCCAGGGCTCGAAAGGGTCGGCGAAACGCTGCGGCGTGCCGTCGGGGTTCCGCGGATGGGCGTTCTCCAGCAGTTGCTGGTCACTCGGGTCAGGCGGCAGGAGACCGCCGGTTTCCTGATGGAGATCGTCCCGGATGGCATTCAGGGAGTTGGGGTTCGGATCCGAATGCCCGTCTTCCGGATGCGGCGCGGTCTCCTGAGGTGGCGCCTGGTCCTGCTGCGGCGTCTGCTCGTGAGTGGACGTCTGCTGCTGGGGCGGTGTGTGCAGCTGCTGAGGCTGGGGGTGCGTGTGGGAATGCGTGTTGGTCTGCTGCTGATCCGGTTGTTGCTGTGGCGGCTGCTGGTGGTGAGGGATGGTCTGCTGCTGCGGCTGAGTTTGTGGAACCTGCTGTTGGTGGGGCTGGGGATACGGTCCCGGCTGTTGCTGAGGCTGGATATATGGGTTGGGCTGCTGCTGGTGGGGTTGCTGCTGGGGGTGAGGCTGTGCCTGGTGTGGTTGCTGCTGGTATGGGCCTGGCTGATAGGGCTGTTGCTGCTGGTGGTGCGGACCGGGCTGCTGCGCGTATGGGCTCGGCTGGTGGGGCTGGTAGGGCTGCTGTTGGAGGTACGGATTTGGTTGCTGTGGGTAAGGCTGTTGGTGGTGCGGCTGCTGCTGGTACGGCCCCGGCTGCTGGGTGTACGGATTCGGCTGCTGGTACTGCTGCTGCGGGTACGGACCCGGCTGGTGTGGCTGCTGCTGGGGGTATGGCTGCTGCTGGAGCTGCTGATAGGGGTTGTGCGGCTGCGGCTGCGGCTGCGGCTGCGGCTGCGGCTGCGGCGAGGGTTGTGGGGCGGGGGCTTGGACCTGACCAGGGACGTACGGATTGCGGTTGGCGTCGAGGGTCAGGTGCCAGACGCGGTCGGCGTGGGTGTGGATGGGCTGCTGGCTGATTTGACCGGTCTGGCTGTCAACCCAGATGACGCGGCCGTTGTGGTTGACGGCATTGAAGACATGCGCGCCACCGCCTGAACCGTCGGCGTTCTTCGGCCAGGTGACGAGGACGGCAGCGCCGGCGCCGTGACCGGCCTGACGGAGCTCGTCAGCGATGCGGGCATAGCTGTCCTGCGCGTTGGGCCCCGAGTCACGGAAAGGGGTGCCCGCCCAGTCCATGATGTTCTGGGCGCCGTCCCGTTCACCGCTGAACCGGTCGAGGTTGCCGTTCTGGTCCTTGTCGAAGGTGCGCGGTGCGGAGACCTGAGGGTTGCCGTACCAGGACTCCAGGAACGAGCGGGTGCAGTCCGCGCAGTTGTTGGAGCGCCCGGGCACGTTGGTGCCGCCGTCGTTCTGATGGAAGGCCCAGGGCTGGAACGGGTCCGGGTGCAGCTGCGGGCTGCCGTCGGGATTGCGCGGGAAAACGTTCAGCAGCGCTTGCTGGTCATGGGGGAAGGGCGAGTACAGGCCGTTTGGTTGGTGGTTGAGGCTGTTTCGCACGTCCTGGTAGTTCGGGCGCGGTGGGTGTTGGGGAGGCAGCGGCTGTTGCTGCTGGGAATTCTGCTGCTGGTAGGGCTGCTGGTGCTGCTGAGGCTGTGTCTGGTTCTGAGTGTGGTGGGGCTGGTGCGGCTGCTGGTAATGCTGCTGGTACGGCCCTTGGTGCGGCTGCTGGGGAGCTGCCTGATGCTGGTTCGGATAGTGCGGTTGCGGTTGCGGTTGCTGCGGCTGCTGGTACGGGTTGGGCTGGTGATACGGATTGGGCTGGTGGGGCCCGGGCTGGTGCGCTTGCTGGTGAGGGTGGGGGAAGTTCGGTGCGGTGGGTTGCTGGGCCTCCGGCCGGGACTGGTCCCGGCCGGGGCGTGACGGTTCTGGGCCTGCCGCATCAGGTTGTGCCCTGTCGGGTCGGTGAGAGTCCGGGGACTGGTTGTTCGGCTGGGGACCCAGGGCGTGCTGACGTACGTCCGGACGCGAGGCGTCAGGGGCCGGAGGTTCGGAGTGCGGGGTGTCCCGTTCTGGTCGGGGGTGGCCCTGCTCCGAAGGTGAGCTGTCAGAGCGCGGGCGCGTGCCACCGGACGGGTGGTCGGCTCGGTCCGGGTGTGAGGGGGCATGGCCGTCCCGTATCGGCTGCGTGCGGTCGGCCGGCGTGGGGCCGTCCAGACGCGGGTTGTGCGGCGGGGCCTCGGGGTGGGGCTGCCGGGTGTGGTCGTGGATGACCTGCGAGCCGTCGGGGCGGCGGTTGTCGTGCGGCGGGGTGGTGGGGGTTCCACGGCGCGGGCCGCCCAGGCGGGGGTTGTGCGGGGGGCCTTCCGAGCGGGGCTGTCGGGCGGCGTCCTGGATGGGGCGGCGGCCATCGGGGCGGCGGCTGGACTGCGGTGTGGTGTTTGCGTTGGAGGGTGTGCTGCGGCGGGGTGGGTTGGAGTTCGCGGGGGTGGGGCCGGCCTGGGGCGGCATGGCGGTCGGCATGCCCACGGCCGGCCCCGCGTTCTGCGGGATGTTCTGCTGGGGGGTAGGTGCCGGTCCCGCGTCCGGAGTGCGGGTGGGCGGCGGGGCGGTGGCGGTGTCCGCCGACTGGGTGGTCAGGTCGGTGTCGTCCCGCATGTGAGGCATGGGGTCGCCCGGCGCCGGGTCGCGCTGCTGGATGGGCTGACCGAAGGACGGCGAGTGCTGTACGGGGGCGCCCTGGGGCGGCGCGCTGACGTGCGGCATGGCGGGACGGCCACCGCCGGTGCCGCCGGAGCCATTGTCGTTGGGAGTGGAGCCGGAGCCGTCGTTGCTCGGCGGGTTGCCGCTGATGGGGCCCGGTGCGGAGGAGGCGGGCCCGGGGGAGGGCGTGGTGGTGGGGGCGTCCTGGCGCGGCGCGGACTGGCCCGGGACGGAACGGTCCGGGGCCGGGCCGGTCTCGGGCGCCGGAACGGGGGTCGGCGCCGCGTCCGGGTGAGTGGGGGGTGGTGGCCCCGGAACGGGCTGAGTGGAGACGTTCTCGGGATTGGGGCGCGCGTGGTCCGGGGTGGTGTCCGGGGCGGGCTGGGTGGTGACGTTGTCGGCGTTACGGCGGGCCGCCTCCGGGGTGTGGTCCGGAGCCGGTTGGGTGGTGATGTTGTCGGGGTTGTGGTCCGGGTTCGGGCGTGCGGAATCCGGGGTATGGTCCGGGGCCGGCTGGGTGGAGACGGCGTCCGGGGCGGAACGGTGGGAAGTGGAGTCCGGGGTGGTGCCGGAGCCATCGCGGGCGGAGATGGTGTCGGGGCGTGTGTCACCTGGGTCCGGGCTGTGCCGGTCGGTGCCCTGGTAGCCGGCGTCGAAAGGCGAGCGCTGGTCCGGGGGCGGCAGTGGCTGTGCCGTGGGGCGGGAGGGCGTGCCGTCGGAGCCGTTGGCGCCGGAGTGGCCGGTCACGGAGGACGCGCCGGCGCCGGGCGCGTGGGAGCCGCCGCTCCCACCGGACCCGCCGGAATCCGGTCCGGACCCGGCGTGTGTACCGGGCCCGGAGCCCGCATCTCCCGTACCCGTACCCGAGCCCGACCCGGAGCCGGAGCCGGAACCCGCCCCCGAACTGCTGCCGGAACCGCTGCCGCTGCCGGAGCCGCCACTGCCTCCCGAGCCGCCGCCGGTTCCGCCTCCGCCTGCGCCACCGTCGTCACCGTGGCCGGCGGCGGAGTCCAAGCCGTGGCGGGCGCGGCGTCCGGCGCGGCTGCCGGCGCCGTCGCGCAGGGATTCGCCGAGGGTCTCGCCGGTGTTCTTCAGTGCGTCCTTGCCGGCTTCGATGCCCTTTTTGGTGGTGCGTCCGAGGTCGTAACCGTTCTGGGCGCCGAAGTTCTGGTTGACGGTCTGGGCGATGAGGTCGGAGGCCATGGCTTCCAGGGCGGAGATGACCGGTTCCTTGGCCGCCTCCATGATGGCGTCCAGGAGTTGTTTGGCGACCTCTTTGAGGATGCGGCGCACGATCTCGCGGGTGGCCACGGTGCCGGCCGCGGCGCCGATTTCGGACAGGCCCAGGGTGAAGGGGGCGGCGACCTGGGCGGCGATGATTTCGGCGGCCAGGATGACCAGTTGGGCGATCACGGCAACCTTCATGCCGATGACCAGCGCGGCGGCGGCCTCCAGGGTGGAGGCGATGATTTCGGCGGCCTGGCGGGCGTCGTCGAAGTAGCCGGAGCCGTCGGCGAACTTGTCCCAGGTCTTGCTGAAGCCATCGATGGAGTCGCCGGCGTTCTGGGACAGGACATTGGCGGCGGCGGTGTTGCCGCAGGCCTGGTGACCGGCGACGTCGGCGGCGAACTGGCGCCAGACCTGGGCACATTCGATGAGCTTGTCCTCGTCGGCATGCGGCCAGTTGAAGCCGAGCATGTCCAGGACCCATTCCAGTGGATCCGGCAGCATGAGAGACAAGGCGGAGCTCCCCCGTGAAAGTACGTGCACATGTGGGTACGGCCGGCCGGAGACCGGCGGCGGTGATGATGCTTGACGGCGATGCGGACAGCGGCGGTGTCGGTGAGGCGGAGATCGGTGAGGCGTGCGAGACCGTGAGCAGTGGAACGACGAGGCTGCTGCCCCGTGAGGCCGACGCCGGCCCGTAACCCCGGCACCACCCGGCCCACAGGCTCAGCCGCCTCGCGGACCGGCCCGCCTCACTCTCAGTGCGGCCTGGGTCCTTCCAGTCGCGAGATCGACTTTTCCGATCCGCCCGCCTGCGGGTTGGGCACGTGCTGTTTGATCAGCGACTCGCTGAAGTCCTCGCCCTCCGCGTAGTTCTTCGACATCGAGGTCAGCGCTTTGCCGATTTCCTGGAGCTTCGAGGACAGGTGCCCCATCGACTCGTACATGCCGTCGCGTACGCCCTCGTAGACGACGCCGAACTTCTCGCCGATCTCGTCGTCGCCCCACGGCGGCATGTCGGCCTTGCTGGCGAACGACGTCAGCCCGCTCATGAACTGCTCGCCGAAGGACTTCTCCGGCTCCTTCTGCCCACCCGCCGGCGGCGTGCCCGGCGGCCCCGCGCCCAGCGCGCTCAGTCCGTCCATCAGCCGCTTGACCGAATTCTGGAAGTCCTCGCCCAGCTTCACGAAACTGGTGCCCTCGGCCTTCAGCGACTCCACGTCCGTCTGGAAACCGCCCGCGCCGCCCATGTCGTCCCCCGTCGTCATGCTCGTCAGTAGTCGATACTCGATGTGTTCTGGCCGGCTGAGCCTAGAGGGGCGCGTTGACCACCCGTCAAGGGCCGCCCTTTTCCGCGACGGCAGAGGTGGCCGCGCTGGCCGGACCGAGGCTTATCGTGCCGGAACGAATCAGGGCGTACTCGGACGCTGCAGCCGGTGATAGAGCTCCACGGCGGACTCGCGCGGGTAGTTGGGCAAGAACGTCACTTCGCCGTCGGCCTTGGAGATGACGACGTTGCTGCCGCCGGGGCAGGGCGGTGGACTGTTCGGGTCGTCGTGGGCCGGGTAACCGGCGTAGATGAGGTAGCCGATGTCGAATTCGTGCACGTAGATCCCGAGCGGGCCGTTGGGGGAACCGACCGGGGGGAAATGCGTGCGGCCGATCTCCAGGGCGTGGCCGGCATCGGTCGGGACGACCGGTGGCGGGGACGGGGGGAGGGGCGGAGGGTACGGCGGCGAGGTGAGCGGCTGGGAGTGTGCGTCACCACCCGGGATTCCCGCGGTATTACCCACAGGATTTTCGCCCGTGTTGTTCGGGTCTGGCATGGAACTTTCTCCCCCTTGTACGAGCGTGGCGGCGACTGGGCGGATGCCTGAGTTCAACTTAACGGACGCGGATGAGACGGCTGTGGTTTCAGGGGCCCGCTGGTCGGCGGTGCTCAGCGGCGCCGACCCCGCCGCCCGCACCTGGGGCATCCTGCCGCAAACGCTGTCCGTCCACGGCAGCCCTGATGGCCCGGAGGGCAGGTTCGCCCTCACCCCGGGACGGACCGCTGACGCGGTGCGCCCGCGCCCCCTGGCACGAGGTGAACGAGGCCACGGCAAGAGGAGTGGAATCCCTTCTCCCCGCAGGCTGAGGCATACCTCACCCCGGCATGCCGTCCCCTGGCCGTGTCGCATTTCCGCGCAGCTGCTGTTGTCGGGCGGGGAATTGCATGGGTCTGGCGCTTTGCAGCGGTGAGGTCAGGAGCGCGGGCGCACCACGGGGCAAATAGTATTTCTCACGCTGTCGATGTCCACACGCCAATGTCGGCCTGGTCGCCCTGGAACGGACGTTGCGGGAGCTTGTACCGGAGATCCTCGGGCTGGGTGAAGAAGCACTGAAGCGTGCGCGGCTGGAGAGCGCCGCCGGCTTGTCGGGGGTGGCTGCTGAGCTGGCCGGGGCCGTGGCTGCGGAGGCTATGGTCCGTGGCCGTTCGCTGATGGGGCAGCGGCTTCAGGCGCTCCGTCGGCGCTCCGGCTTCCAGAAGAGCCAGCGCAACCTGATGGCACACATGAAGGGATGGGCCGTCAGCACGCACTCGGTACGGCAGCTCGAACTGGCCCCAAAGCTGTTCGACCTGGTCGTGATCGACGAGGCGAGCCAATGTTCGATTCCCTCGGTGCTGCCCCTGTTGTTCCGGGCCGAGCGGGCGCTGATCATCGGTGATCCCATGCAGCTCGGGCACATTCCGGGGATCACCGCCCAGCAGGAGCGGCAGGCGAGGGTACGGGCGGGGTTGAGCGCGGCACAGCTGGAGAACCATCGGCTCACCTATCACGTGTACTCGTCGTACCACGCGGCCGCGCAGCACGGTGAGGCGGCGCTGCTGCTCGATGAGCACTACCGGTGTCACCCGGTTATCGCGGACGTGGTCAACGGCTATTGCTACGCCGGTGAACTGCGCGTTCTCACCGATGTGCGGGACCAGGCCCCGTCCGTCGACCCGGTGGGGGCGCTCGATCCGGCTCCGGTGCTGGGATGGGTGGACGTGCCGCACGGGGAGTCCGCCCGGGGCTCCGGTGACCGGTCCTGGCGCAACCCGGCAGAGGCCGAGCGGGTGCGTGCGACGGTGGATGAGCTGCTCGCGAGGCTGCCTGATCACGCGACGGTAGGGGTGGTCACGCCCTTCCGCGCCCAGAAGGAGGCGCTTGCACGTGCGTGGGCGGATGACGAGCGGGTGCGGGTCGGCACCGTTCACGCCTTCCAAGGTGGTCAGCGGGATGTGATGGTCCTGAGTCCGGTGGCCACCGGCAATACACCGCCGCGTACGACGCACTGGGTGGCAAGTCAGGTCAACCTGTGGAACGTAGCGGTCACACGGGCGAAGTCCCAGCTGATCACAGTGGGAAGCCACGCCTTCTGGCAGGGGCAGGCCGGGCTCCCCGGGCTGCTCGCGGAGCGGTCGACCGTACTGCGCACAGGCTCTTCGGTAGGAGAAGACACGGCCTTCGGGAGGGAGAACCTTCCGGCGTTCCGCGAAGAGCTCACGGACCGGCTCCAGCATTACCTCGGCCTCCGCGGCATCACTGACCTCGAGCGCGCAGCGGTGGTCGGCGGGCACACCGTGGACCTGCTCTTCACCGTGGACGGAGCGAACACGGCGGTGGTCGTCGATTCAGGGCCGGAGCACGGCCAGGATCCGGCCCGTCATCTGCGGCTGACACACGCCCGCGGGGACTTGCTGACGGGACTGCCGTCCGGCGGCTCCGGGGCGAAAGTTGGGCCGGTGGCACGAACCGTACGGGTACCTGCGTGGCGAATCATGGCCGGAGACGCCATGCTGGATCCACTGTTCTCTTGAGCGCTACGAGCGCCGGGCCCCAACGTTGTCCCGCACTCGGACATCTGGACAAGAGGGGCCTGTTGGGCTCTCGGGGCGACTGCACCAAACTTCGTGTCCCTAGCACTCGACCACGCAGGTACGCGGAAGCTCAAGATCTGCCCGGGGCCCGGCGATGACGTCTGGGAGCGCGGAAGCGATATCGGCGGTGACTGGCCGGGCCGGTTGATGTGCTGGGCAAAGTCCTGGGGCGGAGCCGGAAATCAGCAGGGTCCCGGGCTCCGGCGCGGCGGCGAGGAGGTGTCGCAGTCGTAGGCCTGGTCCGGGGACTTCAGTCGCTGCGAGGGGTAGGGGTCCAGTGGCCGTGTCGAGCGCGGCGACGCCCTTCGTGCCGTAGTGGTCTCGGCCGTGATGCCGGGCGGTGAGAGCAGGTGCTCGCGTCATTCGGGCCTGTACCGCTTGTCCTGCGGTGAACTGGTCGCATCCGCATGGGCGGTGGTCGTGCATATCGCGCTTTTTCGTGTCGCACGGCCATGATGCACTTTGATGCCGTCGATATCGGTAGGTCGACGCAGAGGAAAGGGTGGGGGTGGTTCAAGGATTGCGCAACTGATTAGGTTGGGGAGTGGCGGGGGTTTTTGCTGGGCGTATAGAAAGCTTGGATCGGGGGGTCGGGGGAATATAGGGCGCGGTTCTAGGGTGCCTGGGGATCGGGCGGGGGCGGGTGCATGTGGCTCCTGGTCGGTCCGTGGTCGGAACTGAACTGCTGTCTGTGGGAAGGGTGGCGTATGTCTGGGTTCAGGACGGATGTGGAGTTGCGGCGGGTCAATCGGGAGACGGTTGAAACGTATATGAACACCAGGGGGCAGGACCGGCTGCGACGGCACGAGCTGTTCGTGGCCGAGGGGGAGGGTGGGCTGTGGACCACGGATACCGGGGAGCCCATCGTGATTCGCGGGCGGGAGAAGCTGGCGGAGCATGCGGTGTGGTCGCTGAAGTGCTTCCCCGACTGGGTGTGGTTCAACATCGAGGTGTTCGAGACGCAGGACCCGAACCGGTTCTGGGTGGAGTGTGACGGGAAAGGGAAGATTCTTTTTCCCGGGTATCCGCCGGGGTACTACGAGAACCACTTCATGCACTCGTTCCTGCTGGAGAACGGGAAGATCCGGCAGAACCGGGAGTTCATGAATCCGTTCAACCAGCTGCGGGCGCTGAGCATTCCGGTGCCGGAGATCAAGCGGGAAGGTATTCCCACCTGATGGCGGAAGCGGAAGCGGCCGTGCGTGTGGATGAGTTCGAGGTGCCGCCCGGGGACGCTGTCGCGCTGTTGCGGGAGTGGTTCGACGGGGCCGTTGCGCGCGGGGTGCGGGAGCCGGGGGCGCTGGCCTTGGCGACGGCGGACGCGCAGGGGCGGGCGTCGAGCCGTATCGTCCAGGTCAGCCGGATCACCGACCGGGGTGTTGTCTTCACGACGCATGCCGGCAGTCAGAAGGGCCGCGAGCTGGCGGTGAATCCGTGGGCTTCCGGGGTGTTGTACTGGCGGGAGAGCGGGCAGCAGGTCACGTTGGCCGGTGAGGTCGTGCCGCTTTCCGAGGCCGAGTGCGAGGCGTTGTGGGCGGCGCGGCCGGTGTTCACCCACGCCATGTCGGTGGCGTCCGAGCAGAGCGCTCCGCTGAAGGATGCGGATGCGCTGAGGGGCGAGGCCGAGCGGCTCGCGGAGCAGGGGGCCTTGCCGCGTCCCGCGTCGTATGTCGCTTATCGGCTCGATCCGCTGACGGTGGAATTCTGGCAGGCCAGTGCGGACCGGCTGCACCGGAGGCTGCGGTACGACCGGCGAGGGGGTGAGGGCCGGTGGGACGCCCGTCGGTTGCAGCCCTGAGAAGGGAGGCCTGGGAGATGGCGGTGGCGGGGAATCGGACAGGTAGGGGGGAGGGATGATGGCGGACGTTGTCGGTTCGGCCGGAAAGCATGAGTATGTGGTGGCGGACGCGTTCAGCGATACGCCGCTCCGGGGGAATCCGGTGGCGGTGTTCTTCGACGCCGAGGACTGGTCGGCGCAGACCATGCAGGCCGTCGCGCGGGAGATGAATCTTTCGGAGTGCACTTTTGTGCTGCCCGCCGAACAGGGCGGGGACGCGCGTATCCGCATTTTCACGCCGGTCAATGAACTGCCGTTCGCCGGGCATCCGATGCTGGGAACGGCGGTGGTGCTCGGGGAGCGGACCTCGGCGGACCGGATGCGGCTCGAAACGGCGATGGGGACGATTCCGTTCACGTTCGACCGGGTGGACGGGCAGGTGGTCGCGGCGCGTATGGAACAGCCGATTCCGGTCTGGGAGCCTTACGAGTACGCGGAGCAGCTGCTCGACGCGCTGGGGCTGGCCTCGTCGGTACTGCCGGTGGAGATCTACCGGAACGGGCCGCGGCACGTCTACGTCGGGCTCGAAAGCGTCGAGGCATTGTCGGCGGTACGGCCGGACCTGCGTAAGCTCGCCGAATTCCCGGACATGGCGGCGAATTGCTTCGCGGGGTCGGGGACGAAGTGGCGCAGCCGGATGTTCTCCCCCGCGTACGGGGTCGCCGAGGACGCCGCGACCGGCTCGGCCGCCGGGCCGCTCGCGCTGCACCTGGCCCGGCACGGGCTCGCGGTGTACGGGGAACAGATCGAGATCCTGCAAGGGGTCGAGATGGGCCGGCCGTCGCTGATGCTGGCCCGGGTCGACGGCGGGCCGGACCGGATCGCGTCCATAGAGGTGGGCGGGGCCGGGGTGATCACCGCCCGCGGGACGATCCTGGTGTGAGGCGCAGGGCCGCGGTCACGAGGCGGTGAAGGTGCGGGGCGAGTCGTCGGCTCGCCCCCTTTCCGTGCCGGTGCCGGCGGAGGCCGAACGGGGGCCGGGCCGGCCGGAGCCATGCGAACGGGGGCCACACGGACGGGGAAGTTGCCATGCATTCGGGGGAGTTGCCTTCGGGCACTGTGAGGCAGGAGTGGTGGAAAAGTATGGCGGTACGTGACAGGGAAACCGAGTGGCCCACATGGCCCACGGTCGCCCGGGAGGCCGAACTGGACGCGATCCAGGCCTCCCTGGACAACGGGGTCGGGGTGCTGCTCATCGGTGAGCCGGGTGTCGGGAAGAGCAGCCTGCTGCGGGCGGCGCTGGACCGGGCGGCCCGTAACGGCGCCGTCGTCCTGTCGGTCTGCGGAGCCGGGGAGAGCGCCTGCGGGTCCGTGTCCGAGTGCCTGGAGCGACACCGCGACGAGCTGGCGGCGGGTGGGGAGCACCTTCAGGACGGTGGTCCGGGCGGGGTCCGGCCCGCGCACGAGGAGCGGATCGTGGTCGGCGTGGACGACGCCCACCTGGTCGACCCGGTCTCCGCGATGCGGCTGCACGGCCTGGTGCGGCGCGGCCGGGTCACGCTGGTCGCCGCCGCGCCGGCCGGGGTGTCGGCGCCCGACGGCGTCAACCGGCTCTGGGTGGAGCGGCTGATCGAGCGGGTGGAGGTCGGTCCGTTCGACATGTCGGGCACGGCCAAGGTGCTGCACGCGCGCCTCGGTGGCCATGTGGCGGCGCGGGCGCTGGAGCGGCTGTGGGCGCTGACGCTCGGCAACGCCCTGTTCCTGCGGGAACTGGTCGACTTCGCGCTGGCCGAGGGTACGTTGCGGCTGGTGGAGGAGGTCTGGCAGTGGGCGGGCCCGAGTGGCCGGCCCGCCGGCCGGCTGGTGGACCTGGTGCACCTGCGCCTGGGGCACCTCGAACCCGAGGAGCGGGAACTCCTCGGCATGATCGCCCTCGCGGAGCCGCTGGAGGCGGACCTGCCGTCGGTGGCCGAACTGGGCGCCGCAGCCGAGGCGTTGAACCGCCGGGGCATCATCGTCGCCGAGAGCGTGGGGCGCCGGCTGCGGTTGCGGCTCGCCTATCCCCTCTGCGGGCCGGTCGTGGTGGCCTCGCTGCCCGGCCTGACCGGACGCCGCCTGCGCCGCCGCCTCGCCGATGACATCGAACGCGCGGGCTGCCGCCGCGAGAACGACATCCCGAGGGTCGTCGCGCTGCGCATCGACGCCGGTCAGGTCCCGCCGGCCGGACAACTGCGCTCGGCGGCCCGTACGGCTCTGCGGCGTCACGACTTCCGGCTCGCGGAGCGGCTGTGCCGGATGGCCGCCGAGGTGGGGGGCGATACGACAACCGGAGTGGGGGGCGGCGCGGGAACCGGGACGGGGCCTGACGTGGGAGCGCCGTCGCTCGACCTCCTCCTCGGCCAAGCGCTCGCCGGGCAGGGCCGCTACGCCGAAGCCGAGTCGATCTTCGCGCTGGCGGCCGCCGCCGGGTCCGGACAGTCCGGGGCGGCCGACGCGGTACGTTCGCGCGCCCACAACATGGCCTGGGGGCTGCGCCGGGTCGCCGAGGCAACGGCCGTCGTCGACGAGGCGGTCACCGTGGCGCCCGCGCCCGTACGCGCGTCGCTGCTGGGCACGCAGACGGTCATGCGGCTGCTGGACGACCGGCTGGAGAGCGCGGCGACGGTCGCCGGGGCCGGTACGCCCGATCCCGTCGCGGCCCCGGCGACGCTGCCGCCCGCGGCGTACGCCCGTATGGAGCGCGGTGAGATCCGGGCCGCGCTCGCGCTGCTGCGCGGCTGCGGCGCCGAGGCGGAGCGGTGGGACGACGACGCCCGGCGCACGCACCGGACGCTGCTCGCCCACGCCACCTACCTGGCGGGCGACCCTGCCGCGGCGCTCGCCCTCCTGGAGCGGCCGGGCCGGGCCGGAGTGGACGAAGGTCCCTCCGCGCCCGACGAGGACTGCCCCGTACGCATGAGTGATCCCGTACCCATGAGCGGTCCCGTACCCATGAGCGACGAGGGCCGTCCCGCCCGGATCGGCGGCCTCACCTTGCGGGCCCGGCTCTACCGAGGGCTGGGCCGGCTGCCAGAGGCGATCGGCCTGCTGCGCCAGGCGAGCGCTCTGCAGGACACCGGTGACTGGCTGAGCACCCGGGCGTGGGCCCTGGCGCAGCTCGCGGGTGCGCTCGCCGAGTCCGGTGAGCACGCCGAGGCGATGCGTACGCTCGTGGAGGCCCGGTCGGTGCAGGATGCCGCCGTGCCGTACCCGGTCGCCACGGACGGCATCGCGATGGAACGGGCCCAGGTGCTGGCGCGGGTCGGCGACGACGTGGCGGCCGTGCGGCAGGCGATGGAGGTCGGTGAGCGGGCCGCCGCGCGCGGGCGGCTGCCACTGGCGGTCACGGCGTTCCACCTGGTGGCCCGGCTGCGGGAGGCGCCGGCCGTGCTGGACCGGGTGGCGGAGCTGCGCGGCCGGATCGAGCCGGGACTGACCGCGCTGCGGGCCGATCACGTCCGGGCGCTCGCCGGCAACGACGGGGACGCGCTGGACCTGCTCGCCGGGCGGTTCGGCGGGATGGGGCTGCTGCCGCTGGCCGCCGAGGCGTCGGCGCAGGCGTGCCGGGCGCATCAGCTGGCCGGCCGGCACCGCAAGAGCCGGGCCGCCGGGGCGCTGTGCCGGGAGTTCCTCGCCCGGTACGACGGGCTGCTCCCGGTCTGGGCCGACCTGGACTTCTGGCAGGAGTCGAAGGTGCGGACGCCGCTGACGGCCCGTGAGCGGGAGGTCGCGTCGCTGGCCGCGGCGCGGCTGTCCAACCAGGAGATCGCCGACCGGCTCGTCGTCTCGGTCCGTACGGTCGAGAACCACCTCCACCGGGTGTACGGGAAGCTGGGCGTCACCGCGCGCGCCGATCTCGCCCGGCACCTCGACCCCCGGTCGGCCGTGACCGACCGGGGTGCGTCGAGGGGGGTGTGCGCGGCGGGCCGGGCGGTGTAGCGGGCGCGGTACGGGGCCTGGGAGCGCCGGCCTGCGGCTACCGCAGCGCCGCGGCCGGCCGTGCACGGTCCCGGCCGGCCGTGTGCGCGCCGGCGATCTCGGCGACCGCCGCTGCCAGTTCGAGGGACTGGGTCCGGTTCAGGCGGGGGTCGCAGGCGGAGGCGTAGCGCAGCGGGAGTTGTCCGGTGGTGGGGCCGCGGTGGCCGCCCAGGCACTCGGTGACGTCGTCGCCTGTCAGCTCCAGGTGGATGCCGCCGGGGCACGTGCCCAGGGACCGGTGCACCTCGAAGAAGCCGCGCAGCTCGGCGAGGACGGTGTCCAGGTGGCGGGTCTTGTAGCCGTCCGCCGTGGTGAAGGTGTTGCCGTGCATGGGGTCGGACACCCAGCCGACGCGGGCTCCCGCGGCGGTGACCTGCTCCACCAGCCCGGGCAGTACGGCGCGCACCCGCTCCGCGCCCATACGGACGACGAAGGTCAGCCGGCCGGGTTCGCGGTCCGGGGCGAGGCGGTCGACGAGCCGCAGCAGTTCGTCCGGCCGCGCGTTCGGACCGACCTTGACCGCCAAGGGGTTGCGGACGGCGGCGCAGTACGCGACGTGGGCGCCCAGCGGGTCGCGGGTGCGTTCGCCGATCCACAGGAGGTGGCCGGAGGATGCGTACGGCAGGCCCGTACGCGCGTCGTCGCGGGTCAGCGCGGTCTCGTAGTCGAGCAGCAGGCCCTCGTGGGAGAAGAAGAGTTCGGGGGCGCGGGGGCGCCGGGCCGCTGCCGTACGGGCCAGGTGCATCGTCGCGGCGGACGCTTCGTACGCCCGCAGCATCCGCCCGGGGTCCGCGGCCCGGGCCGCCGCCGTGAACTCCCGGCCGTTGACCGCGTCGCCGCGGTACACCGGCAGGCCGATGCCGCCCCGCGTCTCGACCGGGCTGGACCGGGGCTTGGCGTACTGTCCGGCCATCCGGCCCAGGACGACCGCCGGGAGGGAGGTGGCGGCGGTCAGGGCCGCCGCCATGTCGAAGAGGGTGTCCACCTTGCCCGCGACGGCCCGCGCGGTCACCGCGTCGAACGTCTCGGCGCAGTCGCCGCCCTGGACGAGGAACGCCGTGCCGTCCGCCACGGCCGCCATCCGGGCCGTGAGCCGGTCGCAGGCGTCCGGGGTGACCAGTGGGGCGTACGAGGCGAGCCGTTCGGTGACCGTGCGCAGCCGGCCGGGGTCCGGCCACTGCGGCTGCTGGGCGGCGGGACGGGCGGCCGCGAGCGCGGCACCGGGCGCTCGCGCGGTGGCGTCGGCGTCGGCGGCGGGAGCCGAGGGGGAACTCATGTGGCTACCTCACGATCTCGCGTCGGGCGGGCGGGGGCCGGGCTGGCGGAAGAGGTCCCGTACGGCGTGCGCGATTCGTGCGCCGCGTACGGCTGGTACGGCTCGTGCGCTCCGTACGTCCCGTACGGTTCCGCGCCCGGGGGCCTGAGCAGGCCGGAGAGGAGGCGGTCGAGCACCGCCGTGCCCCTGCGCGTCATCACGGACGCCGGATGGAACTGCACCGAGGCGAAGCCCGGACCGCGCAGCGCGTGCACCTCGTCGGTGGCCGGGTCGCGGCACACCTCCACCGTTCCGCCCCGGCCGACCGGGCAGGGGAAGGACGCGGACGGGGTGACGGCGCTGAACGCGTTGTAGAAGTACACCGCCTCGTCGTGGCCGAACAGGTCGATCTCGCGCTGCACCCCCTGGCTGGGCACGTCCCGGCGTATCAGGTCGAGGCCGAGGACGCCGCTGAGCACCTGGTGGGCCAGGCAGACCGACAGGAACGGGAGGTCCGTCTCCAGCAGCCGCCGGGTGGCCGCGCGCAGGTGGGCGATCTTCGGGTGCGCGGTGTCGCGCGGGTCGCCGGGACCGGGCCCCAGGACGACCAGGTCGGCGTCGGCGAGGCGGTAGTCCTCGTCGAACCGGCGTACGTGGACGCGCAGTCCGAGGGAGCGCATCAGGGTCGCACCCATGGCGGTGAAGGTGTCCTCCGCGTCCACCAGGAGAGCGGTACGCCCGGCCAGATGGGGCAGGTGGCGGGCGCGGGACTCCGGGGCCTGGCGCCAGAAGGGGGCCAGCGGGGCGTTGCGGGCGGCCAGCGTGCGGCGGACTTCGGGTACGGAGGCCAGGGGCACGTGACGCGCAGCGGTCTTCGGGGCGGAGCCGGTGCTGCTCGTACGCCCGGAGCCGGCCCGGTCCCTGGCTGTACGCCCGGTGCCGTTCTCCTCCGGACGCAGCGCCGCCAGCAGTCCCGCCGCCTTGGCCCGGGTCTCGGCGGCCTCCCTGCGCGGGTCCGAGTCGCGTACCAGCGTCGAGCCGACGCCCAGCCGCAGCCGGCCGGTGCCGTCGATGTCGGCGGTGCGGATGAGGATGGCGGAATCCAGCGAGCGTTCGCCCTGGGCGTCGCGTCCCAGCAGGGCCGCCATGCCCGCGTAGTAACCCCGGCCGTCCGGCTCGTACTTGGCGATGACGCGGCACGCGCTCTCCAGCGGGCTGCCGGTGACGGTCGGCGCGAACAGCGTCTCGCGGATGATCTCCCGTACGTCCCTGGTGGTGTGCCCCTCGATGAAGTACTCGGTGTGCGCAAGATGGGCCATCTCCCGCAGCCGTGGGCCGATGACGCGGCCGCCCCGGTCGCACACCCGGCTCATCATCTTCAGCTCTTCGTCCACCACCATGTACAGCTCGTTGGCCTCCTTGGGGTCGGCGAGGAACTCCAGGACGCCCTGGGCGGTCGAGCCGGTCGGCGGGTAACGGTAGGTGCCGCTGATCGGGTTCATCACCGCCGTACCGGCGTCCAGCGTGATGTGCCGCTCCGGGCTCGCGCCGACGAACGTACGGTCGCCGGTGTGCACCAGGAAGGTCCAGTACGCGCCCGAGGTGCGCCGCAGCAGCCGCGCGAAGAACCGCAGCGCGGTGGCGGGCGACCAGTCGGCGATGTCGGTGACGAAGGTGCGGCGGAGCACGAAGTTGGCGCCGGCGCCGGTGCCGATCTCCTCTTCGAGGACCCGCCGGACCATACCGGCGTACGCGTCGTCGTCGATGTCGAAGCCGCCGCCACGGGTGACGACGGGGTCGTCCGGCAGCCGCCGCAGCACCTCGTCGACGGGCACGCTCGCCTGCTCGGCGATGTCCATGACGAGCAGCGGGGCGCCGTCGTCGGGGCAGTCGTAGCCGCGTTCGGCGATCTGCCGGTACGGCAGGAGGACCAGCAGTTCCTGCCGGTCGCGGGCGCCGGGCGGTGGCAGCGGGATGTCCGCGACGGCCGCCACCTCGCTGATGCCGCCGGTCAGCAGGTCGATCCGGTCGCCGCGGCCGGAGCCGGAACCGAGCCCGTCGCCGGTCCCGGACTCCGGGCGGTGCAGCAGCGCGAAGGCGGCCGGGGGTGTGGGGCCGGTCAGCCGGGCGAGGAGGGGATCGGCGCCCGGGTCCGCCCCCGGGCCCGTCATCGCGCCTCTCCGGTCAGCGCGCCCGCCCAGCGGTCCAGCACCGTGGCGGTGGGGACGACCACCGAGCAGCGGGCGGCGGCGTATTCGAGCGCCATCCGGTGGTCCCGGGCGCAGAAGTCGGCCACCGCGTCGGCCGCGAAGAACGTCTGGATGTCGTTGGCCATCGCCTCGCAGGCGGTCTGCAACAGCCCCACGTGCGCGTACACGCCGCACAGCACGATCTGGTCCCGGCCCTGCTCACGGAGCAGGTCCAGCAGGCCCGTACGGAAGAAGGCGCTGGGGCGCCACTTGGTCAGGACGGTGTCGCCGGGGCGTGGCGTGAGGGGTTCGGGGATGTCCCGGTGGCGGGGGTCGGCGCTCATGCCGGGCCCCCAGAAGTCCTTGAGCAGACCGCGGTCCGCCTCGCTCATGTCGCCGGGCTGGGCCGTGTAGACGACCGGCACTCCGGCGGCCGCCGCGGACTCGCGCAGCGCCCGGACGTTCTCCAGCAGCGGGGCGAGCGGCGCCTGCCCGGCGGGGAAGAAGCCGAGGAAGTAGTGCTGCATGTCGTGGACGAGCAGCACCGCGCGGCGCGGGTCGGGCTGCCAGGAGGCGGTGTTGGGCGGCAGTTCGGCCGGGGTGGGCATGGGGTAGGGCCGGATCGTGGGGATGACGGGATTCGCCATGGTGGTGGTCTCTCGTTCTCCGGGAAGGCGGGGAGGCGGGGGACGCGCGGGGTACGGGTGCGGGGCTCAGCCGGCGGGCCGCGGGCCCGCTTCCGCGGCGCTCAGCACCTGCTCGATGTGGCGTGTCCAGCCGTCCAGGGTGGGGTCGCTGACCAGGGTGTCGAAGTCGACCGGGACCCCGGCCCGGCGCCAGCGGCCGGCGAGCCGCATCATGTCGAGCGAACCGAGGCCGTGGCGTACGAGGTTGGCATCGGCCGGGAGGTCCTGCGGTGCCGCGCCGACGAGGGCGGCGACCGCGGTGCGGATCTCCTCGGGGGTACGGGGTGCGCTGGTGTCCATGAAGGGGTGGCCTTTCTGCTGCGTTCGGCCGGAAGCGGCCGGGTGCGGGTCCGCCGGTCCGTTCAGCTGTTCTGCTGCGCGCGGCCGGCCCGGGAGGGCACGAAGCCGGCGGCCTCGGGGACCGGGCCGCCTGCGGCGATCGCCGCCAGTACCTTCTTGTCGACCTTGCCGAGGCCGGTCAGCGGCAGCTCGTCCACGTACTCGACGCGGTCCGGCAGCTTGAAGTCGGCCAGGCCGCGGGCGTGCAGCGCCTCCTTCAGGTCGGGCAGCGCCGGCCGTTCGCCGGCCGCCACGAGGAAGGCGCAGGACCGCTCGCCGAGGATCTCGTCGGGGACCGGCACCACGGCCGCGCGGGCCACCGCGGGCAGGGCGAGCAGATGGCCCTCCACCTCGCCGGCCGAGATCTTGTCCCCGCCGCGGATGATCACGTCCTTGATGCGGCCCTCGATGACGAGGTTGCCGTCCCGGGTCAGCCGGGCCAGGTCGCCGCTGCGGTAGAAGCCGTCCTCGGTGAACGCCTTGGCGTTGTGCTCGGGCGCCCGGTAGTAGCCGCGCAGGGTGTACGGGCCGCGGGTGAGCAGTTCGCCGATGCTCTCCGGGGGCAGCTCGCGGTCCTGCTCATCGACGATGCGGATCTCGTCGGCGGGGGAGACCGGGCGGCCCTGGGTGCTCAGTACGGTCTCCGCCGGGTCTCCCTCCCGGGTGAAGGTCAGCAGGCCCTCGGCCATCCCGAAGACTTGTTGGAGGCGGCAGCCGAAGGCGGGCTGCACGCGCTCGGCGACTTCGCGGTGCAGCTTGGCGCTGCCGATCTGGAGGGTGCGCAGGCTGGACAGGTCGGCCGTGGACCACTCCAGCCCTTCGAGCCACAGCTGCACGATGCTGGGGACGACCGACGTGACGGTGACCCGCTGCCGTTCGATCTCCGGGAAGCAGCGCTCGGGCGTCGGGTCGGACGCGAAGGCCACGGTGCCGCCGGTGTGCAGGACGCCGATCACGCCGGGGCAGCCCCAGGTGAAGTTGAACTCCACCGGCAGCACGGCGAGGTACACGTCGTCCCCGGTCAGCCCGGCGGCCTCGGCGGATACCCGGGCCTGGTACGCGTAATCGTCGTGAGTGCGGGGGATCAGCTTGGGCAGGGCGGTGGTCCCGCCGGAGAGCAGGAAGAACGCCACGTCGGACGGGTCGGCGGCGGGGTGCGGTACGGGCTCGGCGTCCACGGCGGACAGCGGTACGACATCGCCGTCACCGCCCGGCTCCGACGCGCTGCCCGCGCCCTCCCCGTCCAGCACGAACAGGTGCTTGAGGCTGCCGGCCTCGTCGCGCATCCGCCGCGCCAGCGCCGGGTGGTCGAAGCCGCGCAGCACGCCGGGGAAGACGTAGCCGCTCGCCTGCGACAGCTCGCACAGGTGCCGGATCTCGTTGGCGCGGTGGGCGGGCAGCGCGAACACCGGCTTGGCGCCCAGCCGGAACAGCGCGAAGCAGACCACCACGAAGTCCGGGGTGTTGGGCAGCTGGACCACCACCCGGTCGTCGGCGGCGATCCCGCGCTCCTGGAAGCCGGCGGCCATCCGCCGGGTGCGGCGGTCGAGTTCGGCGTAGGAGATCCGCCGGTCCTCCTGGACCAGGGCGGTCCTGTCGGGGTGCCGGCGTACCGCGGCCTCCAGCAGGGCGACCAAGCTCTCACCGCGCCAGTGTCCGGCGGCGCGGTAGCGCTCGGCCACGTCCCGCGGCCAGGGGGTGCATCCGTTGAGCATCAGTTGTCTCCTCGGCGGTTCGGTGCGGTGCGGGGGCGGCGGGAACGGTTCACGGGGTCCCGGCCCCGTCGTACGCGTCGTGGGCGGCGGTGATCTCCAGGACCGCGCAGCTCGCCTCCATGCCGGTGGTGTAGCCGATCACCATGACGTGGTCGCCGGGGCCGACCTGCCCGGTGGTCCACAGGTGTTCCAGGGCGAGCGGGATGTCGGAGACGCTGGCGTGGCCGATCCGGCGGTGGCACTCCCACGTGCCGCGCTCGATGCCGATCTGCAGCGGTTCGAGCAGGAAGGTGCTCAGCACGTCCTGGTTGAAGCCGACGTGCGCGACCCGCGCGATCCGGTCCATGGAGCTGCCGGCCTCCGCGAGGGTGCGCTCGGCGATGCCCTCGATCAGCTCGCCGAAGTCGCCGAGCGGTACGGCGCCGCCGTCGGCCCACTCGTTGCGCCAGTGCTCCAGGCGCGCGTCGAAGTCCATCAGCCGGTCCACCGGTGCGCCCGGCGGCAGCAGCGACTCGCCGCCCCGGTGCATCGCCTCCATCCGCGGGTTGGAGACCGACCCGAGGGCGAGCAGCCGGGCGAAGCCGCCGCGCCGCGACACCACCATCGAGGAGCCGGCGTCGGCGAGGACGAAGAGCTGGGAGGAGTTCCAGCGGTCCACCAGCGGGGTGGAGAAGTTGTCGCCGGCGGTCAGCAGGACCGCGTCCTTGCCGGAGGGCGCCGTCGCCAGCAGCCGGTAGACGGCCGACTCCAGGCCGGCCAGCAGGCCCAGGCAGCCGTGCTGCACCTGGGAGGCGGAGATCGGCTGGTCCAGGGTGTTGAGCAGGACGTAGTGCGCGGGGGACCAGCCTTCGGGGCCCTGGTGGTAGGTGCTGCTGTGCAACAGCGCGGCGAAGTCCTCGGGCCGGTGCCCGGAGCGCCGGATCGCGGTCCTGGCGGCGCTGACGGCCATGTCCGGCGCGGAGACGGTGTCCTCGACCGCCACCGACAGCAGGCCGGAGGCGGCCCGGCCCGCTTCGGAGTACCAGCCGGCCGCGACCGCCTGCTCGGTCGGCACGGTCCGCGGGACGTAGGTGCCCACGCCCGCCAGGTAGATGTTCTCGACCTTCACCTCGTCGGATCTCCTCGTGTCTGGTCCGCCGCGCACGGGTCGCTGCCGGTGCGCCGGCCGGTCGCGTTCAGCACAACACGCTTCGGCGGGCGGTCTCTTGAGTAGGGGGTACTCACCTTGTGGGCGCGGTCGCGCCGCTGGTGACCTGCGGTGATGTGGATCGGTGCGGGCCGCGCCGGGGGCGCGGTGAGTAGCGGCCACTCAGACGGGCGCCCCAGGTGCCCGGCCGAGGGAAGGCGCCCGGCGGACAGCCCGGCGGGCACGGCCCCGGCCGCTGCGCCCGGCTCAGCCCGCGGCGGCCGGCGGCGTCGTACCGGGCTCGCCGGCGATGCCCCAGCGTTCGCGGGGTACCCCCTGGACGACGATCCAGGTGTGGTCCCGCGACGCGGGCCCGAACACCTCCGTCACGGCGTCCGTCAGCCGGGCGATCAGCGCCGCCTCGGTCCCTTCGGCCAGCCGGTCCTGGTAGAGCTTGACCTCGATCAGCGGCATGGTGGCGCCCTTTCTGCGTACGCGTGCGGTGGTCACGGAGCGGTGAGGCGCAGCTGGTGCGCGCCGGTACGGGCCAGGGCCTCGCCCAGCGCGGCGTCCAGCGCCTCGGTGAGGTGGTCGACCTGGGCGTCGGACAGGCCGGGGTGGCAGGGCAGGTTGACGTGTTCGGCGAACCACGAGCGCTCCGCCACCGGGCACTCCCCGGGGCCGTGCCCGCGCTCCCGCCACTCGGGCAGCAGGTGCAGCGGGAAGTACCGCAGCTGCACCTCGACACCGCGCTCGTCCAGGCCGCGTACGAGGTGGTCGCGCAGCTCCGGCGGGCCGCCGGTGAAGAACGTGTACAGGTGGTAGGCGTGTTCGACGCCCGCGCGGGGCCGCGCCACGCGGGTCCCCGGGTGCGCGGTGATCACTTCGTCCAGCCGGGCGGCGATGTGCCGGCGGCGTGCCACCAGCTCGTCCAGCCGGTCCATCTGGGCCAGGCCCACCGCCGCCGCTGCCTCGGACAGCGTGGCGTTGGTGCCCGCCCTGCGCACGCCCGCGCAGACCTGCCCGTACGCGGAGGACGCGTACTTCATCCACGGCAGCAGCGCCGGGGTCCGCCGGGAGGCGGAGGCGGGCTCGGTGATGAACGAGCCGTCCACCTCGTTGGAGCGCAGCCGGTCCAGCCGCTCCGCCCAGTCGTCGCGGTCGAGGGTCACCATGCCGCCCTCGCCGAGGGTGGTGATGTTCTTCGACGAGTGGAAGCTGAAGCAGCCGATGTCGGCCAGTGCGCCGGGGCGGCGGCCGTCGTAGCGTGCGCCCAGCGCGTGGGCGCAGTCCTCGACGACGAGGATGTTCCGGTCCCGGGCGAAGGACATGATCTCGTCCATCTCCGCGGCCCAGCCGCCGTAGTGCACCAGCAGCAGGGCCCGGGTGCGCTCGGAGGAGACGGACTTCAGCGCGGCCGGGTCCAGGTTCAGCGAGTCCGGGTCCACGTCGCAGAACCGCACGTCCACGCCCAGGTCCAGCAGCGGCTGGGCGGTGGCCTGGAAGGTCTGGGGCGTGGTGACGACCTCGTCCCCCGGCTTCAGGTCCAGCAGGTGGACGGCGAGTTCGAGGGCGACGGTGCCGCTGGTGACCGACAGCGCGTGACGGGTGCCGGCGTACTGCCGGAAGCGCTCCTCGAAGAGCTGCCGCCGGGCGCCCGTCGACAGTGTGTCGTGCGAGCCGACCAACTGCTGCAGCGCGGCCGCCTCGGCACTGCCGAGAATGCTGCCGCGGCTCGCGTACGGGACGGTGTACGTTCCGCGCATGACGTTCCTCCGGCCGGTTGGGAAATTCCTGATGGCTGATTTCCTGGCGCCGCCGAATCTAGAATCCGCGGTGCGGAACAGGGAACTTCTGGCGGTCATCCTGACGGTGGGCTGACGCCCTGACAGCGGGAATTGGCTTTCCTTGACAGTGGCGCCCGGCGTGCGTTCATACTGAGCCGCCTCATCCGACGAGCCGCCGTATCCGCAGCCGTGACCGCAGAGGGAGTGGGCATGAAATTCGGCGTGAACTTCTTTCCCGTGCTGGACCCGGGCGAAAAAACCGCCACCGCGTACTACGACGAGGTCCTGCGGCTGACCGAACTGGCCGAAGCGCTTGATTTTGAACATGTGCAGACCGTGGAGCACTACTTCTCCGGGTACGGCGGCTACAGCCCCGACCCGGTCACCCTGCTCACCGCGGCCGCCGCGCGCACCAGCCGGATCCGCATCGCCACCGGCGCCGTGGTGCCCGCCTTCACCCACCCCGTCAAACTGGCCGGCAAGCTGGCCATGCTCGACCACCTCTCGCACGGCCGGCTCGACGTGGGCTTCGGGCGGGCCTTCCTGCCGGCCGAGTTCGCCGCCTTCGGGGTGCCGATGGACGAGAGCCGGGCGCGGTTCGCGGAGGGTGTCGAGGCGTGCCGCCGCCTGTGGAGCGAGGAGGACGTGGTCTGGGAGGGCCGCTTCCACCGGTTCGGCCCGGTCACCCTGCTGCCCCGGCCCTACCAGCGGCCGCACCCGCCGGTCTTCATCGCCTCCGCCAGCAGCGCCGAGTCCTGCGCGGCGGCCGGCGCCGCGGGCCACCACCTCCAGGTCGTCCCGTCCGTCGTACCGCCCGAGCAGCTGCGCTCGATGCTGGAGCACTACCGTGCCGCGTGGGACGGCGCCGGGCACCCGCCCGGGGAGCGGCGCATCCAGATCAAGTACACCTGCTATCTGTCCGAGGACCGCGCCGAGGCCCATCGGCAGGCGGAATTCTACGAGCGTTCCTATGTACGGCACATGGCGGACGCGGTGGCGCCGCTCGCCACCGGAAGCGGCTCGGCGGACTATCCGGGATACGAGAAATTCCTCGACAAGGCGAAGAACTACGAATTCAGCCGGGCCCTGGCCGGCAACAAGGTCCTGGCCGGTACGGCGGCGGACGTACGCCGGCAGATCAGCACCGTTCGCGAGGAATTCGGCACCGATCTGACGATGAGCCTGCAATTCAACGCGGGCGGCCTGGCGTTCGCCTGTGCGGCACGGGCCATGGAGCTGTTCGCCGAGGAAGTGATGCCCGCGTTCCCGGACGGCGGGGACGCCACGGCGGGGGCGGTCCGGGCGACGGTGTCAGCGTGAGAGCACGGTGCCGCGCCCGGCCCCTTCGCGCGGGCGCGGCACCCGCTCGCCGGCCCGCTCGGCCACCAGCGCGGTCAGCCGGTCCAGGCGGCAGCGCAGCAGCTCCTGTTCGCAGACGAGCCGGCTGACCAGCCCGCGCAGCCGGGTCAGTTCCGTACCGTCCGCGTCCTCCGCCGGGCACGGCCGACGCGTGGTACGCGGTGCGGGGGCACCCGGGGCGCGGTGGCGCAGCGCGTGCGCCAGCTGCTCCGCGAAGCGGTCACGCCCGGGGTGGGCGAGGACCGCCTGCTCGATCTCCGGCAGCAGGACGCCGTGCCGGCCGGTCCGCAGCCCCGTGTCGAACAGCAACTCCATCGCCTGGGCGCGCAGTTCCTCCAGCCGGGCCGCCGCCGCGGCGCACAGCGGCCCGCGGGCGCTGCCCGCCAGCGCGCTGCCGCGCCACCACCCGAGCGCCTGCCGCACCTGCTCGTGCGCGGTGTCCGGGTCCGTGTCGGCGAGCTCCCGCGCTCCGGCCACGGCCCGCTCGAACCGTCCGCTGTCGACGTCCTCCGGGCGCGCCCGCAGGACGTACCCCGGCCCGCGGGTGACCAGGCGCGGCGAGTTGGCGTGCTCGGGCTCCAGCGCGATCAGCGTCTGCCGCAGCCGCGACACGTGCGCTTGCAGGGCGTTGCCGGCCTTCGCCGGAGGGCAGTCGCCCCACAGTTCGGTGACGAGCTGCTCCACGGAGACCGGCGTGCCCGGCCGGACCAGCAGCGCGGCCATCAGCACGCGCTGCTTGGGACTGTTCAGCGTCACCCGCCGGTGCCGCACCTCGTCACACACCTCGGGCGGGCCCAGAATGCGGAACAGCACGCGGTCCCCCTCTCGTCGGTTCCGGCCCCGAGCACAGCACGAACGCGCCGCGCACGGCCTGAGTGGGGGGTACTCAAACGCCGCCCCCGCCAGATTGAGTACCGCCTACTCACGAGGCGCCGCCCGGGCACGTGGTCTGGTGGTGCACGCAGCCGGCCCGCCCGGGCCGGCACCGACCGGAGGACGGGGGAGACATGACCCGGTGGGACGCGGAGGCCGCGGTGGTCGGACTGGGAGCGTGGGGCGCCTCGGCGCTCTGGCAGCTGGCGCGCCGCGGTGTGGACACCGTCGGCTTCGAACGGTTCCACCTCGGGCACGCGTACGGCTCCTCGCACGGCGGTTCCCGCATGTTCCGCGTCACCTGCCTCGAACACCCCGGGCTCGTACCGCTGGCCCGCAGGTCGCTGGAGCTGTGGCAGAAACTCCAGGCGGATGCCGGACGCCCGCTCTTCCTGCCGTCCGGCGGCCTGCTGATCGGCCCGCCGGACGGCACGATCGCCGGCGGTACGCTGCGCGCCACCCGCGAACACGGCATCGAGGTGACGGAGTTGAGCGCCGCCGAACTGGCGGAACGCTTCCCCCGGCATGCCGGGGTGCCCGGCCACCACATCGGGGTGTGGGAGCCGTCCGCCGGCATCATCCGCCCCGAGGAGGCCATCCGCGCCGCGACCGGCCTGGCCGAGCGCACCGGGGCCCGGGTGCACACCGGCACCCGGGTCGAGGCCGTGGAACTGATCCCCGGCGGCGCTCTGGTGCGCACCGCGCAGCGCGAGGTCAGGGTGCGGCAGGTCGTCGTCACGGTCGGCTCGTGGCTGTCCAAGCTGTACGGCGGCCTGCCGCTGGAGACGCTGCGGATGCCGATCACCTGGTTCCGCCCGTACGGCGACGGCGACCCGGACGGGTACGGCCTCGACCAGCTCCCGGTCTTCATGCGGGAGTCCGACGAGGGGCCGGTGCTCTGGGGCAACGGTAGGGAGGGCGGCCACGACGTCAAGCTGGGCCTGGAGCAGCAGGGCCGGGCCGCCGAACCCCTCGACCCGGAGACCTGCGACCGGTCCGTGGCACCGGCCGACTGGGCGCAGCTGAGCGACCTGCTGCCCGGGATGCTGCCCGGCCTGGAGCGGCTGCCCGCGAAGATCGCCGTCTGTATGTTCACCCGTACCCCGGACGGCCAGTTCGTCGTCGGACGGCCGGGCGGCGACCCGCGGATCATCCTGGCCGGTGGCTGCAACGCGCACGGTTTCAAGCACGCCACGGGCATCGGCGAACTCCTCGCCGACCTGGTGCGCGGGCAGCGGCCCCGCGTGGAGACCGCGTTCCTGAGCCCGGACCGCTTCGGCTGAGCGCGTCCGTACCGCGGCGGAACCGGCCCGCAGCCGCCGCGCCCCGTAGCGCACCCGGCCGCCCCACAGCCGCAGCGCCCCCGGCCGCACACCTGACCCGCGTACTTGGAGGGAAGGGCCCCGTGACACCCGTGCCCGAAGCCACCCGACTCCCGGCCCTGGCCGGCGCCCAGGAGTTCCGCGACGCCATGGCCGAACTGGCCGCCCCCGTGGCGGTCGTCGCCACCGCCGACGGCCGGGACGGGCGGTGGGGATTCACCGCCAGCTCCCTCACCTCGGTCTCGCTCGACCCGCCGCTGATCCTCGTCGGACTCGCGCACACCTCCAGCTGCCACCGCGCCCTGAGCGACGCGCCGCAGTTCACCGTCAGCCTGCTGGGCGACGGACACCGCGAGGTGGCCCGCCGGTTCGCCACCCACGGCATCGACCGCTTCGCCGACGGCGGCTTCGCGCACTGGCCGGGAGCGGACCTGCCGTACCTCGCCGGCGCCGGGGTGGCCCTGCGCTGCCACCGGCACGACGTGGTGTCCGCCGGGGACCACGACCTGCTGATCGGCGCGGTGGCAGAGGTCCGGACCGGACCGTCGGGCGGGAAGGCGCTGCTGTGGTACCGGCGCGCGTTCCACACGCCGCAGTGAGTGCGGGGCCCGGGGTGCGGGGGCGGGAGAAGGCCAGGGTGTCCGGGGAGCGGGCGGACCCGCGTCAGGCCGCGCCCGGCACGCCCCCGGCCGTACCGCCGTCGTCCGCGGCGGCCGGAGCCGGGGACTTCCCGGCCGTACCCGTCGTCAGCGAAGCCGCCGGACGCGGCAGCACGCTACGCGCATGCGCGATCAGCGCCCGCGCCGCCGGCCCGGACGGCCCCGCCTGCCGCCAG
Organism: Streptomyces sp. NPDC030165; assembly: GCF_055573595.1. Classification (NCBI taxonomy): domain Bacteria; kingdom Bacillati; phylum Actinomycetota; class Actinomycetes; order Kitasatosporales; family Streptomycetaceae; genus Streptomyces; species Streptomyces sp. NPDC030165. Next base: position 55,757 of record NZ_JBVIBD010000013.1, on the reverse strand, counting down.
GCCAGTGCCAGCCTCCCGTACAGCCGGGGGCGGCTGATGGTGAGGGTGTGCAGCCGGTCCGCGTGGGCCCTGGCCAGGCGGGCCGGCAGGATCGCCAGGCCGAGGCCGCGGGCGGCGAGCCGGGCCAGTACGTCCGGATCGCTCGCCTCGAACGCCACGGCGGGTGCGAAGCCCGCGGCGGCGCACGCGTCGTCGACGCAGGTCCGCAGCCCGGTGCCGCGCGGCAGGCTGATCAGTGCCCGGCCGCGCAGGTCGGCGAGGGTGATGCCGCGCCGGGTGGCCAGCGGGTCGTCGGGTCCGACGGCGCCGACCAGCGGCTCCTCCGCGATGAGCAGGGTCTCCAGGTCGGGCGGCGGGCCGGCCGGCAGGCCGATGACCGCGACGTCGAGGCGGCCCGTCTGGAGGGCGTCGGTCAGCTCGTCGGAGGTGGCCTCGGACAGGGTGATCACCACGCCGGGGTGGGCGTGGTGGAAGTCGGCCAGCAGGCCGGGCATGTCGAGCGGCGCGGACGCGGCCACCATGCCGACGGAGACGTGGCCGCGGACCAGCCCGGCGAGTTCGTCGACGGCGGACCGGGCACCGGCGACCGCCGCGAGCGCGGCCCGGGCGTGCGGCAGGACCGCCGCGCCGGCTTCCGTGAGCTGCACCGTGCGCCCGGAGCGGTCCAGCAGCTCCTGGCCGAGTTCGCGCTCCAGGCGCCGGATCTGGGCGCTGATCCCGGACTGGGCGACGTGCACCCGGGCGGCTGCCTTGGTGAAGCTCGACTCCTCACAGACGGCCACGAAGTATTCGAGCTGGCGCAGTTCCATGACGGGCGAGTCTAACCACAGGCGCCGACGGCCCGGCCGTACCGCCGGGGCCGTCACCAGGGACGACGGCGCGGCGGCCGGGAGCGGCCCGCGCGGCAGCACCGCTGGAGGAGACAGGACATGAGCACCGAACCGACACTGCGCGCCCCCGGCGCCCGGACGGCCGCCGCGGATCTCGCGGAACGCGTCCGGGGGCCGGTCCTCCTGCCGGGCGAGGAGGGGTACGAGGAGGAGTGCGCCGGGTTCCAGCGGGCCGCCCGGCACCGGCCCGCCCTCGTCGTCGGCGCGGCCTGCGCGCAGGACGTGCAGGAGGCCGTGGCGTTCGCGGCCGCGCGCGGGCTGCCGGTGGGTGTGCAGGCCACCGGGCACGGCCAGCCGTACGCGGTCACCGAAGGCGTCCTGATCAGCACCCGGCGGATGCGTGCCGTACGGGTGGACGCGGTGTCGGCGACCGTCCGCCTGGAGGCGGGGGTGCGCTGGGAGCAGGTGATCCCGGAGGCGGCACGGCACGGGCTGGCGCCGCTGAACGGTTCCTCCCCGGACGTGGGCGCGGTCGCGTACACGCTGGGCGGCGGACTGGGCCTGCTGGCCCGCCGGTTCGGCTACGCAGCCGACCACGTCCGCGCGATGGACGTGGTGACCGCGGACGCCCGCCTCCGGCACGTCACACCGGACTCCGAGCCGGACCTGTTCTGGGCGCTGCTCGGCGGCCGGGACAACTTCGGTGTGGTGACCGGCCTGGAGACCGGCCTCGTCCCCGTGGACCGGGTCTTCGGGGGCCAGCTGGTCTTCGACGCGCCGCTGGCCGAGGAGGTGCTGCGGGCGTACCTGGACTGGACCCGCACGGTCCCGGAGGCGATGAACTCCTCGGTGCAGCTGATGCAGTACCCCTATGTGCGGCAGCTGCCCAAGGCGGTCCGCGGCCGGTACGTGGCCCAGGTGCGCGTCGTCTTCACCGGCACCGCCGAGGAGGGCGAGCGGCTCGTGGCCCCGCTGCGGGCGGTCGGGCCGCGGCTGGCGGACTCCCTGCGCGTCATGCCGTACGCGGAGTCCGCCGAGATCCACAACGATCCGCGCATGCCGCACGCGTACCACGGGAGCAACGTCGTGCTGCGCGACCACGACGCGGCGCTGGCGGGCACCGTGCTGGAGCTGGCCGGGCCCGCTGCCGCCGCCCCGTGCATCGTGGAGATCCGCCACCTCGGCGGCGCGCTCGGCCGCCGTACGGCCGTCCCGAACGCCGTCGGACACCGCGACGCATGCTGCGTGCTGCGCGTGCTGTCCCCGCTGACCGGCCGCTTCACCACGCCCGTCGTCCGGCCCGTGCACCAGCGGCTGTTCGACGCGCTGGCCCCGTGGACGGCCGGTCGGCAGCTCAACTTCGTCTACCACGAGGGCGAACGGCCCGCCGCGGAGTGGCTGCACACCGCGTACGACCCCGCGGACTTCCGCCGGCTCGGCGCGCTCAAGGCCGTCTACGACCCCGCCAACACCTTCCGCCTCAACTACAACATCCCTCCGGGCGCCGGAGCGCCGGGAGGAACGGGCCGACGGCCCGAACGGAACAAGGGAGTTCGACGATGAACCGGTCCGAGTGCCCCATCGTGCTGGAACCCACCGGCAGTGACCTGGCCGGCGAGGCCGCGGCCCTGCGCGCGCAGGGCCCGGCCGCCCGGGTGGAGCTGCCGGGCGGGGTGACCGCCTGGTCGGTGACCCGGCACCGGCAGATCCAGCGGCTGCTGACCGACCCCCGGATCTCCAAGGACCCCCGGCAGCACTGGCCCGCCTACCAGGACGGCCGGATCGACGAGAACTGGGAGCTCTACCCCTGGGTCCTGGTCGAGAACATGCTGACCGCCTACGGGCCGGAGCACGCGCGACTGCGCCGGCTGGTCGCGGGGGCGTTCACCGCCCGCCGCACCAAGGCGCTGCGCCCGCTGATCGAGAAGGTCACCGCCGCCATGCTGGACGACCTGGCGGCGCTGCCCGCGGGCCAGGAGACGGACCTGCGCGCCCGGTTCACCCACCCGCTGCCCTTCCGGGTCATCTGCGAGCTGTTCGGGGTGGGCGACGGCCCCGGCAGCCGCCTGCTGACCATCATGGACGCGTTCTTCCGCGACCCCGGCACCATCGAGGACGTCCAGGCCAGGGCCCAGGACATCTACGCCGTACTGACCGAGCTGGTCGCACAGAAGCGCCGGGAGCCCGCCGACGACCTCGCCTCCGCGCTGATCACCGTGCGCGACGAGGACGGCGAACGGCTCGACGAACGCGAACTCGTCGACACCCTGATGCTCATGATCGGCGCCGGGCACGAGACCACCGCCAACCTCCTGGGCAGCGCCGTCGCCGCGCTCCTGACCCACCCCGGCCAGTACGCGGACCTGCGGGCCGGCCGGATCACCTGGGCGGACGTGGTCGAGGAGACGCTGCGCCTGCACGGGCCGGTGGCCCACATGCCGCTGCGCTTCGCCGTCGAGGACATCGACCTGGACGGGGTGCTCATCCGCAAGGGCGAGCCCGTCATCGTCTCGTACGCGGCCGCCGGCTGGGACCCCGACCAGCACGGTCCGGACGCCGCGGAGTTCGACGCGGCCCGCACCGAACGCAACGACCACCTGGCCTTCGGCCACGGCGTCCACCGCTGCCTGGGCGCCCCGCTGGCCCGGCTGGAGGCGTCCGTCGTCCTGCCGGCCCTCTTCGAGCGCTTCCCCGATCTGCGGCTCGCCCGCCCGTCGGAGCCCCTGCCGCCGTCCGGCTCCATGATCGCAAACGGCTACCGCGCACTGCCCGTCGTACTGCGCCCCGCCGAGGAGTGACCCGAGCCCCGCCCCGCATTCCGCCTCCCCCCACAGTGCACCCGACAGCGGAAGGAACGACCGATCCATGCGCAAGGCCCCCGGCGCGTCCCCCAGCGTGCCCGTAGAGCAGCTCTACGACCCGCAGTCCGAGCGGTACATCGAGTGCCCGTACGCCGCGTTCGCCGCCACCCGGCGCGCCGCTCCCGTCGCCCACCACCCCACCCTCGGCGAATGGTTCGTCACCGGACGCGCCGAGATCGAGGCGGTGGCCCGGGACACCCGGCGCTTCGCCAACCGCTACAACGCCGACGGCACCTTCGCCTTCACCCCCGAGTGCCGGGCCGTCCTGGAAGAGACCCTGTTCTTCCGCGCGTCCCTCTACAGCACCGAACCGCCCGTCCACACCCGGTTCCGCGCCCTGCTCGGCGACTTCTTCGCGCCCCGCCACCTGCGCCGCCTGGAGCCCGCCGTCCGCGGCATCGCCCGGGACCTCGTCGCGGAGTTCGCCGGCGACGGCGGAGCGGACCTGCTCGGACAGTTCGCGCTGCCGCTCCCCATGACGGTCATCTGCGACATCATCGGCATACCGGCCGGCGACCGCGCCATGGTCAAGGCGTGGCACGACGACTGGATCGCGCTGCAGGTCGTACCGCTGCCCCCGGAGGAGCAGCTGCGGTGCGCGCGGAGCCTGGTCGCCTACGAGACGTACATGCGCGAACTGATCGGGCACCGCACCGCGCACCCCGCCGACGACCTGCTGTCGGCCCTCGCCCAGGCGTCCCTGGCGGACGATCCGGTCTGCACGGCCGAGGACGCGGTCGTCGCCCTGCGCGTGATGATCGCCGGCGGCCACGAGACGACCACCAACCTGATCGGCAACACCATGTTCCACCTCCTGAACGAACGCGAACGCTGGGAGGCGGTACTGGCGGACCCGGCCCTCTTCGAGGCCGCCGTCGAGGAGGGGCTGCGCTTCGACTCCTCGGTGCAGGGCGCGCCCCGCGTGACGAGCGAGGACGTACCGATCGGCGGGGTGGTGGTACCCAAGGACGCCAAGGTGCGGGTGATGTTCGCCGCGGCCGGGCGCGATCCGGACCTGGTCGACGACCCGGACACCTTCCGGCTCGACCGCAAGGGGCCGCCGCGCCACCTCGGCTTCGGCTACGGCATCCACTTCTGCGCCGGAGCCGGGCTGGGCCGCCTGGAGGCCCGCGTCGCGCTGGAGACGCTCGCCGCCGAACTGCCGGACCTTCGCCTGGCGGACGGGTACGTGCCCCGGCACGCGCCCGGCGAATTCGCGTTCCGCGGACTGGCGGAACTGCCCGTCCTCTGGGGCTGATCCACCGCCGGGGTCCGCGCGCGGGCCCCGGCATTCTTCCGACGCGGCGGGTACGCACAGCAGGCCGCCCCCGGTACCGGATGACCACCGGTACCGGGGGCGGACGCGTCGAGGGCGCAGGGGGGACGCCCAGGACGCCTCAGGACCGCGGCGCGCGTGCCGTCATGTAGACGATCGGAGTCGGAAGGGTGATCCGGCCGTCCGCACCGCGCAGCAGGTCGAGCCGTCGGGCGACCTCGGCGGCCAGCTCCGCCGCCTCCTGCTCGCCGAGCCGCTGCCACAGCCGCCGCATGCCGTGCGAGCGCGTCCACTGCACCCACTCGCGGCCCGAGCCGACCACGACCGGCAGCGCCTCCTCCACCGCGGTCACCTCGGTGAACCCGGCGCCGGTGAAGGCCGCTTCGATGCTCCGCGGGCTGACCAGCCAGTTGTTGCGGATGTCGTTGAACGGGCTGTCGTAGCGGTCGCCCGGCTTGACCTGCGTCATGTGCGGGATGAGCAGGTCGTGCACCTCGGCGGGCAAGAACGTCCACCTCCCGTCGTCGGCGGCGGTGGGGAAGAAGGACGGCGCGGTGGCCGCGAACCGGCCGCCGGGCCGCAGCAGCGGAAGGTAGGGGCGCAGGTCCTCCGGGCCGTGGGTCCAGATGAAGATGCTGAAACTGGCCACGATCGCATCGAAGCTCGCCGCGGGGAACTCCGGCCGCTGCCCGTTCATCACCCGGGTGCTGACGTGCTCCAGGCCGCGCCGCCGCACCTCCTCCTCGGCGTACACGACCATCTCCTCGGCGAGGTCGATGCCGATCACCTCGCCGCTGCCGCCCACCGCCTCGGCCGCCGGGAACAGGGCGGCACCGCGCCCGCAGCCGACGTCCAGGACGCGGTCGCCGGAACGCAGCCCGGCGATCTCCACCAGCCGGCGCCCGATGGGGCCGAAGAACTCCACACCGGTCTGGTCGTACTCCTTGGCAGTGTCGCTGAACAGACGGTGCATCTCGGCTGTGCTGGCGGACTCGCTCACGCATACCTCCTCAGTGCGGGGTGCGCCCGTCGCGGAGGTACGGGACGCGCCCGCACCCGGCCGGGACGGACCCTCGTTCCCGTTGTGGCTTGCGAGCATCGTGGGCCCGCCCCCGAGCCCTGTCCAATATCCGTGACAGCTGACCGCCAGCACCATTCGCTATAACTCCACGGCCGCCCCCGAATTCCGCCCCGCCCGGCCCTTCCGCATTTCTTCGGCGCTTGACAGGAAACCGCAGGCGCACTGGGATTGAGTACCACCTACTCATGCCGCGTCCCGCCATTCCGTGGTCGCCTGTCGACCCGGTGAACAGCGGAGGGAGACGGCATGCTGGCTTCGATTTCCTGGTGGGACCTGGAGAAGTCCCCGCAGACCATCGACTCGTTGCGGGAATATCTGCGGGACGAGGCGGTCGAGCCCTGGACGAAAGTACGGGGCCTGCTGCTGAAATTCTGGATCGCCGACCGGGAGAACAACCGGTGGGGGGCGGTCATGCTCTGGGAATCGGCGGACTGCCTGGACCAGCCGCTGCCCCCGCACCGCGCCATGGAACTGATCGGCCACCCGCCGGCCCAGCGCGTCCGCTTCGAGGTGGAGGCCACGGTCGAGGGCGTGCACACGCTGCCGGCCCTGGCGGGGCTGGGGCCGGCGCTGGGCGCCTGACCCCGCCGGCCCGCCCGAACCCGTACTGGACCCCTCTCCACAGGAGGAACCGTGCCGAACCCGGCCGCCCCGGCCACCGACCCGGTGCTCGACCAGCCCTTCGACGCCCCGGCGGACCCCGAAGCCTTTCTGCGGGCCGCGATGGAGTGGCATTTCGCCCCGGAAACGGGCTCGCCGTTCTGGCTCGACCGCGCCCGTACCCTCGACTTCGACCCGCGCACCGACATCACGGCCTACGACGACCTGCGGCGCTTCCCCAACGTCGCGGCCGAACTGCGCGACGTACCGGTGTGGGACCTGGTCCCGCGCGGCTACGGGCCGCACCCCGACGTGGTCGGCGTGTACGAGAGCGGCGGCACCACCGGCGCGCCCAAGCGGGTGCTCTGCCTGCGCGACTGGTTCGACAAGATGGTCGCCTGGAGCAACGCGCACATGGACGAGCACGGCATCCCGCGCGGCACCGACTGGCTCGGCCTCACACCGACCGGGCCGCACATCGTCGGCGAGCTCGTCCGCTCCTCCGCGACCACCCACGGCCGGCTCGGCTTCTTCGTGGACCTCGACCCGCGCTGGGTCAAGAGCCGCATCGCCCAGGGCCGCCCGGCCGAGGCCGGGGAGTACGCCGAACACGTCATCGACCAGGCCGAACTCGTGCTGACCACACAGGACATCGGCGTCATGGCGATCACCCCGGCCCTGCTGGAACGGCTGGTGCGCCGCCCGCACCTGGTCGGCCTGGTCAACGAGAAGGTCCGCGCGATCCGCTGGGGCGGCACCCAGATGGACCCCGACACCCGCGATTTCTACCGCACCGAGGTCTTCCCCGGCATCACCCTGTACGGGCACTACGGGAACACCATGACCATGGGTGTCGCCGGCCAGCGCGTCGAGCGGCCCGGTGACGGCGGCGCGTGCGTCTTCGACCCGTACTCGCCGTACGTGACGTTCTGCGTGGTCGACCCCGCGACCGGCCGGGCCGTGGAGCACGGCGCCCGCGGCCAGGTCGTCACCCACCACGTCAGCAAGGCCCTGCTGCTGCCCAACAACCTGGAACGCGACCTCGCCACCCGCGTACCGGCCCTGCCCGGCCACCTCGGCGACGCGGTGGCCGACCTCGCGCCGGTGGAGCGCTTCGAGGACGAGCCGGTCATCGAAGGGGTGTACTGACATGGCGGCGCGCGAGACGGCACTGCTGCCGCCCGCCACGGACCGCCCCGACACGGCGAGCCTCCCTGTTCTGGACGTCCTCGCCGCCAACGGCCCCTACCGCTCCCGCACCCGCGAGACGGTCCACGATGTGGCGGGCCGCCCGGCCGCCGAACTCAGCCTGGCGCCACCGGTGATGGTCACACGCACGATGGACGCCCTGCGCGCGGCCCGGCCCCTGCCGCTGGACGAGCGCGTCGCCGCCATCGCCAGGGCGGGCGAGCTCTTCGCCTCCGGCCCCGTGGACGGCGTACCGACCGAGACGTACGAGCACGCGGTCAGCCGGGTGGCGGGCCTGCCGCTCACGGTCGTACGCGCCGCCACCCGCACGACGGCCCGGCGGCTGTCCCAGCTCTACCGGGGCCTGCTGCACGCCCGCCCGGCGGGAGCCACCGGCCACTGGCGGGACCCGCAGACCCGCGCCGGCCGTGCGGTGTGGGTACGGCGGGGTGAGGTCTTCGCCGTCCACGCGGCCGGCAACCACCCCGGCACCCACACGCTGTGGCCGGAGGCCCTGGCGCTCGGCTACCGGGTGGCGGTCCGGCCCTCGCGCCGCGAACCCTTCACCCCGCACCGCCTGGTCGCCGCGCTGCGGGCGGCCGGCTTCGGCCCGGACCAGGTGGCGCTGCTGCCGACCGGGCACGCGGCGGCCGAGGCCGTCCTCGACGGCGCCGACCTCGCGTACGGCAGTGACGAGGTGATCCGGCAGTACGCCGACGACCCGGCCGTCCTGCCCCTGGCCCCCGGCCGCTCGAAGATCCTGGTCACGGCCGACACCGACTGGCGCGACCACCTGGACACCATCGTCGGCTCGGTCGCGCACCACGCCGGCACCGGCTGCGTGAACGCCACCGCGGTCTTCGTCGAGGGCGACCCGGTGCCGCTGGCCGAAGCCGTCGCGGCGCGGCTGGCCGCGCTGCCCGCCCTGCCGCCCGAGGACGAGAACGCCGTACTGCCGGTGCAATCGGCGCGTTCGGCCAGGGCGTTGGAGAAGCACCTGACGGAACAGGCCGCCGGCGCCCGGGCCCTGCTGGGCGGCGACGGCATCACCCACGCACTGCCGGACGGCAGCGTGGCGCTGCGGCCCGCCGTGCATCTGCTCGAGCGCGCCGACGCCCCACAGGCCAGGCTGGAACTGCCGTTCCCCTGCGTGTGGATCGCGCCCTGGAGCCGCCGCGACGGCATCGCCCCGCTGCGCGACACCCTGGTCATGAGCGTCTGCACACGGGACGAGCAGCTCATCGACGACCTGCTGAACGAGCCCGGCATCAGCAACCTGCACATCGGCGACCGCCCCACCTACTGGACGGACACCGGGATGCCGCACGACGGCTATCTCGCCGACTTCCTCATGCGTACGAAGACCGTCGTCCGCGCCTGAGCGCCCGCCCGACCCCGGCGCCGGGCCGCGGAGAGCATTGGAGACCCATCGTGAGCACTCACCTGCCGCCGTCACCGGACGCGCCGGAACCGCCCGCCGCGCCGGCCGGCACCGAAGCCGTACTGGCGGGCATCTGGCGCGAGGTGCTGGAGATCCCCGAGGTCGGTGTGCGCGACAACTTCTTCGACCTGGGCGGGCACTCCGTCCTGCTGCACATGGTGCGCGAACGGATCGCCGGGCAGCTCGGGCGCGACCTGTCCGTGGTCGAGCTGTTCAACCACCCGACGCTGCGCGCCCTCGCCCGCCACCTGGACGACGCGGCGGACACCGGCACCACCGCCTCCCGTACACGGGACCGGGCGGGCGGCCGGTCCCGGCTGGGACGCGAACGGGCCCGCAGGGAGCGGGCGAGGACCGAGGGCGCGGACAGCCCGCGTCGTGAGGGGGAACCGGGTGACTGGTATGAGTGACCTCGACACCGCGGCGGACCGGGAGAGCGGGGCAGGACACCTGGCCGTCGTCGGCCTGGCCTGCCGCTTCCCCGGCGCGCCCGACGCAAAGACGTTCTGGCGCAATCTGGCCGACGGCGCCGACACCATCACCCGCTACCCCGAGCGGCCGGTGACCGGCGAGGCGAGCGGGTCGGTCAGCTCCTACGTCCCCGCCCGCGGCCTGCTCCAGGACCCCGGCCACTTCGACGCCGGGTACTTCGGTTACGCCGCCGACGAGGCCCGCGTCATCGACCCCCAGCACCGGGTCTTCCTGGAGTGCGCGGTGCAGGCGCTGGAGGACGCCGGCCAGGACCCGGACCGGCACCCGGGCAGCATCGGCGTGTACGGCGGCTGCACGGAGACCGCGTACGCCGACATCCTGCACGCGCGGCGCGACGAGCTGGACGGCGTGGGTGACCAGGACATCCTGCTGGGCACCGCGCCCGACTTCCTCGCCTCCAGGGTCGCGCACAAACTGGGCCTGCGCGGCCCGGCCGTCACCGTGCAGAACGCCTGCGCCACCGCGCTGGTGGCCGTCCACCTGGCCGCGCAGGCCCTGCTGGCGGGCGAGTGCGACCTCGCCCTCGCGGGCGGCGTCGCGGTGCACGTGCCGCCGAAGGAGAGCCCGTACAGCGAGGACGGCATCCTCTCGGCGGACGGCGTGTGCCGGACGTTCGACGCGGCCGGACAGGGGACCGTCGGCAGCAACGGGGTGGGCGTCGTGGTGCTCAAGCGGCTCGACGAGGCCCTGCGGGACGGTGACCCCGTCCGTGCGGTGCTGCGCGGCTCCGCCGTCACCAACGACGGCCCGGACCGGGTCGGCTTCACCGCGCCGAGCGTCAACGGCCAGGCCACCGCCGTACGGGAGGCGCAGCTGGCGGCAGGCGTGGACGCGGGCACCATCACCTACGTCGAGGCGCACGGCACCGCCACCCCGATCGGTGACCCCATCGAGGTCGCCGCGCTGACCCGGGCGTTCCGCGAGGACACCGACCGCAGGGGGTTCTGCCGCATCGGCTCGGTCAAGTCCAACATCGGGCACACCGACGCGGCGGCGGGCGCGGCCGGGCTGATCAAGACGGTGCTGGCCGTCGAGCACGGCCAGATACCGCCCAGCCTGCACTTCCGCACCCCGAACCCGCGGCTCGACCTGGAGGCGAGCCCCTTCCGGGTCGCCACCCGGCTGGAGAGCTGGCGGCCCGAGGGCGTGCCGCGGCGGGCCGGGGTCAGCGCCTTCGGCATCGGCGGGGCCAACGCCCACGTCATCCTGGAACAGGCCCCCGTACGCGCCCCGGAGGCCACGACGAGGGGAGTGGACGGTACCGTCCCGACGCGGCCCTGGCACCTCCTGCCCCTGTCGGCCCGCACCCCCGCCGCACTCGCCGCGGCCACCGAACGGCTGGCCGGCCACCTCCAGGACCACCCCGAGCTGTCGGCCGACGCGGTGGCGTGGACCTTGCAGACCGGCCGCAGGGAGTTCGAGCACCGCCGGATCGCGCTGGTCAGCGGCCCCGAGGACGCCATCGCGGTGCTCGCCGGCACCGAACACGAACGGCTGCTCACAGCGGCGGGGGCGGTGCCCCGGCGGCCGGTCACGCTGCTCTTCCCCGGGGACAGCGGCCGGGACGACGGCCTGGCCCGGGACTGGTACGAGACGGAGCCGGTGTTCCGGCGCGCGGTCGACATGTGCTGCGCCGCTGCCGGTACGGAGGCCGGTGACGACGTACGGAAGGCCGTACTGGGAGCGGAAGTTCACGGCCCGGCCGCCGAACTCGGCGCGTTCGCCCGGGAGTACGCGCAGGCGCGGCTGTGGATCGCCCGGGGCGTCCGGCCCGCCGCCATACTGGGCGCGGGCGCCGGGCTGCTCGCGGCGGTCGCCGTGGCCGGGACATTCCGGGTCGCGGACGCGGTACGGCTGGTGACGGAGCAAGCTGGTACCGGGGACATCGGAGCCTTCACCGAGCTGGTACGCGGCTTCGAGCCGGTCGCGCCGCGGGTCCCCGTGCTGTCCGCGGACACCGGACGGTGGCTGACGACGGAAGAGGCCACCGACCCCGGCCACTGGGCCCGTTGGCTGCGCGGCGACGCAACCGCCGCCGCCGGTACGGCCGAAGCGCTGCGCGCCCTGCTCACCGGCCCCGCCCGAGCCCTGGCCGACCTCGGTGCCGGACGCGCGCTCACCACCGCCGCCCGCCAACTGCCCGAGTACACGCCCGAACACCTCCTGCTGACCACCCAGGACGTAACCGGGGACCAGGCCGACGGGCCCGCACCTGCCGAAGCCGCCCTGGCACGGCTGTGGCTGGCCGGTGTGCCGGTCACCTGGGCAGCCGTACGCGGGGAGCGCCGCCCGTGCCGGGTGCCGTTGCCCACGTACCCCTTCCAGCGGGAACGCCTCGTCGTGGAACCTCCCCAGGAACAGCGGCCCGGGGCAGCACCCTCCGAACGGACCGCGACACCGGACGCCCAGCCGGCGGACCGGGCGGCCGAAGCGCCGGACGACGGCGGCGCGGAGCGCACGGACTCCACCCTTCCCCTGGTGGCCCGGCTGTTCGCGGAGACCCTCGGGCTCCCCGAGGTCGACCCCGAGGACAGCTTCTTCGACCTCGGCGGCGACTCCCTGATCGCCGCCCGGCTGCTCACCCGCGTCCGCGCGATCTACCCGGTGGACATCAAGGTCAAGACGATGTTCACCGCCCCCTCCGCCGTGGAGTTCGCCGAACTCCTCGACTCGCTGACGGCCGGCGCCGATGCGCGGCCGCAGCCCTCCTGAGGAGCCGTGATGGCACGGAACACCACCACCGCCGGGTGGACGGAGGCGCGCTGGCTCGCCTGCCGCCGCAAGCGGCCGGACGCCGCCGTCGACCTGTACTGCTTCGCCCAGGCCGGCGGATCGCACGGCGAGTACGTCCGCTGGGCGGACGGCCTGCCGGCGGCCCAGGTGTGGGCGGTGAAACTGCCGGGGCGCGCCCCACGCGTCACCGAGGCGCCCTACACCCGGATGGACGACCTGGTCGGCGACCTCGTACGGGACGTCGCCTTCGGCCGCGACGGGCGGCCCTACGCGTTCTTCGGGCACAGCCTGGGCGCGCTGATCGCCTTCGAGGTCACCCGGCGGCTGCGGGCGGACGGCCGGGAGCTGCCGCGGCACCTGTTCGTGTCGTCCATGGCACCGCCGCCCTACGTCACCGCGTACCCGGTGCACGACCTGCCGGACGCCGTGCTGCACACCGAGATCGAGCGCCGGTGGGGCCCGCTGCCCGGCGGCGCCGGGGACGACCCGGAACACCTCGCCCTCGCCCTCGCCTGCTTCCGCGCCGACCTGGCCATCGCCGAGACGTACGCGTACGAACCCGGCGAGCCGCTGGACATCCCGGTGACCGCGCTGGTCGGCGCGGACGAGCGGGGGGAGCGGGACCTCGGAGGGTGGCGGGCGCATACGCGAGGGCCCTTCGCGTACCGCACGTTCCCCGGCGGCCACTTCTACCACCGGGAGCAGCGGGACGCGGTGCTGCGGCTCGTACGCGACACGCTCGCGCCCGGTACCTGAAGATGCGTGCCGGACCCACCCGAACTGTCACGCGCAATCAGCGCTGTAAAGACAAGGAGTTGCTGTGCGGTATCTGCCCTTCGGCCGGAACACCGGTCTCCGGGTGTCCGAGTACGCCCTCGGCACCGCCAACTTCGGCACCGTCTGGGGCGGCGGCGCCGAACGGGAAGAGGCCCGCAAGATGTTCGAGCGGTTCGCCGAGGCGGGCGGCACGTTCCTCGACACGGCGGACAGCTACCAGGTGGGCCAGGCCGAGCAGCTGCTCGGCGAGTTCCTGGGCGCCGACCGCGACCACTTCGTGGTGGCGACCAAGTACACCCTCGGACCGGCCCGCCCGCGCATCTCCAGCACCGGCAACAGCCGCAAGAACATGGTGCGTTCGCTGGAGGCCAGCCTGAAGCGGCTGGGCACCGACCACGTGGACCTGTACTGGGCGCACTTCCCCGACGACCTCACCCCGGTCGAGGAGATCCTCACCGGCCTGGACGACCTGGTACGCGCCGGAAAGATCCTTTACGCCGGACTGTCGAACTTTCCCGCCTGGCGCGTCTCCCGCGCGGCGGCCATCGCCGACCTGCGTGGCTGGGCCCCGGTCACCGGCGTCCAGATCGAGTACAGCCTCGCCGAGCGCAGCGGCGACCGGGAACTGCTGCCGATGGCCGAGAGCCTGGGCCTCGGCGCCGCCCTGTGGGCACCGCTCGGCGGCGGGCTGCTGACCGGCAAGTACCGCGCCGGCAGCCAGGGCCGGCTCACCGACTGGGACGGCCGGGGCATCCGTACGGAGGACACCGCACAGCGCACCCGGGTCGTCGACGCGGTCCTCGCGGTCGCCGAGGAGACCGGGCTGCCGGCGCCCCAGATCGCCGTCGCCTGGCTGCGCGAGCGCGCCGCCCGCAGCACCACCGCCCTGGTGCCGGTCATCGGCCCGCGCACCACCGCCCAGCTCGACGGCTACCTCGCGGCCCTGGACGTGACGCTGACGGCGGACCAGACGGCCCGCCTGGACCGGGCCGGCGCGGTCCCCCTCGGCCAGCCGCACGAGATCGGCGCGAGCGTCCTGGGCGGGGCACTGGGCGGCGACGCCGACCGCGTGGCCCGGCCCGCCACACCGGTGGCCTGATGACCGGCCGCCCCACCCGAACCCCCGGCACCCCACCACCCGCAGAAGGGCGACACGCCATGACGGCACCCGACCCGGCCGACGACGGTTGCGCCATCGCCGTCATCGGCATGGCCGTCCGCTTCCCGCAGGTCCCGGACGTACGGCGGTACCGGGAGAGGCTGGCGGCGGGGGAGTCCGCCGCCACCGGCGGACTGGCGGACGCCGACGCCTTCGACCACGAGTTCTTCGGGCTCTCCCCGCGCGAGGCGCTGATCACCGACCCGCAGCACCGGGTCTTCCTGGAGTGCGCCCAGCACGCTTTGGAGGACGCCGGCGTCGTCCCCGAGCGGTCCCCGGACGCCGTCGGGGTCTACGCGGGCGGCGGCGCCAGCCCGTACGCCTCGCTGCTGCGGCAGCAGCTTCCCGACATGCCCTACGTCGACGACTGGCAGATCAGGATCGCCACCGCCCACGACTTCCTCGCCACCCGCGCCGCGTACAAACTGCGCCTGACCGGCCCCGCCGTCACGGTGCAGGCCGCCGGGGCGACCTCCCTGGTGGCGGTGCACAGCGCCGCGCAGGCGCTGCTCGCGGGCGAGTGCGGGGTGGCGCTGGCGGGCGGCGTCTCGGTCGGTGTGCCGCGGGAGCGGTCCGGGACCGGGGCACGGGCGGACGGCTCCGGCGTCGGCGTGGTCGTCCTCAAACCGCTGCGGGCGGCCCTGGAAGCCGGGGACCACGTCCACGCCGTACTGCGCGCCTCCGTCGTCGGCCACGACGGCGACCCGGAATCCGGCTGCACCGTGCCGGGCAACGCGGGCCGGGAGCGCGTGGAGCGCGAGGCCCGCGCCCTGGCGGATGCCGCGGCGGACACGGTCACCTACTTCCGGACGGACGAAGGGGAGAACGCCGGCAGCGGCGGCACCGCCGGGGGAGTGGTGAGCGGCGCGGGCACGGACCCCGTGGCCGGTGTCGCCGCGTTCGTCAGGGCGGTGCTGTACGTGGAGCACGGCGCGCCGGTGCACGGCGGGGCACAGTCCGGCCCCCGGCGCGCGGGCGTCAGCGCGTACGGCGTGGGCGGCACCCACGCCCACGCCCTCGTCGAACAGGCACCCGCCGCGGCCGAGGAGCAACCCACCGCAGAGGACGACTGGCACCTGCTGCCCCTCTCCGCGAAGAGCGAGGCCGCCCTCGGCGACCTGACCGCGAGGCTGGGCGAACACCTCACCGAGCACCCGGACACCGCCCTCGCCGACACCGCCTGGACCCTCCAGACCGGGCGCACCGCCCACACCCACCGGCGCTTCCTGGTCACCGACGGCACGGCGGACGCCGCCGCGGCCCTCAAGGCGGGCCGGCGCCGCCGCCTGCCCACGGGCCGGGCGCCCGAGGAAGCCGCCCCGGTCGTCTTCACCTTCTCCGGGCAGGGCGGCCAGCACGTCGGCATGACCCGGGACCTCTACCGGACCGACGCCGCGTTCCGGCACGACATCGACACCTGCGCACGCCTGGCCCGGCCGGGCCTCGGCCTGGACCTGCGGTCCGTGCTCTACCCGGAGGGCGAGGCGGCGCATGCCGAGGCGGAGCGCGCCCTGAACCGGATCGGCGTCGGCCAGCCCGCCGTCTTCGTCGTCGAGTACGCGCTGGCGCGGCTGCTGATGCGCTGGGGGATCCGCCCGGCCGCGGTGACCGGCCACAGCCTCGGCGCGTACGCGGCCGCCTGCACCGCCGGAGTGTTCTCCCTGGAGGACGCGCTCGCCGTCGTCGTCCGGCGCGGACAGCTGCTGCAAGGGCTGCCCTCCGGCTCGATGGCCGCGGTCGGCCTGCCGGAACGCGAGGTGCTCGCCCTGCTGCCCGAAGGACTGACCGTCGGAGCCGTCAACGCACCCGACCAGACCGCCGTCTCCGGCCCGACCGCGCTGGTCGAACAGTTCGTACGCGACTTCCCGCGGCCGGACGTCGAGGCCAAGCTGCTGCGGATCGCCACGGCGGGCCACTCGACGCTGGTGGAACCGGTCCTGGACGCCTTCGAACAGGCCGTGGCCCGGGCGGACCTGCGGGAACCGGAGATCCCGGTGGTCTCCGACACCACCGGGGACTGGGCGCGCCCGTCCGCCGTCACGGCACCCGCCTACTGGCGCGCCCACATGCGCCGGCCGGTGCGGTTCGACCAGGTCCTGGCGACGCTCGCGCGGCGCCCGGCCGGCGTCCTGCTGGAGGTGGGCCCCGGCCTGACCCTCACCTCGCTCGCCCGCCGCCACCCGGCGCTCGCCGAGGGCTTCGAGGCGGTGCAGTCCCTGCCGCACCCGACGGATCCGACGCCCGAGCTGAGCGTGCTGCTGACGGCGGTCGGCCGGCTGTGGCTGGCGGGCGCCGAGGTGGACTGGGAGGCCGTGCACCAGGGGCGTTCCCGGCAGCGCGCCAAGCTGCCCGGGTACCCGTTCCGGCGTACGCCCTTCCTGGCCCTGGCCTCGTGACGCCCGCGACGGCGCGGCGCCGGCGGCCGCGGGAGGTGACGGGCGTCATGACCTCGGAGGTCATGGCCGATCTTCACGGGCGTCGGTAGGGTCGGCCGCATGGGAGTTGATCAACTGCCGAGGGCCGGTGTGCTGTTGCGCGAGTGGCGGCTGCGGCGCAAGCTCAGCCAGCTGGAACTGGCCCTGCGCGCGGACACCTCGTCGCGGCACCTGTCCTGCGTGGAGACCGGGCGCGCCCGGCCCAGCCAGAAGATGGTGCTGCGCCTGGCCCACCACCTGGACGTACCGCTGCGCGAGCGCAACAGCCTGCTGATGGCCGCGGGCTACGCGCCCGTCTACCGCGAACGGCCGCTGGAGGGCGAGGAGATGCGTGCGGTGCGCTCGGCGGTGGACATGCTGCTGGAAGGGCACGAGCCGTACCCGGCGGTCGTCGTCGACCGGCTGTGGAACGTGGTACGCGCCAACCGGGCGATGAGCGTCATGCTCGACGTGGCACCGGCGGAACTGCTGGCGCCCACACCGAACGTGATGCGGCTGGCCCTGCACCCCAAGGGGCTCCCGGCGCACGCGGTCGACTACGGGGAGGTGCGCGCGTACCTGCTCGGCGGGCTGTCGCAGCAGGCGCACACCACCGGCGACCCCGCGCTGAGCGCCCTGTACGACGAGGTCAGCGCCTACGAGGTGCCCGCGCACGAGGCCCCGGCCCCGCCGCAGGAGCGCGGACCGCGCGAAGCGGTGGTGCCGATGCGGTTCCGCACCCCGCACGGCGAACTGGCGATGTTCAGCACCATCGCCACCTTCGGCGCACCGGCCGACGTCACCCTCTCGGAACTGGCGATCGAGCTGTTCTTCCCGATGGACCAGCACACCGCGCGCGTCCTGCGGGAGCGCGCCGACGCCCCGGCCCCACCCGGCGGGCCCGGGGACCTCCTGACGAACCCGGTGGAAGGAACTGGACGATGACGGACACATCTGCGGTGTTCTCGCGCGCGCACGGCCTCGCGGAGGACCTGCGGACACTCGCCGGGCGTATGCGGGGCGAAACCTTTCGCCCCGAGGACGACGGGTACGACGAGGAGCGCACCGGCTTCCAGCGCAGCGTCAGCCACCGGCCCGACGTCATCGTCGGCGCGCGCTGCGCCGAGGACGTACGCCTGGCCGTCGAGTTCGCCACCGCGCACGGCCTGCCGGTGGCGGTCAAGGCCACCGGCCACGGCCCGGCCGTCCTCGCCGACGGCGGTGTACTGGTCAGCACCCGCCGCATGGACGGCGTACGGATCGACGCCGCCACCGCCACCGCCCACCTGGAAGCGGGCGCGCGCTGGGAGCAGGTCGTCCCCGAGGCGGGCGTGCACGGCCTGGCGCCGCTGAACGGCTCCGCGCCGCACGTCGCGGCCGTCTCCTACACCCTCGGCGGCGGCCTCGGACTGCTCTCCCGCACCTACGGCTACGCAGCCGACCACGTACGGTCGATGGACGTCGTCACCGCCGACGCGCGCCTGCGCCACATCACCCCGGACAGCGACCCGGACCTCTTCTGGGCCCTGCTGGGCGGCCGCGACAACTTCGGCATCGTCACCGGCCTGGAGATCGGCCTGCTGCCCGTCGAGCGGATCTACGGCGGCGGCCTCTACTTCGACGCCGAACTGGCCGAGCAGGCCCTGCTCGCCTACCAGGAGTGGACCCGCGAGGTCCCCGACAGCATGAACTCCTCGGTGGCGCTGTTTCCCTGCCCGGACGCCCCGGTCGTCCCCGAACCGCTGCGCGGCCGCTACGTGTGCCACATCCGCATCATCCACACCGGCGACGCCGCCGAGGGCGAGCGCCTGGTGGCGCCGCTGCGCGAGGTGGGCCCGCGCCTGCTCGACACCCTCGGCGACATGCCGTACACCGAGTCCGCGTCCATCCACAACGACCCGCCGGTCCCGATGCCCTGGTACGGCGACGACATCATGCTGGAGCAATTGGACGCGCCGTCGGTCAAGGCGCTGCTGGAGCTGGGCGGGCCGGACGCGGGCGTGCCGTGCATCCTGGAGGCCCGGCACCTCGGCGGCGCCCTGTCCCGCCGGACCGGCGCGCCCAACGCCGTCGGCCACCGGGACGCGCAGTACATGCTCGCCGTGCTGTCGCCCTTGGTGGGGCCCTTCACGACCGAGACGGTCCGGCCGGTGCAGCAGCGCCTGTTCGAGGCGTTCGCGCCACTGACCGTCGGCCGCTTCCTCAACTTCATGGGCTTCGAGGACAACGCCGCCCCCGACCTGGTGCGCAGCGCCTACGACCCGGAGGACTACCGGCGCCTGACCGAACTGAAGGCCACGTACGACCCGGGCAACACCTTCCGCCTCAACTACAACCTCCCGCCGGCGGGGCAGGGCTCCTGACACCCGTACGCCCCGCAGGGGCCCGCCGCACCCGTGCGCGGCGGGCCCCACCGCTGTCCGCGCCTCCCGCTTCCGGGGCTCGTCCGCCTCCGGGGCCCGCCGGCCGGGCCGCTACGACGGGCTGCCCTGCGGCTCCCCCTGCGGCAGCGACAGATGATCCCAGAGCTTCTGGCAGAACTGCCCGGCCGACCCGAACAGCCCCTGCCGGCACGACCGGTAGAACGAGTGGAGATGCTCCTGCTTCAGCACCGCCAGGCCACGCGACGCACGGGCGCCCCGGGCCAGCCAGGCACCGAGCACCCGGCGCAGCACCGACGAGCGGTCCGCCGTCGACTCCTCGCTCTCGGCCTTCTCCCACACGGTCAGCAGCATCAGCGACGGGATGGAGTAGACGAAGCTGCCCGACTCGTCCACCCCGCTCTCACTGAGGATGTGCGCGTCCACCAGCGCCTCCAGCACGTCCTCGGCCTCCTCCTCGGAGAGGTCCAGCGCCGCGGCGGTGGCCCAGACCGAGATCGACGGCGAACGGAAGAGCACCAGCCGCCGCAGCGCCGCCTGCATACGGGACGGCAACTGCTCGTAACAGGCGTGGAAGCGCTCCCGGATGTCCAGGCCGACGGTCCGCAGCTCGTCGAGCCGGCTGCGCGACGGATCCGTCATCCGGTCGGCCAGCCGGGCCAGCGTCCAGTGCGGCTTGGCCACCAGCCGCGCCCCCACCGCCCGTACGGCCAGCGGCAGCCGGTCGCACAGCTCACCGAGGAGCGCGGCCGCGGCCGGCTCGGCGGCGATGCGGCGCTCACCGATGATCCGCCCCAGCAGGGCCAGGCTGTCCGGCTCCTCGAACGCGCCCAGCCGCAGCACCCGCACCCCCGCCAGCGCGGTGAGCTGCTGGCGGCTGGTCACCACGGCCTGCGAGCGGCCGATGACCGGCAGCAGGGGGTGCACCTGCGCCGCCTCGGTGACGTTGTCCAGGACGACGAGGACCCGGCGGTCGGCGAGCAGATGCCGGTACTGCTGCACCCGTTGCTCGTACGTGGACGGCAGCGGCCCGTCCCACCCCAGCGCCCGGACGAACTCGCCCAGCACGTCGAGCGGGGCGCGCGGATGGTGCGGCGAGGAGGCGAAGTCCACGTACAGCCGCCCGTCCGGGAACGCCTCCGACGCGGCGTACGCGGCGCGCGCCGCCAGGGCGCTCTTGCCGGACCCCGGCGGGCCGGTGACCACCACCGGGCCGGCGCCGCGGCCCGCCGGAACCGGAGCGTTCAGCCACGCCGACATCTCGTCGAGCTGCGCCGCGCGTCCGGTGAAGTCCGCGACGTCCGGAGGCAGCATGGCCGGGACGCGCAGCGCGTACGGGCCGTCCGCCCCGCCGCGCACCGGTTCCTCCGCGGGCGCCGTACCGCAGCCGTTGTTCAGGATGTCCTCGAAGGCGGTGGTCAGCAGCGGGCTCGGGGCGACGCCCAGCTCGTCGGCGAGCACCTTGCGTCCGCTGCGGTACACCGCCAGCGCCTCCGCCTGGCGGCCGCACCGGTACAGCGCGGTCATCAGCAGCGCGCGCAGCCGCTCCCGTACGGGGAACTCGCCGACCAGCCGCGTCAGTTCCCCGACCACCTGATGGTGCCTGCCCAGGGCGAGGTCGGCCTCCGCCTTGTCCTCCAGCACGTTGGTCCGCGCCTCGTCCAGCCACTCCAGCTCACTGTCGGCCAGGAAGCGGGTCACGCCCCCGAGGGCGGGGCCGCGCCACTGCTCCAGGGCCGACGTCAGGTGCCCGGCGGCGTCCTCGAAACGGTGCTCCGCCAGGGCGAGGCCGCCGAGCGCGGACAGCCGGGTGAACTCCGCGTAGTCGACCGGGCCGGTGCCGACCCGCAGGGCGTAGCCGCCGGGGGCGCGGACGAGCGCGGCGGACGGTCCGAACAGCTTGCGGAACCGGGAGACGTAGGTGTGGATCTGGGAGCGCTCGGTGCTCGGCGGGGTGCCGCCCCACAGCACCTCGCTGATGGCGGCGTTGGAGACCACCTCACCCTTGGCGAGCAGTAAGGAGGCCAGCAGCGACTTGGGCTTCGTGCCGCCGATGGCCATCGGCCGGCCCTCGTGGAGTACCTCGACCGGTCCCAGAATACGGAACTCCATGGTCGTCGCTCTTCCTTTCGGCCGCTGCTGACAGGTCCGCTCCGGTGCAAAGGGGTGGCGCAGTTCCGCGGGCGCTCGTACGGGTGCTCGTGCAGGTGTCGTGGGGACGGGGCTCGGCCGTCCTGGTTCAACTCTCCTGAAAGTCTGGGCCTTTTGGGCTTTCATCACGGTGGAGACGCGGCTAGGAACAGTAGCCGGGCGGTTGGCCCGTTTCAACTGTGGTGAAAGATGTATGTGTGACTGTCCATCTCCGCGTACGCCGCCGTTGTCCGTGCCTGCGAGGAGCGGTGGAATGGTGTGGGAGAAAGCGCCGGTTTTGCCGGGTCTCCTGACGCTTTGTCGGGGACTCTCCCCTTATGGTGTTGTCGCTGGTCAATGACGCGTCACCGGGCGGCAGGGCGATGAGGCGGCCGTACGGTGCCCGGTCTGCTCGACTCGTGCCGGTGCGACTGCTTCCGGTTCCTTCGGTGAAGCACCGTTATGAGGAATTAGTTATCTTAATTCTCATTCGCCCGTATGCCGCAGTCACCCGCTGTGAGGCGCATTCGTTGACGACGTATGACTGAGACGATCCTTTCCCCCACGCGTCAGCTCGGCAGCTGGCAGCTGAGCTCGACCGTGCCCCGCAGCGCGCCCGACGTCCGCCCCGACGTCCACCTGCTGCGCCCCGGGCAGCGCGTCCGGCTGGAGTACACCGGCGACCTGCTGGAACAGCTGCTGGCCGCGCTCGACGGCATCGCGGACGGCCGCTGACGGCTCCTCCGGCGCCCGCCGCCCCACCGGGCGGCGCGTCGGCCGGCCCCTTCCCCACCGGCCACCACCGATTCCTGTGAGAGCTGTTGTGAACGACACCCCGCGGGTCCCCGTGCCGCCCGGTACCGGCCGGCACCGGCTGCCGCGCCAGAGTACGGAAGAGTCCGTCGCCTTCCCCGGCGGCATCCCGTACCCGCACGCAGGGCCCCTGGGCCAGGAGATGGCCGACGACGGGTGGGACGCCGCCGTCATACAGGAACTGGGCCCCGAACTGGCGGAACTGTGGGACACCACCGAACAGCCGCCGGGGGCAGGCGGCCCGGGGGCCGCTTTCTCCACTTTCTCCACGGCCGGCGAATCCGTCTTCCCGCCCGCCGACGGCGCCTTCCACCCTGACGGCGTCTTCCACCCTGACGGCGTCTTCCACCCCGACGGCGTCTTCCACCCCGACGGTGTCGTCTTCCATCCCGACGGTGTCGCTTTCCATCCCGACGGCGTCGTCCACCACCCTGACGACATCGGCTATCACCCGGGCGAGGCCGCCCACCACCGTCGGGAGACGGTCTTCCACCCCGGAGAAGCCGTCTTCCACTCCTCCGGGACCGTCTTCCACCCGGACGAGCCCGTGTTCGACCCCGCCGACCGGGCCGCACGGACCGCGGACGCCTACGGGGACACTTACGAAGACGCCTACGAGGACGCATATACGGACCCCCGCACCGAAGTCGGCACCGCTGCCGGTGCCGGCGACCGCGCCGACGACGGCGCCGCCCCCGGCGGCTGGCCCTGGAGACGCCTGCTGAGCGCGACGTCCGTGCTGATGACGGCAGTGATCGCGGTCGCCGTCGCTGCGCTGGGCGCGGTGGCCTCCTACCCGTCGCTGCGCGCGATCGCCGACGGTGTCGCACCGGCGGACATCGCGGGGCTGTGGCCGCTGCTGATCTACGGCCCCTGGGTCGTGGCCACCCTGTCCATCCTGCGCGCCCGTGCCTACCGGCGCCGTACGCTGCACTCCTGGGCCGTCGTGATCTTCTTCGCCGCCGTGGCCACACTGCTGTGCATCGCCCGGGTGCACCCCTCCCCGGCGGGCATCGCCGTGGCGGGCCTGCCGCCGCTGACCGTCCTGCTCTGCTTCCACCAGTTCGTACGCCAGCTCGACCTCGCCACCGCCCCGCCCCCCGCCGCCCGGCACGCGCAGAGCACCCGGGGCCAGCACCGCCACCGCTCCGGCGGGTGAGGCGGCGTCCCGCCGGGTGAGGCGGCCGTCCCCGTACAGCGGGACCGTCCCGCCCTCCAGGAGACCGGTGGCGAACCGGGGGATCAGCTTCTCCGGATGCTGGTACTGGCCATACACCTCGCCGGTCGAGGTGCTCCCCCCGGCACGCCGGTGCGCAGGGCCGCTTCGAGGACGTTCTGGGTGCCTGCCGCGTGTGGATGTAGTGCGAACCGATGAACCCGGCGCCGCCGGTGACCAGGACTCTCATGGGCTTCGTCCGTGGTGTGTCGTGGTGTCCGCCTTCGGGGTGCGGCCCGCGAACCCGTGCGCCGACGGTCGGCGCTACCCGCCACAGTCCGATAAACCCGCAATACCAGGCTTTTGCGGTGGTCCACACGCCACGTTGACGCGCCTTTCGTGCTCGGCTTCACTTTCCCGTGATCGCCGAAGACGTCCGCGTCGTCGGCGCCGCCCGCACGATCACGCCCGAGCCGAAGGAATCCGGCGCGCACGCGCTGTCAGGCGACCTGAGCACTGCCGACGGCGTCGCAGCCCTGATGGACAGCGTCCTCAACGAACTCGGTGGCACCGACCTGCTGATGAACAACGTCGGTGCCGGGGACGACGTGGAGCCCATCGGCCTCCGCGACACCGAAGACACTCAGTGAGCACGTGTCTTCGACCTCAACCTGCTCAGCGCCGTCCGTGCCGCCCGCGCGGCCCTGACCAGCCTGATCGAACGCCGCGGATCGATCGTCGACGTCTCGTCCATCAACTCCCGGCCGCCCGCTGCCGGTCCTGTCGCCTACAGCGCGACCAAGGCAGCCCTCGCCGCGTTGGGGCAAGTCCCCGGCCGAGGAATTCGGCTCCCGGGGAGTGCGCGTGAACACCGTCTCTCCCGGAGTGGTCCGCACCTCCACCTGGGAGGACCCTGTCGGCCTCGGCGGCAAGGTGGCGGCCGGAGCCGGAGCAGAGCACGCCGCATTCCTCCAGCAGATCCCGGAAGCCTTCGACATCACTACCGGTCGGATCACCGAGCCCGAGGAAGTGGCGGCCTCGATCGCATTCCTTCTCTCCGACGTCGCCGGCAACATCACAGGCGCGGACCACGTCATCGACGGTGGCACGGTGAAGGCAGTCTGAATCGGGGGGAGCACCAGCGAGACCCGCCTGAGTCTTTGTGGCGACGCGGGACGAGGTCACCTCGTCTTCCGCCGCCACAAGAAGTGACACGACCGTGAGACACCGACACCTGCAGGCGGTGTGGGGGGGGGGGGGGGGGGGGGGAGGGGGGGGGAGGGGAGGGGGGGGGGGGGGGGGGGGGGGGGGTGGTGGGGGGGGGGGGGGGGGGGGGGGAGAGGGAGAAGGAGA
>NZ_JBVIBD010000013.1:0-31062 GCF_055573595.1 Streptomyces sp. NPDC030165 | reverse complement strand
GTAGTGGCGATTGCCCCCCCTTCTTGCGCTCCACAGAGGCGCGAAGCCTTGGTAACCCCCCCCCCTCCCCCGGTTTTGCCGCCCTCCTCCCCCCCCCCCCCCCTGCCCCCACACCGGGTGCGGCGGGTCACCGTCGCAGTGGTTGCTCAGCGGTCGGAATAGCTGAAGTCGCCCACGGTCCAGGCACTGACGTCCTTGATCGCGACACGGTACATCCCGCCCGTCTCCGGGATCCCGACCGTGCCTTGCAGGATCCGGGCGACATGGAAGTGCAGATGCGTAGGCGGCCCGTTCGTCACGGGGGTACCGAAGACGGCGGAGAACTCGCCCACGCGGTCCGAATCCGTCAGTACTTCCGACACCCTGTGCCGCCACACTGCTTCGGGAGCCAGCCGACCGGTGATGACAGCTCCACCGGTGACCACGGTCAGGGACATCTGATTGCTGCGCCCGGACTCCACCATGGCGGCGACGTCAACCAGCAGCTCGTCAGGCTTCGACATGGGGCAGATTATATTTGCTGGTCATCCAGTTGCTTGCGCAGTGACGCTACCGGGCAAGACGGGCGCTCACTGTCTTGCCGCCGGAGGCCCGGCGGGTGGCCGCGGTGACGTGGGTGAGGCGGTTGAGCACGGGTCGGCCGAAGCCTCGACTCCAGCGCGAGGAGCACACGCGTCAGTCGGCTTCGGTCCACGGCGGGTCCGGCGTGACGTTCGTGCCGTCACAGTTCCAGCAGTCCCACTCCTCCGGCAGCTCGTACTTCGTGCCCCAGAAACCTGCCTGCTCGCCGTACAGGACGTTGTCCTCCCCGCACCAGCCGCATACGAACTCGAAGTTCACGAAGATCCCCTTCCCTGCCGTACAGGCCGCCATCTTGATAGCAGCTGCGGCGCGGCGCGGCGAGAATGCGGCCGGTCGGTGTGCGACGGATCGGTGGTCACCGTTCGGCGGCGACGGCCGCGCGGCTGCTGGGCTGCTCGGCGGCGGCCGGGACGAAGGTCCTCAAGCGGCTCCAGGAGCACGGCGTCGCGGACGTGGTACGGCGTCCGACCGGCTAGAGCCTGCTCGCGCGGTCGCGGGTGCGCGTGGTGCCGGTAGCCAAGGCCCACACACCCGGCTCCCTGCCCATACCCGAGCCGAGCGGCGTCGACCCGCCGCCCGCCGCCGTGCCCATCGGTCCCGTACACACCCGGGAGAACGCCTCGGCCGGCTACCACCGCGCCCTCATCGCACACCAGGAAGCGGCCACGCCGCACCGCCGGACGGACCCGGTCATCGCGGAAGCGGCGCAGCGGCAGACCGCCGCGATGCGCGCGCTCAGCGCCCGTGCCTTCCCCGAGCCCGTGGAAGAGGTGCAGCCCCGATCGAGTCGTCTCGGGTCCAATGCCGCCGCCAGGCCGCAGCCACTGCCCTGCGCAGGGCGCGAGCTGAACGCGCCGCCGGGAAGGAGAGGGCTTCGGTTTCCGTGCCGCGGCTGGGACACAGCGCATGACACGGTTTCGCGATCTGCTGGGCTGGTGGCCCGCCGTCCCGACACGCTGGGGGCGACGACGACAGGAGGTGTCGTGATGAGCGACCAGCCGCCACCGGAGCTGCCGCCCGAGGACGGGCCCAGCATCACCGCGCACGTCACGGCCACGGGCGCCACCGCGGACTACCTGCGCCAGTTGGCAGCGGTCACCGGCCAGTCCCCGGAGGCGATCACCATCCAGTGGGCCGCCGGCCAGGTCTTCGTCCCCGACACGGCGCTCGGGGACGACCCTGGCGTACCCGACTGGCCCGCCCTGTTCGAAGGCCCGCCGGACCTGTCCGAACACACCCACGCGTACCTGCGCCGGTACCGCTCCGCCGGCCGTCGCCGACACCTCGGCCCTGCTCGCGGTCTTCAACGCCCGGGACCGCAACCACCGCGGCGGGGGCGGCACATGGTCATGCCGCTGGCCGAGCGGCTCCTGGGCCCGGTGCGGGAGCGGGGCCTCGCGGTGAGCCCGGAGCAGACGTCGGCGGAGGTGCCGCCGGCCGGGCTGCTCGGGGTGTCGCGAGTACGGGGCGTACGGCGCTGAGCGGGCCGGTTCGGATCGTACGGCGCTGAGCGGGCGGGCCCCACCAGGCCGGTGGGGCCCGCCCGGTCCCGGCGGGCGCCGTCAGGCCGCCGTGTCCACGAGGTCGGTGACGAACTTGCGGACCCGGCCGCGCAGTACCGGCGTGACACCGTGGATGACCTGCGCGCCGTACGCGACGGCCACCCCCGGCCCGGCGTCCGTCAGCCACCGGCTCTTGCGCGGCGCGCTCAGCCACTGCGGGGTGTCCTCGTGGACGGCGGGGCCGTGCGGCAGGCTGCGGCTGAGCGGCGTACCCGGCTCGTATCCGTCGGCCGCGCCCAGCATCGTGTCGGTCCAGGGCGCCGAGTCCGACGTCGTCTCGATGTAGAACCGGCCGCCTTCCGCCGCGTCCGTGATCGTCACCCCGATCCGGCCGATGCGCCGGGGCGGCGTCCGCGGGCTGCTGATCCCGTCGAGGTGGGTGGGCACGCCCTGGCCCACGGTGAGTTCGGTGTATCCCCAGTCACCGGACCCGGCGATGGACGGCATGCTGCGCCGGATCGCGGGCAGCGCCCGCTGCGTGGCGTCGGCCAGTACGTCCTGGGCGGTCGCCGGGGCCGTGAGGACCTCGGCCTGGTGGCGGGGCCGCCAACCGGCCGCCTCACTGTCCATGATCTTGATCAGCCGGGCGATCTCCTCCGCGGTGAGGAACTCCTCGACCGTCTGCAGCACGAGCGTCTCGCTGATGTGGATCACTTCGCTCTCCTCGTCGAAGGTCCGGGGTACCGGTCTCGTACTCCACGGTCCCGCCGGTGCGAGGGGGCGGGCAGGCGCAGACGGGGGCGCACACGCGCGTAGTGACTCGTACGTGTGTGCGCCCTGCGGGCGCCTGTCCCGCGGGTGTCACTTCCCGGTGAGCGAGGCGCCCTTCTCCATGTTCAGCGGCCGGGCGGCCGTCTCGGCCAGGCCCAGGACCGCCTTGACGTTGGACTCGCTCAGCGGAATGCGCAAAAGCCCCACGAACTCGGACTCGGTGAGCGAGGAGATCGCCGGACTCGACGCCGGGTTCGCGGCGGCGGGCGGCGTGGCCAGGGCGGCCGCACCGGCCGCGGCGAGCGCTGTGACGACTGCGGAACGGATACGCATCAGGGTGAGGACTTCCGTATGGGTCGGGGGCGGGGCGGGGCGCGGACGAGGCGCGTATCCAGTCAAGGCGGGCACGCGTGCTGACGAAGCGCCACGGTCCGCGCGACCACCCCTACGGGTGCCCGGTATCACCCGGGCGGCAGAGGGACCGGCAGGGGTGTTCGAAGGTGCCGCTGCGACCAGGTGTATTGCTCACGAGCGTTGTCGACGGCCCGCTCGGTGTCCTCCACGGAGATCCATCAGAAACGCCCTGACCCGGACGATCATGGGTACCCGGCGCTCCGGGCCACCGGTGAGCACGGCGGGCCCGATGCGCACAGGAGTGAGCCGGGAGGCGGAGTTGGCGGAGGCGAGGCGCACGGCCGGGTGGCGGTGGCTGTGGTGGGAAGTGGCCGCCGTCGGCCGCACGGTGCGCAGCGCGGTGCGGGGGTCCGGGCCGGAACGGGACACCGTCGTCCAGTCGCTGAAAGCGGCCGGCGCGGCGGTCGCGGCCTGGGCGCTGACGGGCTGGTGGCTCAACGCGCCGCTGGCCCTGATGGCCCCCTGGACCGCGCTGGCGCTGGTCGACGCCACCGTCTACCGCTCACTGCGGTCCGGGCTCCAGCAGCTCGTGGTGATCGTGCTGGGCGCCCTGCTGGCCTCCGCGGCGATGGCCGCGACCGACGGCAGCACGCTGGGCGCCATGCTGATCGTGCTGCCGGTGATGACGCTGGCCGGCACCCACCGCAGGCTGGGCGCCCAGGGCATCTACGGCGCGACCACCGCCCTGTTCGTCATCACCTACGGCGCCTACTCGCTGACCGAGGTCGGGCACCGGCTCATGGAGACCGCGATCGGGGCGGTCATCGGCATCGCCGTCAACGCGCTGATCCTCCCGCCGGTGCACCTGCGCAATGTGCACGACCAGCTGCGGCGGCTGCCCCGGGAGAGCGCCGAACTGCTGGAGCTCATGGCCGAGGGTCTGCGCGGCGGGGAGTGGAGCGCCACGGACGCGGCGGGCTGGCACGACCGTGCGCGCCGCCTCGGCCAGGTGCTGCGGGCGCTGGCCAGCGCCCGCGAGTGGACCACCGAGAGCTCCCGCTTCAACCCCGGCTCCCGGCTGCGCCGTACCGGGCCGCTCCCGCCGCCGCCCGAGAAGGCCGACGCGGTGTGGGAACGGGCCGTCGCCCACCTCTCGGCCATCACCCGCACGCTGGCCGGTACGGCAGGGGAGAAGGCCCGTCTGACCGTGCCCGGCACCGCGTTCCTGCGGCGGTACGCCGACCTGGCGGGCGAGGCCGCGACGCTGTGCCAGGCCGAGGAGGAACTGCTCGCGGACAGCGACCGGGCGGAGGCGGGGGAGCGCTACCGCCGGGCCCGTGAGCGGGCGCAGGAGCTGTACGACCGGCTCGCGGACGACTTCCGGGAGCAGCGCGACCCGCCGGCGGCCGCGGCGAGCGGTGAACTGCTCGTGGAGATGAAGCAGCTGCTGCACGAGCTGACCCATTTCGCGGAACCGGACGCGCCGGAGAGGAGGCGGAAGCCGGACGGGAGGGAGAGGCCGGACGGCCGGGGGAAGCCCAACGGCCCGGGCGAGCCGCGGGGGCAGGGGAAGCCGGGGCGGAAGGCGAAGGCGGGGCGGCAAGGCCGGTCGGGGAGGCTGGGTGAGCCGGGACGGCAGGCGAAGCCGGAGCGGCCGGGCGAGCCGGAATGACCGCGGACCCGGGGCCGTGTCCCCGGCCGTGCCGACGCCACCGCCGACGCCGCTCCCGCCCGCCCGCCGGACGCCGGCTGACCGCCACCCCGCCCGCCTTTCCGCCGCGTACGGGCAGGCCACCGCGTTTCCACGGGGGCTCCGGGGGCACTCGTGAGCCACCCGGCACACCGTGCCAGGCACGGGTTCCCACGGGTGAAGGGAAGGACCACGACGTGAAACGCCCCCCGGCCCGCGGAGAGCTGTCAGCGGCGGTCGTCTCCGCGCTCGGCCAGCAGCCCGGCACCGCGCACCTGCCGGACAGCCGTACGGCTGCGGCGTCGGACCCGTACGGCGACGACCTGCAACTCGCCCTGGCCCTCTGCTACGAGCTGCACTACCGCGGCTTCGACGCCGTACCCGACACCTGGGAGTGGGACCCGGAGCTGCTGCGCTTCCGGGCCGCCCTGGAGCACGCCTTCCTCGGCGCGCTGCGCGCCGACGTCCCCGAGCCGGACGACGTGGACACGCTGCTCGACGGCCTGCTGGTGGAGCCGGCGGACGGCGACGGCGTCTCGCACTTCCTGCGCGACAAGGGTGCGCACTGGCAGTTGCGCGAGTACGCGGCCCAGCGTTCCCTGTACCACCTCAAGGAGGCCGACCCCCACCTGTGGGTGGTGCCGCGCCTGTGGGGCCAGGCCAAGGCCGGGATGATGGCGGTGGAGTACGACGAGTTCGGGGCGGGCCGCGGCGAGCGGGTGCACGCGCGGCTCTTCGCCGACCTGATGGACGACCTCGGCCTGGACAGCTCGTACGGCCGCTACCTTGGCGCCTGCTCGCGGCAGATGCTCGCCGTCAACAACCTGATGTCGCTCTTCGGGCTGCACCGCGTGCACCGGGGCGCCCTGGTCGGGCATTTCGCCTGGGTCGAGGTCACCTCGTCCCCCGGCTCACGCCGCCTCGCGCAGGCGATGGAGCGGCTGGAGGCCGGGCGGGCGGCCGTGGGCTTCTACGCCGAGCACGTCGAGGCGGACGCCGTGCACGAACAGGTGGTGCGCCACCAGGTCGTCAAGGGGCTGCTCCGGGAGGAGCCCGCGCTCGCCCCGGACGTCGCGTTCGGCATCGCCGTCACCGAGCTGCTGGAAGACCGGCTGGGTGAGCATCTGCTCAGCGCCTGGCGGGCGGGTGAATCCTCACTGTTCGCCCCGCTGTGACGCGCTCTGACGGGCGTTGCTCCCGGCCGTACGTGCGGCCGGGGGCCGCTTGCGGCCGCGGTGACTGGCGTCGCACCACGGGAAAGTCCGGCTGCGGCGGCACATGCACAGCGCCACGAACGGCCGGTCCGACCGGGCCGTCGTCCCGTCGTCCAGCTCCACCTCGACCGGGCCCTCGATCAGCACCGGGCCCCCGGGGTCCTGCACGACCCGGCGCGCCTCCTTGGGGGCGCTCCCCTCGCGCTCCGGTACGCACTCCTCGCGCTCCCGTAGGTCCTCCTGCTCACGCGGCTCGCTGCGCACGGACCACCACCAGCTCTTCCTTGTCCTGGCCCGGGGCGATCAGCCCCTGGGCCTCCAGCCACGGGGCACGCTGCCGCATCACGGGCCCGAAGGGGATGAACCTCCGGTCGGTGACCGAGGTCTCCAGGCCGGCGTCCGTCAGCAGTTCCACGGTCCGGTCCGGGCCGCACAGCTGCGAATGGACGATCAGCAGCACACCGTCCGGGGCGAGCAGTCCGGGCACCTGCGCACACAGCCGGTCCAGTACGGCCCGGCCGTCCGGCCCGGCGTCCCACGCCCGCGCCCGGCCGCCGCGCGGCAGCACGGGGGTGGGACCGGGCACGTACGGCGGGTTCGCCATGACCAGGTCGAAGCGGCGCCCGGCCACGGGGTGCAGCAGGTCGCCCCGGTGCGCGCGCACCCGGCTGCCGTGCCCGGCGAACCAGGCGTTCAGCCGGGTGGTGAGCACGGCGGCGAACGCGGCGTCCGTCGCGGTGACCCGCCCGGCGCCGTGCCGGGCCGCGGCGACCGCCAGGGCACCGCTGCCCGCGCCCACGTCCAGTACCTCGGCGCCGGGCCGCAGCGTCTCACGCCGGAGGGCCGCGGCCAGCATTCCGGTGTCTTCCTGAGGGGCGTACACACCGGGGGGTTTGATGAAGAACACGCGCCACGGGTACCCCGGAAACATCGTTCATCCCGCGACGGACGAAATGGGCTGCCCAGCGCGGTGCACACCGCCCCCGTCCGCACCACGCGACGCGACAGGACCACCGGGGTGGCCGATGCCGGGGAAGTGAGCAGTCCACGGCGTCCCGGGCCGCGGACGGCCGACGTCCTCGTCTCCGGCGCATTTGACCGGTGCCGGGTCGAGGCGAAGACACCGCCGTACGCGGGCGCCGGCGGCCTGCGCCGGGGCTGGTCGCGGTACGGACGGCCGTCGCCGCGGCCGCGGAGGGCGTACGGATCTGCGGGTCCGGAACGCCCGTCGTCGGCGGCCAGGAGCCCGCCGTGACGCCGGGCGACCACCCCCGCTACCAGGCCGGGCGGGAGCAGCACCGCGAGGGCGACGGTGTCCTCGGCGTCGGCGGGTACGTCTCTGTGGCCCGGACCTCCAGGGCCGGGTAGCGCGGATGGGGCCGGACGTCCCGGACAGGAGGGGCCGGTGGCCACCACGGACACGTGAGGTGCCGCGTCACGCCGCGGTGAGGGTGGTCACCAGCACGTCGCGGTACGCGGGCCGGGAGATGTCCATCGGCCGGATCGGGGAGACGCAGTGCAGCGAGTCCCGGTCGTCCGACAGCAGCAGGCTGCCCGGCCGGTGCAGGGTGGTCGACAGCAGCTCCCGCCCGTCGTGGGTGTAGACGCTGCTCTGGCCTCCGCTGGCGTTGTCGCGGCAGACGAGCAGCGAGGACACCAGCGTGACGCCGTCCTTGTGGCGGCCCTCCGGGGTGGGGTCCCCGGCGTCGTCGGCCGTCGCGACGACCCGGAACGGATGCACCTTGACGATCCACCGCCCGGCGTCGTCCAGGGCGGCCGCCGCCTGCGCCAGCAGGTCGAACAGCGGCCGCAGCAGCGGGTCGGCGACGAACGCGTCGGTCAGCGGCTCGAAGTGCCGGTCCACCGTCTCGTACAGCGGGTTGGTGTCCTTCGGCTGCACGAACGGCGTGTGGGGCAGCTGGACGAGTTCCCCGGTGGCCGGGGTGAGGGCGAACTGGCCGTACCGGCGCAGCCTGCGGGTGCCCTGCTCGGCCGCGTACCGGTCCTCGCCCAGCTCGTCCCAGTGCGCGGCGAAGCGCGCCCACGACGTGTCGTCCGCGCCCAGCTGCGCCCGGACCGAGGCCGGCGACATCAGGCAGACGGCGGAGTGGGTCAGGCACGAGCGGGCGGCCTCGACCGGGGATCCGGCCCCGGCCGCGCCGCCGGTGCCGGACGGCGCCGAGCGGTCGTCGATGTGCTCCACGTCGGTTGTCCGCCTTCCTGCCGGGCGTGCGCCGCAGCGCCTGCGTGATCCCATCGTGTGGCGGCCCCCCGCTGATCGCATCTTGCGCGCACCCGGCCCGTGGCACGCGGCGGCCACGGTGGATCATGGAGCCGGCCCTGCCCGCCCGACGGCCTTTCATGCCGCATGACTCAATGTCGCCGTATGTCGTCACCCTTCTTTGACACCTCTTTTCGCGGCTTCCTACGGTGATCGCACGCCCCCCGCCCAGAGAAGAGGAATCCATGCGCGTCCTGTGCACCGCGACCGGCTCACCGTCGCACGGCAGAGCTCTGCTGCCCCTGGCCCGCGCGCTGACCGGGGCCGGCCACGACGTCACGGTGGCCACGACCCCCGAGGTGGCACCCGTCTTCGCCGCCGACGCCGTCACGGTGGAGACCTGCCTGCCGCGGCTCGACTTCGGATCGGGCTGGCAGGAGGACGTCGAGGAGGCGACCGGTTCGGAGGAAGCGGCCGGTACGGACGCCCTCTCCGTCGAGGAACTGCACCTGCGGGTGCTGGTCGACCGGCTCACCGGCGACATGGCCGTCCAGAGCCACGACGTGCTGGCCGAACTGGCCCGCCGCATACGGCCGGACGTCATCATCCGGGACGGCATGGACATCGGCGCCTGCCTGCTCGCCGAGCGGCTCGGCATCCCCCAGCTGCCCATCCCCGCCGGTACGGTCAACGTGCTCGACCCGGCGGTCCTGCTGCCGGGACTGAACCGGCTGCGTGAGCAACTGGAGCTGCCCGTACAGGAGTCGCCCGCTTCGCTCTACCCGTACGGCCGCTTCGACTACCTGCCCGCCGAGCTCTCCTTCGCCCAGTTCCCGGCGACGGTCCTGGCCTACCGCCAGTCCACCGTCGTGGACCGCACCGCCGGGCTGCCCGGCTGGGTGGCCCGACTGCCCACCGACCGGCCGCTGGTGTTCGCCGCGGTGGGCACCGCGCTGCCGATGTTCCGCGAGATCCTGCCCGAGGGCGCCCCGCTGCCGGTGGGGATGACCGACCCGGCGGAGCAGCTGGGCATCATCGTCGCGGGCCTGTCCCGGCTGGACTGCACGGCCGTGGTCGCGACCGGCGGCATCGAACCGGCCGGTGTGGAGCCCGCCCCGCACGTCCACCTCACGGACCGGCTCGCACAGCCGCTGCTGCTGGAGTGCGCCGACCTGTTCGTCACCCACGGCGGCTACAACAGCGTCCGGGAAGCGGTGCGCACGGGCACGCCCATGGCCGTGCTGCCGAACTTCGGCGACCAGCTGCCCAACGCCCGGCGGGTGCAGGAGCTGGGTCTCGGCCTGCACCTGACCGACACCGCGCCGGAAGCCGTGGCCGCCGCGTGCCGGGAGATCCTGGACGACCGCGGCACCGCCGCCCGGATCCGGCAGGCGCAGCTCGCCAGCCTCGCCCTGCCGGACGTCGGGCAGGTCGTGGACGACCTGGAGAAGCTCATCGCCTGAGACGCCGGGGCGCCGGGGCAAGGGGTGCGGCGGGTCCGTCATCGGGCGGGCGCGCCGTACTTCCGGCCGTACTCCAGCCCTTGCCCCCCCGTATGGTCATGGCCGTACGGACTCCGCCGTACCGTCAGGAGCCGTACCGTCACGACCGTACGGACTCCGCCGTACCGTCACGACCGTACGGACTCCGCCGCCGCGCGGGCCGTCGGGACGACCACCGGAGAGCCGTCCGACGGCGCGGCGAGGATCTCCGCGTCCACGCCGTACAGCTCCTTCACCAGCGCCGCGTCGATGATGTCGCGCGGCGGGCCCGAGGCGACCACACGGCCCGCCCGCATGGCGACGACCGTGTCGGCGTACCGGGCCGCGGCGGCGAGGTCGTGGACGACCATGACGATGGTCCGCCCGGCCGCCGCCACCTCGCGGACCAGGTCCAGCACCTCCACGGCGTGGCCGATGTCGAGGGCGCTGGTCGGCTCGTCGAGCAGGACGACCGGGGTCTCCTGGGCGAGGGCCATGGCCAGCCAGCAGCGCTGGCGCTGGCCGCCGGAGAGCTGGTCGAGGCGGCGGCCGGCCAGGCCGGTGGTGCCGGTCGCCTCCAGGGCGCGGGTCACGGCCTGTTCGTCCTCGCGGGACCACTGGCGGAACAGGCCCTGGTGCGGGTGGCGTCCGTAGCGTACGAGGCCCGCCACGGTGACCGCTTCGGGTGCCTGCGGGGACTGGGGGAGCAGGGCGATGCGGTGTGCCGCCTCCCGCTGCTTGAGCCGCCACACGTCGGCGTCGCCCGCGAACACCCGGCCGGACGCGGGCTCGTGCAGGCGGGCCAGGCAGCGCAGCAGGGTGGACTTGCCGCAGCCGTTGGGCCCGACCACCGCCACCACCTGACCCGACTCCACCGTCAGATCGACCCGGTCGACGACCGGGTGTCCGGCGTATCCGGCGGTGAGCTGCTCGACGCGGAGTTCCACTGGTGCCGGCCTTTCCCCGGGGCGAGAGGTCACACCTCTTGCCTATTTGTCATAAGGTAAGGCTAACCTTAACGCTAATCGGCGGAAGTGCGGCCGCTCCGGCAGCCGTACGCACGCCTCGTCACGTCATGACCCATTGAACCCGGAGTTCCCGATGACCGTGTCCCGCCGCTCACTTCTCACCGCCCGACGCCGCATGGCGACGGCCGTCGCCACCCTCGGCGCCGCGGCGCTGCTGCTGACCGGCTGCGGCTCGGACACCGGCGCGGACGCCAAGGACAAGGGCGGCAAGGACGCGGCGGCGTCCGGCGGCACCCGTACGGTCAAGGACGCCACCGGCAAGGTCGTCGAGGTGCCCGCGCACCCCCAGCGCATCGTCACGCTGACCCAGGAGGACCTGGACGCCGTCCTCGCCCTGGACATCAAGCCGGTGGGCATCACCAACGGGCAGGGCCTGGACGAGCCGCCGGCCTACCTCAAGGACAAGGTCAAGGGCATCGACATCGTCGGCGGCCTGCTCAAGCCCGTCATGGACAAGGTGGTCGCGGCCAAGCCCGACCTGATCCTCGCCGGTGACATGCAGGACGAGCAGGTCCTCAAGCAGCTGCGCGAGATCACCCCCGCCACCCTGGTGACCATGGCGCCCACCGACGACTGGAAGGTCTCCTTCCGCGGCATCGGCAACGCCGTCAACAAGCTGAACGACGCCAACAAGGTCATCGCCGGCCACGAGGCCGCCGCCAAGAAGGCGGGCGAGAAGCTGGGCGCCGACAAGGGCGCCGCCGTCTCCATCGTGCGCTGGAACCCGGACGGGCCGAGCTGGATGGAGAAGAAGCAGTTCGCCAGCGGCGTCGCCCTGGAAATGGGCCTCAAGCGGCCCGCCAACCAGAACAAGGACGGCAACGCGCACGCCCCGTCGCTCAGCCTGGAGAAGATCGGCGAGATCGACGGCGACTGGCTGTTCCTGTCCACCCTGACCTCCGACGGCGAGAAGGCCCTCAAGGACGTCCAGACCAAGCCCGCCTACAAGGAGCTGGGCGCGGTGAAGAAGGGCCACGTGGTGACGGTCGACGGCTCCGTCTGGTCCACCCGCGGCGGCCCGCTGGCCAGCGACGTCGTCATGAACGACATCACCAAGGCACTGTCCGGATCCTGACCGGGGCGGCCGCACGGGCAGCCGCACGGCAGCCCGCACGGCCGCGGCGGTGCCGGCGGCGCTTCCGGGACACCGGGGCGCCGCCGACGCGTGCGTCACGCCCGGGGCGCGCCGCCGTCCCCGGTGTTCGTCCTGGCGTACGCGAAGTCCGCCGCCGTCCAGGCCAGGCCCACCGCGCCGTCCAGCAGCGCCCGCATGGCCTTCGGTGACACCGCCGCTTCCGCGAACTCCGGCTCGTGCGGCCCGCAGGCGCCTCCACTGATGTCCAGCACGGGGTGGATGGCGGGCACCACATGGGACACGTTGCCCATGTCCGTACAGGCGAAGGGCCCGCGTTCGACCGGCTCCGGCCGGCCCAGGGCCCGCGCGTTCGCCTCCCACAGGGCGATCAGCCCGGGGTCGCCGCGGAAGTCCAGGTAGTCCGGCTCCGGGCGCTCCAGCGTCACCTCGCAGCCGGTCGCCAGCGCCCCGGCCCGGAAGCACGCCTCGACGCGCTCCCGCAGCTCGCGCAGGTCCTCGGCGGCCTCCGCGCGGATCTCGTACTCGGCCGTCGCGCGGTCGGGTATCGCGTTGGGCGCGGAGCCCGCCGAGGTCGTGATGCCGTGCACCCGCCACTGCGGCGGCAGTTGCTGACGCAGCAGACCCAGGGCGACCTGGGCCACGGTCAGCGCGTCGGCCGCGTTGCGGGCCTCGTGCGGGTTGAGACTGGGGTGGGCGGTGCGGCCGGTGTACGTGACGGACAGCGTGCCGAGCGCGAAGGACCGGAAGTCGGACATCTCGAACGGGCACGGGTGCACCATCATCGCCGCGTCCACCCCGTCGAACGCGCCGGCCTCCAGCAGCAGCGCCTTGCCCGCGCCGCGCTCCTCGGCCGGCGTGCCCACGACCCGCACCGTCAGGCCCAGTTCCGCCGCGTACGGAGCCAGGCCCAGCGCCGCGCCGACACCGGCCGCGGCGATCAGGTTGTGGCCGCAGGCGTGGCCGAGGTCCGGCAGGGCGTCGTACTCGCAGGCGATGGCCACCGTGACCGGGCCGGTCCCGGCGGTGGCGGTGAACGCGGTGTCCAGGCCGTGGGCGGGCGCGGTCACCTCGAAGCCGTGCTCACGCAGCAGATTGGCGCACCAGGAGGCGGCCTTGGTCTCGGTAAAGGCCGTCTCCGGATGGCCGTGTATCCGGCGGCTGAGGCCGGTCAGGGCGGTGTCTTGACCCATGATGTGCTGTCGCACGGCGTCCTTGACGGCGGCGAGTGCGGCGGGACCGGGGGCTGGTGCGGGGGCGGACGTCATCGTCTCCTCTTCGGGCTCGGTGACCGGTGCCGATGACGGTCGGCGGCACCGCGAAAGAGTAAAAATAACTTAGGCTTCCCTAAGTTTTGTGCGCGGGCTGCCGGCCGGCCCGCGAAGGTCGGTTTCCTCCCTGGGAGTTGTCACACACATGCATCAGCGTCCGGTCGACCAGGCAGTCCCCGCGGCCCTGTCGCGCCCCAGCGCTCCCGCGCCGGGAACACCACCGCCCGCCGGACCCGACGGATTCCCGCTGCTCACCGCGCAGGCCGGCATCCATTACGCGGGTCAAATCAACCCCAAGAGCCCGGCGCTCAACACGGCGGACGTGGTCGAGATCCAGGGGGCCCTGGACGAGACACTGTTCGAGCGCGCCCTGCTGCGTACGGTCACCGAGGCCGAGACGCTCGGCGTGTGCGTGAGCGAGACGGACGGCGTCCCGCAGCAGCGCGTCACACCGCCGGACGCGGAACACCTGCTGCACCGCATCGACCTGCGCGGCGCCGGCCGGCCCGCCGAAGCGGCAGCCCGCGACTGGATGCACACCGACCTCACCCGGGCCGCCGACCTCGGAGAGGCCGGACAGCTCACCACCCAGGCACTCTTCCGCGTCGCCGACGACCGGTACTGGTGGTACCAGCGGGTGCACCACATCGCGGTCGACGCGTACGCCCTGCAACTCGTCGGCAAACGGGTTGCCGAGCTCTACACCGCCCTCGCCACCGGACAGGAGCCCACGGCCGCCCGGTTCGCGCCGCTCCGTGACCTCGTCGAGGAGGAGACGCGGTACCTGGACAGCGAGCAGTACACGGCCGACCGGGAGTTCTGGGCCGCACGGATGGCGGGGCGGCCGGAGCCGGTGACCCTGGCGAGCGGAGCGGCCGGGACGCCCGAAGCGCGCACCCCCGAAGCACCGGTCTCCGCCGCGTCGCTCGCCGACGCCATCGCCGCCGGCGACGTCCTCCGCACCCGTACCGACCTGCCCGCCGCCACGCTCGACCGGCTCACCCGAGCCGCCGAAGCGGTCAAGGCGACCTGGGCGGAACTGGTCATCGCCGCGACCGCCGGCCACCTGCACCGCCTCACCGGCACCGACGACGTGGTGCTCGGCCTGCCGCTGACCAACCGCCGCGGCCCCGCCGCCCTGCGCACCCCGGCCATGACCGTCAACGTCCTGCCGCTGCGCATCGCCGTACACCCCCAGGACACCGGCGCCGGACTACTGCGCCGCATCGTCCTCGAAATGCGCGCGGTACGCCGCCACCAGCGCTACCCGCAGGCCCACATCCGCCGCGACCTCGCCCTCTCCTCGGCCGCCGTGCCGCTGACCGGGCCCATGGTCAACATCAAGCCGTTCGACGGCGACCTCGACTTCGCGGGCCTGCCCGGCACGGTCCACAACCTCGCCGCCGGCCCGGTCGAGGACCTCGCCGTCACCGCCTCGCCCGACGCGGACGGCGGGCTGCGCATCAGCCTCGACGCGCACGCCGGACGGTACGCCGAGGAAGAACTCGACCGGCACCGGACCTCGTTCCTGCGCTACCTCGACGGGCTCGCCGAACTCCTGCTGAGCGACCCGCACCGCCCCGTCGGCACCATCGACCTGCTGGACGCCGACGCGGTACGCCGCGCCACCACCGGGCGCAACGAACCGCCCGCCGGCCGCACCCTGCCCGCGTACTTCGCCGGACAGGCCGCCCGCACCCCGCAGGCCGTGGCCGTCCGCACCGGCGACACCGCGCTCACCTTCGCCGAACTGGACGCCGCCGCCAACCGCCTGGCCCACCTGCTGGCCGGCCGGGGCGCGGGCCCGGAACGCCCCGTCGCCCTCGCGCTGCCACGCGGCACCGACATGATGGTGTCGCTGCTCGCCGTCCTGAAGGCGGGCGGCGTCTGCCAGCCCCTGGACCTCGGACACCCGGCCGCCAGGACCCTGGCGGTCCTCGAAGACGCCCGCCCCGCCTGCGTCATCGGCACGACCGCGACGCTGGCCGCACTCCCGGCGCACGGCCTGCCCGTCGTCGCGCTGGACGACACCGCCACCGCCGACGCGCTCGCCGCACAGCCCGGCAGCGCGCCCGCCGAACCGCCCGCGCCCGGCCATGCCGCCTACGTCATCCACACCTCCGGCTCCACCGGCCGCCCCAAGGGCGTCGTCGTCACCCACGCCTCGCTCGCGAACCTGTACGCCGGGCACGGCAGCGACCACGTCGCCCCCGCCGTCGCCCGCACCGGCCGGGAACGGCTGCGGGTCGCGCACAGCGCGTCGTTCGCCTTCGACGCGTCCTGGGACCCGGTGCTGTGGATGGTCCACGGGCACGAACTGCACCTCCTGGACGACGCCTCGTACCGCGACCCCGCCGCCCTCGCCCGGTACGTGGACGAACACCGCATCGACTACCTCGACGTCACACCTTCCTACGCCGAAGCCCTCCTCGCCGAAGGGCTGCTGGACGGCGGACGGCACCGCCCGGCCGTGATCGTCGTCGGCGGCGAGGCCGTACCCGTACCGCTGTGGGAACGCCTGACCACCACCGAGGGGCTGCACGCGGTCAACCTCTACGGGCCGACGGAGACGACCGTCGACGCGTACTACTGGACGCCGCCCGCGGCGGGCGGCGGCGCGATGGGTACGGGTGGCGGGACGGGTACGGGGGGCGCGCCCGGTACGGGGGGCCCCGCGGTCCCCGAGGGCCGGTCCGTACGCGGCTCCCGGGCCTACGTCCTCGACTCCTGCCTGCGGCCCGCGCCGGACGGCGTGACCGGCGAACTGTACGTCGCGGGCGCCTGCCTGGCCCGCGGCTACCTCGGACGGCCCGACCTGAGCGCCGAACGCTTCGTCGCGGACCCGTACGGCGCCCTGCACGGCGCGCCCGGCAGCCGGATGTACCGCACCGGGGACCTCGTACGGCGCCGGGCGGACGGCACCGTCGAGTTCCTGGGCCGCAGCGACGACCAGGTCAAGATCCGCGGCTTCCGCATCGAACTCGGCGAGATCCAGGCCACCCTGGCCCAGCACCCCTCCGTCGCCCAGGCCGCGGTGATCGCCCGCGACACCCCGCACGGCAAGCGGCTGCAGGCGTACGCGGTGCTGCGGACGGACGGCGACGGTGCGGCAGTCGGCGGGGCGGCAGTCGGCAGCGCGGCAGTCGACGGCCCGACCGCCGACGGTGCGGCAGTCGACGGTGCGGCCGGGACCGGCGTGGGGACCGGGCAGGGCGGTGAGGACGGCCGGGAAGTCGTCTCTCCCGCTTCTCCCGGGGCCCCCGCCCCACCCACCCCCTCCCCCTCTCCCACTCCCGCCGAGCTGCGGGCGCACCTGGCCGCCGCGCTGCCCGCGCACATGGTCCC
Organism: Streptomyces sp. NPDC030165; assembly: GCF_055573595.1. Taxonomy (NCBI): domain Bacteria; kingdom Bacillati; phylum Actinomycetota; class Actinomycetes; order Kitasatosporales; family Streptomycetaceae; genus Streptomyces; species Streptomyces sp. NPDC030165. Next base: position 14,510 of record NZ_JBVIBD010000013.1, on the reverse strand, counting down.
CGCCACGGTGACGCTGCTCGCCGAACTGCCGCGCACCGCCAACGACAAGCTGGACCACCGCGCCCTGCCGGACCCCGAGCCGGGCGTCCCCGGCACCGGCGGCGGCAGCGCCGACGGCACAGATGCAGGTACGGGCGCCCGTGCCGGCACCGGCACCGGCGGTACGGACACCCCCGTCACCGGCAGCCCGCACACCGACATCATCCGCGGTCTCCTGGCCGACCTCCTCTCCCTGGACACGAGCCCCCCGGCGGACGCCGGGTTCTTCGACCTGGGCGGTCACTCGCTGCTGGCCGCCCGGCTGGCCGCGCGTATGCGGGAGATCTTCCAGGCGCCCGTGAGCACCGCGGACGTCTTCCGCAACCCCACCCCGGCCGCGCTCGCCGCGCTCGTCCACTCCGCCGCACCGGCGGACGGCGACGGCATGCCGTCCGCGACCCTGCCCGCGTCCCCCGTACCCCGCACCGGACACCTCCCCCTCTCGCCCGCCCAGCAGCGGCTCTGGTTCCTCCACCGGCTCGAAGGCCCCAGTCCCACCTACAACATCCCGCTCGTGCTGCGCATCGACGGACCGCTCGACCGTGGCGCGCTCCAGCTCGCCCTGTGCGACCTGACCGCTCGCCACGAGACACTCAGAACGGTATATCCGACCACTGACAACGGCGGGGAAGAGCAGCCCTACCAGCGGATCCTCCCCGCCGATCACCCGTTGGCCCGGCCGGAGACGCACCTTGCCGGACCCGGCTGCGACCTCGCCGAAGCCGTACGCCACTGCTTCGACCTGGCCTCCGAACTCCCGCTCCGCGTCACCCTGTTCAGCGACGGCCCGGACGATCACACGCTGCTCCTGCTGCTGCACCACATAGCCGGTGACGGCGCCTCCACCACGCCCCTGGCCCGCGACCTCGCCACGGCCTACACCGCCCGACTCGCGGGCCGGAAACCGGAGTTCGCGCCGCTGCCCTTCCAGTACGCCGACCACGCCGCCCGGCAGCAGCAGCTCCTCGGCACGCCCGCCGGGCCCACCCCGCTCGCCGTCGCCCAGCTGGCGCACTGGAAGCAGGCCCTCGCCGGCCTGCCCGACCAGCTCGAACTGCCCACCGACCGGCCGCGCCCGGCCGTCGCCTCGCACACCGGCGACACCGTCCCGTTCGTCCTCGACGGCGCGGCCCACGCCGCCCTCCAGCGCCTCGCCCGGTCCACCGGCACCAGCGTCTTCATGACCGTGCAGGCCGGCCTCGCCGCCCTCCTGACCCGGCACGGCTGCGGCACCGACATCCCCCTCGGTACGCCCGTCGCCGGCCGCGCCGACGACGCCACCGCCGCCCTCGTCGGCTTCTTCACCAACACGGTCGTGCTGCGCACCGACACCTCCGGTGACCCCGCGTTCCGCACCCTCCTGGAGCGCGTACGGGCCACCACCCTGGCCGCGTACGAGCACGACACGCTGCCCTTCGACCACCTCGTCGAGGAGCTGAACCCGCGGCGCTCGCTCGCCCGGCACCCGCTGTTCCAGACGATGCTGGCCTGGCAGTCCGTGCCGGACGCCGCGTTCGCGCTGGGCCCGCGGGCCACCGCCCGGATGACCGCCGTACCGTCCGGCACGGCCAAGTTCGACCTCACCCTCAATGCGTGCGAGCAGCCCGGCGGCGGGATCGGCGGCTTCTTCGAGTTCCGAACCGACCTCTTCGACCGCGCGACCGTGCAGGCCCTCGCCGACCGGCTGGCCCGGCTGCTCACCGCGGCCGCCGACGCCCCCGACACCCCGCTCGGCCTGCTGCCGCTGCTCGGTGACGAGGAGCGGCACCGCGCCCTCGTCGGCTGGAACGCGCCCGCCGGACCCCTCGCCGCGCGCCCCGCGGCCACGCTCCCCGGGGTCTACGAGGCCGCCGCCCGCAGCCACCCCGCCCGTACGGCCGTCAGCTGCGACGGGCAGTCCCTCACCTACGCCGGACTCTCCGCCCGGGCCCACCGCCTGGCCCGGCTGCTGGCCGCCCGCGGCATCGGCCCCGGCTCCATCGTCGCGCTCGCGCTGCCGCGCTCCGTGGACCTGGTCACCGGCCTGCTCGCGGTCTCCCTCGCCGGAGCCGCCTACCTGCCGCTCGACCCGGACTACCCGGCGGACCGCCTCGCCTACATGCTCGACGACGCCGCACCGGCCGCACTGATCACCGACAGCGCGACCGCGCCCCGGCTCCCGGCCCACATCCTGCCGCTGATCACCGTGGACGGCGGCGCGGCGGACGGATACGAGGCCGGCCCGCTGACCCAGGCGGACCGCACCCGGCCGCTGCGCCCCGACGACGCCGCGTACGTCATCTACACCTCGGGCTCCACCGGCCGCCCCAAGGGCGTCGTCGTCACCCACCACAACGTCACCCGGCTGTTCACCGCCACCGACCACTGGTTCGGCTTCGGCCCCGACGACGTCTGGACGCTCTTCCACTCCTACGCCTTCGACTTCTCCGTCTGGGAGCTGTGGGGCGCGCTCCTGTACGGCGGCAAGGTCGTCGTCGTACCGCACCTCACCAGCCGCGACCCGCACGCCTTCCGGCAGCTGCTGGCCACCGAGCGGGTCACCGTCCTGAACCAGACCCCGTCCGCCTTCTACCAGCTCGCCGCCGCCGACCGGGAGAGCGACGGGACGGCACTGGCCCTGCGCTACGTGGTGTTCGGCGGCGAGGCGCTGGAGCTCGGGCGGCTGGACGACTGGTACGAGCGGCACGCCGACGACGCGCCGGTCCTGGTCAACATGTACGGCATCACCGAGACCACCGTGCACGTCTCGTACTTCCCGCTCGACCGCGCCACCGCCGCCGGCGCCACCTCCAGCACCATCGGCGTCAACATCCCCGACCTGCGCGTCTACGTCCTCGACGACCGGCTCCAGCCCGTACCGCCCGGTGTCACCGGCGAGATGTACGTCGCGGGCGAGGGCCTGGCCCGCGGCTACCTGGGCCGCGCGGAACTGACCGCCACCCGGTTCGTCGCCGACCCGTACGCCCACCTGTTCGGCGAGCGCGGCAGCCGCATGTACCGCTCCGGCGACCTCGCCCGGCGCCGTACCGACGGCGCCCTGGAGTACTTCGGCCGCGCCGACCAGCAGGTCAAACTCCGCGGCTTCCGCATCGAGCTGGGCGAGATCGAGGCGGTGCTCGCCGCGCACCCCGCCGTCGCGGACACGGCCGTCGTCGTCCGGGAGGACACCCCCGGCGACAAGCGGCTCGTCGGGTACGCCGTCCCCGCCGCGGGCGAGGCACCCGACCCCGCCGCCCTGCGCGACCACGCCGCCGCTGAACTGCCCGTCCACATGGTCCCGTCCGCCGTCGTCCTGCTCGACCGGCTGCCGCTGACGAACAACGGCAAGCTGGACCGCAAGGCGCTGCCCGCACCGGACCGCCCGGCCGCCACCGGCCGCGCGCCCCGCACCCCGCGCGAGGAACTGCTCTGCTCGGTCTTCGCCGAGGTACTGGGCCTGGACCGGGTCGGCGTCGAGGACAACTTCTTCGACCTCGGCGGGCACTCCCTGCTCGCCGTCCGGCTGGCCGGCCGCGTCAAGGCCGTGCTCGGTACCGAGGTGTCGATCGGTACGGTCTTCCAGTCGCCGACCGTCGCGGCGCTCGACGCCGCCCTGGACGCCGTACGCCACGACGACCCGCTCGACGTGCTGCTGCCGCTGCGCCCCGCCGCCCGGAGCGCGGAGGGCGGCCGCGTCCCCGTCCACTGCGTCCACCCGGCAGGCGGCCTGAGCTGGTGCTACGCCGGACTCATCCGCCACCTGCCCGCCGACGTGCCGATCTACGGACTCCAGGCCCAGGGCGTCGGTGCCGCCACCGCCGGCGAGCCGCTGCCCGCCACCCTGGAGGAGCTGGCCGCCCACTACGCCGCGCGCGTCCGCGAGGTGCAGCCCGACGGCCCGTACCGGCTGCTCGGCTGGTCCACCGGCGGCATCATCGCGCACGCCATGGCCACCCACCTCCAGGACGAGGGGCACGAGGTCGAACTCCTCGCCATCCTCGACGCCTACCCGGCCGAGGGCTTCCGCGGCCTGCCCGTACCGGACGAGGCCGAAGCGCTCGAATCCCTCCTGACCATGGGCGGCTACGGGCCCGACAGCCTGGAGGGCAAGCCGCTGACCACCGCCAACGTGGTGGAGGTGCTCCAGCGGGAAGGCAGTCCGCTGTCCACGCTGTCCACCGGCACCATCAAGGCGCTCGGCGCGATCTACCTCAACACCAACGACCTCGTACGGGCCTACGACCACCGCGTCTTCCGGGGCGACGTGCTCTTCTTCCGGGCCGTCGTGGACACCATCGACGACACCCTCACCCCCGACACCTGGACGCCCTACGTCACCGGCCGTATCGACAACACGAACATCCAGTGCTCCCACAAGGACATGACCCTGCCCGAGCCGATCGCGCACATCGCGCGCGTGGTCGCCGACCGCCTCACCGAACTGGAGGGGTGACCCGGTGACCACCGCACCGACCACCCGGTCCCGGCTGAACCCGAGGACCGCCGTCGTCCTCGTCTACACGGCCGCCATGTGCATGAACGGCCTCGACTCCACCATCGTCAACCCGGCCCTGTTCACCATCGCGGGCGACTTCGGGCAGCCCGTCTCGGCGGCCAACACCGTCGAGACGGCCTTCCTCGTCGCCCTCGCGCTGGCCCTGCCGGTCGCCGGCTGGCTCGGCGACCGCTACGGCACCAAGCGCGTCTTCCTCGGCGCGCTCGCCGTCTTCACCGCCGCCTCGGCCGCCTGCGGCCTGGCCCCCGGCCTGCCCGCGCTGGTCGTGGCGCGAGCCGTGCAGGGCCTGGCGGGCGGCCTGCTCACCCCGGTCGGCATGACCCTGCTGTTCCGCGCGTTCCCGCCGCACGAACGGGCCAAGCTGGGCAAGGTCCTGATCGTGCCGACGGCCCTGATGCCCGCCCTGGGCCCGCCGCTGGGCGGCTTCCTCACCCAGCACCTGTCCTGGCACTGGCTGTTCTTCGTGAACGTGCCGATCGGCGCCGCCGCCGTCCTGCTCGGCGTCCTCGGGCTGCGCGAGCACGTCGAGGGCGTACCGGGGCCGTTCGACCGGGCCGGGTTCTGGCTCGCCACCCCGGGCCTCGGACTGCTCACCTACGCGCTCGGGTTCGGCCCCTCGCACGGCTGGGCGGAGCCCGTCGTCGCCGTCAGCGCCGTGCTCGGCGTGGCCCTGCTGACCGCCGCCGTCGTCCACCAGCTCCGTACGCCGGAGCCGCTGCTGAAACTGCGGCTGCTGGCCGGACGGGCGTACGGCACGGCCTCCGCGCTCGCCGTGCTCACCGCCGCCGGCCTGATGGGCGTCCTGTTCGTCTTCCCATTGCTCTACCAGGCAGCCCTGGGAGCCTCGGCCCTCGACGCCGGCCTGAGCGTCTTCCCGGAAGCGGTCGGCCTGATGCTCGCCTCCCAGGTTGTCGACCGGCTGCTGCCGCGCATCGGCCCGCGACGGCTCGCGGTGCCCGCGCTGCTGCTCGCCGCGGTGGTCTTCGCGGCCCTCGCCGTACCGGGCGCCGCGGACGACGCCTGGCTGGTACGCGGCCTGATGTTCGCCATCGGACTGGTGCTCGGCACGGCCGTGCTCACCGTCCAGCTCGCCGGCTTCGAAGACGTCGCGCCGCCCGACATGGGCCGCGCGATGGGCCTCTTCCAGATCGTGCGCACCCTGGGCGGCGCCCTCGGTATCGCCGTCTGCGCGGGCGTGATCGGCGGGCACGGCACCGGCGCCACCGGCCCGAGTCCGTACCGGGTCGCGGTGTGGGTGACGGCGGGGCTCGTCGCCGTGGGCGCGCTGATCGCCGTACGGCTGCCGAAGAACCCGCCGCAGCCGCCGCCGTTCGACGACGATTCCGACAGGGACGAGGGAGCGGGGGAGGGGGCGGCGGCCCCGGCCGCGAGCTGACCCCCCGCTACAGCACGCATCGCGCCCCGGACCCGCACTCGGATCCGGGGCGCGACGCGTACGTCCGGCCTCAGTGGCCGGACAGCAGCGCACCCAGCCCGGTCGCCAGGCCACCGCGCCAGCACGCGTAGTCATGGCCGCCGTTGAACTCCTCGTACGTCACGTCGTAACCGCGCGCCCGCAGGACGTTGCGCAGGCGGCGGTTCTCCGCGAGCAGCATCCACTCCTGGAGGCCGACCTCCAGCCGCAGCCGCACCGGGCGGCGTTCGGCGGTGGCGTACCGGCGGGTCAGCCACTCGGTGCCGCGCTCGTCGTCCGGCCACCAGAAGGACCCGGACTGCGAGAGCGCCAGGCCGAACCGGTCCGGACGGCGGAAAGCGGCGTACGCCGCGGTCAGGCCGCCCGCGCTCTGCCCCGCGACGACCGTGCGTTCCGGGCGCGGATCGGTTCCGTACGCGGCGTCCGCCCACGGCAGCAGCGAGTCCGCCAGCCAGTCGACGAACTCCCCGTTGCAGCTGAGGTCCTCCATCCGCCGCCCCATCGTGTCCACGAGCAGCGCGACCGTGGGCGGCACGGAGGCATCGGCGTGCAGGTTGTCGAACAGGTCGCCGGCGCCGAGGACCGGGCCCCACATCTCGCCGTCCAGCAGGACCGCGACGGCGTACGGGCCGCCGTCGGCGCGGTGACCGGGCGGCAGGTGCACCGTGACGTGCCGGCCGTCCACCTCGGTCCGCACGGACGTGCCGCGTGCCGCGCCGGGCCTGCGCCCGGTGCACGGCTGCGCGGGAGCGCCGGGCAGCTCCAGGACGGAGGCGGGGTGGCGCCCGTCCCGGGACGGCAGGACGGGCGCGGTGTTCAACGGGTCGGGCACGGCACTGTCCAGGACCTTCAGCCACGCCTGCCGGTCCGTACGCAGGAGGTCCTCGCGCGGCCCGGTGCCGGGGCGGAACTGGTACGAGGCCCGGTGGTCGGACCGCAGCCGGTGGCTGAGGGCCCAGACCGCGGTGCCCTCGACACGGGTCATCAGGTGCGGCGTCAGGTCGCCCGCGTGCCGGTCCCGGTCGGTGACGGTGTGCAGGAGCGCCAGCACGTCAGTCGCCGGGGACGCCGGGTCGTCCCGCCACACGAAGGTGACCAGCACGTGGCCCGGGTCGCCGTCCGGATCCGGCTCCACCAGCGGCGTCCCGGCCGCCGCGGCGCGACGCCAGAACTCCTCCTCGGCGCCGGGCCGCCCGGCCCGCACCTCGGCGGCGAGCCCGCGCAGCAGCGGACTTGGGACAGCGGTCACTTGCCTACCCCTCTCAGGAGCGTCGGAACAGCACGTACGTCACACACGGGTGGCCGCCGAGCGGCCCAGCAGCACCCACAGCAGGAAGGGCCCGCCCAGCACGGTCGTCACGACCCCCACCGGCACCTCCGTGCCCGCGAAGACGATCCTGCCGATCGTGTCGGCCGCCACCACCAGCAGCGCACCCGTCAGCATCGTGCCGACCAGTGGCACCCGCAGCGGCCCCGCCAGCCGCGACGCGATGACCGGCGAGGCCAGCGCCACGAACCCGACCGGCCCGCAGATGCCCACGGCCAGGCCCGCCAGAGCCACCGCCAGCAGCAGGCACACCGCGCGGGTACGGCCCGGAGCGGCACCCAGCGAGGAGGCCGTGGCGTCGTCGAAGCGCAGTACGCCCAGGTGGCGGGCGACCGCCAGGCTCAGGGGGACCAGGACGGCCAGGCCGATGAGGACGGGTACGGCGACGGCGTAACTGCGCCCGTTGAGGCTGCCCGATGTCCACACGTACAGCGAACTCGCCGAGTTGAGCGAGCGCCGGGACAGCGCCACCTGGGTCACGGCGGAGGCCAGCGCCGACATCGCCAGCCCGACGACGAGCACGCGGTAGCCGCGCTGCCCGAGGCCGCCGGAGACGGCCGTCACCACGATCACCGCGGCCAGCGCGCCCAGCGGACCCGCCCACCAGGCGCCGAAGGTGCCGGTCGCGCTGAGCGTGACGGACAGCAGCACGGCGGCGGTGGCACCGTCGTTGACGCCGAGGAGTTCGGGTGTGGCGAGGCGGTTGCGGGCCAGCGTCTGGGTGAGACAGCCGGCCAGCCCCAGCGCGGCGCCCGCCGCCAGCCCGGCCACGATCCGCCCGAGCCGGAACTTCTGCACCAGCAGGACGTCGAACCGGTCGCCCTGGCCGAAGATCGCCTGGAAGGTGCGGGCCACTCCCATCTCGCTCTGCCCGGCGTACGCGGAGAGCACCACCGCCAGCAGGAGCAGCACTGCCAGCAGCAGCGCCGCGAACGTGGCGCGCCGGGCGACGAGGAAGGAGAGCGGGCCGCGGCGCAGCACGAACGTGTCGGCGGGGCGCACCCGGCCGGCCTTCGGCGTGCGGCGCGGAAGACGCTCCCGCAGCGTGTGCAGCACGCCGCGCGCCGCCTTGCCGGGCGTGCGCTCCTCGGTGGCCGGCTCGGTCATGCCCATCGCGGTGAGCTGCCGGGACCGGACGATGCCGATGAGGACGGGCGCGCCGATCAGCGCCACGATGACGGACACGGGCGCCTCGAACGGGCGGGAGACCACCCGGGCCACCACGTCCGCCAGAATCAGCACGGCGGCGCCGATCAGCCCGGCCAGCAGCAGCCGGGCGGCGAGCCGGGTCCCGGCGACCGCCCGGGCCAGGAAGCCCGCCAGCAGCCCGAGGAACGAGACGGGCCCGGCCAGCGCCACCGCCGCCGCGGTCAGCAGCGTCACCCCGACGGCGACCACGGTACGGATCACCGGCGGCCGGTGGCCCAGGCTGCGGGCCAGGTCGTCGCCGAGCGCCAGTGCGGACAGCGGCCGGGCGACCAGCAGCGCCACCAGGAAACCGACGGCCAGGACGGGCGCGAGCCGGCCGAGTTCGCCGAAGCCCTCGACCCCGGCCAGCGAGCCGAGCACCCAGAACCGGAACCGGTCGTAGGTCTCCGCCGAGTTCACCACGATCACACTGGTCAGCCCGCCGAAGGTGGCACCCAGCGCGGATCCGGCCAGCACCAGCCGCATCGGCGATCCACCGCCCCTGCGCCCCGCGATGAGCAGCACCAGACCGCTGGCGACCACCGCGCCGGCGAACGCGCACACGAGGTAGGCGTAGCCGCTGTCCAGGCCCAGCAGCGCGATGCCCGCGACGACACCGAGCGAGGCCCCCGCGTTGACGCCGAGCAGACCGGTCTCGGCGAGCGGGTTGCGGGTGACGGCCTGGAGCAGGCACCCGGCGACGCCGAGGGCGCCGCCGACGAGCAGGGCGGTCAGCGTACGGGGCAGCCGCAGGTCGCCGACGACGAGGGCCAGCCGCGGGTCGCTGCGCGCGCCGCCGCGGTCGAGCAGGTAGTTGAGTACGCCGCTCGCGCCGACCTCGCCGGCGCCCACGCACAGGGAGACGGCGGCCAGTACGAGGACGGCGGCCACGAAGCCCGCCACGGCGAGCGCGACGGTCCGGCGCGTGGTGCCCGCGGGGCGCTCGCCGCCGGGGTCCGTGCCGGGCCGCCCGGAGGCAAAGCGCGGGTCATCCGCAGGGGGTCGGGCATCCTTTTGCGCCACCGTGCCCGGCAACGTGCCGCCTTCGGCGCCGTGTTCGGGGGACGGGGCGGCTATACCCGTACGCTGCTTTTGCATAAGGTGAGGCTAGCCTAACCATTTCTGCAGCGTGCGGGCGGAATGGCAGAGTGGCTGGGCGCCTGTCCTATATTAGGTTAGGCTTGCCTAACAAATGGGGAGGTTGCTCATGCCTGAGCACATACCGGGCCGCGCCGAATTCACCGGCCGTATCGCGCTGGTGACCGGCGCCGGGCAGGGCATCGGCGCCGCGGTCGCCGCCGCCCTGGCGCGACAGGGCGCCCACGTCGTGGCCACCGACCGCACCGCACCCGCCGCCCCGCCGGCCGGGGACGGCGTGGCGGGAACGGTCACCACCGAGGCGATGGACGTCACCGACCACACCGCGGTCGACGCCACCGTCGAACGCGTCGAGCGCGAACTCGGCCCGATCGCCGTCCTGGTGAACGTGGCCGGCATCCTGCGCCCCGGCCCCGCCGCCGAGCTCTCCGACGCGGACTGGGCCGACACCTTCGCCGTGAACACCACCGGCGTCTTCCACACATCCCGCGCCGTCGCCCCGTACATGGTCAAACGCGGCGCCGGAAGCATCGTCACCGTCGGCTCCAACGCCGCCGGCGTCCCCCGGACCGGAATGGCCGCGTACGCCGCCTCCAAGGCCGCGGCCGCCATGTACACCAAATGCCTGGGGCTCGAACTCGCCCGCAGCGGCGTCCGCTGCAACATCGTCGCGCCCGGCTCCACCGACACCGCCATGCAACGCGCGCTGTGGACCGACGACGACGCACCCCGCCGTGTCATCGCCGGCGACCCGCAGACGTACCGCACCGGCATCCCCCTCGGCCGGATCGCCGACCCGTCCGACATCGCCGACGCGGTCGTCTTCCTCGCCTCCGACCGCGCCCGGCACATCACCATGCAGGAGCTGTACGTCGACGGCGGCGCCACCCTGCGCTGACCCGCGCCGCACCCCGCCGCCCACGAGCCGGGGACGCCCGCACCACCGCGCCACCGCTCACCCCTCCGCACCACCACCCGTATCAGCCATCCCCCGGAACCTCGCAGCCTTCCGAGAATTGGAGCTACCGTGCCGACGGCACCCGAAGTCGCCACGCACGTCCCCCTCGCCGAGCCGGCCCACCCCGCCGTAGGAGCAGCGACGTCACTCCTGGGCGCCTACACCCCCGGCGCCCGCTTCCTCGGCACGCCCACGCGCACCATCCTCGCGCAGGGCACCCACAGCGACGTCCCGCACGACGAACGCCCCCTGCCGCAGCGCGTCGCCGCCACCCTCGGCGCCGCCAGGGCCGCCGGACACGGAGCGCCCCTGGTCGTCGGCGCCGTGCCGTTCGACCAGACGGCCCCCGCCGCACTCGCCGTGCCCGCCACCGCGCAGACCGCGCCGCCGCTCACCGCCGACCCGCTCATCGCGCTGCCCGCCGACCCGCCCGCCGCCGCCCGGTGGGACATCAGACCCGTACCGGCCCCCGAGGCGTACGGCGCCGGCGTGGCCGCCGCGGTCGAGCGCATGTGGCGCGGCGAGTTCAGCAAGGTGGTCCTGGCCCGCACCCTCGAACTGACCACCCCCGAAGCACTCGACATCCCCGCGATGCTCCAGCGCCTGGCCCGCCGCGACCCCTCCGGCTACACCTTCGCGCTGCCCACCGCGCCCGGCCGCACCCTGCTCGGCGCCAGCCCCGAACTGCTCGTCTCCCGCCGCGGCCACCGGGTCGTCGCCAACCCGCTGGCCGGCTCCACCCCGCGCAGCGACGACCTGGCCGAGGACGTCCGCCGGGCCGCCGCGCTGCTGGAGTCCGCCAAGGACCTGCACGAGCACGCCGTCGTCGTGGACGCCGTCCACCGGGCCCTCGCCCCGTACTGCACCGACCTCGACGTCCCCGACCGGCCCACCCTGCTGCGCACCGCCACCATGTGGCACCTGTCCACCACCGTCACCGGCACCCTCGCCGCACCGGACACCTCCGCGCTGGAACTGGCCTGCGCCCTGCACCCGACCCCCGCCGTGTGCGGCACCCCCACCGACACCGCCCGCCAGGTGATAGCCGACACCGAACCGTTCGACCGCGGCTTCTTCACCGGTATGGTCGGCTGGGGCGACGCGTCCGGCGACGGCGAATGGGTGGTGACCATCCGCTGCGCCGAGGCCGAGGAACGCGCCCTGCGCCTGTACGCCGGAGCGGGTGTCGTCGCCGCCTCCGAGCCCGCCGCGGAGACCGCCGAGACCGGCGCCAAGTTCCGTACCTTCCTCAGCGCCGTCGGAGCCGAACTGTGACCGATCAGTACGCCTACGCCCACTCCCACGCCCCCACCTGGCCCGCGGAGTTCGCCGAGCGCTACCGCGCCGCGGGCTGGTGGCGGGGCGAGACCTTCGGGCGGATGCTGAGCGAGCGGGCCGCCGCCCACCCGGACCGGGTCGCCGTCGTCGACCCGGCCGGCGAGGGCCGCCGCTGGACGTACGCGGAGCTGGACCGCCGCGCCACCCGGCTCGCCGCCGGATTCCACGCCCGCGGCATCGTCCGGGGCGACCGCGTCGTCGTCCAGCTGCCGAACGTCGCCGAGTTCTTCGAGGTGATCTTCGCGCTGTTCCGCCTCGGCGCCCTGCCCGTCTTCGCGCTGCCCGCGCACCGCGAGACCGAGATCCGCTACTTCTGCGAATTCACCGGCGCCGCCGCCTACGTCATCGCCGCCGAACACGGCGGCTACGACTACCGCGCGCTGGCCGCGACGGTACGGGAGGACGTCCCGGGCCTACGCCACGTCTTCGTCACCGGCGGCGACCCGGGCCCCTTCGAGGCGCTGTCGGACGTACCCGCCGACCCGCCTTCGGAAGCGGCATGGGACGAGCCCGCACCGGGCGACCTCGCCTTCCTCCAGCTCTCCGGCGGCAGCACCGGCGTCCCCAAGCTCATCCCGCGCACCCACGACGACTACATCTACTCCCTGTGGGGCTCCAACGAGCTGTGCGGCGTCGACGAGCACAGCGTCTACCTGTGCGTTCTGCCCGTCGCCCACAACTTCCCGCTCTCCTCGCCCGGTTCGCTCGGCGCCCTGTTCGCGGGCGCCCGCGTCGTGCTGTGCCCGCAGCCCAACCCCGACGTGGCGTTCCCGCTCATCGAGCGCGAACGCGTCACCCTCACCGGCCTGGTCCCGCCGCTCGCCCTGGTCTGGACCGAGGCCGCGCCCTCCACGACGTACGACCTGAGCAGCCTGGACGTCCTGCTGGTGGGCGGCGCCAAGTTCAGCGAGGAAGCCGCCCGGCGCGTGCGGCCCGCCCTCGGCTGCACCCTCCAGCAGGTCTTCGGCATGGCCGAGGGCCTGGTCAACTACACCCGGCTGGACGACCCCGAGGAAATCATCGTCACCACCCAGGGCCGGCCCATCTCCCCGGACGACGAGATCCGCGTCGTCGACGACGCGGACAACGACCTGCCCGTGGGCGAGACCGGCCACCTGCTCACCCGCGGCCCGTACACCATCCGCGGCTACTGGAAGGCGCCCGAGCACAACGCCCGCTCCTTCACCGCGGACGGCTTCTACCGCACCGGCGACGTCGTCCGGCTCACCCCCACCGGCCACCTCGTGGTCGAGGGCCGCGCCAAGGACCAGATCAACCGCGGCGGGGAGAAGATCGCCGCCGAGGAGGTGGAGAACCACCTGCTCGCCCACCCCGCCGTGCACGACGCCAACGTGGTCGCCGAACCCGACCCGTACCTGGGCGAACGCACCCTCGCCTACGTCATCCTGCGCTCCGGCGCCGAACGGCCGACCCCCGTCGCCGTCAAGAAGTTCGTCCGCGCCCGCGGCCTCGCGGCCTACAAGGTGCCCGACCGCGTCGTGTTCGTGGACACCTTCCCGCAGACCGGCGTGGGCAAAATCTCCAAGAAGGACCTCAGGTCCGCCGCCACCGCCGCCACCGAACCCTCCTGACCTCCGCACCCGCCCGACCGTCCTGAAGGGACCCGTCCGCACCATGGCCCTGCCCGCCATCGCCCCCTACCCCATGCCGTCCGCCGGCGACCTGCCCGCGAACCGCGTGGACTGGAAGGCCGACCCGTCGCGCGCCGTCCTGCTCGTCCACGACCTGCAGAACTACTTCCTGTCGGCCTTCGACACCCAGGCGTCCCCCGCCACCCACCTGCTGCGCAACGTGGCCGCGCTGAAGGAGGAGGCGGCCCGGCTCGGCGTCCCGGTCCTCTACACGGCGCAGCCCGGCGGCCAGACCCCCGCCGAACGCGGCCTCCAGCAGGACTTCTGGGGCCCGGGCCTGCCCGCCGACGAGCACGCGGCCGCCATCGCCGACGCGGTCGCCCCCGGCCCGGACGACACGGTGCTGACCAAGTGGAAGTACAGCGGCTTCGTCCGCACCGACCTGGAGCAGCGGCTGCGCGACCTCGGCCGCGACCAGCTCGTCATCACCGGCGTCTACGCCCACATCGGCGTGCTGATGACCGCCTGCGACGCGTGGATGCGCGACCTCCAGGCGTTCCTCGTCGCCGACGCGGTGGCCGACTTCTCCGCCGAGGACCACGCGATGGCGTTGCGCTGGGCGGCCGGCAAGTGTGCCGTGGTCACCACCACCGCCACCGTCTTCGAAGGGAAGTGACCACCATGACACTGACGCTCCAGCAGCTGCGCGACGACGTCGCGGACGTCCTCGGCGAGGACCCCGCCGACATCCCCGACGACGAGAACCTCGTGGACTACGGCCTCGACTCGGTCCGCCTGATGGCCCTGGCCGGCCGCTGGAACCGCGACCACGGCATCGAGGTCGCGGTCGCCGACCTGTCGGAGGAGCCCGCCCTGGAGAAGTGGGCGGTACTGCTCGGCGCCAAGGACTGAGCGCCTTCCCCTACGGCAGCGGGGGGGGGGGGGGGGGGAGGTGAGCGCAACTCCCCCCCCCCCCCCTCCCCCCCCCCCCCCTCCCCCCCGCCCGCCCCACCCCCCCCCCAACCCCCCCCCCCCCCCCC